>NZ_NHTN01000041.1 GCF_002167005.1 Indiicoccus explosivorum
GATGTTTTTCAGGCGGTTTTCCTGATGGACCTTGGCGATCATCCGGAAAAGCTGCTGAAACACTACTATGAGATGTATCCTTCAGACCTCATCGCGGTCCCGGAAGAACTCCGTCTGATTTTAATGGACCGCAATTTGTTGAACCGAGGCCGTTATTCACTTATCCCGCTTGTACAGGAGGGTTTGCTGGATGAACAGAGGGCTGACGAACTGAATGAAATGACGAATATGCTGTGGCTTGGCATGTTCGTCAACTTCTTGAATAACCGGGGATACTATACGAGTGAAGAGGCATTCGGACGGACGATGAAATTTATACGCGGCATCATCAGCAATGCATTGGAAAAAGAACCGGACAAGTAGAGGAGAATCGGCTGGTGCTCAGCCCGCACGGTGTTTTATTTCCTTCTAAAGGGAAAAGGAAAACTGATGCAGTGATCTCCAGCAATCAAAGAAAGGATGATTCCAGATGTCCATTGTCGTTACAGGCTCGACCGGCCAGCTCGGCAGCGCGGTCATCAAGTACCTGCAGGAACGGAACACCGGTGAGAACCTCATTGCCATTGCACGGGATATCGACAAGGCGCGGGACATTTTCAACGGATCGGACGTTGAGATCCGTTTCGGCGACTACGACGAGCCGGCGACGCTGCCGAATGCGTTTGAAGGCGCGGATAAGCTTCTGCTCATTTCGAGCCCGTCCTACGACGATCCGCTCCGGGTCGTCCAGCATGCCAATGCGGTGAAGGCGGCGCGCGATGCCGGTGTCGGCCACATCTTTTATACGAGCATCGCCTTCGCGGATGAATCCGAGCTGTCGCTCGCGCCGCTGCACGTCGCGACGGAATACGCCATCCGGACGACCGGGATTCCGTATACGTTTCTCCGGAATTCGCTGTATACGGATGTGTTCGTCAATGCGGATCTCGCGGCGAGCGTCGACAGCGGTGAGATCATCACGAACACGGGAGCCGGCAAGCTGAACACGGTCACGCGCGACGATCTCGCGAAAGGGACGGCGGCTGTGCTCGCGGGTGACGGCCACGAAAATCAGACTTACAATTTCGTCTCGTCCAAGACATGGACGTTCGATGAACTGGCCGACGTGCTGAGCCGGGTGAGCGGAAAAGACGTGAAGCACCGCACTGTGCCGTTCGCCGAACAGGTCGAGTACCTGCAGCGGGTCGGACTTCCGGAAGGGATGGCGCTGTTCAGCGCATCGATTTATGAAAACGTGGCGAACGGGGAAACCTCACGGACGTCGGATGACTTGAAGCAGTTCATCGGCGAAGAAACACCGCTCGAGGATTTTGTCCGGAAGAGCCTGAACGGCTGACAAAAACAGCCCCATCCGCAGCCAGGCGGATGGGGCTTTCTGTATGGACGGAAGCAACAGGCAATCTAAAGGCTTCCGGCCGACCGGCGCTTCAACTTAGCTGACTGCCAGACCGTAAAGAGAATGGACAGAACAGCCAGCACCAGGAAGATGAGTGAAATCGGACGGGTGAAGAAGAGGGTCCAGTCCGGATCGGACATGACTGCCCTTCTCAGATTCACTTCCGCAATCGGCCCTAAAATGACACCGATAATGGCAGGGGCAAGTGAAAAGCCGTACTTTGCGAACAGGTAGCCAATGATTCCCATCGCCAACAGGATGTACAGGTCGGTCAGCCGGTTATTCAGTACGAATGTACCGATGACGCAAAGGACCAGGATAATCGGGACCAGCATGTGCACAGGCACTTGCGTCACTTTGACAAAATATCGGATTCCGACAAACTGGGTGATCAGCATCCAGAACGAAGCGATGAGGAAGGCGGAAAAAATGCCGCCGACGACACTTGGTTCATTGACAATCAAAAGCGGACCCGGGGTGATGCCGTGCACCATCAGTGCGGAAAGCAAAACAGCCGTCACCGCGGAACCGGGGATTCCTAAGGCAATCGTCGGAATCAGGTCCCCGCCAACCGTTGAGTTGTTGCCGGCTTCGGAGGCGATGACGCCCTCTTCACAGCCGGTCCCGAACTTTTCCGGATTTTTCGACCACTTTTTTGCCTGGTCGTATGCGACGATGTTGGCGATGCTGCCGCCTGCTCCCGGTATTGCACCGATAATGGAGCCGATGGCGGAAGAGCCTACCAGTGTGCCGGGTTTCTTCATAACGGTTTTCATTGTTTTCAGCGGCTGGAGGATGAATTTGACTTCCTTCAGTTTTTCCTCCTGCCGTCTTTGTTTGTCCTGCACCATTTCTTTATTCTCCAGCGACTGGAAAAGACGGGAAATGGCGAACATGCCGATCAGCACGACCAGGAACGGGATACCGGCCCGCAGCGTATCCAGACCGAACGAAAAACGCGGGATGCCGATGATGGGATCTGCTCCGACTGTGGAAATCAGGAGTCCGAATGCGCCCGTGATAAGCCCTTTAATGATGGAATCCCCGGTCACGCTGGCGATGATTGTCAGTGACACGACAATCAGGGAGAACATTTCCCACGGTCCCAGCAGTAAAGCGAAATCCGCGATTTGCGGAGCGATTGAAATCAGGATGAAAAAACTGACGATGGAGCTCAAAAATGAGGCCCATATGCCGATGGAAAGGGCTTTACCCGGTTCCCCGTTCTGGGACATCGGGAACGCATCGAACGTCGTCGCCACCGACGAGGGCGTGCCCGGTATGCCCAGAAGCGCAGCACTGATGAGGCCGCCGGACATTCCGCCTACGAATACCCCGATCATCGCGGCCACACCGGCTACCGGCTCCATTCCGAATGTAAGCGGAAGTGTGAGGACGATGGCCATTGTGACCGTGAAACCCGGGATGAGCCCTGCCAGGATTCCGACGATGACGCCAAGTAAAATAATGAACAGCAGTTTGATATGAAGCAGCTCAGTCATGCCGAGCAATAACAAATCCAGCATTCCAGTACCTCCTGTCTGCCGCTAGAACAGCAGCCCCGATGGAAATCTGACGTACAATACATTTTCAAAGAAAAAGAACGCGCTCAGCGTGACGACGACCGCCACGGCCGACAGGATGAGGAGGTCCTTTTTCTTTTTCGGACCGATGATATAACCGGTGACCACGATGAACACGATCGTCGTGATGACGAACCCGATCAACTGCATTAGAATGATATAAAGAACGAGACTGACGAGCGTAATGAGGACCAGTCTGTGTTCCTCGTAGAAATGACGGATTTTATCTCCCATGCTCTCCTGAGTACTTCCCGATTTTCTGCCAGCCAGCTCTTTCGCCTTGATCAGCACGAAAATGAGGGAAAGGAAACCCAGCAGCACCGCGATGAACTGAGGGAACGATCCCGCCTGAAGAGGCGCATCGCTTAAGGCGGGAAAACCGCCGGCCGTTACATAAAAGGTGATGCTGATAATTATTAAAATGATGCCGATCACTAATTCTCCCACTGAAGTCCCTCCGAATGCACTTTTGGATAGTCTGTCCTGTATGAAAGAAAGAGGAGCCCTCTGCGGCCCCTCCTCTGCTAAGGAAGCGACGGAACGCTTCTGTATCCGCAGGATTATTCTGCGATATCCGCCGAGATTTCCTCGATAATGGCGTCTTGCTTATCCAGGTATTCACGGTACTCTTCAGGACCCATGAAATTGACCTCAGATCCCACGTTTCTGATCGCTTCTACGAATTCCGGATCATTCGCGGTTTCTTCAAATGTTTCAGCCAGCACGTCGATCGCTTCTTGCGGTGTGCCTTCAGGCGCTACGTAACCTCTGACCACACTTAGTGTGATGTCGTATCCCTTTTCGGTAAATGTCGGGAGATCAGGAAGGCTTTCCGACCGTTCTTCTGTACCGATTGCAAGGAACTTCATGTGACCAGCTTCAACAAAATCCCGGGCAGATGCATAATCGACGATCGCCGCATCAATGTGGCCGCCCGCGAGCGCTTGGATCGCTTCAGACAATCCTTCATATCCCACAAGGTTGTAATTGATATCGAGGCTTCTGCCCAGCTGTTCGACCCATACCCTCGGAATCCCGGCCACGGTACCGCCGAACCGCACTTCGTTGCTCTGGCCGTATTCCACGAACTCTTCCAATGTATCCACACCTAAATCACTTGATACCGCGAGAATCTGATCGGAAGAGGACATGGAGGCGATCGGCTCGAACGTGTCATAATTGATCTCTGTAATGCCGGTATGATGAGCGACGAGCAGCCCTTCGTGGATCTGGCCGATATTGTAGCCGTTCGCTTCTTTTTCCGCCAACTCCTCAAGCCCTACCGTACCGCCGACACCCGGCAGATTGACGATGACGAACGAGGTATCGATATTTTTCTCGGCATGTTCCGCCACGATTCTGCCTTCGATATCACTGCCGCCGCCCGGAGACCAGGGAATGGTCAGTTCTATCTCTCGTTCGGGGTATTCTTCAGCAGCCCCTTCAGCTTCTCCGCAACCTGCCAGCATGGCCGCTGCCAGCATCATTGTGCCTGCTATTCCTATGGATTTCCCAATTTTTCTTTTCATTTTCATTTCCCCCTCAAGTGATCAGCATGATGATGTGGAGCCGTTTTATCCAATCTTGAAAAATTCATCATCTTTCAGTTTCCCGCCGTTTTTATTCGTACCGCCTGATATGTATTAGGAGCTTTGCCATCGCTATTTCAGCTGTTCCGATTAGTTTCCAGCGCGGACCCGGACGGACAGCAGCTGTTGATGATTCACCCCTTTTCTTTTTTGGCCGTCTCTCCTGTCGACTTTAGCCAGCCAGGAATTTATATTAGTTGAAATTTTACGAAACTTTTAATAACAAGTAAAATTAATTATATTTAATGTTATGATTAATTATATTTAACGCATAGAAACGGGTGAAGACATGGATCAGAAATTAGAAATTTTTGTAACGATTGCGGAGCAGAAGAACTTCACGAGAGCGGGGGAACTGCTCCATATGACCCCCTCAGCGGTCAGTCTCAGTTTAAAATCACTGGAGAAAAAGATGGGGGTGAAGCTTTTTGACCGGACGAATAAATATGTTCAGCTTACCGAAGCCGGGCAGATTCTCTACACCCATGCCAAAGAGATCCTGATTAAATACGAGCATATGTATTACGTTGTGAAAGAAACAGACCCTTCTCTCCACACACCCCTTTCCATCGGTGCCGCCTATACATTCGGAGAGTATTTCCTGCCCAGCATTATTTACGCGTTCAATAAAAAACACCCGGGAATCATCCCGGATATCACCATTCAGAATTCTGAAATCATCGCTAAGAAAATCCATCGGCAAGAGCTGGACATCGGGTTTATTGTCGAAGGGGAGGTATCGGATCTCGATGTCAACATCAACTTGTTTTCCCAGGACCAAATGGTCATTGTGGCCGAACCGAATCATCCGCTCATCAAAAATAAAGCCGTCGACCTGGAGATTTTGGAAGCGGAGACGTGGATCATCCGGGAGTCCGGTTCCGGCACCCGGGAAGTGACAGAAAAGCTTTTCTCCCAGCTCGGAATCGCGCCTAAGAAAATTATGAGTTTCGGCAGTTCCCAGACGATAAAAGAGTCGGTTGCCTTGGGACTGGGCATCTCCTATCTCTCAAGATTCGTCGTTAAAAAAGATATCCAGTCCGGCACGCTGGGGTCCGTGAATTTAAAAGATTATACGAATAAAAGCAGCTTTTACTATGTGACCCATAAGTCTGATTTCCACTCTAAAGCCGCCGCTTTGTTCCTTGAATTCCTTAAAACCTATTCGCTTTCTGAAAATATGTCTTTCCATACAAAGAAAGACGCGGAAAAATGGAAAACCGTAGCCAAACGGGAGAACCCCTCTGGCGACTTTTTGAGCTGAAAAACCGCAGCACCCCCTCGCCAAACAAGGGGAGCTGCGGTTTTTTTGTGTTTACAGCCGGCAGACGCTGAGCGGACAGTTTTCACAGTGGCAGATGCTTTTCAGCGCCTCTCTGTCCGTGATGACGATCGAGCCGTTTTCGTAGCCGATGATGCCGTCCTTCTTGAACTGCGTCAGCAGCCGGTTGACCGTTTCGCGGGTGGCGCCGATCATGTCGGCGATTTCGGCGTTCGTGAACTTCATCGTAAAACGGATTTTTCCGTCCTCCGGAACCCCGTATGTGTTGGCGATCCGGAGCAGGGTCGAGGCGAGCGCACCGTTTTTCCCGAAGAACATGAGATCGCGGAGCTTCGTCTGCGTAAAGTGGTTCATGAAGCTGAGCCAGCGCATGAAATCGATGGCAAGGTCGCCGTTCCTGCGGATGGCTTCCTCCAGGTCACGCCGGCGGATGATGCCGATCCGGCAGCCGGTCAGGGTTTCAGCGGTGAAGCTTGAAGTGTGGCCGGCGCCTTCCAGCTGGCCGATCAAGTCGCCGGTGCGGAAATGGTAGAATGACAAGGTGTGCCCTTCATCGGTCGATTTCGTCAGCCGGACCATCCCGGATTTGACGAAATACAGGCGGTCCATCCGGTCGCCTTCTGAAAAGACCGTCTCTCCTTTACTGAAGTTCTGGTGATTCATCAAGGCCTCCAGCTGCGTAAGACTTTTCTCTGAAAACACATCCGTGTTGCGCGACGGCTCCGTGTGCAATTTACTTACCGGACAGATCGTGACCATTTGCCTTTCCCCCGCTTTCCTCCGGCATCCCGGCTGATTCTGTCTTTATCATACTGGATGCGGCCGCCCGGCACATTAGGGGGAAACCCTCAATCGTACCATCCTTTTCCCCCGTTCGCTGTGCGATGCATCACAGCCGCACCGGAAAGGCGGAGGTGCCTGAAGGTTTATGGAGAGCGGCAGGAAGGGAACAGGAATAGAAACGCTTGAATTTCCGTCAGCGGCTGTATGGATCCGGCAGCCGGACCGATGAATAATACAGAGGATTGCACAAGGAGGATTTGAATGAATGCTTAACCAGCTGACCAACCCGAAACCGCGGCTGAAGATTTTCATGGATTATGAGAATCTCGCCAGCACGTTCCCGGAACATACGGGAAAAGAAGTGCGCTACGTCAATTTTTTTGAACGGCTGCGCCACAAACTCGAAAAACAGTTCACCATCGTTTCCATAAAGGGCTATGCCAATTTCGACAGCCCCTTTTTCCAATCCCAGCGCGAACAGGGGTGGCTGACTTCGGCAGGCGTCGAACCGAAGCACTGTTCCGTCGGCACGAAAAGCACGACGGATGTCCAGATCACCATCGACGTGATGAAAGACCTCAGCCAGCCGGCCGCCGACGTCTATGCCCTTATCACAAACGACCGGGATTTCGCGCCCCTTCTCCAAGAAATCCGCAATGCCGGCAAACAGGCGCTGCTGATCTGCACCGCCGGCGGGACGAACGACGCCCTTCCGAAATTCGCCGATGCCGTCCTTGAGCTGGAAGACCTGTTCGGAATAAAAGAAGCTTCCTTCTCGCAGGAAGTGCTGAAGGAAGCGGAAACGATTTCCTACACGACGGATGAAGCCAATGAAGCAGAAGAAGTCCTTCTGTTCCTCCAGGGAAGCTCCCTGTACAAGAAAGCGAAAATCCAGAAGATCCGGATCAGTCTGAAAGGGTTCGCCTGTTTCTGTCAGAACAGCGGAAAATGGAAGTTCTCGAAAGTGATCCATCTCGTCAAAATCGCCCACCGGCGCGGCCTGCTCCAGCTCATGCCTTCCGATACCGATGACGACCTCTTTTTCGCCAGTCTGAAGGACGCCGGCAGCAAAATCGCGAATTGAATATAAAACGGCAAACGAAAACCAGGCACTGGAACGGCTGTGCCTGGTTTTTTGGACGGCTGATACCGGATCAGCCGGTTTTTTCGTTTCCGAACTCTTCCAGAAATGGCTGGGCATGTTCGTCCAGGCAGGCTTCGATCCGCTCCCTGAAATTTTTCCATGTCACCATTTCCAGCGCGGTCTCGACCGGAAAAAATCCCACTTCGAGGCTTTCCTCGGAAGGTGTCGGCATGCCGCCCACCGCTTTCGCCAAAAACAGCGTATTGCAGATCGACCGGCCGACATTCTGGAAAATGCCGCAGAATTTCACGATCTCGATGTCGATGCCACTTTCTTCCTTCGTTTCCCGGATGGCCGCTTCTTTCAGGGATTCCCCTTCTTCCACTTGTCCGCCCGGCATCTCCCATCCTCTGCGCGGGCCTTTGATGAGCAGCAGCTCCCCTTGTCCGTTCAATACGACTGCGGCGGCCGAAACGATATGCTTCGGCGGCGCATAAATAGTTTGTGTTTCCTGACCGGTTGACATCATGCCGGTTTTCCCCCTTTTGTTCCGGATTGGTCCGCGTTCAGAATGGCGCTGATGAAAGCGGATCTTACTCAGCCGGTCATGTCGCGAAAACATGGAGTGCGGATATGCGGATGAAAATGCCGCCGATCGGCTGATCGGCGGCGTTCGATCCGCTATACCGGTGACGTGCTTTCAAAAGTTGTTCACTTTACGATCAGCACCGGCATTTTCGCTTTCTGTGCGACGTTGTGGCTCGTGCTGCCCAAGTAGAATTCCTTGATGCCGCTCAGTCCCCGGCTGCCGACCACGATGAGGTCACAGCCGTTGTCTTCGGCGTAGCGGACGATCTCTTTCGCGGGATTGCCCTGCAGCAGCTCCACTTGCTTCACTGCGTGCCCCGGCCCGAGATGCTCTTCCGCTTCCTTCAGCATTCTCGCTGCCCGTTCCTTCCGTTCCTTCTCGACATTCTCCGGATTGGCGATGGCGGGATAGTACATCACAGACGGCGCAAGGACGGAAACGATGCTGATTTCCGATTTCGGCTCTTCCCCGGCGACAGATGCTGCCATTTCCAGTGCCTTTTTGCTGCAATCCGACCCATCGTACCCGACGACAATGCAGCGGAACTTCGAGGACATGCGGATCACTCCTTCGATTGTGGTTGATTCCATTATACCGCGGAAAAAGGCACAAGGCTCCTGTCAGCCCTGCGCCTTTTTCATTCATCACAGTTCCTTGAAATCCTGTTCGTCCCGGATCCACTTCGTGACGTCCGCCACGGGCTTCCGCTTGCCTTCCGGCAGTTCTTTCTTCGGATAACCGACATAGACGAAACCGAGCACTTCGCCTTTGTCCGACAGTCCGAACAATTTGCGCATCTCCGGGTCATACGCCGGGGCGCCGGTCCGCCAGTAAGTGCCGAGGCCCAGTTCATGCGCTGCGAGCAGCATATTCTGGATGGCCGCGTACACGGCCCCGTGCTCTTCCTGTTCGATCACTTTCGGGTTATCGCTCGGTTCGACGGCGACCGCGATGACGACCGGCGCCCGGTACGGCTTCTGCTTCGTCGCTTCCAGTTTCTTCTGATTCGTCTCGCTTTCCGGATCTTCCATTTTCGCCGCCTGGATCTTCGCGAGCGTCTCACCCAGCGGCTTTCGGCCGTCTCCTGTCAGCACAAAAAAGCGCCACGGCTCCGTCCGGTGGTGGCTCGGCGCCCAAGTGCCCGCTTCCAGCACTTTTTGGATCAGTTCCTCCGGCACCGCTTCGTCCGTGACGAGCCCGTTGCTCCGCCGGTTTTTGATGATCTCCATGATATCCATTCCTGCTTCCTCCCCGCTTCAGTCATCCTCCCGCATCCGCCCGACGATCCGGCCGATATGGATTTCAGCAGTGTTCAGCAGCGGAACCGGCAGATCCTCCGGTTTCAGGATCATCGGAAATTCCGTGCAGCCGAGAACGATGCCTTCTGCACCGCCCTCCCTGATCAGGCCTTCCGCAATCCGGATGAATTCCGCTTTTGTGTCCGGTTCGACGATCCCTTTTTCGAGTTCGGCGAGTGTCTTTTCATGTATGTAGCGCTGCTGTTCTTCATCCGGCACGATAACGTCGGTCCCCGCTTCATGGAACGGAATTTTAAAGAAGTCATTCTCCATCGTGAATTTCGTCCCGAGGAGCGCAACTTTGCCGAGCCCGAGGCGCTGCGCTTCATCGCGCGCCGCCTCGACGATGCTGATGAGCGGTATGGACGCTTTCGCCTGCACTTCGCCGAAGACGATGTGCGGCGTGTTCGCCGCCATGACCGCGAAATCCGCACCCGCCCGCCGGAGAGCATCCGCCGCTTCCGCCAGGTAATCCGCCAGTTCGCCGGACTTGTCCGCTTCGAGGAGCTGAAAGATTTTGTACATGTTTATACTGTAAATGAAAAATTCGGGCAGTTCATCTCTTGTGCCTTCTCTCGCCTGCCAGCCGGCGATGACGTCCCGGTAATAATCGATGGTCGATTCGGGCCCTGTCCCGCCGATGATGCCGAGTTTTTTCATGTGATCCCCCTTCCGGTTCATGTCACCGCGCGGTAATGGCTGTTCGCTTCTTCAATCATCGCGACGATGTAGATCGTGTTCCGTGACTTTTTTACGGCTTCCCGCTTCGCCTTGGCGGCATTCCCCTTATGCCGGACGTAACAGCCGTATACGTAATCGAAATCCTTGAACGAGATGCGCCTCGCGCGTGACAGCCTGACGCTCGGCACATGCTGCTGGGCATTGTCGATGAACAGCGTATCCCCGACGACACTGACCCAGAACCACCTCGGCTTGATGCTGATGCGCGGCCGCGTATGAATTTCGTAGCCGGATGTTCCGGCCCTCACCAGCAATGCTCTCCACAATTCAGCTGAAGTCAAGTTGTGACACCCCTTTTTCTCTGTCTGTCTGTCCGTCTGTCCGTGCTCTCTCTGTAGCCTCACCGGGGACGCTGCACCGGTGCCTGGCACCCTTTGTCTTATAATTCTAATATTTTTTACTCTTTTTTCATATAGCCAAAACAAAAAAACGCATTTTTCCGCCACCATGTGGGGGAAAAGAGCGGAAATTTATTCTTTTTCACCCGCTGCCGGGTGGTTTATCTCTGCCTGAACAGTGAAAAACAATAAAGATAGAGGTTTTTGATCCCACCAGTCGAGGAGGCGAAGTATGAGAGCTGCTGAGTTATTGGTGAAGTGCCTGGAGAATGAGGGAGTCGAATACATATTCGGCGTCCCCGGAGAAGAGAATTTGGATGTGATGGATGCGCTGCTCGATTCGGACATCGAGTTCATCGTCACGCGCCATGAGACGAGCGCCGCATTCATGGCCGGGACCTATGGCCGGCTGACGGGCAAGCCCGGTGTCTGCCTGGCTACGCTCGGGCCCGGCGCGACGAATCTGCTGACGGGCGTGGCGAATGCGAACATGGATTTTAATCCGGTTGTCGCGATCACGGGCCAGGCGGGACTCGGCCGTCAGCACAAGGAGTCGCATCAGTATTATGACATGGAGAACGTATATGGGCCGGTGACGAAGTGGAATACGCAGATCAAGTCGCCGGACGTCATCCCTGAAGCGGTGCGCAAGGCGTTCCACACGGCGACGCGCGAGCGACAGGGCGCCGTCCACCTGGAACTGCCGGAAGATGTAGCGGCGATGGAGACGGACGCAGATGTGCTGCCGGTCATCGGCCACGCGGAATCGGCAACGGCCGACAGCGTGATCGCCCAAGCGCTGCAGCTGATCGGAGAAGCCGAACACCCCCTTATCCTGTCAGGTGATGGTGTGGCGCGCGGAGGCGCTTCGGAGGCACTCCGCGAATTCATCGATGTCCTGGACCTGCCGGCTGTGCAGTCGTTCATGGGTAAAGGCACGGTGTCGCGGAAAGACCGCCACAGCCTGCTGTCAGCGGGCATCGGCGGAAAGGATTACATTACGTGCGGGTTTGCGAAAGCGGATCTCGTCATCGCTGTCGGTTTCGACATGGTCGAATACCCGCCGGAGCGGTGGAATCCCGACAAGCGATTGGATGTGCTCCATATCCATACGGACGAAGCGGAGACGGATGCCCATTATCCGGTCAGGCTGAACGTCACCGGCAACATCGGAGCGAATCTCCGGAAACTGACGGAAGCTGCGGAACGCCGGACACGGGACAACAGCTGGATCGCCGATGTGCGGCGGGAAGCGCTGGATGAACTGGAACAGTTCGAGGGCGGAAGCCATTTTCCGGTGAAGCCGCAGAAAATCGTGCATGATCTGCGGAGCGTGCTCCGCGAGCGGGATATCGCCATTTCGGATGTCGGCGCGCACAAGATGTGGATGGCCCGCATGTACCATTGCGATGAGCCGGAGACGTGCCTCATCTCGAACGGACTCGCTTCGATGGGCGTCGCCGTGCCCGGTGCGATCGCCGCGAAACTGGCCCATCCCGAACGCACCGTCGTGGCGGTCGTCGGGGACGGCGCCTTCCAGATGACGAGTGCGGAGATGGAAACGGCCGTCCGCCTTGGTCTGCCGATTGTCATCCTGCTTTGGCGGGATGGCGGCTACGGGCTGATCGAATGGAAGCAGCAGAATGAGTTCGGCCGCCCGTCGAACATCAAGTTCGGCAATCCCGATTTTATTAAACTGGCGCAGGCGTACGGGTTTGAAGGCATGGAAGTGACGGATTCCTCCGAGCTCCGCGAAACGCTGGAGCGGGCGGTTTCGCTGAATAGACCCGTGCTGATCGACTGCCCGGTGGATTACAGCGAGAACGTGAAACTGACGCAGAAACTCGGCGAAATTCTTTGTTAGGAGGATGTGCGATGATTATCGGTTCAATTATCAGCGGTAAGGAACGCAATGAAAAAAGCCGCACCACCCACGAAGTGAAGAATCCGTTCGACGGCTCGACGGTCGCCACGCTGGCGCTGTCCACCGCGGATGACCTGAATGAGGCGGTCGAAGCTGCGCACAAAGCATTTGAAAACAAGATGAAAGCGATGCCCGCCCACGAACGGGCGGACATTCTCCGCAAAGCGGCCCGGCTGCTCGGGGAGCGCGAAGATGAGTTCCAGCAGTCGATCACAGCGGAATCCGGCAAGCCGGTCAAACAGGCGCGCAAGGAAGTGGAGCGTTCGAAACAGCTGCTCCTCTATGCGGCGGAAGAAGCGAAGAAGATCGGCGGAGAAGTTGTGCCGATGGATGCGGCGATCGGCGGTGACAACCGGCTCGGGTTCGTGAAGAAGACCCCGCTCGGCGTCGTCGGCGCCATCACGCCGTTCAACTTTCCGCTGAATTTGTCGCTGCATAAGCTCGCCCCGGCGATCGCCGCGGGGAATACGATCGTTTTCAAACCGGCCGAGAAAACGCCGGTGACCGGCTACAAGCTCGTCAAACTGCTGCATGAAGCGGGTATGCCGGAAGACGCGCTGCACCTCATCATCGGGACCGGCTCGGAAATCGGCACGCCGCTCGTCGAACACGAAAAAGTGGCGAAGATTTCATTCACTGGCAGCGTCCCGGTCGGCAAAAGCATCCAGAAAGCGGCCGGCTTCAAGAAAGTCACGCTCGAACTCGGCTCCAATTCACCGAACATCGTCTTCGAGGATGCGGACTGGAAAGATGCAGCGGAACGCATCGTCGCCGGCGGCTTCGGCTATTCGGGCCAGACGTGCATTTCAGCGCAGCGCATTTACGTGCATCGGGACATCTTTGATTCGTTCACGGATGAGCTGGTGCGCCTCGCCAATAACCTTAAAATCGGCGATCCGGCGGATGCGTCGGTCGATATCGGGCCGATGATCACGGAAGATGAAGCGAAACGCGCGGAAGAATGGGTGGAAAGCGCGCTGTCCAAAGGGGCGAAAGCGGCGCTGAAAGGCGAACGGAGCGGTGCGATGCTGCCGCCGGTCATTCTGACGGATGTGACGGACGATATGCACGTCGTTCAAAAGGAAGTGTTCGCACCGATTCTCGCCGTCATTCCCTTCGGGACGGAAGATGAAGCGGTCCGGCGCGCAAACGATTCCATCTACGGCCTGCAGGCGGCGGTTTTCACGAAGAATATCGACCGCGCCTTCCGGGTGGCGGACCGCATTGAAAGCGGCGGCGTCTGGATCAACGACGCGTCGACGTACCGCCAGGATAACTACCCGTACGGCGGCGTGAAGCAGAGCGGGATCGGACGGGAAGGCGTGAAATACGCCGTCGACGAGATGCTCGAGCTCAAGTTCATCGGTGTGAAACTGGATGGCGGCCCGCCTCGGGTTTAATTCCGCCCGAAAACGGTCAAATACTAAGTAAGACGTCAAATGCCGGAGAGGTGAATCAACATGAAAGACAAGGATCAGGCACGCGATAAGAAGTGGTTCGGCAGCAGTCCGGTCGATCAGGACAGCCAGGAGCGCAGTTACCGGAAGGATGAACTTGCGGAACGCGAAGAAGGCACAGGCCGCACGAGCGAAGGCGGCAATGCCGAACGCCAGAAAAAGATGCGGAAAATGGAAGGTTCCGAGAATAAGCAGACGGTGGCGGACGCGGCGTATGACCGCGATGTCGCCTGGACGGATGATGACGAGAAAATCGACGCGCTGTTCGACCAGAGCGACATGGTCGGCGGGCGCAACGAATCACCGATTCTTGAAAATGAAGACGTGAAACATGACCCTTCGAAGGAAGACACCATTTCCTCCAGCGCGACGGTCGACAAAACGCACCGGATGATGGATAAGAAAAAAGAGCGCGAACAGGAAAAGGATAAGTAAGCAACGATGAACCCCCGCCCGGGATGACCGGCGGGGGTTTTGGTTTTTACCGATGTATGGTGTGCATGTTTCACCGGAACTTAGGCACTTTTCAGCCAGTTGGCAGTAACGGGACCACTTTTGGTAATACTCATTGCCGCTCTTAATAGAACTTCCCTTCCACATAATCCAGGAAGTTCCGCGACGCAAACCCTCTCACATCCTCCTCGGAGTAACGCTTCAAGAGCTCATTGATGAGATTCGGATGGCGCGACGCATCTTCAAGTCCTTCGACGAACGTCGCGATGCCATCGAAATCGGAGCCGAGCCCGATCTGCTTTTTGCCGCCGAGGCTGCACAAGTGGTCGATGTGGCGGATCACATCGCTGATCGCCGCATCCCCATCCGCTTTCACGAACGGCGGGCAGTAGACGACGTGGATCCGGCCGCCTTTTTCGAACATCGCGCTCACCTGTTCATCGTCCAGGTTCCGCGGATGATCGCACAGCGCGCGGGCGTTCGAATGGCTCGCGATCGGATGATCCGCCAATTCCATGACATCCCAGAACGCATCCACGCTTAAATGGGAGACGTCCGTCAGCATCCGGTTGTCGTTCAGGAATCCGACGACTTCCTTGCCGAATCGGGTCAGCCCGCCTCCGCGCGGTTCGCCTGCGCCGTCCGCGGCGAGGTTCGCATTGTTCCACGTCAGGCCGACCGACCGCACGCCGAGCTGGTGGAGGATGCTCAGTTTGTGCAGGTCGTTGCCGATTGCATCCACCCCTTCAAGCGTCAGCATCGCCCCGATTTCCCCGTCCTCCAGGGAAGCGAAGTCGCGCCATTCCCGGATGTGCTTCATATCGGGGTTTTTGTCGAGGATTTCCGTGTGGAAATAGTGCACCTGATCAAGCGCCGCCTGGAACTTCTCCTCCGCTTTCATTTGCGGCCGGATGAAGACGGCGAAGCACTGGACCCGCACCCCTCCTTGCTGCAGGCGGGTTTTATTGGTCTGGAGTTCCTGCGCGTTCCGGTAATCGAGCTCCCCTTTCGCGTCCGCGAGCTTCAGAAGCGCATCGCAATGTAAGTCGATGATGTCCATGTTCTCTCCCCCTCTTTTTTGCCGATTCATCTCCCAGTATACAGAAATTTCGGGTAAAAACGTGTTATCTTTATGGAATGAAGGAGGGATCGCCATGCTGAAGGAAAAAATTCACCGCCGGATCGAAACCGGTTTTCAGGAAATGACCGGCATCCGGCGTCACTTGCATATGCACCCGGAACTGTCCCACCAGGAATCGGAGACGCCGGAATTCATCGCGGCCTACTTGGAGAAGCTCGGGATCGAAGTGCGCCGCGGCGTCGGCGGGCGGGGTGTCGTCGGGACGATCCGGGGCGGGAAACCGGGAAAGACGATCGCCTTCCGGGCGGATTTCGATGCGCTGCCGATCCAGGACGCGAAGGATGTGCCGTACAAGTCGACCGTCCCCGGCGTGATGCATGCGTGCGGCCATGACGGCCATACCGCGGCGTTGCTCGTTTTTGCGGAAGCGATGAACGAAATGAAGGATGAACTGTCCGGTAACGTCATCCTTATCCATCAATTCGGGGAAGAAGCTCCGCCCGGCGGCTCGCGGGCCATGATCGCCGACGGCTGCCTGGACGGCGTCGACGAGGTATACGGAGCGCACGTGCAGTCGCAGCTCGAAGCCGGGTTTATTTACGGACGGGACGGCTATCTGCAGGCGGCGGAGGACACTTTCACCATTACGGTGAACGGTTCAGGCACCCACGGGGCGGAACCGCATCTCGGCGCGGATCCGATCCTGGCGGCGAGCCATATTATGGTCGCGCTGCAGGCCATCGTCAGCCGGCATGCCGATCCATTGAAATCGCTCGTCGTGTCTGTCGGCAAGTTCCACGCCGGAGAAGCGGATAATGTCATCCCGGAGCGCGCGGTCATGGAAGGGACCATCCGGGTGTTCGACCCGGAACTCCGGAAACTTGCGCGGAGACGGCTGAAGGCGACAGCGGCGTCGGTGGCGGAAGGCCTCGGCTGTACTGCTGACGTCGCGGTCGAACAGGGCTATGACTCGCTTTATAACCATCCGGAACAAATGGAGACGGTGCGTCAGGCAGCCGGCAGCCGATACACCGATATCGAGCCCATCATGCCGGTCGAGGATTTCGCCTACTATACTCAGCACCGGCCGGGCGCGTTTTTCTTTGTCGGCGCGAAACCGCCCGGCACGGAGACATCCTGGCCGCATCACCACGAGAAGTTCGACTTCCATGAACCGGCGATGGTGCTAGCCGCGCAGACGTTCGCGGCCGTCTTTCTGGAAGCCCAGGAACGGAAAGCCTGATAACGCGGATGCTCCGCCCGCGGCTGTCCTGGCGGGTTCCCGGTATGGTAAAATCAATCATGGAATATAAGAAAGGAGTGATCGCATGATTGATTTCACGTTTTCAGGCACGATGGAATCGGTGCTGACAGACACGAAAAAGAATGAACTCCAGGAGATCCATGATCGCCTCTACCATAAAACCGGGAAAGGCTCCGACTTCCTCGGCTGGCTGGACTGGCCGAGCACGATCGACCCGGAGCTGCTCGGACGGATCCAGAAGACGGCGGATGCGATCCGCGATAAGGCGGATGTCCTCGTCGTCATCGGGATCGGCGGATCTTATCTGGGCGCGAAGGCCGTGCTGAGCGCATTATCGCCGTATTTCAGCCAAGAAGATAACGGGACCGAGATTTTATTCGCTGGGCATCACGTGAGCGGGGAATACTTGAAGCAGCTGCTCGACCACCTCGACGGCAAAGAAGTGATGGTCAATGTCATCTCGAAGTCCGGCAAGACGACCGAGCCCGCGCTCGCATTCCGCTTCCTGAAAAAGTACATGGAAGACCGGTACGGCGACGAGGCGGCATCCCGCATCATCGTGACGACCGACGCGGAAAAAGGCGCGCTGCTGAACTTGGCGAAAGAGAGCGGCTATGAGCGCTTCGTCGTTCCGGATGACATCGGCGGCCGCTACTCTGTCTTCACAGCGGTCGGGCTCCTGCCGATCGCCGCAGCGGGCTTTTCCGTGGAACAGCTGCTCGCGGGCGCGCGGGACGCGGAGGAAGCGTACAAAGAGCTCGACTTCGAACGCAATACCGCGGTCCGCTATGCCGCCGTGCGCCATTACCTGTACACGGAAGGCTATACAAATGAAGTGAGTGCGGTGTTCGAACCGAAACTGTCATTCGTTCAGGAATGGTGGAAGCAGCTGTTCGGGGAAAGTGAAGGGAAAGAAGGCAAAGGCATCTTCCCCGCTTCCGTCGTCTTCACGACGGATCTCCACTCCATGGGCCAGTACATCCAGGACGGCATGCGGAACCTGTTCGAGACGTTCCTGCTCGTGAAGGAAGCGGCGGAAGACGTGACCGTGTTCCAGGCGGATGAGGATGGCGATGAGCTCAACTACATGGCGGGCATTACGCTGCAGGAATTCAACCACGTCGCCTACCGCGGAACATCGGAAGCCCACCTGTCCGGCGGTGTGCCGCAGATGAGCCTGACGGTGGAGAAGCTCGATGAATTCCACGTCGGCCATCTGCTGTATTTCTATATGCTCTCATGCGCGTACAGCGCCTACCAGCTCGGCATCAACCCGTTCGATCAGCCGGGGGTCGAAGATTACAAGAACAACATCTTCAAGCTGCTCAATAAACCCGGATACTGACCGGAACAGCCGGCCCTCGCATTGAGGGCCGGCTGTTTTTGCATAGATCTTGCCTGCCGGCGAGCATTACTGGGCACTGGTCAAATAGTTAGTAGCCATGTTTAATTTGTGTGTAATGCTGCAAAGATAAAGATACTGACAAATGGTGATTTTTTGCGTTTCGAGAATAAATGATGGCGTTTCGAGAATAAATGATGGTATTTCGAGAATAAATGACTCCGTTTCGAGAATAAACGGCTCTGTTTCGAGAATAAGCATCGAAAGGCAGCAATCTCCACTGGGCAATTTTCAATGATTCGCGGGTGATTTCTTTTATTTGGAAACACCTAAATCATAATTGTAAATATTAAGAAAAAACCCCGGAAATAACCGATGCAGTTCCGATAGTATCGATTATTAATTTGATCGTAACGCTTCTCCATAACAGCCGGCCCTCCCTGTGGAGCCGGCTGTTTCACTAAGTTAGGCGCAAACAAAAAACGCCCCCTTTTCAGGAGGCATTCCGTTCTTCCGCTGTGAGCAGGGCTGCGCCGAGGATGCCGGCATCGTTGCCGAACTGCGCTTTCTTCACTTCGAGCGGATGCAATAAAAGCGGATCGAGTTTACTGAGGAGGCTGTCCCACCAGTATTCCGCCGAGTCCGAGACGCCGCCGCCGATGACGGCCGTCTCCATATCGAATGCCGCCTGCAAGGTCGAAATCACGACGGCCAGATCATAGGTGAACGCTTCGACCAGTTTCCGGGCTTCCGGGTCCGCCTCCGATCGCCTGAACAGTTCGTCCGGCGTCATATCCAGCCCCGCTTCCGCGATGCGCCGGCGCAGGCCGGTGCCGGAGACGTACTGTTCGAAGCAGCCGCGCCGGCCGCATGTGCACAGCGCGCCGCCCGGGTAGAGGATCATGTGCCCGATTTCCGCCGCGCCGCCATGGGGACCGCCGCTCAAAATCTTCCCGTCCCAGATGATGCCACCGCCGAGGCCGGTGCCGAGCGTGAGGACCGCAATGCGGTCCCTGCCTTTCGCCGCCCCGAGCTTCGCTTCGACGAGCGCGGCGCACGCCGCGTCGTTTTCCACTTCAACGCGCAGTCCGGTGGCGCTCTCCAGCTTTTCTTTCACCGGCGTGCCTGTCCAGCCAGGCAGTGTTTCGGTCGCATAGATGATGCGGCCGCCCACGGGATCGACGAAGCCATGGGTGCCGATGCCGACCGCTTCGATTCCGGGGTGCTGCCGGAGCATGCGCAGCACCTGTTCTTCAAGGTACGGGTAGAGCGGGAGTTCGGTCGGCACGCGCTCGTCGTACAGGATGTTGCCTTTTTCGTCGATGACGCCCATGCGGATTTTTGTTCCGCCGATGTCCACGCCGAGTACTTTCACTGTTGGCCCCCCTTATCAGATCAGTGCTTTCTGCATGCTGCCGTTCCGGTGGATGACGGTCTCCCGGCCGCTTTCGAGCAGGAGCTCCCGCCCGTGATGGGTGATGGTGAGATCCTTGCCTTCGATGAGCGTGTAGATGATGCGGTTCTGTTCGACACGCACTTTGATGAGCCGGTCCTGGAAGCGGAGCCGGAAGCCGAGGCCGTTCCAGTTTTCCGGCAGCCATGGAGCGAGCGACAGCCCGTCTTCTTTGACGCGCAGCCCGCCGAAGCCGGAGACGATCGACAGCCACGTGCCGCCCATGCTGGCCATGTGCAGCCCGTCTTTCGTGTTGCCATGGATGTTGTCGAGGTCGAGCCGCGCCGTTTCTTTGAAATAGCTGTAGGCTTTGTCCTTATAGCCGAGTTTCGATGCCATGATGCCGTACACGCAGTAGGACAGCGATGAGTCGTGCGTCGTCAGTTCTTCATAGTAGTCGTACGAGTTCCGGATCGTCTCGATGCTTTCCTCATCTTCCAGCAGGAAGTGCGCGAGCACCGTATCCGCCTGCTTCAGCACTTGATAGCGGTACAGTGTGAGCGGGTGGTAGTGCAGCAAAAGCGGGAATTTCTCTTTCGGCGTGTTGCCGAGGTCCCAGCGCTTTTTCCGGAGGAAGCTGTCATCCTGCTCGTTGATTTTCAACTTCTCATCATACGGCAGGAACATGTTCTCCGCCGCTTCCTGCCAGTCGGTCACTTCATGCTTTTCGAGCCTGGTTTTCTTTTCGAGCTTCCGGAGCTGCTTGTCGTCTTCCCTTTCGAGATACCGGTATACTTTCACGGCCCACGCCAGGTTATGCTTCGCCATGACGTTCGTGTAGTAGTTGTTGTTGACGATGCATGTGTATTCGTCGGGCCCCGTGACGCTGTCGATGCGGAACTGGCCGTCCTGCATGTGGCCGACTTCGATCCAGAGACGCGCCGTCTCGAACAGGACTTCCGCCATTTCGTTCCGCAGGAGCTCTTCGTCCTTCGTCACGAGGTAGTATTGGATGTAGCTGTAGGCGATGTCCGCCGAGATGTGGTACTGCGCCGTGCCGGCCGGGAAATACGCGGAACTTTCAGGTCCCGTGATGGTCCGCCACGGGAACAGTGCGCCTTTCTCGTGCCCCATCACCCGCGCGCGCATTTTGGCGTTCTCCAGAATGGAGTACCGGTGCAGGAGCAGGTTTTTCGCGATCGCCGGCTGCGTCATGAGGAACACCGGCAGCATATAGATTTCTGTATCCCAGAAGTAATGCCCTTCGTATCCTTCGCCCGACAGCCCTTTCGCCGAGATGTTGCTGAACGGGTCTTTCCCGACCGACTGAAGCAGCTGGTACAGGCTGAAACGGATGCCTTCCTGCAGTTCCGCATCGCCGTCGATTTCGACATCCGAGACGCTCCAGAAGTGGTCGAGGTATTCCCGCTGCGCCCGGAGCAGGTCGTTGAATTTCGTGTCCCGCTGCAAATTCTGGATGGCGATCCCCGTCTCCACGAGCGCGTTGCCGTGGCGCAGCGTGTCCGTATAGGCGTTGAATTTCGTGAATGTCACCGCTTCGCCGCCTTCGCATTCGTATGTTTCCTGGACGGATGTATCCGTTGAGTGGGAAGCGAAGATATAAGCGCCGGCTTCGACCGCGGTCGCGGTCACACAGGCCACTTCCAGATTCGTGATCATCGCCATGTCCCGGACGATGCTCAGGCCGTGCTCATGGCGGACATCCGTCACGTTGAGCCGCTTCGAATGGCCGGACGCAAGCCGCGGATCGTTGACGTCGACGTAATTCGATACATCGCCGTCCACGGTCGAGACGAACGTCACCGGTTCGCTGTGGTTGACCGGTTCGACACGGATGTTGATGGCGAACAGTTCCTTGACGGTGAATGAAACAAGGCGTCTGAAGTGCAGCTTCGTCTCCAGGCCTTCCGGTGACCGCCAGCGGATGAACCGTTCCGCGAACCCCCGGTCCATATGCAGGCTTCGCTCGAACTCGAGCACTTCCCCTTCGAACAGGGAGAACCGCTCGTCACCGATGTAGATATCGACCGACTGGCCGTCGATGACATTCAGCACTTTCTGCTGCGTGAGCGGGAAGCCGTGCAGCCGTTCGCCGTATTTGATTTCCGTTTCATCGTGGAAGGCGTTGAGGTATGTGCCGCGAATGGTTTTCGCGTCTTCCGTGTAGCCCTCTTCGAAATTGCCGCGCACACCAAGGTAGCCGTTGCCGAGTGAAAGGAGGCTTTCATTCAGCAGCAGGTTCTTTAAATCCTTCTCGGATTTGATCACTTTCCATGCCATGGTGTCCTCATTCCCCCTTTGCGCTGTATTGCTTCAGTATTTCAGTGAATTCAAGCTGTTCCGTATTGTCCACGCGCCAGTCGGCGTGCGGCAGATGCTCCGCCGGCCCGACACCGACCGAGAACATGCCCGCGCCGTTGATCGCTTCCACGCCGGCCGCCGAGTCTTCGATGCCGATGCAGGCTGCGTACGGGACGCCGAGCGCGTCCGCCGCTGTCGTGAACGTCTCCGGGTGCGGTTTGCCGTTCTTCACTTTCGCCGCATCGACGATGTAATCGAAATAGTGGGTGAGTCCGAGTTTATCGAGCACGAACGCGGCGTTTTTGCTGGCAGAGCCGAGTGCGATTTTCACACCGGACGCCCGGTTGGCCTTCAGCAGCTCTTCGATGCCCGGCAGGATATCCGACGGCGTGAGCTGTGAAATGAGGTCCAGGTAATACCCGTTCTTTTCAGCAGCCCGCTGCTCCTTCTCTTCCTGCGGCATCCCTTTCAGCCCGGGATTGCGTTTCAGGATCAGCTCGAGCGAATCCATCCGCCCGACCCCCTTCAGCTGTTCGTTGAACTGCCGGTCGATCGGCGCGCCGAGTTCGTCCGCGAGTTTTTTCCAGGCAAGAAAATGGAATTCCGCCGTATCGGTGATCACTCCGTCAAGATCGTAAATGATTGCTTCTGGCTGCTGTGCCATTGTATCGTCCCTTCCTTTCATCCGTTCATCCGGTCGATTGTCCGCACGGTCCCGCGTGCCATGAGCTGGTGGCCCACCGTGATGTGATGCCGCTCCTCTTTTTGGGTGATGAGATCGAGAAGCAGCTGCGCCGCCGTCCGGCCGATTTCCGTGAAATCCTGCCGGATCGTGGTGAGCCGCGGCTGTGTGTAGCGGCTGATCACGAGATCATCGAAGCCGGTGACGGACATGTCATCCGGTATTTTAAGTCCGGCTTCCTCCGCCGCCCGCATGACGCCGAACGCCATGAGATCGCTGAAGCAGATGAACGCGGTCGGCCGGTGCGTCAGCAAGTGCCGCTTGGCCAGTTCGTACGCCTTCTCTTCAGAGAATTCCCCGTCGAGCACCTGGACCGCTTCAGGCGGTATGCCGGCTTCCGACAAGGCTTTCCGCGCCCCGCGGAGCCGTTCTTTATTGACATACGTTTCGGCGGTCCCCGCCATGATCACGATGTCCCGGTGGTTGCAGGCGAGCAGGTGCGACGTGATGTCCTCCGCCGCCTTCGCGTTGTCGATCGAGACACTGCCGATCAGGCCATTCTCCGTCTCGCGCATGATATCGAGCACCACACACGGGATATTCGTATCGATCAGCTCTTTATAGTACGGATCATCCGTCCGGATGCCCTGCAGGATCGCTCCGCCGATGTTCCGCTCGCGGCAGTACTGCGCATAGCTTTTTTCCTGCTGCTCTTCCGTATCGATCAGGTAGATCGACAGCTCGTAATCGCTGACGGATACCGCTGTATAGACGCCTTTGAAAATATCAAACGCGTTGTTGTCTTTGTCGTTGTTGTTCAGCACGCCCGAAGAGATGAGCCCGACCGTCATCTGCTTTTTCGATGACAGGTTCTTCGCCACGATGTTCGGTGTGTACCCCAGTTCTTTGGCGACCGCAAATATTTTCTGGCGTGTCGCTTCTTTCACATCGGCGTAATTGTTGAACGTCTTGGAGACGACGCTGACGGAAACACCGGCCTGCTTGGCCACATCTTTGATCGTCGTCACGCCGCATGGCCTCCTTCGCCGTTCTGCCGGTCTTTCGCTTTCTGTTCAATCCGCTGTGTGTATCGGTAAAAAGCCGCAAAGGACAGGAACGCACTGAGTGAGCAAGTAAAAAACGGCAGCAGCACGACCAGCTGCGTGATGCTGACCCACACGATGAGCCCGCTGACGGCGATGAGGAACAGACCGAGCAGCGGGCTTCCGGCTGAAATGAAAAATGCATTCATCAGCCGCTCCTTGAGATTCATCCGGTAATGGGCACTGACCGCCAGAAAAACGGCCGTATAGACGAACAGGCCGGCACCGGCGATGAGATGCACCATGCCTATGATGGTGTCTGCAGGCCCTGCTGTCAAGAATCCGGAATACCAGGCGAGCCACAGGACAGCAAACACGGCGCCCGCCTTCAGGTTGTCCATGTAATCGGTTTTCAAATAGTTCAAGTATGCGCGCACCACGGAAGGCTGCGGCTCGTCCATCACCCAGTCGCGGGCCGCGCTGAAGGCGGCGGCCGTCGCCGGGAAGAACAGCAGCGGCACGAACAGCAGCAGGCCGATGCCGAACAGCACGACACCGGCCGCTGTGCTGATGTCAGGGAGCAAAAGCACCGCGAACAGCGGCAGGCTCAGCAAAAACCACATGAGATTGACCGCCGACAGCCGCATCACCCATTCACTGAATGCATACAGGACGCCGGTGATGCCTTTCAGGTCCTTCATAACAGTTCTCTCCTCCCAGGCCGGTTCCGCTTATTTGACGGCGCCTTCCCCGATGCCTTTGATGATGTACTTCTGTGCGATGATGTAGAAAATCACGACCGGGATGATGGTCAGTGTCAGGCCCGCCATGGCAAGGTTCCATTCGATGGTGAACTCGCCGAAGAAATAAAACACCGACAGCGGGATCGTCCGCAGTTCCTTATCGATCAGCGTCAGTGACGGCAGAAGGAAGTCGTTCCAGATCAGGATGACGTTCAGGATCATGACCGTCGCGGTGATCGGTGTCAAAATCGGGAAGATGATCCGCCAAAACACACCGAACTTCGAAGCCCCGTCAATCGTCGCCGCTTCTTCCAGCGACAGCGGGATGGACTTCACGAAGCCGTGGTACAGAAACACGGACAGCGCCGCATTGAACCCGATGTTCATGAAGATGAGGCCGCCGAGCGTATTGTAGAGCGGGATGCCGAGGTTCTGAGTGATATTGGTGACCAGCTGCATGAGCGGCATCATGATCGTCTGGAACGGAATGAGCATTGTCGCGATGAGGGTCATGAAAATGATCGTGCTCACCTTCCCGCCCGTTCTGGCCAGCATCCACGCCGTCATGGATGACAGGATGACGATGAAGGCGACGGAGACGACCGTCACGATCATCGAATTGATGAACGCGTTAAAAAAATCCATCTGTTCCATCGCTTCCGTATAAAACCGGAAATTGAAGTCTTCCGGAAGGGCCAGTGTATTCTCATACAGTTCCTTCCTTGTTTTGAAGGAGTTCACAAAAATGATGTAAACAGGAGACAAAAAGAGCAATGCCATCAGGACCAGCAAAATCTCTTTCGATAAGCGGCTCGCTTTCCGCATTACATCTCAACCTCCCGTTTTTTCGTGATATACACTTGCGTCAGCGTGATCGCCGCGATGATGATGAAGAAGACAATCGCTTTCGCCTGGCCGTAGCCGTAATTGCCGTAGCCGAAAATCTCATTGTAAATGTTCATGGCGAACAGCTCGGTTGCATTCGCCGGGCCGCCGCCTGTGAGCGAGAGGTTGACGTCATAGATCTTGAAGCCGTATGACAGCGTCAGGAACAGGCTGATCGTGAATGCCGGCATCAGGAGCGGGAACGTTACGCGTGTCAGCCGCTGCCAGCTGCTGGCGCCGTCGATTTTCGATGCTTCGATGACTTCACCCGGAATGCCCTGGATGCCTGCAATGTAGACGATCATGACGTAGCCGGCCATCTGCCAGGTGAATACTGTCACGAGCGCGAACAGCGCGAACTGCTCATCAAGCAGCCAGTTGAAGAAAACCGCATCCAGCCCCGTCACTTCACCGAAGAAAGCAAACACATCGAGGAATACGAATTGCCAGATGTACCCGAGGATCAGCCCGCCGATCAAATACGGCATGAACAGCATCGTCCGCGTCAGGTTCGCTGTCCGCAGTTTCGATGTGACAAGCAGCGCGAACGCGAGGCCGACCACGTTGACGGTGATCACCGACAGCAATGTGAACAGCACGGTGAGCCATGCGGACTGGAGGAACCGGTCATCCTGCAGCAGCGTCACGAAGTTATCCAGTCCCACGAATTCCATCGGGTTGGCCGCGATGCCGTCCCAGTCAAAAAACGCGTAATAAATCCCGATCAGAAACGGGATGATGACCACAATGGTGAAGATTATGAGCAGCGGTACGGTAAAGAGCAGGTACCAGCCCAGTTTGCTTTTATTTGCCACGTCCATCCCTTCTTTCCCGTTGTGAAAATTGGCCGAAGCGGCCCTTGAAAATGCAGGACACGCCATTTAGGCGTGTCCTTAGATGTACCATTCTTTTCATCTGCCTGTCCGGCCGGCAAGGTTATTCTGCTGTTGCGTTATCCCATGCGGCATCCAGGTTCTCGAGGAATTCTTCCCCTGTCATGTCTTCAGAGATGAAGAACTCCTGTGCAGCAGGTGCCAAATCGTTCGGAATGATTCCTGCCGGGAAGTAATTGTGTGACCACATGATCGTTTCTCCGCTGTTCGACGCTTCCAGCACCGCCTGCGAAATTGGATCGAGTCCTTCCGCTTCGATGTTCGTCATCGCCGGGATAAAGCCGAACTCTTCCACGATGATGCGTTTTCCTTCCTCACTCGTATGGAGCCATTCGAGGAAAGCGATGGATGCTGCAATCTCTTCCGGTTCTTTATTGGCATTCACAGCCCAGTTCGAACCGACGCCGACTGCAATTTTATCATTGCCTTCAAGCGGGAACGGTGCGAGACCGACTTCAAAGTCCACGCCGAAATCTTCAAGCATCGGCGCCACCCAGTTACCTTGGTGAATCATCGCTGTGTTGCCTGCTGCGAAATCACCGACTTGCGTGTCATAGGTCACTTCGAGCGGATTCACTTCCTGCGCGCGGATCGCTTCAAGGAAATCAGCGAATTCCTGGAATTCCTCCGTTTCCGCCAGGCTGACTTCACCGGCATTCAGCTGTTCAATGAATTCGACAGGATCTTCCTGTAGAGAGAACGGATAGTTGAGAATGTGCCCGATCAGGAAGTAGGCTTCCTGCGACAGGCTCAGGCCAGTGATCCCTTCAGCTTCCAGTTCCTCGATTGTGCTGACGAATGACTCGTAATCTGTGATGTCTTCAGGGTTGACGAGCTCTTCATTGTAGACGAGACCGAATCCTTCAACACCGTACGGGATGCCGACCAGTTTGTCGTCCAGCATCAGGGCCATGTTCGGTGCGATGTTTTCCGTGAACGCCTCACCGCTCAGATCGTACACGTACGACTCCAGCCGCTCCGCCTCCGAAGTATTCTGGAGACTGAAGATCGATGGGCCAGTGCCGTTGCTCAGACGGATCTGCAGCTGCTGAAAATAATCGTCACCCGTCGTCCCGATGACTTCCACGGCAATGCCTGTCTCTTCCTCATACGCTTCGGCCGCAGCTTCCAGCTGGTCGAAATTTCCACCTTGCTCTGGAAGATCGAAATCTCTTCCACTTCACCTTCCACTTCTTCGGCCACTTCTTCCGCCGGTTCGTCGCCGCACGCAGCGAGTGCCGGAAGCAGCGCGGCGGCCGCTAAACCTGCAACAAGTCTCTTATTGAATATCATGTGTGTTGCCCCCTTTGATTTGATAGATACTATAGTCAATAAAGCGGCAGAGCCGCCTTACAGCTACCGGTTGACAGTTAAATTCCGGCCGAGGGGAAGCTCGATCCGGCCTTCCGCTCCGTACTTCCTGCCGTGCGATTCGAACTCGATCCGGCCGCCGTCCTGTACGCTGACGGACAGACGGTCTTTTGTTGCTTCGACCGTCAGCCGTCTTCCGCGCCACAGGAGCGGGAATTTCAATGCGTGCCAGGCCGCCGGAAGACGCGGGCTGATCTCCAGGATGCCGTCCTTCTGACGGACGCCGCCGAAGCCGGACACCGCTGTCTTCCAAATGCCGCCGATCGCCGCGGCGTGGATGCCTTCATCGGACGTATCCATCGCCGGACCGAGGTCGATGCCGCACGCTTTTTTGAACAGTGAATAAGCGAGTGCCGTATTGCCGATATCATTCGCCGCAATCGCATACGTCGCCAGGCTGAGCGAGGAGTCGTGGAGCGTCCGCGGCTCGTAATAAGCGAAGTTGGCCCGCTTGGCCGCTTCCGACAGACGCGGGTCGTCATGCAGGAACGTCTGTCCGAGCAGATCGAACAGAAGCATCGTGTCCGCCTGTTTCGTCACTTGGAATCCGTTGATCTGCTCCGCATTGTAATCGCGGTAAATCGTCCGGACTTTCGCCTGTTCCTTGTACTTCGAGAGGTCGATTTCCGGCAATTGCAAGTACGTATCGTCCTGCGGGATCACCGAATCGTCTTGGCGCGGGCCAGGCAGATAAAGCTTTTCCGCTTTTTCCCGCCATTCCGCAATCCGTGCCGGCAGTCCGCCGAACTGCGCCGATGCATCCGCCGCCAGCTCTTCTGCCCACTTCACGGCAAGGGTCAAATTAAAATACGCAAGCCAGTTCGTATAGGCATTGTTGTCGACATGCTCCTTGTACTCGTCGGGACCGATGACGTCTGTAATCACGTACTCGCAGCGCCCGCTGTCCCACTCCAGGCGGCTCGCCCAGAAATCGGCCGTTTCGAAAACCATCTCGTAACCGCAGTGTTCCAAAAACTCCCGGTCGCCTGTCGTGTTCACGTACTGCCACACAGCGAATGCGACGTCGGCTGAAATGTGCTGTTCGAGCAGTCCCGAAAGGATTTTTTGACGGGTGCCGGTGACGATGTCGATGTCACCCCACTCCGGCGTCACTTCCCCGTCGGACGGCCAGGCCATCTCCCACGGGTACATCGCGCCCCGGAAGCCGTTCGCTTTTGCTTTCTTCCGCGCTCCCTCCAAACCGCGGAAGCGGTACATCAGGAGGGATTTCGCTGTTCCAGGATCGGCATAGAGGAAATGCGGCAGGATGAAAATTTCCGTGTCCCAAAACGAATGGCCCTTGTAGCCTTCTCCGCTCAGCGCTTTCGCCCCGATGCCCATCCGGTCATCATGCGCAGGCGCCATCACGGTCAGGTGGTACAGCGAGAAGCGGAGCGCCAACTGGTCGAACGGATCGTCGCTGTCCGCAACGACCGCCTTCTTGTCCCACACTTCTTTTTTCCACGTTTCCGCATGCCGGCTGAAAAGCGTCTCATATCCAGCCGCTGCGTGTTCCTCCAGTTCACGGACCGACCGTTCCTGCAGTTTTTCCAGGCTGTAAGGTTTGCCGGTCCACTCGCTGTCCCGGCTCGTATGGACCGTGCTCAGCTTTTCCGCCTCCAGCTTATCACCCGGCTGGAGCTGCACGCTGAACGACAGCCATACTTTGCGGCGCGCCATGTTCTTGGAAGGAGCTGCGCCGACAGGCTGTCCATTCAGTGAAAGGCGATGGACCGTACTGATCACCGCATCGACCCCTGACTGCCCAGTCCGCTGGACAAGCTGGAGCATGCTATCCCCGAAGACGCGCCGCTCCCCTTCGAGGAAATGCTGGGCGCCGGAATTGCTCTGCTGGGCGTCGATACCCGAATCGAACGCCACTTCCGCCGGATGGGTAAGGCTTTCCGCCTCCCACTTCATGCCGATGAGATGGAGGCTCTGGAGCGAAACGAAACGGCGGAAGCGGAACCGGAATTTCTTGCCTCCCGGTGATGTCCAGTCGACGGTCCGCTGCAATTCGGCCGTCTTCAGGTTCAGCTGCCGTATGTAAGTCTCCGTCCCGCCGAGTTCCAGACTGAAGCGCCCGCCATCCACCCGGATATCGATCCGCGTGACATCCGCCATATTCGGAAGTTCCGTCACTTCATTCGGAGCCGCCTGATTGAACGTTCCGTTCACGAACAAATTGCGCTTTTCACCGAGATAAGGTTCTTCCGTGGCAGAACGCAGTCCCAGATACCCGTTGCCAAGCGACAGTATCGCCTCACTTTTCCCTAAATGGGCGGTTGAAAAACCTTTTTCTGCCACAATCCAGTTTTTTAATGGGCCGCTGCCCTGCCCGTAATCCATCATACCGGCTTCCCTCCTTTCCGAAAACGTTTTAGTTTTCGGATAAAAAAATTTGAAAACGTTTTCACGAAAATCCCGAAAACGTTTTAGTTGAAAAGAAAAATAAAGACGTTTCCCGGTTCTGTTTCGGTAAACGTTCTTTTTAGTGTTTGCTGTCCTCTTCTCTGCCAGTATAAATCTTTCATTTTCCGCCGTCAATGGAAGTCCTGTGATTCGCCGGGCACCCTGGAGTGTTATGATGGAACAGGGAATCTTTCGTTCCAGCCGTCCGAAAAAAATTTTCGAAGTGCTTATGGCGCACTGTATCCAAGGAGATGGTTTTATGGAATCAAACCAAAAAAAAGCCGCTGATGTCGGCCGTTATGTTTCGTCTTTACTTCGCGACCATTTCGGTAAGGGTCCCGCTTCTGTACATGTTCTGATCAAACCGCCTTTTGCCTTCATCCATCTGCGAGACTTCCTGTCCCCCATGGAACGGATTTTGCTGAAACAGCAGGAATCGAAACGTCTCCTGGAACTCCGGGATCTGCTGATGGATGAACTGCGCCCGCAGATTAAACTCAACCTGTGGAAACTGGCCGGGCTGGATGTAACAGATGTGTTCGCGGACTGGAACCTGGAAGCCGAAACCGGCATGATCCTTTGCATACTTGATGAGGAAACCGCACAGGAAACACTTGCATGGCCGGAAGGGGTCAGTCACGAGGAGGTCATCAAAACCATCAACAGGGCCAGCATGAAAGTCGAGAAACGGCCCGGCAGCACGGCGGTCTACTGGCTGAATGAGCGGACTGTCCTGGTCGTGCGCGAGAAGATCCTCGTGGAGATCGAAAAGGAACTGATCGCTAATGGCTTCACAGAACCGCTGAAAATCGCGAAACGGCCACTCGAACGGAGATCGCTTGAGCTGGTGGACATGGAAACGGTGCTGCACCATCCTATCCGGGAAGTGTTCGTCGATTGGGATTTTTCGGGGGATACCGGCTACATGGTGATCATGCTGGAAACGCAGAATTGATGAAGCCGTCCGGTTATGTCGGGACCTGCATGGATTTGCAATATGGACAGCGCCGGTAGGATCTTTCCTGCATAAGTTCTTCAACATACGCAGAGGAATCGGTGAATTCACGCTGTTCCGCAGGCGTGCCGATGAAGCCGCAGCGGTCCCCCGCAAAGCTTTTCCAATGGATTTTCTTCTGGTCATGGTCAACGAAATAGGCCATCGTATGGTGCTCCCTTCTTTATTCACAAAACACGAAAAAAGCCGAAAAAGAGTCTGGTGAAAGACTCTTTTTCGGCTTTATCAGCAGCGCTAATGGTCTGTGATATTTTACCGTTCCAAGTTTGATACATGTTTCGGGATTATTCGCTGCCAACAGTTTAACCCATTGCATGAATCATGTAAAGCCCGCGGATGGCGCTGGATCGGACAGGGTACGGATCCCGCTTCCCCTCCCCTGTTCAGCCGCTTGCCACCACCCGGTTTTTTCCGTCCCCTTTCGCCTGGTAAAGGGCCATGTCCGCATTGTGGAACAGTTCATTGAATGTCCGGATCCGCCCGCCGTCATTATCCGCGACCCCGATGCTGGCGGTTACGGACGCCGCGCTTCCCGCCCGTTCGACCCGGAGATGCTGAAGCGTCTCCGCCAGCTGCTGCGCCTTCTGGAGACCCGCTTCAAAAGGCATATCCTGCAGGACGACAACGAATTCATCTCCGCCGTAGCGTCCGATCAAGTCCTGTTTGCGGAAGGCACCGGCACATGCTTCACTGACCTGGCGGATTGCCTCGTCCCCGAATAAATGGCCGTAGTCGTCATTGATCTGTTTGAAGTTATCGATGTCGAACGCGATACAAACGACACTCCAGCCTTTTTCCGCCGCTTCCGCCAGCCATCGGTCCGCCGTCACTTCCAGGTAACTGCGGTTGTACAGACCTGTCAGATGATCCGTATTCGCCTGCCGTTCGATCTCCTCGATGCTGTGCTTCAATTGCAGTTTCATCGCTACGAGCGACAGCTCCCGCCGGCTGATTTCATTGAGGAGGCGGATGTATTCTTTCTGCACGCTGTAAGCCAGGGTGATGTCACCCAGCGCTTCACAAAGGCTGATGCGCGCCTCCTGGATGGATTTCAGCATGTAATCGTCGCCGTAGCTCTCCACGATCTCTTTCGCTTCCGTATAGGCGGCGAGAGCTTCCGCATGCTTATCCTGGCGCGCATACCACAGCCCGAGCAGATCGCGCGACTGCGCTTTCTCCCGGTCGAATGAATCCAGCAGCGGATCGGAAGTCATTTCTTCGATATGCGGCCAGGATTTATGGAACTGGCCGAGTTCGATGTACGCCCGGGTAATATTCAGCTTCACCCGGTACTCCAGAATCCGGCTCGCCGGCTCGTGCCGCTGAGCCGCCCGGAGTCCGCGTTTCCCCATCTCGAGCGCCTGTTCGAACTCCCCTTTCCCCATGAGAAGATGAGCAAAGTTGCTGTAACTGTTGCTCAGAATATTATACTTCTTCAGCTGGCGGCCGATTTCAATGCTTTTGTGCAATGATTCTTCCGCCTTGTCGTAATTTTTGTTGTATTCATGGAGCAGAAACAGGATATTATACAGCTGCAGATAGTCCTCTTCCGTTCCGTAGCGGATGCAGATTTCGCGGTACGCTTCTATGTTCCGGAACGCCTCTTCGGCTTCCCCGATATAGTAGTAGGAAGCGGCGCTGTTCAGGTGAGCGACCAGAATGGATTTGTGGTCATTCGCCGCCATGCCGAGCTCCAGCAGCTCGTAGCTTCTTTCGATCGCTTCTTTGTACTTCCCCTCAGCTCTTAATCTTGTCACCGACTGACGCAATTTTAATAACGATTCTTCCGTCATGGTACTCTCTCCCTACAGTTGAACTCTTAACAGGAAAATATGCCTAATTAATGATACCCCAAAAGAATGGTTTGTAAAAACCTTTTGCCCTTTTTCTTTCCGAAGAATTGAAGCGGGGTGACATAATTTGCGTGATAAGCTGCGGACTTTCAGCTTCAGACCGTAATTTTCCATTTTTTCCTGCCTTCTCTTGCAATATTGACAATTTAGTTTGAATATTAACAGATTTCTTGACTTCCCTTTCGGGTATCGGATAGGGTAGGGGTTATGCAAAGAGACCAAAACAGAAAAAAGGAGGAAAACCGATGGAGCACTTCGGTATTATCTCACTGCTGCCTTCCATCCTGGCGCTTACACTCGCCATCTGGTCCAAGCGGGTCATCCCGTCCTTGCTGCTGGGTATCCTGGTGGGCACCATCATCATCGACACGGCTGAAAACGGATTTTTCCATGCCATATTATTTTCAATCACGAACCTTTTCGGCGCGATTGCGGGACATCCGGCCGATGAGGAAGCGGGCATTTACGGCATGGGGCTCGTCAGCAGTCCGGGACGGGCGGAAATCGTCATCGTCGTCCTGCTGCTCGGCGCCTTCATTGCCGTGCTAAACCGCTCCGGCGGCGCTTTCGCTTTCGGAAAGTGGCTCGCCGACAAAGTGAAATCGAAGAATGGAGCACAAGTTTCAACGGCGGTCATGGGAAGTGCGCTGTTCACAAGCGCCTACTTCAGCTCGCTCGCGACCGGTACCGTCTTCCGGCCGATTTATGACCGGATGAAAATTTCGCGTGAAAAACTGGCGTTTTTCCTGGATTCGACTTCAGCGCCGATCAACGTACTCGTTCCGATATCGGGCTGGGTCGCATTTATGGGAGCGCTTATGGTGGACAACATTCCATCCGTCGAAGATCCGATTGTCGGGCTCGCCCAGACGATCCCATTCAACTTCTATAACCTGCTCATCATTGTGTTTGTTTACTTGCTTGCATCCGGTGTCATCAAAGATTACGGACCGATGCGGAAAGCGGAGCTGCGGGCTCGTGAAGGATATGAGCCGGATGACCTCGACGGAGACCCGGAGGATGCCTATTCGGATACGGACCAGGACGGAGCGGAAGTTATCCGGGACGGCAAGGCGTCGGACATGGTCGTGCCTTTGGCTGTCTCTGTCGGACTGCTCGTCATTCTCGGCCTATGGAATTATACGATCGTCAATTTTGCGGATGTGCCGACCATTCCATTCGGCGGCAATCAAATGCTGATCCTCAGCTTTTCGATCGGTATCGCGGTCGCGTTCATCAAGTATGTCTCCAGCAAGCTGATGAGGCCGAAAGAATTTTTGGATGAGTTATTCGAAGGAAGCAAAAGTGTTATCCTTGGCGGAATCATCATCATCCTCGCGGTCACGCTCGGGGATATCATGCGCGCGCCGGCACCTGAAGGGACCGGTGCCGCCGGTTACCTTGCCGAAGTCGCGGGCGATGTCATTCCTGCCGGCATCATTCCGGTATCGGTGTTCATCATTTCAGCGTTCGTTTCCTTCTCGATGGGAACATCTTGGGGAACATGGGCCATTATGATGCCGATCGCCATCTCGCTGACTCTGGCGACGGGAGGCGACCCGATTCTTGCCGCCGCGGCGGTCCTTTCAGGCGGAACGTTCGGTGACCACACTTCACCGATTTCCGACACCAGTGTCATGTCGTCGGTCGGTGCAGACTGTCAGCATATGGACCACATCAACACCCAGCTTCCATACGCGCTGACGGCCGCCTCGATCGCCGCTGTGCTGTTCCTCGGAGCCGGCTTCATTTTCAGCTGACACCAATAGAGATTCATGTAGAAAAGCAGCATCCACCTCTGGCAGGCGGATGCTGCTTTTTTCATGCGGTCCTGCCGGACAGTTTCAGAGCCGGCACAGCCTTCTCTTCAGTTCGCTTCCTGCTGCCCATTCCCGAGGAGCATGTTGAATTCAAGGCCGGTGAGCGGCTTGCTGAACAGGTACCCTTGCGCTTCGTCACTGTTCTGCTGTTTTAGGAAACTCAGCTGCTCGCTCGTTTCCACGCCTTCCGCAATCACTTTCATGCCGAGGTTGTGAGCCATCGTGATGATGGTGGCCGCAATATTTTTGTTCCCGTTCGACAAGGCGATGTCCCGGATGAACGAGCGGTCGATCTTCAAGTAATCGATCGGAAATTCTTTCAGGTAACTGAGGGAACTGTAGCCGGTCCCGAAATCATCCACGGAGATCTTCACGCCCGAATGTTTCAGCCGGTACAGGATGGATGTCGCTTTTTTGACATTCATCGTCATGCTCTCGGTGATTTCGATTGTCAATTTTTCAGGTGAAATTCCTGCTTCTTCCAAAATTCGTCCGATCATTTCCGTCAGATCCGGCTGATAGAACTGCCGGAGGGAAAGGTTGACTGCGATCGTGAACGTTTCAGCTCCGGCTTTCTGCCATTCCCTCAATTCCCGGCATGCCGTCTGGAGCACCCATTCCCCGATCGGAATGATCAGGCCCGTCTCTTCGGCCACCGGAATGAACCGGTCCGGCGGAATGTTCCCCATCTCAGGGTGCTCCCACCGCAGCAGCGCTTCGGCGCCGGCCAGTTTTCCGGTTGTCAGATCCACAATCGGCTGGAACACCAGCGAGAACTGGTCCGCCCCGATTGCTTTGCGCAGCTCGTTCTCTATTTGAAGCCGGTCAAACGTCCGGCTGCTGAGCGTTTCATCATAGAAATGGAAGGAGTTCTTCCCTTCTTTCTTGACCTGGTACATCGCCATATCCGCTTTCCGCAAAAGATCTTCGGGGGTTTCGCCATCCGGCGGATACATGCTGATCCCGATACTCGGCGTGATGAAAATTTCGTTATCCTCCACGTCGAACGGATTCGCCAGTTCAGTGAGGATCCGTTTGGCCACCAGTCCGGCCGCTTCTTTCGATGTATGTTCCAGAAGCACTGTGAATTCGTCCCCGCTGTGCCGGGAGGCGATGTCCGTTTTCCGGATGCAGCCGGCCACGCGCTTGGCCACCTGCTGCAGCAGACTGTCCCCCGCACTGTGCCCGAGTGTATCGTTGATCAGCTTGAACCGGTCCAGATCGATATAGAGGACGGCCAATGTGTCGTTCTCTTTCGTCCGGCATCTGCCGACCGCTTCAGCGACGCGCTGACTGAACAGGCGCTTATTCGGCAAGCCTGTCAGCGGATCATAGAACGCCATGAATTTGATGTGCTCTTCCGCCCGGTAATGCCGGATCGCCAGGCTGGCCAGATGGGCCGTCTTCTCGATGACGTGCATATCCGTTTCCGTCGGGACGTGGGGCCTGCTGTGGTAGATGGCGAACACGCCCAGCACGTCTCCGCCGCTGTCGAGGATCGGCGCCGACCAGCAGGCCCGGAGACCGCATTCAAGTGCCTGTTCCCGGTACACCGGCCACTGGCTGTCCTTGGCGATATCCGAAGCGACCACTACCCGTTTATCATGGGCCGCCGTGCTGCAGGACCCGATGTTCCGGCCGATGGCGATCCCGTCGATCAGGGAACTGTAGGCTTCCGGCAAGTTCCGGGATCCCGCCATCCAGAGGGATTCATGATCTTCGTCAGCCAGCATGATGGAGCAGATGTTCTGATCCGATACCTGCTCCACGATCTGGAGGATCTGCTCGAGCACTTCCTGGAGAGGGTGGCTGTTCGCAATCATTTCCAGGACCCGGTTCTGCTCATTCAGCAGCAGGGTGATCCTGTTTTTTTCCGTGACATCTCTCGCCGTTCCGACAACACCGCAGACTTCCCCGTCCGCGTACACAGGAACTGCGGTCAGGGACAGCGTCAACCGGCTGCCGTCCTTGCCTCGGATGGCGGTGTCGAACTGTCCTCTTTCCCCCTGGAGGACACGCTGGAAAAACGATACCGTCCCGGGCAGCTGATCTTTCGGGATCAGTGAAGAGAATGGCGACCCGACAGCCTCTTCCTGCGAGAGGCCGGTGATGCGGGAAGCCGCTTCATTAAAGAGCCGGAACCGGCCATCCAGGTCGATGGCATAGCAGGCGTCCGGATTAAAGTCAAAAAGCGACTTGTAGATATCGAATAAGGATTCCGATTGTGTCAATGATTCCATTTTTTCACCCGTCTTTGGCATTTGCCCGCAATAATCATCCAGCCTTGTTTCGGCTGTTTAGCTGTTATATCGGCCCGGCTCCGGGAAAGTTAACAGCAGCAGCCGATCCCGCCTTCAGCATAACCTGAGGAAGTCGCTGCCGGTGCCGAACACATAGACGCAGTTCCGCCCGTTCTCTTTCGCTTCGTAAAGCACTTTATCCGCCTGCCTCATCAATTCGAGTGCATCCGGCGCCTTCCCGTCTGTCCAGTCGGCCGCCGCGACGCCGAAGCTCGAAGTGACCCGGATCTCCTGCCCCTCCGCCTGTATGCTTTGCCTTTCGATCTCCAGCCGGATCTTTTCCGCGCGGGCAAACCCTTTTTCCAGCGTGGCATCCGGGAGGAGGATGATGAATTCCTCGCCGCCGTACCGGCCGAGGAGGTCATCCGGCCCGAGGCAAGCCTTTACAGTCTCCATGGTCTGGATCAGCACTTGGTCCCCTGCGGCATGGCCGTAAGTGTCATTGATGTTTTTGAAATAATCGAGGTCGAACAGGATAAGCACCGCTCTGCGGCTATGACCGAGTGCCCGCCCGGTTTCCTGGATGAAGAAAGTCCGGTTCAGCACTTGCGTCAGCCCGTCGATGCTTGCAAGCTGCGTCATCTTTTCTTGGATTCTCACCCGCTCGGTTACATCCACAAGCGTCACGATGCGGCCGATCTGCCGGCTGTATTTATTTCTGACAGCCGACAGGCGGGCATTGAAATTCCGCTCAGCGCCGTTTTTCGTGATGGAGAAGTCGCCATCTTGCCCGCCATCCAGAATGACGGCAAGCGGATGATCGGCGGAAAGGACCTCCTCCACCTTCTTCCCGATTTCAAGTTCCGGCAGAACCTTTGCGGCAGCCGGGTTGAAATCCACAACGAGCTGTCCTTCGCTGATCACGAGCACGCCATCCGCCATGCTCTCAAATACGCTGTCCCGCGCGATGGGCACGACGTCGAACATCTGAAAAGAGAACAGCGCCGCCCCGATGAATAAAAACGTGAGACTGAGGGAGACCGCTCCGAGGTCGATGCCGTATGGGCTGCTGCCCGTCAGGTAGAACAGGCTCGACACAAGGGGGATCGAAATGCCGGAAATCATTGTAAGCGCCTGGAGACGGAAGGGGCGCTGCATTTTCCGGAACTGGCGCAGGAGCACAGCTGCGGCCGCTGCCAGGCAAGTATAGACGTAGAGATAATTTACGTAGAGCCAAGGGCCCGGCTCGAAATCCGCTATAGGAAAAGGCGAGTCCTCGCGCAATGTGACCGACGTGTAATAAAGGTGATGGAGCGGATTCGTCCAGTTCAGGACGAGCGTCATGACGGGTGCCGCCGCCAGCAGCGGCAGCCAGCGCCACGGGACTTTCTTCCCTGTATACTCGATGCACAGAAACAGCACAAAAAGCGGAATGAACGGCAAGGCGAGGTATTCGACAGCCGCCCAAAAACGGATTTCCCGCAGCGTATCACTCGACAGTTCCGCGGCATAGGCAAAGGTGAAAACCGCAGCCAGGAATGAAGCTGCAATAAAATGACGGGCGCCCGCAGCCCGGCGGATCTTCACGAGCGCATAGATCCCTAAAAAACTGCTCAATCCGCCTCCGAGCAGCAGCAGTGTAATATAAGGCAAAAGTTCAGGGGGCATGGCAATCTCTCCGTCTGGCAAAAAAGGCCTAGTTTCACTTAATTATAACGCAAGGATCTGCAGGCGGATAGCAGGTATTTCTTGCAGCCAGTCTCTTTATCGAAAAAAAGTATCAGCTGCTGCTCCAAGGAAAAAGACCCCGAAAGCGGACTTTCCAGGTCTTTTTCCAGTTGCTTCCCGCAGAGAGAAGCGGTATTGTTTTTATCCCCCAGCCGGCGGCTCCAGCAGTCCGATGGCCAAGCCGGGCCGTGTCCTGTCCGCCGCTCCGTACAGTATCCCGTTTTCCTGGTCGATCAAAATCGCCTGCACGTCTCCGATCCGGAGCGTTTTCACGTTAAGGTCATATCCCATCGCGCTCAGCTTTTTCTTCACTTCATCATCGAGTTCCACTTCGAGCTGCACCGGGTCGTTCACGCTGCTGAATATCCGCGGCACCGCGATTGCCTCGTTCAGGTCCATCTCGTAATCCAGCACGTGCAGCAGCACCTGCAGGACCGAGGATACGATCGTCGAACCGCCGGGTGAACCGAGCGTCAGGAAGGGCTTGCCTCCGTGGAACGCGATCAGCGGCGTTTTGGAGCTGACCGCATGCTTCCCGCTGTCCGGTTCGTTGACTCTTCCCGGGTGGGGATTAAAATCTGTCAGGTCATTGTTCAGCAGGAATCCGTAGCCCGGCACCATGATGCCCGAACCGAACATCCGCTCGATCGACGACGTGCACGCCGCGACATTCCCCCATCGGTCGACAGCCGTGAAATGGGTCGTCTCGTTCCCTTCTTCAGCCGGTTCGGAATGGACCAAGCTGTTCGGCTCCCCGTCCTGGTATTTCCACGGATCCCCGTAACTGATGTCCTTGTTCCGCTTCCACAGCCTGATCTGCTTGCGCCGCTCAGCGATGTACGCATCGCTCAGCAGACCTTCGATCGGCATTTCCTTGAATTCCGGGTCGGCGATATACGTGCTTTTGTCGGCAAGCGTCAGCCGCAGCGCTTCAGTCAGGATAAAGTATTTTTCCCAGGAATTGACGCCGTACTGGCTGATGTTGAACGGTTCCAGGATTTTCAGAAGCTGGGCGACCGCGAAGCCGCCGCCGTTCGGAGGAGCCGGGAAAGCGAATTCGTAGTCCCTGTAACTGCCGCGCAGCGGCTCATCGATGGAGACCCGGTAGTTCCGGAGATCCTCACTTGTCACAAGGCCGTTATTGGCGCGGACCGTATCCGTGATCGCCTCCGCGATCTCACCTTCGTACACAGCGCTGAAGCCGTGCTCCTGGATGATTTTCAATGTTTTCGCCAAATCCTTCTGCGTGACGGAATCCCCTTCGACAAGCGGAACCCCTTTTGGCATGAACACTTTTTTCGCTTCATCGTGCAGCCGGTAATGCATCATTTTGATCGTTTTCTCCCACAGGGAATCCACCCGGTATGGCTCTTCCGCGAGCCGGATCGCCGGATCGATGAGCCGTTCAAGCGGCATCGTCCCCCACTTGTCATGCAGGGTCTCCATTCCTTTCATGATGCCCGGGATGCCGACCGCCTCCGCCCGGGTCGACCGTTTGATGAAGGGAGGCACTTCATTTTCCTGGTTCAAAAACAGGTCCGGTTCGGTCGCTTCCGGAGCGACCGTGTGGGCATTGATCACTTTTGTCTCGTCCCGCCCTGCATCGTAATACGTAATGAACCCGCTCGCGCCGATGCCGGTGTTCATGCCTTCCACAGCCGCGAGCGCCAGCTGGATGGCGATCACCGCATCAGCCGCATTGCCGCCGTCCCGCAGCACCTGCGCTCCCGCTTCCGTCGCTTCCTCGACCGCACTTGCCGCCATGCCATATTTTCCGCGGACAGTATGCTCGCGCGACCGGTCATCGCGCGCGTTCTGGTTTCGGATGATTTCTTTTATTCCCATAGCGTCAGCACCTTCCTTTACAATGAATTATCGTTTTTTCCTGCTGTTGTCTAGCCGCATTCTTCTATATTCCCTCTTTGATGGCCGAATAAAATAAAAATTTCCGGGTGCAAAAAACGGCGGGAAGGAGCCGACCGCTCTCCTTCCCGCCGTTTCTGATCTTGTTGTCAGGACTGCCGCTCCAGCCGGTAAATCCCTTTTTTATCGCGCAGCCTGCAGCCGTTGCGCTCGAAGATGCCGATCATATGCCGGTTTTCTTCGTCCGTGCTGCCGACATACGTTTCCGCACCGAAGCGGTCATGCAGCAGACCGAGCGACAGCCGGTGAAACAAAGTGCCGAGCCCCTTCCCCCGGTTTTCAGGCGTGACGCCGAAGTAAAACAGGCGGCCTTCGGTTTCTGTGCCGGCCTCGATGTGCGGAATACTGACGCCGGCCGGCTCTTCTCCCTGCCAAAAGATAAAGCAGTGGGACCGCCAGCCGTCACCCAGCTCATGACTGAGCGACTCCATGATCTGGTCCATGGTGAACAGCTTGTTCTTGTTGGCAGAGCCGCTCCGGCAGCGGTCATACAAATCGGCGAATTCCCGATCGAACATGGAGCTTGCGCCGAGGGACTCCACCCGCACCGTCCCGCCGGCTTCTTCGCTGCCGTCGAGCCGCTTGGAATATTCCGTGATGACGGAAATTTTCCGGAAGCCCTGACCGAGCAGCCAGTCCTCGTATGCCGGGTCCATGAGGAGCGACAGGAAAGACGACTTCTCCCCGCGCCATTCGGACAGGAGACCGGCGAATGCTTCCCGGTACCGTTCTTCACTGACTTCCTTCTGTTTCACCTGATCGACGAGCCAGTACTCGCCCTCTTTCCTGATTGTGCTGAAAAGCTCCATCGTTTTTCTCCTTTTGTCGTTCTCTGTCCTTCATATCAGCCGGACGCTGAGTGATCGGCGCCTTCCAGCCGCCTCGTACGCCGATAGCCGGTAAACAAATGGTGCAGCAGGCCGGCGAATCCCGATAGCCAGGCCGCCAGAGCGATATAGACCATGATATGCGGAATGACCGCCAGGAATGGCAGAGCCAGCGCCTCGGACAGCTGGAATGTGCTCGTCGTATACATGGCGAGCGGGAACGCCATCCCCCAGAACTGCGGGTCGTACGTCAGCGGATTGCCATGGATGACGTGGCGCCAGATCATCAGGATGAATAAAAGCGGGATCCACCATGTGCCCGTAATCCAAAAGAACAGGGTGAACCCTTTCAGGAACGGCGTGATTTCCCCGAGCAGCGGCCACAGATCCGCATGCAGGATCAGCGTCGAGCCGGCCAATGTCGTGATGGCGACGGCGCCCATGTTGATCCAGTACGGCGGCGTCAGGGCCGACGACTGGAGCTCCAGGAACGTGAACCGGTAGAAGATGAGCGTGATGATGTTCAAGTAAAGCATGCAGCCAAGGAAATACATGCAGAGCGTAAAAAACAGCATGACCGGCCGGCCTTCTTCCGCGAACGGGGAAAGCAGCGTGCCCAGAATGGACAGGGACTGCGTTCCGACCGCCGCGATGAGCCAGGCGCCGTTGATCCCTTCGCCCATTGTCGGCTTATTCCGCCGGATGGTGACAGCCGTGAAGAATGTGTACATGATGATGCACCACAAAACGATGGCCAGAAACCAAAGGTAAAGCGGGAGCGTGTGCAGCCCGCCGACGACGAAGAGCTGGCTGCCGAACACGGAAGTGGCGGCGACGAGCGTAAAAAAGCCCGGCCCCCGCGCATGGCTCGTCAGATCGTCCGTCAGCCGCGGGAAGTACAGCACGAGCCGGGTGATGGTCAAAAGCCACAATGCCACATAAGCGATGACGTTGACGAAGAGAAGCGCGTAGGCGATGATGGCCATGCCGAGCAGGAAAGCGCCGATCGACAGCGCACCGGTCGCCATGACGAGCGCAAAGTATCCGGGGAATAACGTTTTTGCCCCTTGTTTGAAAAAAGAACCCATGATCAGATGCTCCTAAAGTTGACTTTTTTCTTTTATTCTATCATCCACCCGGTTCTTAAGCGGGGAATTCCCGAGAAAATCAGGGAAAAATCCTGTATGATTTAGGGACAACGGAAATGGAGGAGATCATTATGGAGCCGGCAGCCATCCGGAAAATCGGCCAAGTCAGTGTACCTGTCCACAGTCTCGAAACCGCCATCCCGTTCTACCGTGATACACTCGGTCTGCCGCTTTTGTTCCAGACCGGAAATCTCGCGTTTTTCGAATGCGGCGGCACGCGTGTTTTACTCAATATTCCCGAGGATGAGCGTTTCGCAAAATCAAGTTCTGTCCTTTACTTTGATGTGGCGGATATCCGCGGGGCTTATGAAGCGCTCCTGGCGAAAGGCGTCACATTCATCGATGAACCGCATGTCGTCGGCAAGATGGGCGATTCGGAATCCTGGATGGTATTTTTCGAAGATCCGGACCGGAACATCCATGCGCTTGTCAGTGAGAAAGACGCCTGATCCGCTGAAGCTTCTGTCCGGCGGATGCATTGCTTGTCCGAAAAATACAAACGGCAGGTCTGGAAAACCGTTCCGCGGATTTTCCGGACCTGCCTGTTTCATTCATCCGATTTCCACCGTCCAGCCGAACTCATCTTCCAGTCTCCCGCTCTGGATACCGGTGATCGTATCGTACAGCCGCTGCGATAAATCGCCGATTCCGTGCTGGTTGATGACCGCCTTCTTTCCCCGCCAATTCAGTTCGCCGACCGGAGAAATCACAGCTGCCGTGCCGGTCCCGAAAATCTCTTCCACCTTCCCGGCTTCATGCAGATCGAACAGCTCTTCGATCGCGATTTTCCGTTCCGTAACCGGGAGACCCCACGATCCCAGCAGTTCAATGACCGATTTCCGGGTCACCCCTTCCAAAATGCTTCCGTTCAGTGCGGGTGTGATCACTTCATTGCCGATTTTGAAAAAGATGTTCATGCTGCCCACTTCTTCAATGTACTTTTTCTCAATGCCATCCAGCCAGAGCACGTCCGCGTTGCCTTGCTGTTTCGCATTCGCCTGTGCCCGATAGCCCGATGAATAGTTGCCGGCGGTTTTCGCCGTGCCGGTCCCGCCTTTGACCGCCCGTGTGAAGGTATCTTCCACGTGGATGGTCACCGGTTTCAGCCCTCCCGGAAAATACGGGCCGACCGGCGACAGGATGATGCTGAGCCGATACGAGCGTGAAGGGCCGACCGCGAGATTGGGCTCCGTCGAAATGACGAACGGGCGTATGTACAGGGAAGTGCCCGGCGCTTCGGGAATCCATTCCTGATCCAGGCGCAGCAGTTCCAGCAGGCAGGCGAGCACCTTTTCTTCATCGATCGGCGGGATGCTCATCCGCTCGCATGACTTGTTCAGCCGTTTCATGTTCATTTCCGGCCGGAACAAAAGGGAGCGGCCGTCCTGTGTGCGGTATGCCTTCATGCCTTCGAACACGGTCTGTCCGTAGTGGAAAATCATGGCGGCAGGATCGAGTTCCAGCGGCCCGTACGGAACGATCCGCGGATCATGCCACCCCTTGCCTTCTGTGTAATCCATCATGAACATATGATCTGTGAAAATCGTGCCGAACGGCATTTCCCCTTCCGCCGGCTTTGCTTTCCGTTCTTTCCGTTCTTCAATGACCAATCCATGGTTTTCCATCACCGAACCTCCTCACAGGCTGATTTAGACGAAGCTGATTTATGAATTCATTTGTTTCCGATACTTGGCGTCCGCTGCAGTACGGCCCCTTATTTCACCACACTGATAAAATGGGCGAGGATGCGGGCGGTGAGTCCCCAAATCACTTTATCCCCGTATGAATAAAAGTACTCTTCCATGTGCCGGGTCCGCCAGTCATACTCTTCCCCGCCTGTGATCAGATCGAACGGAAAATCGGGTTCCGGCTGTACCGAAAAACCGATCCGGTAGACTTTCGGCGGTGTGCTGAAGAAAAAAGACAGCGGCACGGTGAACACGTGATCGACTTCCGCTTTATTCAACTCAAGCTCCGCCTCTGCGCTGATCTCACCGGCGAACGCGTAAACCATCATGCCGAAAGGCGATACGAGATAGTCGAGTGAATGGACGTCCGAGATTTCAGCCGGACTGATGCCGAGCTCCTCTTCCGTTTCACGGAGTGCCGTCTCTTTTGCGTCTTCATCCGCCCGGTCGATGCGGCCGCCCGGAAAACAGATTTCCCCCGGCTGCCTCCGGAGACTGTAGGACCTCACTTCGAACACCACGTGGGTTTCCCCATTCTTCTCTATCAGTGGCAGGAGCACGGCATATTTTGCAAAATCCTCATGGCCGAGGACGGAAGGTGTATGCTCTTTTACCCTGTCCAAAAACTTCTTCGGCTTCATCCTGTCACCTCCTGATCCCTCCATTATACAAGAACCGAAAAAGACTTGACACCGATGTCCTGCCATCCGGTTCTGCGGACTGGCCTTTTCAACTGCTGAAATCAATTGATTGCTAACCCGGCAGCCAGCGTATTAAGATAAGAAATGTAAACCATTGTGATGGAAGCGACGAAAAAGGAGTGTCTGTACAAGTGATCACATCCACTATGAGCCCTCAGACGATTGTGGCGGAATGGCCGGAAACACAAGCCGTCTTCGCTAAACACCAGATCCGCATAGACCAAACCGCTCTGACCGATTCATGCAATGCCTTCGTGCTCGGCACGGTTCTGTCCGAACTGAATGAGACTGCGGCAGCTTCAGAAGCGGCTTGCTCATCCGGCGGCTGAAGTATCTGACAAAACGAAGCAGGCTGCTTCGAAGACCGTCCCGTCCGTTTCTAAGCGGACGGGATTTTTTTGTTCCCTTGAATCCCATCGGGCCGGGAGTTACTGTTCAGCCGCCTTCCCAGCCGGAAATGGTTATCCTGTACCCGCTTCCCGTTCATGCGTTACGATGGAGACCGAGTATTGATATCAGCTGAAGGAGATTTTTTTGTATGAGTGATTTAGCGAAAAAACTATCGCATGTTTATTGGATCGGCGGTTCCCCGTGTGCCGGGAAGACATCGGTCGCCCGCATGCTCAAAGAGAAGTATGGCTTTATTTATTACAAAGCGGATGATGAGCATCCTGCGCACGTCGAGCGGAGCACGGAAGAACAGCATCCGAACATGAACCGGTCCCGGCATCTCACGTGGGGTGAGTACTGGTCGGCGCGCTTCTCGACCGTTCCCGTCCCTCGCCAGGTGGAGGAATCGATCGGGTTTTATGAAGAGCAGTTTTCCATGGTGGTCGAGGACCTTCTGGCACTTCCCGATACCTCGCCGGTGCTGGTGGAAGGTTCTGTCGTGCTGCCAAAGAAAGTCGCACCGCTTCTCGCGGATCCGAACCGGGCGATCTGGCTGTTCCCGACCCCCGATTTTCAAGTGAAGCACTATTCACAGCGTGAATGGATCCATCACATCCTCAAACTCACCGAAGATCCGGATCTGGCGTTCCAGGGATGGATGGAAAAAGAGATGGGTTTCGCCCGCAGCGTGCGGGAGAGCGTAAAAAAGTATGGCTTCGAATCGATCCAGGTCGATGACAGCAAATCGCTTAAAGAGAACTTCGATGCGGTCCGCACCCACTTCGATCTTCATTGAGTGAACAGCAGCAGCCGCAGGCTCAACGCTTGCGGCTGCTTTTGTATTCCGGCGCGCTGCTTTACTTGAACATGGCCCGAAACCAGTTCTGATCTTTTATATAAGCGAGAAACCGGTCGTCGAGTTTTGCGATTTTACGGATCACTTGTTTGTCTGTTTCTGTGAATCCCATTTCATTTCCTGTCACTTTGAATGCATGCAGAATGGATTCTATTTCCTTTTGGTTCATCTGCACTTCATAAATCGTCTCACTGCGTCTATCTTCCATGCGATCCCTCCGTCCCTATGGTTAGTTCCATTATAGGGGGAATCGGTCGGAATTCAAAAAATTCTTTTATCTATAGGTATCCGCTCTTATTTCCCCCTGTTTTTCACATATGCCCGCAATGCGTACTGTGCTGAATTGAGCCGGATCCGCTCCGCGGCGAATCCGCTTCGGCTGACAGCCGCCAGCAGTTTCCCCGAAGGAATGAGCTGGCTTTTCCGGGGCCCTTCCCGCATTTCCACCTCTTCCCATTCGGTCAGCAGGAGCATTCCGCCCGGCTTCAGGATCCGCCGGATCTCCTGCAGCATTTTTTCCGGGTCGCCCACTTCATGGATCGCGAATGTGGTCAGCACTTTATCAGCCGAGCTGTCTTCAAGCGGGAGGGCTTCCAGATCGCTTTCAATGAAGCGGATATTCCCGACCTGTTCCCGTTCCGCGTTTTCCTTCAGCATGGCCAGCATGCGCGGTTCAATATCGACTGCCTGGACCACCCGGTCTGTCAGCCGGGCAAGCGGAATCGTGAAATACCCGTTGCCCGCCCCCAAATCCGCCACTTCGTCCTCCCTCTTGACTTTCAAGTAACGCAGAACCTGCTCAGGCGGCAGGGAAGCTCTCCTCTCCTCGCTGAATAAAAGATGGGCATTGTCGGGATTGAATCTCTTTTTTCCGTTCACACATAAACGCCTCCTAAAATGCTGCAGTGGGCCACAGCCATATGCTGATTGTATGCCACCCCGGGCCGTCCGTAAACGGAGCCCGCAGGTTTCCCCGTTTTTTCCAGCGGTTATACGGCGCAAAACAGGGTAAGCAAGAAGAAACCGCACACGAGGAGGGGAAACGGATGGAGGAACTGACATCTCTCGCAGCTGCTGAAACGTTCACACAGCAGGGCGGCCTGAACTTTTTGTATGTGCTGCGCCCTGGCTGAGGGGTTTGCCATGCTTTGCTTCCGCAGGTTGCGGAAGTTATGGATGCCTTCCCTGATATCCGGACGGCAGTGGCGGATGCGGAAAAAATCGAAGCGCTGGCCGGCTATTTGTCGATTTTCACCGTCCCGGTCCTGATTTTATTCGCTGACGGCAAGGAAGTCCTCCGGGAAGCCAGATTCGTGCATATCGAGGAATTCCGCCAGCGAATCAGCAAAATCCACGAAGGCTACATCTCCTGAACGGCGGAAAAATGAACGTAAAAATAGCGGCTGTCCAAAAGTCTCTTCCGATTCATCATGATTGGAGAATTCAGTTGGAAGGGACCAGCAACAGCTGGCGCAAACGCTCGCTTGCTCCTGCGATTACTCGTCGCATTAAAACACTTGCTCCTGCGCAGCTGCGCTGCTCGTCGCAGTTAAAACCGTTGCCGTGGGCCCGCACGATGCCGCGCTCTCGGGTCCTCTTCCTTTCAAGCCTCCTCTGCCGGTTTCACCGGCATGCGGGGTCTTGAGCCGCCCGTTTTTCCGCAGGGCAAGCTGCAGGCCGCGCGCGAGCCGTCTGCGGCTTTGCGACGAGCTTGCGCAGGAGCAGAAATTTTTTTCGCATTTCCGCTTGCTCCTGCCGGCCCTGTCTCTCAGAAGCGAAACTGCCAACCGAAAAGGCGGAAAGAGGAACTAATGCCCTCTTCCCGCCTTTTTTGCGTTCCCGTCGTTTTTTTCCTATAAGTTCAGACAGGGGCAGCCAGCAGATCGCCTGCCTATCCGGTCTTGGGATGGACAGGAAACCGGCGACTCCTGCGGAAGAACGGATGGCCGAGACAACCGCTGCGAAGCATGAGCGGCGGTGGCTCGGCCGTCCGTCCGGGCAGCCAGCATCGCGACGTCCTGTCGCGCTGGCTGCATTTCCCACATCGTGTGGGTCAAAAAGCGTCCGG
>NZ_NHTN01000042.1 GCF_002167005.1 Indiicoccus explosivorum
GTCGACTGGAAATTTGCCAAGCCGAAAGAAAATACGAACATGACGATCAGCAGGACGAAATAAGGCGTGGATGCAGAGCGCCGCATCTGCTGGAAAATGTTTTCCCGTTTTGTCAGTGAATTTTAATGGTCGGACGGACATGGCAAGGCGATGAGCGAGATGACAGGCCGCTATGAGGGCGACGGCCGTGGCGCCAGGATCAAACTCTCCGATAAGAGAGCAAGAGTGACTCTTGCTGGCGCGGCGCGCTCCACGGGGGTGGAACGCCGCCGCTTCCCGGTCACCCAAAAGGGGCCGGGGCCGTTCATTGTTTTCTCAGCGTTTTGCTGTTCAGTTTTCAAGGTTCACTGCTTGAAGCTGCCTCGTAAGGCGACTCCCCTATCTTATCATTGCCTCTGAAGATGAGTCAACCCTCATTTCCATTCAGCCGGCCGATTCGTTTCAGCTTGATTTCTTCCGTTCCGAAGCGACGCTATTTATCATATCGAATTGGCCAGCGAGTGTCAATATAAAAACTAAAAAACTTCCGCCCGGTAAGCGGAAGTTTTCAAATAGCCGGGTTCATTCCTTCGGAGCGGCGAAATAATAACGGTGGCAGATCGCTTCGCTTTTCGTCGGCATATTTTTCGTAGCGATCAGTTTCTTGCTGATCAGGAATTCGATGAACACTTCCAGATCAGAAGAATAATTTCGGAGCTCCTCTTCTTCGTGAAGTTCTTGTATCGTCCACAGTTCCTGCTCAGCCATCACCTCCCGGATATGCATCGCGCCATCCTCCGTACGCGAATGGATTAAATGCTCTCCGGCCAGGAACAAGAGCTCCAGCCGTTTGTCGATCGGCTCTTCGCTAGTGACCATTTCCTCGTATAACTTATAGACTTGCGGCTCCATCTGTTTTACTTGCGCCCAAATGGTCACTTCCGGCGGAAGCCCATTTTTTATGACCGCCATCCGTGCCAGATGATGAAGAGACTCTACGACATGGTGGTAAGCATCCAGGTGATTGCGTTCCTCGAAAAAAACTTTCCCTTCTAAGTATCGACGGATCAGCCGGGCAAACTCGATGCCCATCTTTATTTTCCGGCCGTAAAATGGAAAATCCCGAAGTTCCGTCCGGAGATCCGAGACGTATTCATTGCGATCATATATAATCCGGCCATGCATGAGCCAGTCGACTACTTTCCTGTTCGTGCCGAGCAACAGCCATTTTCTGAGCTGTCTGGCCGTGATGGTATGCAAGACCGCTTTTTTATCCTCATACGTATAGTGCTTTGTGTAAACAGAAGGCACTTGTTCTTTCGTGATAATCAGCAGAACGTTATCGAATGTATCAGTCAGAGGACTGAGTTCATCCTGTTTGCCGATCAGCAGAATCCCCAGTGTGCTTTCCTGGCTGGCACGCTCCTGATATATCGGCCGCAGCACTTGTTCCATACTCCTCACTCCTTCCGTGTAAAAGATTCGACACATCTTTTCCTGATTCCTGCTGAACTGGACATTCCCTCTTTTGAATCTTCTCCTGACTGTAGTATGATGTTTTGAGGGAGGCAGAAACATGAAACCTTACAAAAATAAAATCAACCGGATCCGATCCTTCGCTCTGGCGCTTGTCTTCATCGGTTTTATTGTAATGTACGCCGGAATTTTCTTTAAGGATCATCCGGCTGTCATGCTGATCTTCATGCTGCTGGGTGTACTGGCGATCCTTGGCAGTACAGGGGTGTACGCTTGGATCGGGATGGTTTCGATGAGAGCAGTGCCAGTCATCTGTCCGAACTGCGGAAAGCAGACGAAAGTGCTCGGGCGCGTGGATATGTGCATGCACTGCAATGAACCGCTGACGATGGACCGTTCGTTGGAAGGAAAAGAATTCGACGAGGATTTCAATAAAAATTCCAATGCGTGACAGAAGAGGGCCGAAATGGCTCTTTTTTTATTGTCCGAGGTAGAGGTATATGAAGCATCCGTTACGGCACTCGGCGCGTTTGCGGAAACACTTGGGATCCCGGGAGTCATCATTCTCCCGATTGCGTCAGGTGATACAGCTTCCCGGAGCGCCAGAATGATTATTGCAGATTACTTGAACATCGCACAGCGCAAGATCGGCGCACGCTTATGGATTGCGATTCCGATGTCTATAATCTCCAGTGTTCTGACACAGATCGATTCCAGCTTGCTTTGGTGATATTTTTATTGGGCAGACCAATCACTGCCATGATCGCACTCAGATCGGCGCTATGTACTTGACCATCCAAAGAAAAAATTCCTGGATCGCAGCAGTACCGGCTACCTTCATTACGATAGCTGCGCTCACCTATATCCTGAATGCCCAAATCGGCTTCGGTCTTTCTTTGGACACTGCTTACATCGGCGGCGCCATCATCACCGGATTGGCCATCATTTCTTTCTTTTGGGGCCTCAGTCGAAAATTTTCCGCAGATGAAAATGGGAAAAAACCGATTATTCTCGATGACGGACTCGGTAAGGCACCGGCTCAGCAATAAAACCGGTTCCCGACAGCGATCTGGAATATTCATGAATAGGTAGATTAAAATCCCATTAATGGTATACAAAAAACGAGCGTGATGACACGCTCGTTTTTATTGTGCTTTCGCTCGGTTGCCGCCTGATGAACAGGCTGAACACGTTCCATATACTTCCATCCGGTGGGATTCCACTTCGAAACCGGTGACATGGGAAGCGAGCTGTTCCACTTCATCAAGTCCGGGATAGTGGAAATCAACAATTTTCCCGCAGTCATTACAAATGATATGGTAATGGTCATGGGTAATGAAATCAAAACGGCTGGATGAATCACCGTATGTCAATTCTTTTACAAGCCCCGCTTCCCGGAAGACTCTCAAATTATTATAGACAGTCGCTACGCTCATATTCGGAAAGGTCTTTTCCAATGCGCGGTATATTTCATCGGCTGTCGGATGGGACATGGAATGGATCAAGTATTCCAATATTGCATGCCGCTGCGGTGTAATCCGCACGCCTGATGATTTCAGCGTATTCAGCGCATCCCGCAATTGCGTTTCAGACACCGCTCTGCACCTCACTTCACGAAAAATCTCTAGTTTATAATCGTTATAAACAGTTTAGCTGAGAAAAGCGAGCAGTGTCAAGAAATTAACAGGAAGGCGCTCAAGCATGCAGGCCTTGCTCCGGGTATTTTAGTCGGAGGTTTACAAATCGCGCCGCGACGAAAAGAAAATCAGAAAGACGATTCAAGTACGCGAGGACCTCCGGCTGGACATCTTCCCCGATTGCCGCTGCCGCTCTTTCTGCCCGGCGGACAACCGTCCGGGCAACATGAAGACCGGCACCGGCCGGATGACCTCCAGGAAGGATGAAATTCTTCAGCGGTTCAAGCTTCTCATCGTAAAGATCGATCCACTCCTCCAGCTTCTTCGTATCTTCTGCGGTCAGCTTCCATTTAACCTCTTTTCCTTTCGGAGTGGCAAGTTCAGCACCGACATGGAACAGGGCTGTCTGGATCTCATGGAAAGTCTTCAGAAGTTCGTCCTTTCCCTCGAATGGACTGTCCGTCAGCTGCGCCAATGCAGCCCCGATTACAGAATTCGCTTCATCGCAAGTTCCGTAAGCTTCCACCAGCGGGTCATTCTTTGGAACTCGAGATCCGTATACAAGGGACGTTGTTCCTCTGTCACCGGTTTTCGTATAAATTTTCATGATCAGTAACCCCTTTCAAGGTTAATAAGATTCGTGAAATCGGTTTGACCGTTAAGAAACTTTCGCAGATTCGGAATGAAAATATCGATGGACCGCTCTACATATTTGGATGAATGACTCGATACATGAGGGGAGACGACCACATTCTCCATCGTCCAGAACGCATGGTCCGCAGGCAACGGTTCAGTTTCGAAAACATCGAGGACAGCGGCGCCGATTTCCCCTTCCTTCAGAGCACGCACTAATATTTCATCGGAAACAAGATCTCCGCGGCCGAAATTCATGAAGACAGCCGTCTCTTTCATGGATTGGAAATGGCTGTCCGTCAGCATGTGCCGGGTCTCTTCAGTACTCGGCAAGACTGAAATGACCGCATCCGCCTCTGGAAGTACCGTTTTCAGCTCCGTGAAAGGCACCGTTTCATTCATATACGGTGCCGGGCGGCCGGACCGGTTACAGCCGATTGTTCTCACCCCGAACGCTTGGAGGAGCCGCCCGATTTCACTTCCGATCGCTCCCGGCCCCAGAATGACAGCCGTTGTGCCGGCAAGTTCCGATGACCTGACTTTCCGGTTCCATTCCTTATCACGCTGCTGGCTGTACAGCTGAGGAAGCGACCTCTTCAGCGCGAGAAGGTGCGCCAATACGGATTCACTCATTGGCGTTTTATGGATTCCGCGCACATTCGACACAATGATCCCTCTGCTCAGGATTTCTTGAGCAGGCAGTTTCTCGACACCCGCACTCGCCACCACGATCCACTTGAGCCGGTCTGCTATCCGGATATCCGCCGCTTCGATATCTTCCCCGTATGTAACAATGATATCTGCATCATTTATACGCGTTTTATCATGGTATGTAAAACTGAACGAAACTTCCGGAAACGCTTCTGTCAGCCTGTTCTGCTGCTTTTCTTTCGGCAGAAACGTAAACAGTACATTCACCATTCCGACCCTCTCATCCTGCCTGCACCGTCCGAAGTGTATCCAGCACTTCCCGGATATGATCCTGCACTTTTACTTTTCGCCACACCTTCTGCACTTTTCCTTCTTTATCAATCAAAAATGTGGAGCGTTCGATCCCCATGAATTTTTTGCCGTACATGTTCTTCTCCACCCAGACACCGTATTCCTCAGCCACTTCATGATCCTCGTCCGACAGAAGCGAAAAGGGCAATCCGTACTTTGCAATGAATTTTTGGTGGTCGCCGATTGCATCCGGGCTCACCCCTAAAATGACAGCATCCGACTCAGAGAATTCTGCTGCTGCATCACGGAAATCGCAAGCTTCCGTCGTACAGCCAGGGGTCATATCCTTCGGGTAAAAATAAAGAATGACATACTTTTTTCCAGTGAAATCCGAAAGCGCCACCTGCTCGCCCGATTCATTCTTCAGTGAAAATCCCGGTGCTTTTTGTCCTTCCGTCACCATCTTCCTCCACTCCCTTCTTGATAATCCAATCGTACCGGACTCCTGGAGTTCTTTCAATTTCTTTGGCGTCCTGCCTGCATTTTGTCTAAAATAGGACATGAACGCAAGTTAGGAGGAAAACAGATGGAACACAGCAAGTCCGAGCAACTACATAACAAAGCACTTGAACATATTGTCGGCGGTGTCAACAGCCCTTCCCGCTCTTACAAAGCTGTAGGGGGCGGAACTCCGATTGCGATGAAACGTGCAGAAGGGGCTTATTTCTACGACGTGGATGACAACCGCTATATCGATTACCTGGCGGCTTACGGACCGATCATTACCGGCCATGCCCATCCCCATATCACAAAAGCTATCGCCGAAGCGGCGGCGGACGGTATTCTGTACGGCACCCCCACTCCTTATGAAGTGACCTTCGCAGAAATGCTGAAGGATGCGATTCCGGGCATGGACAAAGTCAGATTCGTCAATAGCGGAACCGAAGCGGTCATGACCACCATCCGTGTCGCCCGCGCGTATACAGGCCGCTCAAAGATCCTCAAATTTGCCGGTTGCTACCATGGCCATTCAGACCTGGTGCTTGTTGCTGCAGGATCAGGCCCCGCTACGCTCGGCACTCCGGACTCCGCGGGTGTACCACCGTCGATTGCTGAAGAAGTGATCACCATACCGTTCAATGATCCTGGCGCATACGAGACTGCCTTGGAAAAATGGGGGGATGAGATCGCTTGTGTGCTCGTTGAACCGATTGTCGGCAACTTCGGTATTGTGGAACCGAAAGAGGGCTTCCTGGAAGCTGTGCATCGTGCGGCAGAAATTCAAGGTGCGCTTGTGATTTATGATGAAGTGATTACGGCTTTCCGCTTCCATTACGGCGGAGCCCAAGATCTGCTCGGCTTCACACCGGACTTGACGGCACTTGGCAAAATTATCGGCGGCGGGCTCCCGATCGGCGCATATGGCGGGAAGCGGGAGATCATGGACACAGTCGCACCTTTAGGCCCTGCCTATCAGGCGGGTACTATGGCGGGAAACCCGGCATCCATCCGTGCAGGCATTGCTTGCCTGGAAGTCCTTAAGCGGGAAGGCGTATATGAAGAAATGGACCGCCTTGGCGGCCTTCTTGAAAAAGGGATCGCTGAAGCGGCTGCTGAAGCCGGCGTGACTATCACCATCAATCGTCTGGGTGGCGCCTTGACCTTATACTTCACCGATGTGAAAGTGGAGAATTATGAACAAGCAGAAGCGACGGACGGCGAACAATTTGCCCGATTCTTCCGGCTTATGCTCAGCGAAGGCATCAATTTGGCCCCTTCAAAGTATGAGGCTTGGTTTTTGACGACCGCCCATACAGAAGAAGACATCCGAACAACCCTTCAGGCTGTAAGGCGATCTTTTCAGCGATTAACCGCGTGAATGATCGAAAGGAGGTATGGGAGCAATGAAATTCGGCGCACGGGTCATTAAAACAGGCATCGCGGTGACGCTTGCTTTATATGTGGCGGACTTACTGAATCTCCCAGCCCCTTTTTTCGCGGGCATCACCGCAATTTTCGCCCTGCAGCCATCCATTTACCGGTCATTCCAGACGGTGATCGAACAAATCTATTCCAATATTATCGGAGCCATCATCGCGGTCATTTTCGCACTCACTTTAGGCATCAACCACTTTACTGTCGGTCTTGCCATTGTGATTACAATCATCGTCATGCTTAAACTCAAAATCGACAAAACGATTCCGCTCGTTCTGGTGACCATCATTGCAGTTACAGGGGCGAGTGAAGATAATTTCCTGCAGCTCGCTTTTCTCCGCCTGATCACGGTGCTGGTCGGAGTTATGTCTTCTTTCATTATCAACCTTATCTTTTTGCCGCCGAAGTATGAAACGCGGCTCTTCAGTTCAATCAATGATGTGAGCCAGGACATCATCCGCTGGGTCCGGACATCCGTTCAGCACACTTCGACTCACACGGCGCTGAAGAAGGATATCGACCGCCTGTCTGATCAGCTGGTCAAAGTGGACCAGTGGTATTCATTCTACAAAGACGAACGGAGCTATACACAAAAACAGCGTTATGCAAAGGCGCGGAAGCTTGTGCTGTATCGGCAGATGATCACGGCCACAAAGAAAAGCCTCGAAATGTTGAAGCGGCTTCACTATTACGAGAATGAACTCATGCAGCTGCCTGAGCATTTCCATCTGATGATTGAAGACCGGCTGGAAAGCCTTGCTTCTTTTGAAGAACGTCTCCATATGAAATATGTAGGGAAAATACGGCCCGAAAGCGGCGATATGTCGGATAAGGACGCTCATTTAAGACGCCAGGAAGTGATGGATGTCTTCGTGAAAGAGATCGGCATCGCCCAGACGGAAGAAGAGCAGTTTTCTTCTTATCACCTGCTGCATGTCCTATCCGCCATCCTGGATTACGAGGAACAGCTTGAACACCTCGACCTGCTTATCGATTCCTATCACAACTACCACAGTGAGGAAATAGAGGACAATTTAGCAGAAACGTTATAAACGAGTAAAAAGCCCGGAAGCTCTCGCTTCCGGGCTTTTGTTGGTTTTAAGATTTCATCCGCGGATCCAATGCATCTCGCAGTCCGTCTCCCATAAGGTTAAACCCGAGGACAGTCAGCATGATTGCCAGACCCGGGAAAATCATCGTCCACGGGGCTGTCGTCAAGTACGTCCTGGCATCCGCGAGCATTTTCCCCCACTCCGGTGCTGGAGCCTGCGCGCCAAGACCCAAAAAGCCGAGCGCAGCCGCTTCAATGATGGCAGTGGCAACAGCTAGCGTCCCTTGCACAATGACCGGTGCCATGGAATTCGGTAGAATATGCGAAAACAGAATCCGCGCATTTTTCATACCGATCGCCCTGGCCGCTGTGATGTACTCATCTTCCTTAATACTGAGGACTTTTGACCGGATAAGCCGGCCGAAGTTCGGTACGTTGATGATCGCAATGGCGATCAAAGCATTCCGGAGAGACGGTCCAAGGACCGCTACTACAGCGATGGCAAGGAGAATGCTCGGGAATGCGAGCATGATATCGAAAATCCGTGAAATGATGGTATCCACCCAGCGGCCATAATAGCCGGCGAGAATGCCCAGTATACTTCCGATGACCGCGGAAGCGATTACAGCTAAAAACCCGACGGTCAATGAAATCCGCGCTCCATAGACAATACGGGATAAGATATCCCGACCGAAGTCATCTGTTCCGAACCAATACTCAGCAGAAGGAGGCAGGAGCCGTTCTCCAAGCTTCTGGTCATTGATGCCTTCCGGTACAAGGAATGGACCGACAATCGCCATGGCGATGAAAAACAGGACGATTCCCATTCCGACCAGCGCGATTTTACTTTTGCGGAATCCCCGCCACGCTTCCACCCATGGGCCAGGAACTTTTTCTGATTGTGCTTTCTTGTTGTCAATTGCTTCAGCCAACGTCTTCCCCTCCTTCTTAATCGTATTTGATCCGCGGGTCGACGAAGCTGTACAGCAAGTCGACGAACAGATTAATCATGACAAATATGAAAGCCACGACAAGTATGCCTGACTGGATGACCGGATAATCCCGGAATCCGATGGCATCATAAATATAGCGTCCGATGCCCGGCCAGCCGAAAATCGTCTCTGTCAGAATCGCTCCGCCCAGGAGCAATCCCATTTGAAGACCGATAATGGTCAGGACCGGAATGATGGCATTTTTAAGCGCATGTTTGTACACGACCAGGAACATTTTCATCCCTTTAGCGCGGGCTGTCCGGATATAGTCAGAACGCATGACTTCCAGCATGCTGGAACGTGTCATCCGGGCAATGATGGCCATCGGAATCGTCGCAAGTGCGGTACCCGGCAGGATCAAGTGCCTGAACACGACAGCGAGCTGATCAAAATTCCCTTGAATAATGGTATCAATCACATAGAAATGCGTAATCGGATCCACTGGATCCCGCACATTCTCACGCCCTGTTGTCGGAAGAACGCCCAGTTCGATTGAAAAAATCCATTGATTCATCAGACCGAGCCAGAAGATCGGCATGGAAACGCCGACAAGAGCCAGCACCATTGCAGTGTAGTCGAACCAGGAATTCTGGAACCAAGCCGAGATGATGCCGGCGTTGACTCCCACAATGATAGCAATGATAATAGCAAAAACAGACAGTTCGATTGTCGCTGCTAAATAAGGCCAGATTTCATCCGCGACCGGCGTGCTAGTCCGAAGCGATTCTCCAAGATCTCCTGTGAATAATCCTGTCAAATATTCAAAGTATTGGATATACCACGGATCATCCAGACCAAGCTGTTCCCGAAGAGCTCTGACCGCGTCCTCCGTCGCCTGCTGCCCTAGAATAACTTGTGCCGGATCACCGGGAATCGCCCGAATGATCAGGAAAACGATAAACGTCATCCCAAGCAGGACTGGAATCAGCTGCAGCAGGCGTCTCCCTGCATAATTCAGCATCGTCTTCACCTCTCAATTTTGTTGCGTTATGTAAATTGAATTCATAAAAAACAGGGGAGAAATCACACTGACTTCTCCCCCGAAAAATCATTCGAATGCTACATTTTCCAGCTTATCAGAGCCAGTTGGGTGCGGTGTGTATCCAGTGATATCCGCATCACCGGCGATAAGCGGTGTCGAGTGTGCAAGCGGGACAAGCGGCACGTCCTCGTGGATGATTTCCTGAGCCCGTTTGTAAAGTTCTGCACGCTTCGCTTCATCTGTTTCAGTCTGTGCTTCAATCAGGATGTCGTGCAGTTCATCATTCGAGTAGCGCGTGTAGTTATTCGAACCGATGTTATCCTTATCAAGAAGGACATACAGGAAGTTGTCAGCGTCTCCGTTATCACCGGTCCAGCCAAGGAGGAATGCGTCCGCTTCTCCATTTTGAGCTTTTTCGAGATACGTCGCCCACTCATAAGAAACGATTTCAGCTTCGACGCCTACATCAGCCAAATTGGCTTGGATCGCTTCAGCCACTTTCTGGCCGTCCGGCATGTATGGACGCGGTACAGGCATTGCCCAAAGCTCCATCTCGAAACCATCCGGGTAGCCGGCCTGTGCCAGCAGTTCACGTGCTTTTTCAGGGTTGTAGCTGTAATCTTCGATTTCATCATTATATCCTGCGATAACCGGTGGCAACGGATTCTTTGCAGTTTCCGCATACCCTTGGAAGAAAGCATCAACGATGGCTTGTTTGTCGATTGCATATGCCAGCGCCCGGCGGACAAGCGGATCATCGAATGGCTCACGTGTTGTGGTGAAGCCGAGGTAACCGACGTTCATGGACGGGCGTTCCCATAGCTGGAGATCCGGGTTGTCGGCAATCGTTTGGGCATCTGCCGGGTTGATACCATCAGCCAGATCGATTTCACCGGACAGCAAGGCATTCAGACGAGCCGAGTTATCCGGAATTGCGCGGAAAATGATGCTTTCCAGGTTCGGCAGTCCTTCCTGCCAATAATCTTCAAAACGTTCGATCGTCACGGTGTCATTGCGCTGCCATTCCACAAACTGGAACGGACCAGTGCCGACCGGATTGCTTCCGAATTCTTCACCGAATTCTTCAAAAGCTGCTGGTGAAGCGATGCCGAACGGGCTCATCGCCAAGTTTTTCAGGAATGGAGCGGATGGCCGCTTCAACTGGAACTCGACCGTGTAATCATCCACAGCGGTTACAGATTCGATGATATGACCTTCCTCATCACCAAATCCGCCGAACATGGACCCGTAATACGGGAATTCATCTGGACCGCCTGCCGCCCATCGTTCGAAGTTTGCAACGACTGCTTCTGCGTTGAATTCGGTTCCATCGTGGAACAATACGCCTTCACGAAGATCGAAGGTATAAGTCAAACCGTCTTCGGAAATTTCCCAAGACTCTGCAAGTCCCATGTTTTCAGGAACGACTTCCGTGTCCTGCTCTCCGAAATTAACCAATGTTTCAAAAATGTTCTTTGTGACTTTGAATGATTCACCGTCCGTCGCACCGATCGGGTCGAGCGTTACTGAATCTCCCCCACGGCCGAAGATCAATGTATCCTGTACTTCTTCTTCGCCGGCTTCGCCTTCCGCTTCACCTTCAGCAGCTTCTTCCGAAGAGCAGGCAGCCAGAACAGTCACCAGCGCGAGCAGCAGCATCAGCGCAAAGGACCACAGCTTCTTCTTACTCAAATTGACCCCTCCTGTTTTCTTCTTTTATTATCATTGCGGCCTGGACTCCTCATAGAGGTGGCAGGCAGCATAATGACCGTCTTCAATTTCCGCGAATTTCGGAATGACCTTTTCACAGATGTCCATCTTGTAAGGGCATCTTGTATGGAAACGGCAGCCCGATGGCGGATTTGCGGGGCTTGGAATATCCCCTTCAATCACGACCTGTTCCCTTTCAAAATCGGGATCAGGTACCGGTACCGCAGACAAAAGAGCCTGCGTATACGGGTGGAGCGGTTTTTCATACAGCTTTTCGCTGTTCGCCAGCTCAGCCATGTTGCCGAGATACATGACCCCAACCCGGTCGCTGATGTGGCGGACCACGCCAAGATCGTGTGCGATGAAAATGTACGTCAATTTCAGCGTCTTCTGGAGTTCCTGCATCAAATTCAGAACTTGCGCCTGAATGGATACATCAAGCGCCGATACCGGCTCATCCGCAATGATGAGCTTCGGATTCGTCATCAGTGCACGGGCGATTCCGATGCGCTGGCGCTGCCCGCCGGAGAACTGATGCGGATAGCGTTTGGCGTGATAACTGCTCAGCCCGACCGTCTCAAGGAGCTCGTACACTTTCTTTTTCCGGTCTTTCGGATCGCCGATGTTGTGGACATTGAGCGGCTCCATCAGGATTTTCTCCACTGTATGGCGCGGATTCAAAGAAGCATACGGATCCTGGAACACCATCTGGATGTCCCGGCGCATCTTCCTCATTTCCTCTTTTGTGATGCCGGTCAGCTCTTTGCCGTTGAAATACACTTTGCCTTCCGTCGGTTCGAGCAGCCGCATAAGCAGACGGCCTGTCGTCGACTTCCCGCAGCCCGATTCACCGACGATCCCAAGCGTTTCGCCCTCATTCACGAAAAAGGAGATATCATCGACCGCTTTAACATGTCCGCTGACCCGGCCGAATACGCCCGAGTGGACCGGGAAATATTTTTTTAACCCTTCAACTTTCAACAGTGGTTCTGTCACGCGAGTCTACCTCCTTCGGATCGTATAGGAAACAGCGAGTTTGGTGATCCGAAGCCGTTTCATACAGTGGCGGTGTTTCTTCCACGCAGCGGTCCCAGGCATGCTCACAGCGCGGCGCAAAAGGACAGCCGGTTTTAATGGAGCCCGGCTTCGGCACGTTGCCCGGAATCGAGTAGAGCGCATCCTTTTTGAAACGCATGTCCGGCACAGAAGCAAGAAGCCCCCGTGTGTATGGATGCTGCGGATCTTTAAAGATCGTATCGACCGGTCCTTCCTCCACGACTTTTCCTGAATACATGACAACAACCCGCTGACACGTTTCTGCTACAACACCCAAGTCGTGTGTAATCAGAATGACAGCGGTACCAAGCCGTTCGTTCAGCTCGCCCATCAGTTTTAAAATTTGCGCCTGTATGGTTACATCAAGCGCGGTTGTCGGCTCGTCAGCAATCAGAAGTTTCGGTTCACACAGAAGCGCCATGGCGATCATCACACGCTGGCGCATACCTCCCGAAAGCTGATGGGGATATTCATTCATCAGTTCTTCCGCCCGCGGAAGGCCGACCAGCTGCATCATTTCGACTGCTCTTGCATGTGCCTGTCTTTTCGACCAGTCTTTTCGGTGGACAAGAATCGCTTCTTTCAGCTGATTCCCGATTTTGAATAGCGGATTCAGCGAAGTCATCGGTTCCTGGAAAATCATCGCGATGTCATTCCCTCTTATATCCCGCATTTCCTTCTCCGAAAACTTCGTCAAGTCCCTATTCTGGAATAAAATCTCCCCCCCGGTAATCTTGCCGGGAGGACTGGGCACCAGCCCCATCACCGATAATGAAGTCACGCTTTTTCCGCAGCCGGATTCACCTACAATCCCGAGAACTTCGCCTTCCCTGACATGGAAATCTACGTTGTTCACCGCGGGAATTTCACCGTCATCCGTGAAAAAGGAAGTTTTAAGTCCTTTTACATCCAGCACTTTCGGCCGTTCTGTCATGCCGCTTCCCCCTTCCACTCTCTCTTCAAACAAAAATTTTATATGTGTCATATTATACAGAGAATTGATATTGTTTCAATAGTTTTCTCGAAATACCCAGAAGGAATGCAAAAACCAGAAAAAAAGACCCCCCGGCAATGGGGAGTCTTACTCATTCCGCGCTCAGCTGCTGCACTTGGAACAAATCGAAATAAGCGCCTTTTTTTGCCATCAGTTCGGCATGTGTCCCCTGTTCGGCGACATGACCGCGGCTGATGACGAATATTTGGTCGGCGTGCGTAATGGTAGACAGTCGGTGGGCGACGATCAGTGTGGTCCGATCACGGGCCAGCCGCTCCAGCGAATCCTGGATAAGGGCTTCGCTCTCGAGGTCGAGTGCCGACGTCGCTTCATCCAAAATCAGGATCGGCGGATTCTTCAGGAAAACGCGCGCAATCGCCACCCGCTGCTTCTGTCCTCCCGAAAGCTTCACTCCGCGCTCTCCGACTTTCGTCTCATAGCCTTCGGGCAGCTCTTCAATGAAATCGTGCGCGTTGGCCGCCTTTGCAGCTGCCATTACTTCTTCGTCGGTCGCATCCGGTTTACCCATCAGAATATTGGACTTGACAGATTCACTGAACAGGATCGAATCCTGGAGCACGATTCCGATCTGATCCCTGAGGGAAGATGTCGTCACGTTACGGATATCCTGTCCATCGAGCAGGATCTCCCCTTCGGTCACATCATAAAAACGGGGGATCAGGGAGATGATGGTCGATTTTCCGCCCCCGCTCATTCCCACGAATGCAATAGTCTGGCCTGGCCTTACTTCAAAATCAAGTTTTTCAAGTACATCCGTACCCTTTTCGTCGTACCGGAAAGAGACATCCCGGAACTGAAGACGCCCTTTTACCGGTCCCAGTGCTTGGGCATCGGGATGGTCTTTCACATCATACGGCTCATCAATCAGCTCGAAAACACGGTCCATTGAAGCAATCGATTGGACAAGAGTGGTAGAGGAATTGACAAGCCGGCGAAGGGGACTGTAAAGCCGCTCGATGTAGGCGACGAACGCCACCATCGTACCGATCGTCAGACCGCCGGTTATGACCTGATAACCGGCATATCCGATGACAAGCAGCGGCGCGACGTCCGTAATGGTATTGACAGCCGCGAAAGCTTTCGCATTCCATTTCGTATGATCGATCGCCCGTTCCAGGAATTTATCGTTCGCGCCGTCAAAAATCCGCTGTTCCGAGTCTTCCAGAGCGAAGCTTTTGATGATACTCATCCCCTGGACCCGTTCGTGCAAGTAGCTCTGAACTCCCGCCAGCGCTTCAGAACGCCGCCGGGTCAGCTCTCGAAGGCGCCCGAAAAAGTACTTTACACTGAAGGCGTAGAACGGGAAAGCCAGCAGTGTCACAATCGTCAGCCCCACATCCAGTGTCAGCATGATCCCTACAGCGATCAGGATCGTGGCCAGATCCAGCCAGACATTCATCAGACCGATCATGACAAAATTTTTCGTCTGTTCCACATCGTTGATGACCCGTGATATCACTTCTCCCGCCCGGGTGTTCGAGTAGTATTTGAGGCTCAGCCGCTGCAGGTGCCCATACATTTCCTGCCGGATATCATAAAGGATTTTATTGCTCACATACTGGGCATAGTACTGACGGAAATACTCGATTGGCGGACGGAACACGAAAAACAGGACGGACGTCCCGCCAAGCCACCAAAAAAGCTGTTCCAATTTTTCCCGATCCGACAGAGCTTCCGCGCCGATGATATCGTCGATGACGATTTTGATCAGCAGCGGGATAAAAAGCGGAATCGCGAATTTCAGGACTCCGATGATGAGTGTCAGGCCGATCTGCCAGTAATACGGTCTGACAAAACGCATATAGCGTTTCATCACATTCATTATTTACTTCTCCTTCCATACAAAACGAAAAACCTGTTGACAGTGCAACAGGTTTTCCGTCACTCACGAATCCGGTACCGCTTATGGAACTGATACCGGTTTGTCCAAACTTCGATAAAATCCGGTGCAAATGGCCCTTTTTTCTGCTGAATCCAGCCGATCAGCTTATCGACATTCCGGTACAGAATCTGATCGATCACTTCCGGATACCCCATCTGCCGCTTATGGTCCTCGAATTCGTCTTCATCAAGGAGCGTATAGGACATGTCCGGGAAAACCTTCACATCCAAATCGTAATCAATGTACTTCAGTACGTTATTGCTGTAGACGAAAGGGGAACTGATATTGCAATAGTAGTAAACACCGTCATCCCGCAGCATGCAGATGATGTTGAACCAGTGTTCTGCGTGGAAATAGACGATCGACGGTTCTCTCGTAAGCCAAGTCCTGCCATCGGACTCGGTCACAAGCGTTCGTTCATTTCCGCCGATGACGATATTCCGTGTCCCTTTCAGTACAGTTGTCTCCTGCCAGACGCGGTGGATTCGACCATTGTGCTTGTAGCTGTGGATTTGTATCGATTCTCCTTCTGAAGGTACTTCGATCATGTGACAGCCCACCTTTTCATCCACACACTATTCATTTGCCTGCTGGTCGTGCAGTTTACAAATATAGTATACGTCATACACAACTTATCATAATTCGTGTATGCCCTGCAACGGCCTCACATCAGCACAGATCGCCCGCCGTCGACAATGATGGTCTGCCCGCGGATCATATCCGCCTTGTCGGACACTAAAAACAGCGCAGCATTCACCATATCGCCGATTTCGACCATCCGGCCGGCCGGCGTTTGCTTCCGTGCATCTTCAAGGAGCTCTTCCCGGTTCGGAAAGTGCTTCAGTGCATCCGTATCCAGTGCTCCGCCGGAAACCGTATTGACAGCGATTCCTTTCGGCGCCAGTTCGACCGCCAAATACCGGGTGATTGATTCCACAGCGGCTTTCGATACGCCGATTGTGGTGTAATTCTCAAGATACCGGATAGAACCGAGCGATGAAATCCCGATGATTTTACCGCCTTTATCCATCAGTTTCGCCGCTTCCTGGGCACCGAACAGCATTGCTTTAGCGTTGATGTTCATTGTCCAGTCCCAATGGGATTCCTCCAGTTCCATGACAGGACGAAGGACGCCCGAAGCGGCATTCGAGATGAACACATCCAGACGCCCGAATTCTTCTCTCACCGTTTCGAACATTCCCCGGAGCTTTTCCACGTCACCGACGTTCGCGCGGACGAGCAGCGCTCTCCGTCCGAGCGCTTCGATCTCCTTCACCGTTTCCTGTGCGGCCGATTTGCTCCGCGCATAATTCACAGCTATATCGTACCCTTCCTCTGCGAGCGCAATGGCCAGCGCTTTTCCAAGCCCGCGGCTGCTCCCGGTCACGAGAGCCACTTTCTGTTCCGTCATTCGAGTACCCCTTTCGCTTTCATCGCTTCGATCATTTTTTTTACCGGATTTGCCATCGGAAGCCGATCCATCTCCTGCGCGCTGAACCAGTCCATGCCGGCTGGCGCCTGAATGGCCCTTCCCTTCATAACGAATCCTTCCACTTCCCATGTTATATGAGAAAAGACATGTTTGAAAGAAATTATACGCTCCGCCTGATCAGGTATCCCTCCTAATCGCTGCATGACTTCAGTTTCGGCATCTGCCGGAAGGATGCTTTTTTCTCTTTCGAACATCGGAAACTGCCACATCCCGCCCAGCAGGCCGCCGTTCGGGCGTTTCTCCAGCAAGAATTTCCCTTGCTGTTCAATCGCCATCATGGCGTACGGAGCAATCCGGTTTTTCTTCGCTTTCGTTTTAACAGGCAATTCATTCTGGACTCCTTCATGAAACCCGGCACAGTGATCCCTGACCGGACAGAGCAGGCACTTTGGTGAAGAAGGGGTGCAAATGATGGCTCCCAGTTCCATCAGTCCCTGATTGAATGAAGAAGGGTCTTCCTCGCTGATCAGCCGGGTCACGGCTTCTTCGAACCGTTTACGCGTCTTTGGCTTCGCGATGTCATCCTTGATTAAAAGAATCCGTGACAGCACCCGCATGACGTTGCCATCGACGGCATGTTCAGGGATTCCGTAAGCGATGCTGAGGACCGCCCCTGCGGTATAAGGACCGACACCTTTCAGCCTTGAAATCTCATTCCGGCTGTCCGGCACACGACCGTCATACTTTTCCGCAACTTCCCGAACCCCCGCCTGGAGGTTGCGCACCCGTGAATAGTAGCCCAGGCCTTCCCAGGCTTTCAGCAATTCCTGTTCTTCCGCTTCAGCCAGCGATTCAAGGGTCGGGAACCGCTCCAAAAAGCGTTCATAAAATGGTATGACCGTGTCGACGCGGGTCTGCTGGAGCATGATTTCCGAGACCCATATCCGGTATGGGTCTGCCGTCCGCCGCCACGGAAGATCCCGTTTCTCTTCTTTGTACCATCCAATCAAATCCTGCTGGAATTTCCGAATATCCATTTTGCTGCTGTTTCCTCCTGTCGGCCGGTTATCCGCTTCGGATTCCGGGTATAGTCTGATATAGTCTTTATTAAGTGAGGGGGCTGATGAATTGGATACAGGGACGCATATCGTCATGGGCATTGCGCTCGGCGGGCTTGCGATGGCTGATCCGGTCGTAGCGGCCCATCCTGCAACTTCGACAGCCGTTATGGCAGGAACGATCATCGGCTCACAAGCCCCTGACATCGATACCGTGCTTAAACTGCGCAACAATGCGATTTACATACGCCATCATCGCGGCGCGACCCATTCCATCCCGGCAGTGCTGGTATGGCCGCTGCTCATTTCTGGCGTCATTTACCTGTTCGCTCCGGAAGTGAATCTGTTTCACTTGTGGCTCTGGACTTTTCTGGCTGTTTTCATCCACGTATTCGTCGATATATTCAATTCGTATGGAACCCAGGCACTCAGGCCGTTTTCCGAGAAGTGGGTGGCGCTGGGCGTCATCAATACATTCGATCCGATTATTTTTGCGTTTCATGTGGTCGCGCTGGCTGTGTGGTTTTTCGGTGCCGATCCGGTCTGGACCATCTCGATTCTCTATATGGTGGTCGCCGCCTATTACATTCTCCGTTTCGCTGTCCAGCGTTCTGTGCGCCATGCAGTGAAAAATACGATACCGGCAGCCAATGAGATCATCATCGCTCCGACGATGCGCTTTTTCCAGTGGCGGGTGGCGGCCGTGTCAAAAGATCATTACTATGTCGCCCGCGCGTATGGACGGTCGATCACGATCTATGATAAGTTCCATAAAAAACCGATTCCGCAGTCACCTCTGGTAGAGGCGGCCATTGAAGACCACAACTTAGCCGCATTCCTCTCCTTCTCTCCGATTTATCGCTGGGAGATCAGGAAATTCGAAGATCAATATGAGGTGCGCCTGATCGACTTACGGTACCGGAGCAAGGATTACTACCCATTTGTCGCTGTGGCGACATTGAATGATGAATACGAAGTGATCAGTTCGTATACAGGCTGGATTTTCAGTGAAGACAAGCTGAAAAAGAAACTGGATCCGCTGACCGACTGATTCTTAAAACATTCCTGTACCGAATTGAATAAGGTTGAATAAGCCAGTGAAAAACGCACACAGGACCGTGTGCGTTTTTCTTATCCCTTTTTAATGCCGATCGTTCAGCAGGTGGGCATATTTCGGATTCGTCGCCGCGAATTCATGGAGCCGGCTGCCGTAGCTGGCAATCCACTGACGGACGATTTTCTCTGCGGCATGGAATCCTCTGTAATCATAACCGGCTTTCGCATAGGAGGATTCGAAATCCGACACGAGCAGCTCAATCCAGATGCGCGCTTTTTCAGGCGGCAAGTCCGGATTGACCGCCATCAGTTCCTTCGTCAGTTCATTGATCTTCGTTTCCACTGCGGATCACTTCCCTTCCTTCAGCGGGCGGAGCATCGAAATCGGCAGCGCTTCAGTGTGCTTTTCACCGCCAAGGCGGTACCCCCACGCAAAACGGCCTTTCAAGTAATCAACTTGGAAATACGTATCCGGATCCCCTTCGATCCGGTACATCTCCCCTTTTTTGATATCTTCCGGATCCACCAGATAAGAGGCAGCCAAGATCGCTTTCCGCTCATACACCGCAAACTCATTCAATATACCGAGCTGTTCAGCTTTTCTTGCTTTTTCCCGAAGCCGCGCAATTTCGCTTTGAAGCTCATATTCGTTCATGTCCCGGTAGTTCTTTTCCTGTTCAGTCATTTTCGTTCTCCTTTTTATCCAAGTACTGGCTGATGACATCACCCGGGAAACCTTTTTGATAAAGCCCTTGCCTCACTTTGAGTTTCAAGTCGCTTCCCGTAAGTTTCCGGCTGTGTTTATCCCATAATTTATCCCCTTGTTTCATCGCAAGTTCCATCCATTCGTCATCTTCTTTCTCGAGGTCAAGTGCTTCGATGACGGGACTGATGATCGAATAGGAAAAACCCTTCCTCAAAAGGGCATCGTTTATTTTCTGCCGGATCTGAGCCGGCGTCTTGCCGGATTCGCGCTTGGCGATTTTTCCCGCGAGAGCCCCTGCCGTCTTCAGCTGTTCTTCCTCTGTGTACTCCCCGAGCACTTCCTGTGTGACCGCTTTGTCGACGCCTTTCTGTCTGAGATCTTGCTGAATGGCTCTCGGACCTTTTTTAGCGGTCCGCACTTGGGTGTTCAAAAGGGCTTCCGAGAATGCTTTATCGTCAAGAAAATTCAGCTTGTACAGCTTTTTAACAGCTTCGTCGACAACTGCATCGCCGTATTCGGCATCCCTCAGTTTTTTCCGGACTTCCCCTTCCGACCGCATCCGGAAGCTTAAGTATGTCAGTGCTTTATTGAAAGCTTTCGAGACTTGATCATCGAACACCATTTCTTCGATCGTCCACTGATCCAGTTCTTTGCCTTTCGTCAGCCCATAGCGGACAAGGATCGCTTCATCGACGCCAAACGCGAATTTTTCATCCAAAAAAATGTTAAACCGTTCTTTATTGTTTTTTTGCTGAGAAATTTTCGTGATGATCGGCACGCCCTGCACCCCGTTTCTTTCATATTATAACACCTTGGTCCGGCAAGCCTGTCCTTTCATGATGCCAGCACGGCTTATACCGCTGCATGTTTCTGCCCGCTATGGGGTATGATAGTCATAATTGGAGGGATGACGATGAAAGTAGCGATTACCGGCGGCACCGGCTTCCTCGGTCAGGAACTCGCACTGCTGCTCCGAGAACGCGGAGATACCGTTTATATTTTAACAAGAAATCCTAAAAACAGATATGATATTGGCTGGCTTCGGCCAGGTGATAATCCCGGGAAACCGCTCGAGGGGGTAGATGCCATCATCAACCTTGCCGGCTCCTCGATCAATGACGGCCGCTGGGGCAAAAAGCAGCAGCGGGAGATCTACAGAAGCCGGATGGAAGCGACCCAGGAAGTGCTCCGGATAATCGGAACGCTCGATAAACCGCCCCGCGTGCTGGTCAATGCGAGTGCGGTCGGCATCTATCCGGCTTCTGAAACCGCAACGTACACAGAAGAATCAACTGAACGGGCCAATGATTTCCTTGCCCGGACCGTCATTGAATGGGAACAGCTTGCCGCCAAAGCCGCATTACATGGCACACGGACGGCGATGGCCCGGTTCGGGGTTATGATCGGAAAAGGGGACGGCGCACTTCCGCTCATGTCTTTACCTTATAAGCTTTTTGTCGGCGGTACAGTCGGAAGCGGAAGACAATGGCTTTCCTGGGTGCATGTCCATGACGCTGCACGGGCCGTCCTTTTTGCAATTGACAGCGAAAAGATCCGGGGACCATTCAATGTCACTGCTCCGCACCCAAGCCGGATGCGCCAATTCGGAAAAGAGCTTGGCAATGCCTTGAACCGGCCGCATTGGCTGCCTGTACCGTCCGCCGCGCTCAAACTGGCTCTCGGGGACAAGAGCAGGCTGGTCCTCGAGGGGCAGCGGGTAGTGCCCGCCCTCCTGCTGCGGGAAGGCTTCGAGTTCCGTTTCCCCGATCTCAGTCTGGCACTCCGGGATATTTACTCCTGAACGGCAGGTCTGTATAATGAAGGGATGCACTTTGAAGGGCGTGACTGAAAACCATGAAAGAAAAACCTGTAATGGAGACCGGACAAAAGTTTCCTTTGACCATCCGGCGGCTCGGCATTAATGGCGAAGGCGTCGGTTTCTTCAAACGCAACGTCGTATTTGTCCAGGGGGCTCTCCCCGGCGAAGAAGTGACGGCCCAAGTGACCGCTGTAAAAAGGAATTTTGCAGAGGCGCGGATCCTGAAAGTCCGGAAGCCTTCACCTCATCGTCAGAATCCCCCTTGCCCGATTTACACAGCATGTGGCGGGTGTCAGCTGCAGCATCTCGCTTATCCTCAGCAGCTGATCGAGAAACGCGACCTTGTCGTCCAGGCACTGGAACGGTATGTAAAAGGCACAGAAATTGAAGTCCGCCAGACGATCGGCATGGACAATCCTTGGCATTACCGCAATAAAAGCCAGTTCCAAGTCCGCGCCAAGGATGGAAAAGTGATGGCCGGCCTGTTCGCAGAAGGCTCCCATCAGCTTCTCGATATCGACCAGTGCATCGTCCAGCATCCGGTGACGACCAAAATCACGAACGCCGCCAAGCAAGTCCTCGAAGACTTGCGGATACCGATCTATGATGGAAAATCGATGAAGGGCCTTATCCGGACGATTGTTGTCCGTGTCGGCCTTGAAACCGGCCAGATCCAGCTCGTCTTAGTGACGACACGCCGGGACCTGCCTAAAAAGCGGCTGCTTCTGGATCGGCTGAAAGCGATTGACCCATCAATCGTATCGATTGTCCAGAACATCAATCCTGAAAAAACTTCCCTCATTTTCGGTGAAAAATCCATTACGTTACACGGGAAGGACACCATCAATGAAAAATTGGACGGCCTTTCTTTCGACTTGTCTGCAAGGGCGTTCTTCCAGCTGAATCCTGAGCAGACGGTCAATCTCTATAATGAAATCAAAAAAGCCGCTTCCCTTACCGGCAAGGAATCCGTGGTGGATGCCTACTGCGGGGTAGGAAGTATCGGCTTATGGCTGGCGGATGGCGCAAAAGAAATCCGCGGTATGGATGTCATTCAGGAAAGCGTGGAAGACGCCCGGCGGAACGCCGCCCACCATGGGTTCAAATCCTTATATGTCACCGGCACTGCCGAAGAGTGGCTGGAAAAATGGCGCAAGGAAGGATACGTCCCTGATGTCCTGACCGTGGATCCGCCTCGGACCGGGCTCGCCGACCCGCTCCTGAAGACCATACTGAAAGTGAAGCCGAAACGGTTCATCTACACTTCATGCAACCCTTCGACATTAGCGAAGGATTTGCAGCAGCTGCTGAAAGTCTACAGAGCGGAATACATCCAGCCGGTCGACATGTTCCCGCAGACAGCCCAAATCGAAGCGGTCGTAAAACTCGTCCGTAAATGAACAAAACGCTTGGATTCCCAAGCGTTTTTTTACTGCGCGGATTTTGTCTCCGCCTGTGGTTTATTCGCCCGGCCGAACAGGACCAGGAAGAACATGGCCGCCAGCATCAGGCCGATCATCAGCAGGAAACTGACGCCCTCAGCGTACTGGATGAACAGACCGCCGAGGAACGGGCCGGACAGGCTGCCGAGACTGAACGCCACACCGCACAGCAAATTACCGGTCGGCAGCAGTTCCTTCGGCGTCAGGTCACTCATATAGGAGATGCCGAGTGAGAACGTGGAGCCGACGAACATTCCCGCTGCGATGAACAGGATGAACAGCAGCCACTCAGACTGTTCCGCGAATCCGGCGGCCATGAAGAAAAATGCGCCGCCGCCAAGCGCCAGCAGCAGGACCGGGCGCCTTCCGATCCGATCGCTTAAAGAACCAAGCGGTATCTGAGTCACAATCGCACCTGCTGAAAAGGCAAACAGTAGAATGGAGACGAACGAAACATCGAGCGATTGCCGGAGTGCGTAGACCGGATAGCTCGCATTCAGGGAAGCTTCCAGGAATCCGTACCCGAGCGGCGGAAGGAAAGCGATCCAGGCGGCAGCGACCGCCTCTTTCGAACGCCGGAAAATACCGAGCACGGTCACTTCACTTGAAGCAGACTCGGGAAAATCATTCTCAAGCCAGAAAACGAGCGACCAGGCGGCGAGGCAAAGCAGACCGGATATGATGAAAGGCAACCCTTCGAAAACATTGACAAGCGGCACGAACAATGGGCCGGCACCGAATCCGACACCGAACGATAAACCATAGATAGCGATGTTCCTACCAAGCCGGTGCTGGGGCGAAAAGCTGGTGATCCACGTCTGCGTCGAGAAATGGAGCATGTTGTCTCCGATACCGATGATCATTCTCAGAAAGAACCAGAACAGCACACTTTTCCAGAGCGGAAATAAAAACAGCGAAGCGATGACCAGTCCGCCGCCCGTGAGAATGACCGGCCGGTATCCGAATTTTCGGATCTGCGGTTCCATAAAAGGAGAAATGATCAGAATTCCTATGTATAACCCGGTCGCTGACAATCCGTTCAAGGAAGAAGAGACGCCGTCCTGTTCAAAAATGACCGCAATGAGGGGCAGCAGCATTCCTTGTGAAAATCCGGAGATTGCGACGATGATGACGAGAACCCAAAAACGCAGTTTCTCTTTTTGTGTAAAATCTGCCATGGCGACCTCCCTATGCGTGTATCTCCAGCACAGCCGCTGAAGATGCCGGCATTCATTTTAGCACAAGAACTGTGCTGACGCCTCATTGGAAGGAAGGCTGGCCGGCCCTCTATTGAGTGAATAAAGTAAGAACACAAAAAACCCAGCCGCATCTGACGATGATTCGCGGCTGAGCCTCTATGTCCTTGATGTCGATCACTTCTTCATACTAGCCTCTTACGGCTCCAAAGGCGCCGAATTGGTCGCATCCCCCCTTCATTCAAGAATTAATGAATGGTTTTGTCAACTCAATCCCCGCCTCCTCTCCTGATTGATTAAACCTACCTTACCATAAGTTCAGAATAGAGTAAATGTTTACAATTAATATTTTTTTATTTTTTAACCTCCCCTTCCGTGTTCCAAACTGCTCCTTTCCGCTTTTTCGCCTGGATTTTGCCTTCTTCATTGAAACGGGTAACAGAATGGGCTACGATAGGAACGGAAAAAGCGAGGTGTACTATTTTGGGAAAATCCATTACTGGACAAGAGCAGCAAGTACAGTACATGAAACAGCGGCTGAATATGTTCTTGAATGTCCTTGATTCAATAGAACCTGAAGAGACAGATCTGGAAGACATTGATCGGCTGATCCGGCTTGTTGATGACATGGATATGAAACTGCAGGAATTCAAAGGGCGAAAATCTCCGGAGGACGGAGAAACTGACTAATATAGAAAGAAGCAGGATGACCCATGATTCGGCCATCCTGCTTCTTTTTTTCGTTGGGTTACTGTGTCTTGTTTTGAGAAGAAGATCCGCTGCCGCCCGAATTCGAAGAGCTGCCGCTGCCTGAGCTTGAAGAACCGCTGTCGGATTTCGTTTCCTGCTCCAGCTTTTGAGGATCTTCGTGGAGAACTTCCACGACATCTTTTTTAGCGTCCTTCACAGCGTCCTTCGTTTCCATGAAGGTCTCTTTCGTTTCCTTCGCCATGTCCTTCACTTCAGGGGTAAGTTCTTTCAATTCGTTCACTTTCTCTGTGACGTTCTGGACATCGTCCTGTACATGCTGATACAGGGCCTGCGCTCTAGTCACCTGCCCCTGTACGGAATTTTTCAGCTCACTCGGATTTGTCGCATAATACGAAGCATTATTTCCGAGCTTTTTCGATTTGTTCATTACATCCTGGCGGGTGCGCTTGTCGAGCAGGGATACTGCCGCCCCCGCAAGAGCTCCGAGCACTACGCCTGTCATCAGTTTGTTTTTTGCCATTCCAAAACCCTCCTAATCTTATCATCAATCTGTCCTTAGTGAATTTTTCCCTGATTCTTTAAAAAGTAAACTTCGGATTTTATTTTTCTCAGATAGGGCTTGACGGGGAACTGAATTTTTGAAATATTTAACTGAAGCACTACATAATATGCATGATAAAAAAGGGGGAAGTAAGATGGTTTGGTTGGAAGATAGCTTAACATGGCTATCGGGCGTCCTATGGGGAGTACCGGCGCTCATACTTATTGTTGGAACGGGGATTTTCCTGACGATCCGGCTCGGCCTCGTCCAGCTCAGGCTTTTACCTGATGCGCTGAAACTCGTGTTCTCACCGTCCAAGCAGGACAAAAGTTCTGAAGGGGATATTTCACATTTTGCTGCGCTCACTACCGCTATGGCAGCTACTGTCGGAACCGGTAACATTGTCGGGGTGGCAGCGGCGATCGCCCTGGGGGGACCGGGCGCACTTTTCTGGATGTGGGTTTCCGCATTCTTCGGGATGGCGACCAAATACGGGGAAGCCGTGCTGGCCGTCAAATACCGTATCACGGATGATAAAGGCGAAATGGCCGGCGGGCCGATGTACTATCTGGAACGCGGCTTGAAACAGAAATGGCTCGGAGTGCTGTTCGCAATTTTCGGCGCTGTTGCCGCCTTCGGTATCGGGAATACCGTTCAGTCGAATGCCGTAGCTACAACGATGGAGAACACGTTCGGCGTATCGCCGTGGATCACTGCAATCGTGCTGACAGTGTTCGCTGCGCTCGTCATCATTGGCGGAATTAAAACTATCGGTAAGGTCACTGCTTATTTCGTACCGATCATGGCTATTTTCTATATCGCTGCAGGACTTATCGTAATGATCATGAACTTCAGCCTGGTTCCGGAAGCATTCGGCATCGTCTTCTCCGCAGCATTCACAGGTGAAGCGGCTGCCGGGGGCGCAATCGGTGCCGCTATCCGCTACGGTGTCGCCCGTGGAGTCTTCTCGAACGAAGCCGGCCTCGGTTCCGCGCCGATCGCAGCGGCTGCCGCGAAAACTGATCTGCCGGGACGTCAGGCACTCGTATCTATGACACAAGTGCTGTTCGATACACTCATCATCTGTTCGATCACCGGACTCACCATCGTCATGTCCGGTTTATACGGAGGGGGCCTCAACGTCGATGACGGCATTTTGACGAACCAGGCATTCGGCTTTTTCCTTGGCGACATCGGACCGATCCTGGTCACTATCGGACTTTTGTTCTTCGCTTCTTCGACGATTGTCGGGTGGGCTTATTACGGCGAAAAATGTTTCCAGTATCTGTTCCGTAGTTCAAGACTTCTGGTCGTTTACCGGATCGTCTATGTGGCATTCGTTTTCGTCGGAGCCGTTGTGCCGCTCGGTATCGTTTGGCTGTTCGCTGACGTCATGAACGCTGCGATGGCTATCCCGAACCTGATCGGTCTTCTGGGGCTTTCAGGAGTCATCGTTGTTGAAACGAAACGCATCACTGATAAAATCAAAGCAGAAAAATCAGGGACCGAGCCCGTTGACAGCGCAGTAGAACAGTGAAATGATAAGTACCAGTAAACTGAAAGGCAGGAACTTATCATGGATTTGTCTAAACCGACCGATGAAAACATTTCATTCATGATCACTTCGATTAAGGAAAAACTGAGGCTCGTGAATGCGGATGCGATGAAACCAGAGCATTTCGACATAAATCGCTATGATGATCTGCGGGATTTATATGAAATGGTCCAGGCGCGCAAATCATTCAGCCCGAATGAAATGCAGGCCATCGCATCAGAACTTGCTTCTCTTCGGAAGTAAAAAAAGGAGACCTGCCGGTTGGCGGGTCTCCTTTTTCATACTTCCTGGAATTCCTTCCGGAACTGCGCCATATACCAGCTGCCTTCTTTAATGACTGTCTGAAACCCGAGGAATTCAAAGCCGGCTTCCACTCCCCATTCTTTCAGCTCCTGCTCCGATGGCAGTCTGTACAGATTATCGAATGATGAGAAAAAACTATTGAATGCGTGCGCAAAAGGCGGGCTGTCGATCTGGCCGGCGATGGGGGTCACGATTGATAAAAGACCATTCTCAGGCAGCCAGCCTGCCAATTGCCTGAACAGTTCCGCGCGTTTTTCGAGACCGATATAGTGCAGTACATTGTTCAGTAAAATAACATCCGGCTGTTTTTCAGGCTGGAAAGTCCAGAGGTCGCTATTAACGATCGTCACATTCCTGCACTCCGCTGTCACTTCACGTGCTGTGCGGGCAACCGAACCGCTCACTTCGACGCCGATAAATTCCACATTCGGAAATCGCCTGGCAAGCATTTTAATATAGCCGCCTTCCCCGCATCCAAGGTCCAGCACAGTGCCTCCATGCATCGTCTTCAGCTGCTTCGCCACTTTCCCGATAGCCGCCGCTTCCAGCAGGCGGCTTGTTTCCGCCACCATGTCTGCATGCCGCAGTTCATCAAAATGATTGCGCTCGCCGCCTCTCATGATTTCCGGATAGCTTAAAAGAGCCGGGATGTGGAGTTCCATCATTTCTTTTAAAATGATGCCTGATGAATTCTCTCCTTTCCTTCTCGGGAGTTTCCATTTATTGCGGGTGCGGAACCGGTCACGGCCGGCCCGCTTTAAGTGTCCGACCGATACCCCGACCTTCACCCACTGATCCAGCAGCGCTTCATCGATTCCACGGGCGTCCGCTACATCATTGATTGTAAACGGCCGGTCGAAGACCGTGAAGAGGTCAAGTTCGTAGCCGACGTACGCATGCCAGCTCGCTAAGAACGGCTCATTCCGTTTCATGTAGGTCCTGGCTCTCACCATTTTCATTAGATCCATCATAAATTCCACTCTGCTTTCCATGGATAATCATCTGCTTTCCTGAATAGTTTTTGCTTTTTCAGTTCTTCCGGTAAAGTCGGGCGCCTTCTCGGGAGGAGTCCGCTCTGGACGAGCCGGTCCCTAGTGTTTTCTTTCCAAATTCCCATTCCCGATGTATTCAGCATTTGTTTAAAATGGAGAATCTGATCTTCTTCCATTCGTTCGAATGTCCGCCGCCGGATATAGCTGACTGGTCTGTACGGAAACGAATAAGCCAGTGCCGACAAATGACTCAAACGGAGCGTGTAGCTGGCCCTGCCATACCGGACCCGCTCGTACCACTGAAGATTGACGGGATCTTTCTCCCCCGATTCCAGCATGTCCGCCGTAAGCTCTCCGAGGATATCTGCATCCTGGATCGCCATGTTCATGCCTTCCCCCGCCATCGGATGGACAGCGTGTGCCGCATCTCCTAAAATCGCCTTATTTCCCGCTATGTACTTAGGCGAATGATAAGAGATGGGAATCATCAGCTGGATCTTTTTCCAGTCGGTAATGTGCTGCACATACCCATCGACAGATGGCGCCAAATCCGTATACATCTTATGGAAATACTGTACCGGCTGTTCTTTCAGTTCCTTATAGGCACCGGGAGAAATCAAGTAAACGCTACGCACTTCATTACCGGGCAATGGAAACAGGCCAAGAAAACGGTTATAAGTCGAGATGATCCTTCCTTCTGTAAAATCGGGCCGCCTAGGGAACGTGACCGTCAGGAAGTGATGATTGTACTCAGTCGGTTTGACCGTAATCCCCATCGCTTTCCTCGTAACAGAAGCTCTCCCTTCCGCTCCGAAAAAATAATCGGCTTCGACAGTCAGCTTTTCTTTGCCGCGCTGCAGGACCGCTTTTGTTTCTGTCAGTTCCTTACAGGGCATACCGCTGAAATAGCGGAAGTTCGGATGTGCCATCGCCGCCTCGCGGATGATGGACTTCAATTTCTCGTGCCTGACCATATAAGCACTGTTGTAGCGGCCGGGCAGTATGCTGTAATCCATATAGGAGCGCTTCTCTACTTGCAGGGAATCTGAGAGCTCGAGCAGATCGAGAATCCGGATGCTATTTGCATGGGATCGGATTTCCTCGCCGATTCCGAGCCGGTCGAAAATTTGCATACTCTTGGGCTGAAGCAGTTCCCCTTTGTAGACGGGTGTTTCTCCTGTCAGTTTCTCGGCAAGGATGACATCTATTCCGCGGTTGACCAATTTTAACGCCAATGTCAGACCGCCGACACCGCCGCCGCTTATGAATACTTCCGTTCTCATTCGCTTCACCCCTTCCTGTTCTCTACCCGAAGGAGAGCGGAGCAGAAACCTATCCCGCCGCTCTGCACGTCCATTCTTGATCACCAGATGGAAAAAAGGCTGGATTTAAATAAAAAAATGGCCGGTTCATATATGAACCGACCATTCTCTGACAAGGTATTACAGCTCAGCTTCTCCGTTTTCTTTACTCAGCAGCAGAATTTTTCTGGATTTCCGCATACCGCACGGCCAGTGCCGCCCCGACTGCGGCGTTATGCTTGACCAGTGCAATATTGGCTTCCAAGCTCTTGCCCTCTGTCATTTCTTTTATTTTCCCTAACAGGAACGGAGTGGTGTCTTTCCCTCGGATTCCATTTTTCTCCGCCTCTTTCAGTGCTTCAGCGATCACTGAATCGATGAAAGACTTGCTCATTGCTTCATCTTCAGGGATCGGATTAGCGATCACCGCACCGCCATCGAGGCCGAGAGACCATTTTATATGGAGTGAAGAAGCGATTTCCGACAAATCATCCGACCGGTATGTCACATCGAATTCGCTTGAGCGGGTGTAAAATGCCGGCAGCTTGTCTGTCTGATAACCGATGACAGGGACGCCTTTTGTTTCCAGGTACTCCATTGTCAGGCCGAGATCAAGGATCGATTTGGCTCCGGCACAGACAACAGCCACATTCGTCTGACCGAGTTCTTCCAAGTCCGCAGAAATATCCATTGTCGTTTCCGCCCCTCTGTGGACACCGCCGATTCCGCCGGTCGCAAAGATCCGGATGCCGGCAAGATCTGCGCAGATCATTGTGGCAGCTACGGTTGTGGCCCCTGTCTGCTTCGTCGCAAGCAAGTAACCGATATCCCGGCGTGATGCCTTCGCTGCATCACTGCTGTTTCCGAGCATCTCCAGTTCTTCATCCGTCAGGCCGATCTTTATTTTCCCGTCCATCAAGGCGATGGTCGCCGGGACCGCCCCGGCTTCCCGGATGATTTTTTCCAGTTCGCGGGCGGTTTCGACATTTTGCGGATACGGCATGCCGTGTGAAATGATGGTGGATTCCAAAGCGACGACCGCTTTTCCCGTGTCCAGAGCTTCCTTTACTTCGCTTGTATACGTCAATGCAGTTTTCATTCTTTCTCCTCCATCTCTTCTTTCAGTCTTGATGCAGTAAGTTCCTGCCGGACCGTCAGCGGTGAATGAAGCGTCTTCGCCGCATTCGTCAGACCCGCTTTCACGATATCCTCGAACTCGAATCCGTTCAGATAGCCATGGAGCAGTGCTGATGTGAACGCATCCCCTGCTCCGGTGACATCCCGCATGACTTTCGCGGGTTTTACGCTGTAATGGCGGATGTTTTGGATATTCCCTGCCATGACTCCATTTTCGCCCCAAGTGATCGCCACATTCCGTGCACCGAGATCGATGAATTCCCATGCCGTACGCCGCCACTGTTCTTCCGTCTCGATCGTTTCACCCGTGTAAGCTTCCGCTTCATCTTTATTGCAGATGAACCACGTGATTCCCCGGAGCGTTTCACCGAGGCGATCGATCTTAGGAGATGAAACTGCAATGACAGCCAGCGGTATTTCCCGTGATTCGGCCAACTGCTGGACGTAGCTCACTGATTCTGCAGGGCAGTTCAAGTCCATGACAATAAGGGATGCCGCAAGAAGCTGCCCCTCGTAGCGGCTCAAATGCTCAGGATCCAAGTAATCACAGATTTCCATGTCGGCCATGGCGAACAGCATGTTGCCGTCCGTATCCAGTACGGCCGTATAGGAGCCTGTCGGCAAATCACGCTGCGTTTCCGTCAACTCAAGGCTCATGAACGGCTTGGAGCTTTCTTCGATTGTCTGCCAGTCGTTGTCACGCCCGACGATGGACATCAGTTTCACTTCGTGTCCCAGACGGCCCAGATTCTCCGCTACGTTCCTTGCGACTCCGCCTGCGCTTTTAGCTGCGCTCACCGGATTGGACGTCCCCATTTGAAGCGGTTCTGAAAGCTGGAATTTCCGGTCGACGTTCGCTCCGCCGATGCAGACAACCGTCCCTCCTGCCGGAAGCATATAGGCTCTTCCCAGCACTTTACCTTCCCGGATCAGCCCGGAAATCATGTTGGCAAGAGATGGCCTGGACATCCCGAGCCTTTCAGCCATTTCCTGCTGTGACATATATGGATTCAGCCGGATCAGTTCCAGCACTTCTTCCTCTTTTCGGTTCATTTCGCACCTCCGTCTTAAACATTTGTTTTAATCATAAACTTTTATAAAATTATATGCAAGAACTTTGGCCAGAAAATTAAAAATTAAACTATGCCTCTGCAATTCATGCCTCTTTGTGCTAGACGCGTCTGTCCTGTGAACAAGTGGATACCTTTTCTGCGGACTGTGCTTGTCCGGCGGGACTCCAGTAAACAGGAAAATCCGCCGGAACCAGTCCTCCGGCGGATGCTCTCTTCTATTCGGCTGCTTCCGAAACCTTCTCCTTTTCGAGCGGTTCGACCAAGATTTCGACACGGCGATTCTGAGCGCGTCCGGCTGCTGTGTCGTTCGGCGCTATCGGACTGTATTCTCCGTATCCTCTCGCGCTGAACCAGTGAGGGTCCAGCTTGTCGTTCTCAGTGACAAGCTGGAGGAAATTGACTGCCCGCATGACACTGAGATCCCAGTTGGACTTGAATTCAGCGGTATTCATCGGCACATTATCAGTATGGCCATTGATGGTGACGGCACGCGGGGGATCGAATTCAAGCAGACGGGAGACGTCCATCGCCACTTGCCGATGTTCCGGCTTGATCTCCGCTTTTCCCGGGTCGAACAGCACGCTGTCCTGGATGGTTATCAGTAAGCCTTTCGGTGTTAAAGCGGTTTCGAATTTCCCTTCCAGCTGTCCTTCCCGGATGTAGGCATCGACCGTTTTTTGATTTCCTGAAGCGATTCCTGATCCTCTGACAATTCCATGGATTGAGCGGATGTCTCCGACAGCGGCATCTCAGCCGGAACGGGCGTATTGAATTCCATGGCACCGTCCGATCCCTCGAAAATTTCATTGAACGCCTGGCTCATCTGCTGCAATTTTTGGGCATCGATTGTGCTTGATGCGAACAGGACAATGAAAAGTGCCAGCAGCAATGTCAGCAGATCGGCATAGGGAATGAGCCAGGATTCATCGATATGGTCGTCATGATGTCGCTTTCTGTGTCTCTTGGCCAACGAAACCCGCCTCTCTCTCTTCTAAGATCTTCTGGCGCTCGCTGGCCGGCAGATAGGATGCAAGCTTCTGCTCGATGACGCGCGGTGCTTCCCCTTCAAGAATGGACAGCACTCCTTCGACAACCATCATCTTCTGCCTGGCTTCCTGTTTCGATTTTCTCTTTAATTTATTGGCGAACGGATGCCAAAGTACATAACCTGTGAAGATCCCGAGCATGGTGGCGATAAACGCACCGGAAATCGCGTGTCCGAGCTTTTCAATGTCGTTCATGTCCGAAAGTGCCGCAATCAGGCCGACGACCGCCCCCAGGACGCCGAGCGTCGGTGCATAAGTACCGGCTTGCGCAAAAATCAGCGCTCCGCCGGCATGACGCTCTTCCATCGCTTCGATTTCTTCGGTCAGCACGTCCCGGATGTACTCGGCGCTCTGACCATCCACCGCAAGCGAGAGCCCGTTTTTGAGGAACGGGTCATCCACTTCCGATGCCTGTCCTTCAAGTGAAAGCAGCCCTTCCCTTCTCGCCGTGTCTGCCAGTTGCGAGAACAGCCGGATCACCTCGCCATCCGACTGGTTCTCTTTTTCTTTGAATAAAATGCCGAACAGTTTCGGTATCCGCTTAAGTTCGCTGACCGGGAAAGCGATCATGACCGCCCCTGCCGTTCCGAACAGGATGATCAGAATCGCAGCCGGGTTCAAAAGGGCGTCAGGAGTGACCCCCTTAAATATCATACCTGCCAATACCGCCACCATTCCGACGACTACACCGATTACTGTTGCAAAATCCATTCCAGTACCCCCAAATCCTCTTTCTTTCCTTTATTACGGCAGATTCCCGAGATTTTTAACGCCCGCCGGAAACTTTCTTCCTTGTTCACTCCGCTGAAGTTGCAGTGTTTGACAAAAAGTTGCTACTATTAGAAGGAAAAGGGGGAGATTGTCTTGACAACGTTTGAACAAAAGCTGGACCGGTATGCGGAATTAGCCGTTAAAGTCGGCGTCAACATCCAGCCCGACCAGCAGCTCTACATATCCGCATCCATCCAGGCAGCGCCCTTCGTGCGGCTCGTTACAAGAAAAGCTTACGAAGCCGGCGCCCGGACGGTCCATGTCGATTGGAATGATGATGAAATCACCCGCGCCCGCTATGAATTGGCACCGGAAAATTCCTTTACAGAATTTCCGGATTGGCTCGTCCAGCAGCGAGAGCAGCTTGCCGATCAAGGCGCCGCATTCATGTCCATCGCCTCACAAAGCCCGGATTTATTGAAGGGCATCGATTCTAAACGGATTTCGACGTTCCAGAAAACAGCCGGAAAAGCACTGGATAAATATCGGCAGTATGTCCAATCCGATAAAATCAGCTGGACTGTCATTGCCGCTCCATCCGCCGCTTGGGCATCGAAAGTGTTTCCGCAGCTCCCCGAGGACGAGCAGGTCCCGGCGCTTTGGGAAGCGATCTTCAAAGCGGTGCGCGCTGATCAGGATTCACCGGTCGACGCCTGGAAACAGCATGACGCGGCACTCCACGAGAAAGTCGAGTACTTGAACGGACGGAAGTACGCAAAGCTGCATTACCGGGCACCCGGAACGGATCTGACGATCGCACTCCCTAAAGGGCACCTCTGGGTCGGAGCCAGTTCAGTGAATGAAAAAGGGGATACTTTCATGGCGAATATGCCGACGGAAGAAGTGTTCACTGTTCCGGAAAAGACAGGAGTCAATGGCTATGTCACAAGCACGAAGCCGCTCAGTTACGGAGGCAATATCATAGACGGATTCAAGCTGACTTTCAAAGACGGACGCATCACGGATGTCACAGCCGATGAAGGCGAAGAAGTGCTGAAAGAACTGGTCGCAACGGATGAAGGCTCCCATTATCTCGGGGAAGTCGCGCTCGTCCCGCATCAGTCCCCTATTTCAGATACGGGCACGTTGTTCTTTAACACGCTGTTCGATGAAAATGCGTCCAACCACCTGGCGATCGGTTCCGCCTACGCGTTCTGCATCGAAGGCGGAAAATCGATGACGCCGGCAGAACTCCAGCAGCACGGGCTCAACCAGAGCATCACGCATGTCGACTTCATGATCGGCAGTGCCGATATGGATATCGATGGCATCCGGGAAGACGGAACAAAAGAGCCGGTTTACCGGAACGGCAACTGGGCGTTCTGATTTCCCATTTTCGCCACTTAACCTCCTGCTGAAAATCGGGTATAATGGACAGTAAGCAAACTTTTCAGTGAGAGGAGCTGACGTTGATGCTTTTATATTTGACGACCGTCATCGGTTTCATGGCGCTGATCACAGTGGTTATTTTTGCGAACATGTTCTTCATTTCACGTGTAGTGGTTGGACATGATGCAGAAAAAGTGGATCCGAAACCGGCTGAAAAATACTGAATGCGGAAACCGGGCCTGCTTATATAGGTCCGGTTTCTTGGTTTATTCCCTGCCGGACAGACCCGGCCGAAGAAAGGATGAAAGAAATGACGAGACTTGAGGAAATGCTGGAATTCAACGAACGGTTCGTAGCGGACAAGAAGTACGAAGAATTTGTGACCGACAAGTTCCCCAATAAAAAAGTGGTCGTCCTTACGTGCATGGACACACGGCTGGTGGAGCTGCTCCCAAAAGCGCTTAACCTCAAAAACGGCGATGTGAAAATGCTGAAAAGCGCTGGAGCGATCGTCAATCATCCATTCGGTTCCATCATGCGGAGCCTTCTTGTGGCAGTGTACGAGCTGAATGCGGATGAAGTGCTGATTGTCGGCCACCATGACTGTGGGATGTCCGCACTCAAGCCGGAACCGATGCTCGCGAAAATGCGGGAACGGGGAATTACAGACGAGACGCTGGACATTGTCCGCGCTTCCGGTATTGACGTCGACCAGTGGCTCGAAGGGTTCAGCAATGTGCAGGACAGCGTGCGCCACAGCGTCCAGATGGTCCGGCAGCATCCATTTATGGACAAGGCGGTTCCCGTCCATGGACTGGTCATCGACCCGGGCACCGGAAAACTGGACCTTGTCATTAACGGATATGAAGAAAACCGCTGAGCCCGAGCTCAGCGGTTTTTCAGGCTGTTGAAAAAGAGTTGGGACAGCCGCCGGCCAATTGTTTCGCTCCGGATCTGCTCGCTTGCTCCTGCGCTGCTCGTCGCAAACAGTCGTGGCGATGCCTTTGCCGCAGTTGCTTGCAGGCGTCTCGCAGAATCCGTTCCTTCGCATCGGCCGGCGGTTTTGCGGCAATCTGCCGATGCAACAGCACTAGCAGGATGTCTCACGGAAACTGTCCCGGTCTGACGTCACTTTTGCTGTTCAGCAGCTTTCCGTCAACATGGAACAGGAGATGCCATACAATCATCGCTATTCTCTTCAGGAAAAGGTGCGGGAAAGAAAAGGGAGGAATCTCGGCCACTCCGGCAGAATAACGGATGGAAGAGACCCCGGAGCGCGTGTCAGCGCGTGAGGAGGCTCGACCGTCCGTCTGCGGAAAGGGCCGGGTTCCCCCTTTTCTGAACCGGCAAGTTCTCTTGGAAACAGTGCAGAACGTAGTAGATAAAACGGTTATTGTTTCTTTCTCGACAATCGCGGTTTTTTTATTCAGTCTGTAAAAAAGCGCCTGATTTCTTTCCGCCAGATGCGCCAGGCGGCCTTACCCTTTCAAAAATCCCTTTCCAGCATGGCGTAATGGTAATGATCGCGCCATTTCCCGTTGATGAAGAGGAATTCGCGCAATAGGCCTTCACGCTGCATCCCTGTCTTTTCAAGAACCCGGATGGAACCCAGATTGTCCGGTGAAACGTATGCTTCGATCCTGTGCAGGTTCAGCTGCTCAAAGCCGAAATCAAGCAGGAGCTGAAGGGCTTCGGTCGCAATGCCTTTTCCGGCAACACGTTCATCGACCGAATAACCGGCCAGTGCATTCAGGAACGGGAGCCGTTTAATGCTGTATAGCGAGATATGGCCAATCAGCCGATCTGTCCCATGCTCATAGATACCGAAGCTGTATTCCCGGTTTTCCCGCATCTGGTACTGGGCTTCTCTTATTTTCTGCCGCTGGACGGCGACAGTGAAGTAACTGTCCTGATGACGCGGCTCGTAAATGGACCAGTAATCCCGGTTCCGTAAGAGAAGCTCGACCATCTCCTCTGCATCTTCAGGCGCCATGACCCGTATGTAGCACTTTTGGCCGCTAAGCAGCAATTTCATAACTATCCCCTCACAGATGCCAATTCAAGAAACGCTTCCACATCCTCCACGCAAAGAGAGATGCCTTTCTCCCAAAACGTTTCTTGCGTAATGTCTTCCCCAAGATGCTTCAGTGCGAGTTCTTCCGTCGTCATGACCGCCGTATCCCGAAGCAGGGAAATGTACTTTTGTTCGAACTCTTCACCTTCCTCAAGCGCTTTCGCGTAGACACTGAGTGAGAACAGATATCCGAAAGTGTACGGGAAATTGTAGAAAGGGATATCTGTAATATAAAAGTGGAGTTTCGATGCCCAGAAGTGCGGATGGACGGAAGACAATCCGTCTGCAAACGCTTCCTGTTGGGCTTGTTCCATCAGAACATTCAGCCTTTCCGCCGGTACGAAGCCCGACTTCCGTTCCTCGTAGAAACGGGTCTCAAAAAGGAATCGGGCATGGATGTTCATGAAAAATGCGACACTGCGCTGCACTTTATCTTCGAGCAGGGCCAGTCTTTCATCTTCTGTCGCCGCTTCTCTGACCGCCGCATCCGCCACGATCATCTCTGCAAAAGTCGAAGCCGTTTCGGCGACGTTCATTGCATATTGCCGGTTCAAGTAATGGACCGGCTGAAGGGCGAAGGAATGAAAAGCATGACCGAGTTCATGCGCAAGAGTCGACACACCCGACATCGACCCGCTGTATGTCATGAATATCCTCGACTGTCCGGACTGGGGGAAACCCGTACAGAATCCGCCCGGCATTTTTCCCGGCCGGTCTTCCGCTTCGATCCATCCGCCTTCAAACGCTTTCCGGCTGAAATCCGCTAACTCGGAACCAAAGCTCCCGAAATGTTTCAGAATAAATTCCGCAGCTTCCTGGTAAGGCAGTTTCCCCGCACTTTTTGCTGTGGGGGCATCAAGGTCGAACCAGTCCAGTTTCGTTTTGCCGAGAAGTCTCGCTTTTTTATCCAAATATCTCCTGAATGGCGCCTTATGACGGCTAATGGCATTCCACATGGCATCCAGCGTACCGCGGCTCATCCTGTTGAGGTGAAGGGGTTCCTGAAGCACATCGTCCCAGCCTCTCCGGCGATAGACGGACAGCCGGAATCCTGCGATGTGATTCAATGTCTCCGCGAAGTAATTTTCTTTGCGGCTCCATTCTTCTTCCAGTTTTTCAAATGCTTCCTTGCGGACGGATTCATCACTATGGGAACTTAAATTTTCCGCCTGACCGACGGAGAGCTTTTTCTTTTCACCTTCTGCTTCGAGTTCCACATGAATATCACTGACAAGCATATCGTAAAGCCGGCTCCAGCCGTGATAGCCGTCTGTGCTGAGCGCGCTGATCAGCTGTTCCTCCTGTTCAGAGAGCTGCAGTTTCGCCTGCTCCCGCCATTCGTTCAAAATAAACCGGAATTCCGATAATTCCTTTCGTCCGGTCAGCTCTTCCCAGACTGGATCAGACGTCCGGACCAATAGCTGTTCCAGCCGCTTCATGGCCGACTCGAACTGTGCGCTCAACTGTGTCAGTTCACTCTGGAGCAGTCCGGCCGTTCTGTCCGCTGTATCCTGGGCCTGAAGGCAGCCGATGAAAGACGCAGCCTGACTGAGCGGCAGCGCGGCCTGCTTTACGAGCGCCAAAAGTTTCACCGCTTCCGGTGCCGATTCGCCTGACTGAAATTCAGCCGTCCGTCCGATCTCCAAGTCGAGTGCGCCAATTCTTCCGGCAGTGTCTTTCAAGTGTTCCCGTAATTGCGCGGATTGACTTCCGCCTTGGAAAATCGAATCCAAGTCCCATTTTTCTTCATACCTCATGGGCACTATTCCGCTCCTTCCAACTTGCTCGTATCTTCTGAAAACAATACAAGTATAGCACGGTTAATTCCTTGTGGCACTCAGATGGGGTGCAGTCATCCGGGACTCTGTCCGCTTTGTCCGCCCTTTCCGCCTTCACTTCAAAAAATCAGCCATTATTGACGCCCTTCAGATCGTGCCTGTTCCTTGAGACTTCCTCTTCCTTGACTTTTTTACCTGAAAAGTTCGGTTTCTTGTCAATTGTTGTCCTACCCAGTGGCGGTTATACTTAAATGAAACAAAGGAGTGATTGTTTTGGTCCGTGTGCTGCTCTTGACACTGGCGCTCGCCGGAATGATCGCCATGAGCCTGGCTTCTTTTTTTATGCCGCTCAACGGCCGGACGACCGGCGAAATCGCAGAACGCCTGCCTGTCCTCTTTATGCCCGCAGGCTATGCACTTTTAATCTGGATCGTGATTTATTTACTGCTGGTGCGCTGGGCTGCTTTTTATTGGAAAAACGCATCCGGAAAAGGGCGGCCGTCCCGGCGTGTATCCTTTCTATTTATCGCCAGCGGATTTTTCCATATCAGCTGGCTGGCCGCCTGGCACTACGGTCATTTCTTGCTGGCACTTGTGCTGGCGGCAGGCTACCTCCTTGCGCTGGCCTGCCTCTATTTTCAATACGGACCAGGCAGCCGCCAGCGGGTTCCCATATCGGTCATCTTTGGCTGGGTGACAGCTATATTCATATCGAATACCGCCTATGTGCTGACGTATTACAGCTGGAGCGGATGGGGAATCAGTGATGCTCTTTGGACAGTCATCATGATGACGATTGCCGCCGCGGCCGCACTCCACGTCCGTTTCCACTATGCAGACATCGCTTATCCTGTTGTCTTCATCTGGCTTTTCATCGGCATTGCCGTCAAGAACGGCTTCAATGAAATGCTCGTCTCAGTGGCTTCTTTATTCCTGAGCGGTGTATTGCTCGTCGGTATTTTCTTCATAAAAAAAAGACCTGCATAGCGCAGGTCTTTTTTATTCGGCCAATTCCGTCAGCAGGAGCGGCCCGTTTTTAGTCACGAGGACAGTATGTTCAATCTGCGCCACGAGCGACTGATCCGGCGTGATGAATGTCCAGCCGTCCCCTGATTCGATGATGTGTTCCGCTTTTTGGGAGATGAAAGGTTCGACAGCAAGGACCATCCCCTCTTTCAACAGAACCTTTTCCCAGGCATCATAGTAATTGAGTATGTGCTGGGGCTCTTCGTGGAGGGATTTTCCAATGCCGTGGCCTGTCAGGTTTTTAATGACGAACAGGCCGCGGTCCTTCGCTTCCCGTTCCACGGCTTTTCCGATCTGGTTCAATTTGGAGCCTGGCTTCACTTTTGTCATGGCCCGTTCAAATGCGTGGGCCGCCGCATCGATCAGCGCCTGCTTCTCTTCGTGTCCTTCCCCGACCACGAAGGAGATCCCAGTATCCGCGAAATATCCGTCCATCGATCCGGAGACATCGATGTTGACCAAGTCCCCTTCCTGGATGACGCGTTTGCCCGGAATTCCATGAGCGACTTCCTCATTGACACTGATGCACGTGAAACCCGGAAAATCATACTGGTCTTTCGGCCCTGAAACCCCGCCGAGTTCCTCAAAGAGCCGGCCGCCCAGTTCATCCAGCTCTTTTGTCGTGATGCCGGGCTTGGCTGCCGCTTTCATTTCTTCACGGATTTTCGCAACCATTTGTCCAGCCTTTTTCAGTGCTTCGATTTCCTGTTCAGTCTTTGCGATCATGCAATACCCTTCTTTCAGCCGATTTCTCTCATTAACTATATCATAAGGATCCGGCGCGTTCAGTTCTCAGGGTCGGTCAGCCGGGGAGCCGCAGTGAACAATCCCCAGCAGACAAGGGCTGTCAGCAGGAAAATCGGAACCATATAAGTTGCGTTGTAAGTGACGGAATAGATGAGGACATTCCCTTCAGCAAAGCTTGAAAAGAACCATACACCGACGGCCGTATGGATAAGATACCGCAGGAACGATGCAACGAAGACCCCTGCCGCCACGAGCAGCCCTGCCGCGAAAAATTTCCGGTCATGGAGCTTTTTCAAGTAAGGGCTCCGTGTGATGCCGGCAAGACCGACAACGGCAAACGCCGCGATGTACTCCAGAAAAAGCTGGAGGACGACAAAACCGAAAGACAAGGGTGCTGCGTAGTATCTTCCCAAAATCAGCTGCAGAAGTCCGAACAGCGCCCCCGTTCCGATTCCGGCCCACACTCCCCGCCGGAACGCCATTAGCACGACTGGAATCATCGCAAGGCTTACAGATCCACCCTGCGGCATGCTGAAAGCGATAAAATCGAGCACGAAAGCGAGCGCAGCGAAAATCGCGATTTCCAAAAGCACAAGCACTCGTTTATTCCCCATTACAATTTCCTCCTTTTGCACCGACAAAAGGCCGCCGGAAAAGAGCGATGCGCGGCCGGCGCGACCTTTCACGGCAGCCGCTTTCCGGCATGCGCTGAAAGGCCGGAAGCTGAAGCCGGCATAGAAAAACGGCATCAGGACAGAGCCTGACACCGTATGGTCTCATTTCCGTCCACATCCCTGCGCAAGCATTAACTTACAGGTTCAAAGGGTCAGAACAAATAGTTCACTCTCAGCGAAACGCTCCCCTTGTGGTGCATTCATATTAAGTTACAATGGATATTGTACACAAAATCCGCCTGGAGTGCAATGCCGTTTCGTGCAGGCCGCTCCGGGTAAATGAAGGAATAGGAACTTATCGGAAAGGAGACGTTTTGTGTGATTGAATTGCTTAAAGAACTGATCAAGATCAAAAGCGATACAAAAGAAGGAGCGAATGAAGCGCTCCGCTATTGCGCGGAATGGCTGGAATCCCATGGTCAGGAAGTGCAGGTACATGATAATCTCGGCTACCTGATGCTGACTGCGACGAAAGGGGAAAACAATGAAGGCGATACAATCGTCTGGAATGGCCACGTAGACGTTGTACCCGGCCACAAAGAGCAATTCTCGCCCCTGGTGGAGGGAGACCGTCTCTATGGCCGCGGCGCGGCGGACATGAAAGCCGGGGTCGCCGCTATGATGCAGGCATTCGTGGACCTGGATGAAGAAAAACTGAGCCGGACCGTTCAGCTGCACATCGTCACAGACGAAGAAATCGGCGGACATAATACGTCGGAATGGCTGGTTCAGCAAGGATATACCGGTGATTTCATCATTGCCGGCGAACCGACACGCCTGAAAGTCGGGCTGCAGTCCAAAGGGATTCTTCACATGGATCTGACATTCAAAGGAAAACCGGCGCACGGCAGCCGCCCGTGGGAAGGGATCAATGCCATCGAGGCCGCGATGAAGTTTCATGAGGCGCTGAAAGATCTGCCATTCACGAAGGAATCATCCGAGTATTATGAACAGCCTTCGGTCAACTTGGCAAAGATCAATGCCGGAGACCGGTACAATGTCGTCCCGGAAATCTGCCACATGTCATACGACATCCGGTTCCTGCCGGAACAGGATCCGAAAGAAATCGAACGGCAGATGGCGGAACTCGGAGAACAGCTGAACCTGAATATGGATTATACCGCCAGCGGATCAACGCCGGCGCTCACCACCTCGGAGACCAATCCGTACATCAAGCACCTCCAGGCGGTTATCCGGGAAGAGACCGACAAAGAACCGGTCCTCTTCGGTCAGCATGGTGCCGCGGATACCCGGTACTATGCCGCTGTGAATGAAGGCGGAGAAGGAGCGATCGAATTCGGTCCTGCTGGCGATGACTGGCATGGCAACGCCGAATATGTCTCCATCTCGAGCGTGGAGACTTATCGGAACATCCTGGTCGCCCACGCTCTGCTCGAAGTGTGATGTTTGCCATTCCCCGCAGACGGGAATTGAAAAACTAACACACCCAACGAAACGGAGCGATTCATTTATGAAATTCGGCAAAATCATGAAAACAGCGATGAAATATGGACCCATTGTCTATCCGGTCGTAAAGAAAGCACTCGATAAACGGAAGCGTGCAAGCAAGTCGCGCGGCCGGACACGGACAGTCAGCTCCCGCCGGAGATAATCGGCGAACACAAAACCCGCCTCCGGGATTTTACCGGAGGCGGGTTTTGTCATGTATAGTGCCTTAATTTGGAAACCGTGATGTACTCCATTTCACTGATCGGATTCGCTGGAGCCGTTTCAGCAGCTGCAACTTCCCCTTCACTCGCCCGTTTTTCCATCAGTTCTTCAAACGAGACGGGCCGGGGATCCGGAAGTTCACGATCCGTCACGCCAAGAGCCGGCTCATAAACATCCAGGAAGGCATTCGCCATCTCTTGGTAACCTTGGATCGTCGGATGGACATCTCCGGGAAGGGGAATCTTCGCGGTCGCGTCCATGCCGAATTCGTCTGCGACCGGCACGTAAACAGCCCCGGCCTTCTCAGCCTCTTGTTTCAGGATGGCATTCAGTGTGAGGAGCTGCCTGGCGAGCCCCGGCTTTTGAAGGTCGTTGGCATGAGGGTACGGAAAGTAGTAGCCCATAACATATACTTCCGCTTCCGGCGCCCTTGAAGAGAGTTCCGCGAGCAGTTCCCGGATGTTCTTTCGGGCATTGTTCATCGCCCGGTCCGCTGCCAGCTGGCTGAAGGTGATCGAGCCGCTCGCCGGTTCAGTCCGGACCAAACTTAGCAGGTCATTAGCGCCTGCCGATACCGTAATCAGTGTCGCTTTACCCAGCAGTTCCTGTGCTTCCGGTGATTTCACCCGTTCGAGCACGCCTGCCGATGTGAGACCGGGAAACGCAAAGTCCTTCGTGAAAAAGCCGAGCGACCCTTCCCGTGCCAGTTCCTGCGCAATCAGGTCCGCATAACCGCTGTCGATCGCCCGGTCCGGCGTCTGGCCGGCCGCCAGCGAATCGCCGAACGCCGCAAATACTTCAGGTGTTTCCGTCTCCGCAGAAACGCCGGCGGCTCCGCTGAATGCCAGCAGCCCGGCCAGAGCCGCTGCCGCTAATTTTTTCAAAACGATCCTCTCCTCAAAAAGCCCAGTTCCCGTTTCTGAATACCGGTTCTGCTGTGCCATTTTCCAGAATACCGTCAATATCCATTTCCGCACTGCCGATCATGAAATCCTCATGGACAATCGACACGTTCAGTCCGACGCCCTCCAGCTGACTCCGTTCCAAGTCCCGTCCTCCTTCTAGGCAGGTCGGATAAGAATCGCCGATCGCTAAATGGTTCGAGGCATTTTCATCGAAGAGCGTATTATAAAATAAAATTCCTGAATCCGAAATCGGGGAGCGGTGCGGTACGAGGGCCACTTCCCCGAGAGAAGCGGAACCTTCATCCGTCTGAAGCATTTCATCCAGCAGTTCCTGCCCCTGTTCCGCTTCCGCTTCGATGATTTTTCCGTTCTCGAATGTCAGTTTGAAACCATCAATGATGTTCCCCTGGTAAACAAGCGGTTTCGTATTGCTTACATACCCGTTTACACCTGTTTTCAGCGGCACTGTGTATACTTCTTCCGTCGGCATATTCGCGATGAACGGCGTGCCCCCAGCTGTTTTGGCAGCGCCTGTCGCCCAAATATGTGCGCCAGGCAGTTCGATCGTGAGGTCTGTCCCCGGCGCCCGGTAATGCAGCTTTTTGTATCGCCTGCTGTTCAGGACCGCCGCTTTCGTTTCCAGATCTGCGATGTGCTTCCGCCATTTTTCCACGGCATCGCCTTCGCCGATCCGCACTGTCTTGAAAATCGCTTCCCATAACGCTTCAACGGCTTCCCGATTCTCCAGGGTGCCGAACACTTTCTCTGCCCATTTATCCGATGGCACTGCCACGATGGACCATGCCACTTTATCCGACACAATGGCCTGGCGATAGCGTTCGAGCGCTTTGCCTGAAGATTTCTGCGCGTCCGACAGCCGCTTAGGCGGAATGCCGGTCAGCAGGTCCGGGTCTTCCGCATCAATCCACAGAAATGCTCCGTCCGTATCGATCACTTCATCCCGTTGGGCCACAGACCACTCGGGGTATTCCCGGAACGCCTCGTCCGGCGCCATTTCGAAATGCATGCGGGTCTGGAGCGGATCTGTGTAATTGACCTGGACCCTTTTCGCTCCCGCTTCATAGGCTTTTTTGACGACGAGTCTGGTGAATTCCTGCGTGTCGGTCGTAGCGTTTATCAGCAAGATCTGACCTTTCCGTACATTCAGTCCGACTTTGACCGTCAATTCGGCATATTGTTCAAGCTTTTCCTGAAATGTCATTTCCGCTTCCCCTTTTCGGCAATGGTTTTGGATGATCCTTCCATCAGTCTGCCCCGGTGCCATATTTTCTGGACCGGCTTGGACTGGAGTTCCTTCGCAATCCGCTTGTACTGCCGTTCATCCGCATACGAAAGCAGTGTCAGCGCCTCTCCATCCGCACCGGCACGACCGGTTCTCCCTGAGCGGTGCAAGTATTGCTCATACGTTTTCGGGACATCGACATGGATGACGTGAGTGACGCCTTCCACATCCAGCCCGCGCGCCGCAACATCGGTCGCCAGAAGGATCGGCACTTCACCCGAGCGGAACGCATCCAGCGCTCTCTTCCGCTCTTCTTTCTTCATTTCGGCATGGAGTGTCACGACGCCGGCATCGCGGTATGACAGTTTGCTTTCTTTCATCAGAAGCTGATCCAGGCTGTTAATAAAAGCGAGTCCTTTCATGCCCTCGACGTGCGACAGCCTGCGGAGCATATCCGTCTTATCCCGTTCCTCGATTTTGATGAACGAATGAAGGACGTCTCCGAATTCCGGCAAATCCTCTGCGGTAATGGTGATCCGGGCCGGCTTGTCCATCAGCCGGTCCGCTACCAGCTCAATTTCTTCTGTCACAGTGGCCGATACCAGCACCAGCTGTCTGCCGTGCTGCGTGCGCTCAATCAGATCCCGTATCGCTCCGCGGTGTTCCCTGCTCAGCAGCTGATCCCCTTCATCCAGTACGATCGTGCTGATTTCATGGACCTTCAACTTTTTATTTTTCACGAGTTCATTCAGCCGGCCCGGGGTACCGACTACAATAGCCGGCTTTTTCTTCAGCTTCTCGATTTGCCGCTGCACATTGGCGCCCCCGATCAGCTGTGCAACGCTGATGCCGGTGCCGGCTGTCCAGTCCCGAAGCACATTGACGATCTGCATCGCAAGCTCTTGGGAAGGGGCGACGATCATCGCCTGCACCTGCTGTTTTGAAGGATCCGTTTTTTCAAGGACCGGCAGCAGATAAGCCAGCGTCTTTCCTGAGCCTGTCGGCGACTGGGCAACCACATCATTCCCTGCAAGCATTTCCGGAATCATTTCCGCCTGCACCGGCAGCGGCGCACCGAATCCGGCTTTATTCCACTTCTCCTGCCAAGCAGGACTTAACTTCTCAATTGCGTTCATGATCCATTCCACCTTCTCTTCAATAGCTCCAGTTTATCATATCGGTGGCTAAAGAAGAAAAAAACGCCCTGCAGCAGAGCCGCGGGCGTTCTTCCTTATTGAATTTCAGCTGCCGGTTCCTTGGCCGGCTCGGCGGTGAATGCCCGATGCTCTTCCTCGGCTGCCGGTCTCGCACGTCTGACGAATGACGTCAAAACCAGCGCGACAATCGCAATGAATGTAGAGACGAGGAACGTGAAATTGATTCCTTCGAGCAGTGCCCGATTGACGATGGTTTCCGGTGCGGTTCCCGCCGACAGCAATTGCTCGCCGGCTGCTTCTGCGCGGGAGTTCATGACGGTGATCAGCAGCGCAGAACCGATCGCTCCGGACACTTGCTGAAGCGTATTGTTCATGGCGGCTCCGTGCGGATTCAAAACCGGCGTCAGCTGGTTCAGTCCGTTCGTCATGACCGGCATCATGACCATCGAAATGCCGAACATCCGGATGGTATACATCCCCATGATCTGAAGATAGGTCGTCTCCAGACTCAGCTGACTGAAGAAATACGTGGAAAGGACGACGATCGACAGGCCGATCATGGCAAGGGCCCTTGCGCCGAATTTATCGAACAGCCGCCCGGTGACCGGAGACATGAGACCCATGATCAGGGCTCCCGGAAGCATAAGGAGACCGGAATCCATCGGCGATATCCCTTTGATGGTCTGGACGTATATGGGCATCAGGATCATGGCCGAAAACATCGAAATGGACAGGACAATGGAAATAGCTGATGACAGCGCGAACATCGGGTACTTGTAGACCCTGAAATCGAGCATCGGCACTTCCAGCTTCAGTTGGCGGCTGATGAATAAAATCAGACCAGCCGCCCCTGCTGCAATCGTCCCGTAGACAAGCGGATCCGACCATCCATAGTCGGCGGCAGAACTGAACCCATAGAGCAAACCGCCGAATCCGATACTGGAAAACACGAGAGACAGGCTGTCGATCTTCAGCTCTCTATTCTGGACCATAATGTTTTTCATTTTAAAAATCCCGAGTGCCAGCGGAACGAGTGCAAGGGGCAGCACAATGAAGAATAACGTGCGCCATGAGGAATGCTCGATAATATAGCCCGACAATGTCGGTCCGACTGCCGGCGCAACGATCATGACGAGACCGAAAAGTCCCATTGCCGATCCCCTCCGTTCGACCGGGAACGCGGCCAGCATCACATTCATCAGGAGCGGCATCATCAGCGCCGCCCCTGCCGCCTGGATCATTCGCGCTATAAGGAGCACACCGAAAACCGGTGCCACGGCAGCCAGCAGCGTGCCGGCCGCGAACAGCGACATTGCCGTGATGAAAATGGAGCGGTTCGTATAGCGCTGGATGAAAAACGCACTGGCCGGAATCAGAATTCCGTTGATCAGCATGAAGCCAGTCACCAGCCACTGTACGGTCGATGCATCCACTTCAAAGTCTACCATGATGGACGGAAGCGCGACGTTCAGCAGTGTCTGATTGAAAATCGCCACGAAAGCTCCTGTGAAAAGTATGGCGATCATGCCGTATGGCGGTTTTTTTTGTTCAGTCATTCATTGATTCCTCCATTTTATACTTACTGTTCACTTTCTATACTAACTGTACATTCAATCATTCTATACCGGCTGTCCAGGAAAAGCAATTGTTTGAACCGCATTAGTTTCCTGCATTGATACGGCAAGCTTTTATCTGTAAACTGAAAATAGACTACGAGTACAAAAGGTGAAAATATGAACACGAGAAAAAAGCAGATCATCGATGCGGCTTACCTTCTTTTCGTCGATAAAGGCTATGCTGCCACATCCATACAGGACATTTTGGATAAAGCGAAGATTTCGAAAGGGACTTTTTACAATCACTTTACTTCAAAGGCGGAATGCCTTCGGGCCATTCTTGAATACATTTCAGAAGAAATCGGAGAAAAACGCCGTGAGGCAGCGGAAGGCCGGAGTATAGCCGATCCGGGCGTCCTCGCCGACCAGATTTCCATCCGCATGCAGATGAGCAGGGAACGGAATTTATTCGCCTTATACGAGAGTGTTTTCTACTCTGAAGACACGGAGCTGAAAGCTTTTGCCAAAGAGCAGCATATCCGGGATTTGACCTGGCTGGCCGGGCGTCTGCCTGAAGTCTACGGCAGCGCTGCGGAGCCGTATGCACTCGAGAACGCTTCCCTGGTGCTTGGCACCATCCAGCATTTACTGCATCTTTACCAATATGGAACAAGCACCGAATTGCCGTCCGATCGACTGACGGCTTTCGTTCTGCGGCGAATGGAAGCTGCGCTGGGAGATCAGATCGAGAAACAGGACAAATTCCTTCCGTTCGCTCTCGGTGATCTGAAGAAGCATGCACCGGACAACGCACCTACGCTCCAAAATCGTCTCCGTGCTGTCGCGGATGCCAGTGAGGGCCGGGCAGCTGAACTTGCCGATTTTATTGCAGACGAACTGGAAGAACGGGCACCGCGCCGCCATTTGATCGGCATGGCTCTCAGCGGTCTGGAAGCCGAAACCTTACCGGACGGCTCTCTGGCACACGATATCCGCACATTCCTGGCAGCAGAATAAGCGGCCGCGAAGCGAAGCAATGCTGCCTCATGCGGCACCGCAAAGGAAAACCGGACCTGGATTTCTCCAGGTCCGGTTTTCCTCATGCTTTCTTCAGTTCATAGCCGCTCGCTTTTACTGCGCTTTCCGCCAGTACTGCCGAAGAGTCGACGTAGAAATCGGATAATCCAAGCTCTTTGCGGACAACCGATAACTCGGTGCAGCCGAGAAGCACTTTATCGCACCCGAGCTCCTTCATCTGGGCATCGATTTTTTCCCAGTCGGAAGCACTGACGGGTTCGCCCGCTTTCACACAATCATAAATGACTGACATTACAAGCCGCTGGACCTCATCCGAAGGGATGACCGGCTCCAGTCCAGCTTTTTCGCACGCCTGCTGGTAGACCCGGGTCTTCAGAGTCCCATCCGTGGCCAGAATACCCGTCCGGACAGCCCTTTGCCGCTTCGCTTCGGCTGCTGTTTCATCAATCATATGGATAAGCGGAACAGGAAGCGCTTCCTGCAGTTCCTGATAGAAACTGTGTGCGGTGTTGCACGGCATGGCAAGCACTTCGGCCCCCATTTCCACCAGTTTCCGGCCATCCGCAATCATGACCGGCACCGGGCTTTCGGAAGATTCTCCGAGAATGAACGCTGTCCTGTCCGGAATGCGCGGGTTGTTGGATATCAGCATCGGCACATGATCCTGGTCCCTGTCAGCAGCAGTCCGGCGGACGATCATTTCCCCGAGAAACATCGTCGCCAGTGGCCCCACACCGCCTATTATGCCGAGCGTCTTTTTCATGATAGCCCTTTTTTGTTGAAATATTTTTTGTATTTGCGGTAGTAATTCAAGTTATTCAGAGTCAGATTCAGCCAGCGCTTCGGATTAAAGTCTTCCCGATAAAACAATGAATTGGTCACTTTTCCTTCATTGATGAGCCGGCGGGCTTTCCGTTTGAGCTCCTGATTCTCCGCGTACTTGTACAGCACGCCATTCGGAATGATCGTCCACAGGTGTTCATTCTGCGCATACGTCAGTTCCTGCGGGATATTGAAAATGTGATCGTCCGCCGCATATTTCATCAAGTTGTGTCCGGCAGCCGTTACATAGTAACTGCTCCGGCCGTTCCGGAGATTGATTTCGAACAGCTTGTATTCGCCGTCCCGTTCGTCGAATTTCATATCGAAATTCGCGAATCCCGTATAACCGATGTCTTCCAGGAAAAACCGGACCCGGTCCATCAGTTCCTTATCATAAGTCGTAATGATCGCCGCGTAACTCCCGATCCCTTCAGGTGTATGTTCCTCCAGTATCGGGTTGCCGAGCGACATAAGTTTTACGTTTCCATCTTTTCCGACATAAGCATTCAGCACACGCATATAGGAATCATCCCCGGGAATAAATTCCTGGATGATCAGGTTATCCTGATAGCTCGACGAATAAATGGCCTCGAATATTGCATTCCGCTCCTCTTCGTCCTCCGCAACAAAAACCTTCTTTTTTCCCGGAAAACTGCAGTTCCAGTAAGCCACTGAATTAGAGGCCTTAATGATAATGGGATAGTCGAACCCGAGCTGAAGATCCCGGTAGTTTTCCGGTGTCGCCATATCGGTTTTCGGGTAGCTGAATCCATATTTGTCACACATTTTGTAGAAGTTTTCTTTCAGGACGATTTCATTCATCAGTTCCTCGCCGATGTAAGGCACTTCGAAATCCTCCGTGAGGAGCGGTTTATGGCGGATGATCAGCTTCGCATAATCGTCGCCGCAGGCAAGGAGAAGTTTCGGGATTTCAGGGAATTCTTCAGCCAGGCCATCCATGGTCCGGATAAACACATCGTCTTCGTTCAGACCTTCCACCGAGCGGAAGGAAAGGATTTTACTGTTCTGCGTCACGGTCAGCGCCGACCTTCCTATGACAAGCGGCTTAACACCATAGGCTTCATAGAAAGAGCGGGCCATTCCGTATGCGTTCATATCCGATCCTAACAGGATCGGCAAAAAATCAGTTCCGGCTGCTGCCATACGTATATCATCTCACTTTAATTATTTGAATTGGACAGTACTCAGTTTATCATATCCCCCACTGCTTGGAAATCAAGGCTTCCGCCGTGCCCGTACAAATTGTTCGAAGGCGAAGGCATATTCGATGAGCTGGGGCTCGGCGAAGCTCTGGCCGGTGAATGTGATTCCGAACGGTTCTCCCTCTTCTGTGAACGCGGCCGGAACGGTAATTGAAGGGAACCCCGCAGCCGCTCCGATATTGCAGCCGAAGTCTTGCGGCAACAGGATGACATCGACTCCTGCGTCTTCCATGTTCTTCCGCAGCCCCCGTTCGGCGGCCAGGAACCTGTTCCGTTCCAGCGCCTCCTCGTATTCCCGTTCCGTCAATTCACCGGTGAGCGTGCTGGCCTTCTCCAAGAGGTTCTGGCCGAATTTCAGCATCTTTCCCGCATTTTCGCTGTTATAGCTCATCACATCCCGCATCGAACGGATGGGATTCAGCGGGTTGGATTTCCCTAAATAGTAGTCCAGGTCTGCTTTGAATTCGTGCAAAAGCACCGCGAATCCAAGATCTTCCTGGACGACTTCCAAGTCGATCGGATCTTTCACTTCCGCCCCGCAAGCCTCCAGCTTTCGGATGGCATCGCTGAAAAGTGCCCGCATTTCCCTGCTTATGTCCTGTTCAAATAAATTACGTGGGATACCGATCCTGACGCCTTCCAGTCCGGTACTTTTAAAATGCAGGCTCCAGTCATAGTTCTCGAACGGCTCTGCCATCACTGTGATGGGATCTTTAGGGTCATGGCCGGCCATCGCTCCTAAGATGATCACTGCGTCTTCCACTGTCCGTCCGAAAGTGCCGGGCGTATCTTGCGTGTGGGAAAGCGGAATGATCCCCCGTCTGCTGGCAAGTCCTACCGTAGGTTTGATTCCGACGAGACTGTTCTGAGCCGCCGGATTGATGACAGAGCCGGATGTTTCTGTGCCGACCGCGCCAGCCGCCAGATTGGCGGCAGTCCCTGCAGCCGACCCGGAACTCGATCCGCCGACATCAAAATCCCCGTATGGGTTTTTGACTTGCCCGCCACGTGAACTGTAGCCATTGGGCATATCCTGCGACATGAAATTCGCCCACTCCGTCATATTCGACTTTCCGAGGATGACAGCCCCTGCCTCCCGGAGACGCCGCACGGTGTCCGCATCTTCCGTGGCATAGTGATTTTCCAGCGCGAGTGATCCCGCGGTCGTGTGCATTTTATCCGCCGTACCGAAATTATCTTTTACGAGCAGTGGAATGCCGTGCAATTTCGAGCGTGCACCTTTCGTTTTCCGTTCAAAATCCAGCGCCTGCGCGATTTGAAGCGCATCCGGATTCAGTTCCAAAACCGCATTGACATCTTTTCTGAGCGAAATGTTCTCCCTGTACATCAGGACGAGCTCTTCTGCTGTAAGTTCTCCTTCTTCCATCAGTTCCTGCATGCCGCTGATGGTCATCTCATCGAGCCGCTCTGTCCGGAATTTTTCCAGCTTCTCACTATGCATCGGCTTCATCCTCCATTTTAAAATGCCTGTCCTTTCCCTCTCCTTGCGAGGATTTATTTAATAAAAAAAGCCGAAATCTATTCGGCTTCCGGTTCTTCTGTATATGTTTTCATCAGTTCATACAGCGTCAGTTCATACAGCTGCCGCCCATCTACTTTAAAAACGTTCATTCCTACAAGATCTTCGATAATCCGTTCCCGCTTCATTTCAAACGGGGATTCAGGAAACTGTTCCAACACGATGTTCCTCTCCTTGCTGTTATGGTTCCGGTTCTTCTATACCCGTTCCTGAACCGGCGTAAAACCTGATTGTCTTTTCTGAACCGGGTATAGGGTATAGTAAGGGGAAGAAAGGAGCTGGCGGAATGAGATTAGGATACGCTTGTATGAATACCGAATTGAAAAGTGTTTTCCGGACATGCCGTGCATCGACAGCGGCGGCGGAAGGCACTTCTATCATAAAAAAACTGACATTGGAGAACTTGGAGACGACCTTTAAGATTCTCCATTGGAACCAGCGGCATGATATCGCTTTTTACCGGGCATCAAGTTCGATCGTCCCTCTTTCCACCCACCCGGTGAATGACTGGACCTGGTGGGAAGATAAAGACGTGCTCCACGCTGCGCGTCAAATTTCCGACTATGCAGCCGTCCATCGCATGCGTTTGTCTATGCATCCCGGTCAGTATACGGTTTTGAATTCCCCGAAACCTGAAGTGGTCAAAAAAGCGATCGAAGATCTTGAATACCACGACAGACTCATCACGCTTTTAGGCGGATCGGACTTGATCCTGCATACAGGCGGTGCATACGGTGATAAGGAAAGCGCCAAAAAACGGTTTGCGGACAATTACAGGGACCTTTCAGAAAGCATCCGGCGCAAATTGCGGCTGGAGAATGATGACAAGGTGTTCACGGTGCAGGACGTGCTGGAGATCAGCTGGATGTGCGGCATCCCTGTCTGTTTTGACATCCATCATCATAATTGCCATAACGATGGCACGCCTGTCGATATCGCTGCGATTCTCGATACTTGGGAAGGCTTCGGCATTCCGAAGATCCATATCAGCACCGGCAAAGAATCCCGGACGGACCGCAGGCACCATGATTTCGTTTCTGAAGAGGATGTACGGGAGCTGATCGCACTCTTGGACGGAGCGGATGCAGATATCATGTTCGAAGCAAAATTGAAGGAACAATCGATTTTGCCTTTTTTGGATGAATTGAACAGACAATAAATGAAAAAGTGTCCAAACAAGCCGGCGTACTTCCGGCTGATTTGGACACATGGTTCTACCCGATTTGAAATCGGAATTTCACCGTCAATTATTAATACGGTAGAGGAAAACGGCCAGTTGTCCTCTCGTGACGTCCCGGTCTGTGCCGAAATGTGTTGCCGATATGCCATTTGTCACACCGTTCGCCACAAGCGCATCGACAGCCGCTTCATATCGCACGGATACGTCAGCGAATGAAGATGCGGAACTGCTGCCAGCAAGGTCATATGCCCGCTGCAAAACGAGCGCGGTTTCACCACGGGTAAGATAGCCGGATGAATCGAACCTGGCGGACGTTTTCCCGTTCATGATCCCTTCCTCTTTCAAAGCGTTCACAGCACCTGCCGCTCGTGCCGGTACGTCAGTGAAACCGGAAGGGGGAGCGGAAACAGTATCCAGCTTTAGAATCTTTGCCATCCAAACCGCCGCATCCACCCGTTTTATCGGCTGATAAGTTCCGAATGCCGTTGAAGATATCCCATTTGAGACGCCATTTTTGACTAAGTAGTTTACAGCCGGCGCATAGAACGCAGATACATCCTGGAAACCCGACTGTCCAGGGATGATCAGGACCTGGCCGACCCGGATCAGGCTGGGATCCGTGATGCCATTGGCAGCAGCCAGCTGCTCCACAGTTACATTAAACCGGAGAGCGATACTGTAAAGCGTGTCGCCAGCTTGGACAGTATAGGTCTTGACCGTGGACGGCGGCGTTCCGGTCGGCAAGTTCAGCATTTCAGAGACCGTCACAAATTTATAGCCCTGCGCTTTGAGTTTCGAAATCATCACCGGAAGTGCGCCCGGTGTTCCTGACGCGCCTGCCCCTGTATGCATCAGGATGATGGAACCCGGCTTCACGTTACTCATCACTTTTGTGACAATCTGATCAGCTGAAACTCCCCGCCAGTCGACTGTATCGATATCCCACTGGATTGTATGGGTATAACCCGCATCACCGATCGCGCGGAGAGCAGCCGAATTCACTGCCCCGAACGGTGCCCGGAAAATCGGTTTCGTCGATCTGCCTGTCAGGTTCCGGATAACAGATTCTGTCCGGTCCAGTTCGCTTTTGATCTGGGAAGCGGTCAGTTTTGTGAAATCCGGATGCGAGTAAGAATGGTTGCCGAGCTGATGTCCTTTCGACGCGATATTCCGGATGGACTGAGGGTGATCCATGGCTCCTGACCCCGTCAAAAAGAAGGTCGCCCGCACATTGTGATCCGACAGAATCTGCAGAAGCTTCCCGATATTTGTGCCATCAGAACCGTCATCGAACGTCAGCGCGACGACTTTGCTTGAAGTACTTCCTTTCGTTATGAATTGGGAACTGGCGGCAGCGGCGGAACCCACAAAGGAAAATAGCATCAGGATCGCCAGGGAACAGACAGCAAACACTCTCATCAGCCGGCCTTTCATTTTAGTCACCCCTTTTTATTTTAGCGCCTTTTACAAAAAGGCACTTTAACCCATAAAGTGAATAAAAAGGATAATTAAACTGAAAATTTAGACTTTTTGTTTTTATTATACTCCTTTTTTGACTGACTGTAATCCCTGAATCGAAAGAAGCTGCATGATTTCAAGTGTTTTCCTGCACTGGCTGGCTTCATGCGTCCGCTTTCCTTGAAGCGGTTTCCGTAAAAAAACCCATGGATGGACTATCCATGGGTTTTGACTGAGCAGGTCATTCCATCTCCCTGCGGCTGGCTGCTCAAACTGCAAGATCTGTTGTGAGAATTGAATCGACCGCCAGTTTGGCAATCGTCCCGTTCGATAAAATGAATTTATCGATGTTGATATGAGAGAAATTCGGGATGTGTTCTTCCCTCTCCACCTCGACTGTTGTATGTACGTCCGATGCAATCCGCTCGACAGCAGTAGCTACCATGAGCGACTTGCCGTCCGTAAGAATCTGATCTTCGATCCGGTCATCCGCAAAGATCAGGACTGCCTTGGCCAGCCCGATATTCGCCTTTTTCAGCACTGCGCCATCCGTCGCATTCCCTTTAACATAATGGATCCGCTCATGGATTTCTTTCGCTTTTTCAAGCCGGTCGATTACGACCACTTCAATTTTCGGATCTCTCTTGAGAATTTCGCGGATGGCATTTTCCGCCTTGTGTGACCAATCGATAATGACTACATGGTTTTTCCCCTGATACATCAGCTCACCGCCCTCTTTCTTTCTTTTGTACACAGTAAGGCTTTCTATCGCTTTCCCGATAAATGACGCAAACAGCCCGATGCCTGCTATGTAAAGGAACAGGATGGTGAAGAGACGCCCCGCAGCCGTCACCGGATAAAAATCCCCATAGCCCACCGTCAGCATGGTCGTCATGGTGAACCAGAACGAATCACCATACGTATTGAATGTTTCCGGTTCAATCCATGGCATGGCAAGTGTGCTGAGGGCAATCAGGATCACGGTGAAAACAGTCAGCATGACCCAGGAAAGATTCGTCGCAGTCAAGTAAAGCCTTCGCAGCACTATCAACAATGATCACCTCGCTTTTGATTCAAGTATACACGTGACAAATCCCCGTTTTTAAAAATAATTAAAAAAAAGTGAAGTCCCCTCAGGAACTTCACGCTGCATTTTTCTTCTTTGATTCGACCAAATCCGCCACTAATACGTACCGTTTAGGCGCATCTCCGATAAAATCGAACGGATAGCATGTCGTCAGCGTCAAGGTGGCATCCTCTTTCTGCACAATTACTGTTTTGTCCAGATCATCCACGATCCGTACCGTATGGACCTTGTACGTGAATTCACCGGCTCCTGTCCGGACGACGAGAAGATCGCCCTCGCCGACTTGACCGAGGTCGCGGAACACCGTATCCCGGTGGCCGGAAAGCACACTGTTATTACTCATACCCGGAAGAACACTTTCAGCGAAATGGCCGACGCCTTTTGCCAGCTCATCCGGATCTGAACCATGGAATACCGGGATTGCCGCATCCAGTTTAGGGATGATCAATTTCCCGAACTCTTCCCCTTCTTCCGGATAGTCGGAATAAAGCGGATCCAGTTCCTGATCAGCAACCGGCGCAGCCGCCACTGCGTCTCCCGATGGTACTGTAAATTCCGAGCCGTCGGTTTCCAGCTCATCCACCGCAAAATAACCTTGGGCGAATGAAAAGAGGCTGTATAGCGCGAAACTGATTCCCAGCACCATCAGTGCGATAGATAAAGACGGAAGAACCATGCGTCGCCGCACGGTTCTTCCGGGTCTTCTCCGTCTGCTCATTATTGCTCACCTTCACGTCTTCTTGAAGTGAAGAATGCTGCTGCACCCAGAAGCGCAATTCCAGTACCGATCAGCATATTCTGAACGGAGTTGGTCGCAGTGTCCGGCATTTGTTCGCCGTCCACTTCATTCACCACGGTAAATCCTGCGTCTTCAAGTGCCCACTCGAGATCGGCGACGAATACGAAGTCTTCCTCAGCAAATCCATTTTCTTCGAGGAAAGTATTATATTCGTCTTCTGTCAGATCATACTCGTAAAGGACAGTTGACAGGTTTTCATCGTCGAGCAGCGGGCCGACTGTTGCTTCAAGTTCAGCAAAATCGTTGAAGTCAGCCAGTTCCATATCATAATTCTCCATCAAGTAGGCATTGAACTCATCTTCTGTCCAGCCATATGGCGTCAGGTAAGTCTCTTCGACGAGTGCCATATCGAGACCAGCTTCATCTGCTGCTCCTGCTTCTTCCTCAGCACCGACCGCATTGTCATCAAACGAAATATCTTCCACCGGTCCGACTGTCGCTTCAA
>NZ_NHTN01000043.1 GCF_002167005.1 Indiicoccus explosivorum
TTTTCCCGGTTCCATTCCGCGCTTTTCCTCCTTTGTTCTCATTCAATTTTTCTGAAAACCCGGTAAATTGAAAAGGCTTTTATTTCTTATTGGAGGGGTCTGACTTGAAGAAAAACGCATTCACGAAGAAATTCATTCCGCTTGCGGCTGTTTCTGCTATCGCTTTCGCCGGCATTGCCGGCACCGGCACAGACGCGGAAACGAAAACGAATAACGCCCGGGAAGATCACGCAAAAGTGAAAAATGTCATTTTCCTGATCGGCGATGGCATGGGTAATTCCTATACATCCGCTTATCGTTACCTGAAAGACGATCCGTCGACGAAAACCGTAGAGCGCATGGCGTTCGATCAGTACCTCGTCGGCCAGCAGATGACATATGCGGAAGATGCGGATGAGAATGTAACGGATTCCTCTTCCGCCGCCACGGCGATGGCCGCCGGCATCAAGACGTACAACAGCGCAGTTGCGGTCGATAATGACAAATCAGAAGTGAAGACGGTCCTGGAAGCGGCGAAAGAGCAAGGGAAAGCGACCGGACTCGTCGCGACATCCGAGATCACGCACGCCACACCGGCTTCCTTCGGCTCACATGATCCGAACCGCAAGAACATGAACGGCATCGCCGATGACTACTTCGACGAACTGATCAACGGCCAGCATAAAGTGGACGTCCTTCTCGGAGGCGGCGCTGATTTGCTGATCCGTGAAGACCGCAACATCGCTGAGGAGTTCCAGGCGGACGGCTTCAGCTTCGTCGACAGCCGCGAAGAACTGCTGGCAGACACGAACGACCAGGTCATCGGCCTGTTCGCACCGCGCGGACTGCCGAAAATGATCGACCGCGACGCGTCGGTCCCTTCCCTCGAAGAGATGACGGAATCGGCACTCGACCGCCTCAGCCAGGATAAGGACGGGTTCTTCCTCATGGTCGAAGGCAGCCAGATCGACTGGGCCGGCCATGACAATGACATCGTCGGCGCGATGAGCGAAATGGAAGACTTCGAGAAAGCATTCGAAGCGGCGATCGAATTCGCGAAGAAAGACAAGCACACGCTCGTCATCGCGACGGCCGACCACTCGACTGGCGGCTTCTCGATGGGTGCGGACGGTGAGTACAATTGGTTCAGTGAGATTGTCGAAGGAGCGGAACGCACACCGGACTTCATGGCGGAAGCGATCCTGGACGGAGCGGACGCGGACGCGGTCCTCAACGACTATATCGGCTTTGACGTAACGGATGCGGAAGCGGCGGCTGTCCGGGAGGCGGCGGCAACGAATGACCTCCGCGCGACGGATGACGCCATCGAAAACATCATCAACGAACGCACGCTCACCGGCTGGACGACCGGCGGCCATACGGGCGAAGACGTCAACGTCTATGCATACGGCCCGGCAAGCCATCAATTCGCCGGCCACCTCGACAACACCGATCAGGCGAAGATCATCTTCGATCTCCTGAAAGCAGATGTCACCATCGACGATAAGTGATCCCGGTTCCCGCTGCTGTCCGACGGCAGCGGGGATTTTTTAAAGGCTTGGAGGGTTTTATTGAAATGAAAAAAGAACTGCTGACAGGGCTGGCGCTCGCATTGCTCCTGAGCGGCTGCAGCGACGGAGCGGCGGCGCCGGAAGAAGAGGCGGAAACGGCGGAGACGCCGGCTGCAGAACCGGAGACGGCGAGCGGCGGCATTCCGGACTTTTATGAAGGATACGTCGCTAACCCGCAAGTGACCGATGACCGCGCGCTGACGGAAACGGGGCAGACGGTGCGTGACGCCAACGGACAAATCACGCTGAAAGCGATCGCATCACCGGATGCCGCTGTGGAGATCGGCGGCATCGAGCTGACCGTCCACGAGGCGAAAGTATTCATGTTCCAGCCGGATTACAGCCTCACCGATTTCTATCATCATTACACGGATGAGGAAGAATTTGCGGTCGTGAAAGCATTTGTTTCGTTCACGAATACGACCGATGCGCCGCTCCAGTTCGCACCGGTCGCGCTCGCTTCGACCGATACCGGCGAAGAGCGCACATGGGAAGACGACATCTATCTTGAGGAAATGAACGGGGAAATCGCGCTCGGTGAGACGGTGAAAGGCAGCATCGGGTTCGTGGTCGATGACGCGGAAGTCGGCTCCCTCACACTGACGACGAGCGACGTATTCAGTGCGGACGACGAAAAAGTGGCAGACGCGGCGAAGATCGAGATACAATTCACGGAATGATTCCTCCGGATTTTTCCGGAATCTTGACGGCCGTCAAGGTTCCGGGCCGCCATTCGGCGTTACGGTGAATATACCATCCATCACCCCGGACAGGATGGTACCCATCTTAGCACGGAAGGAGGGTTCGCACGCATCACCGGCAGCCGGAGGGATGCGGCTGCCGGATGTCGGCCGGAACGCCTGTGGAGAATGGGGATTTGGACAGAATGTGCTGAAGATACTCAGGAAGCCGCGTACTGGTCGTCTGCCCGGCAGAAAGCGCCGGGCGGACACCCCGGATGATCAGTGAACCGGCTGGATTAAGGACGTGAACGAGCGGACGCGCAGGCGTCCGCTCGTTCGTATTCCCGACAGATTGCAGGCGCACCCTTCTGATGCCGATCATTAATTCGACTGTTCGGCACCAGTCGCCTGCTCAGCCATGTAGCCGCCGCCTCCGCCATCCCCGCAGGCTGCGAGCACACTGATCAGGGCGGCAGCCATCAGGAGTGCCAGCCTTTTCTTCATCGTGAACACCTCCTCTTCCGGAGCTTTCTTACAAGTACCATACCCTTTTTTCAGCCTGTCCCTATAGGACGAAGTATTCAAGCTTACAGGATTTACGTGCGTCCGGTGCCATCCCGCTTGTTTTATTCCTCTTCTGCCGTATACCGAAGCCACTCTTCGCTCGATCCGGCTTCGTCCTGGATGTAGATCGCCTCTTCATCATCGGTCACGTAAATGTCGATGCCCGGCTCGGTGCCGTCGTCTTCGCCGGTCGTCTCCTCCGTGAATGTCAGCTCGTCTTCGTCGAGTTCCCCTTCGGACATGACGGTATCGAAGGTGTATGTCCGTCCGTCATAGATGATCCATGACTCCGGCAGGCCCGGGTCCTCCTCTGTCCGTTCGGCCGGCACTTCCGCACCCGGCACTTCTTCCGGTTCAGGCGCACAGCCGCCGGAGAGAACGAGTGATGCCGTTGCGGCGATCGCGATTGCACTCCATTTCATCTGCTTCATCTCCTTTCCGGGACTCACTGTATTCGTTGTTTCAGGAAGCGGCACGTTTCACGCGGCGGGGAAAATTTTGTCGCCGAAAGCAGGACAGCCGCCGCTGCCCATTGAAAACCGCCCACTCCGCGATACCCGCTTCCCGGCTCTGCACGTGCTGCGGGCGCACCGAAAAAAAGCGGACGCCTCCGCGCCCGCTTCCCCTCGTTCATTCAGCTGCGGTCACCGAAAAAGTTCTTGAACATCTGCACGGTCGCCTGCCGGTTGATGGCGGCGATCGATGTGGTGATCGGGATTCCTTTCGGGCACACTTCGACGCAGTTCTGCGAGTTGCCGCAGTCTTGAAGTCCGCCGTCCTTCATGAATTCATTCAGCCGGACCGACTTGTGCATGGCACCTGTCGGGTGGGCGTTTTTCAGCTCGACCTGCGTGAACGAGAACGGACCCATGAAATTCGTTTTGCTGTTGACGTTCGGGCACGCTTCGAGGCACACGCCGCATTTCATACACTTCGACAGCTCGTATGCCCACTGCCGCTTATGCTCAGGCATCCGCGGTCCTTCGCCGATATCGTACGTGCCGTCGATCGGAATCCAGGCATGGACCCTCTTCAGCGTTTCGAACATCTGGTCCCGGTCGATGACGAGGTCGCGGACGACGGGGAATGTGGCCATCGGCTCCAGCACAATCGGCTGTTCAAGCTGATCTACCAGCGCGGCGCAAGCCTGCCGGGCGCGGCCGTTGATGACCATCGAACAGGCGCCGCACACTTCCTCCAGGCAATTCATGTCCCACGCGACCGGGGTCGTCTTTCTGCCCTCGGCGTCCACGGGATGCCGGCGGATGTGCATCAGCACGGAAATGATGTTCATGTTCGGCCGGTGCGGCACTTGGAAAGTCTCCGTGTACGGCGCACTGTCGGCCCGATCCTGCCGGGTGATCCGGACAGTGACTTCGTTACTCATGTTACCGCCTCCTTTCAGATTCAGATCCGCTTCCGTCTATAGCGTGAACGCGAACGGTACTGCTGCGGCGCACGGAGCGGGTAATGGACCGGCACGCTGTATAAGTGCACGAGCCGCGTGAACGGAATCGATGCGAACAGCGCGAATGCGGTGATGACATGCAGCTGGAATAAGAACGGCACAGCCGTCATGAGCTCGTACTGCGGCCGGAACACGAACAGACTCCGGAACCACGGCCCGATGGTCGTCCGGTATTCATACTCCAGCACCGTCGTATTATAGACGAGCGTGATATACACGCCGAGGCCCGCGACGATGATCAGGCTGATGACGGAAAAGAAATCAGCGAACGTGGCATGGATCCGGACGCGGTCGACGGTCATTTTCCGGATGAGCAGGATGACCGCGCCCGCAACCACCATGAGGCCCGCGACGCCGCCGCCGTAAATGGCGAAATCATGGTACAGATGATCGCTGATCCCGAGTCCGCGATAAAATTCGATCGGGATGACCATGCCCATGACGTGGCCGATGAACGCGAACAGCAAGCCGTAATGGAACAGCGGCGAGCCGATCCTGAGCCATTTCTTCTCGAAGATTTCCGTGGAAGGCGCGACCCAGCTCAGCTGGTTGTATGCGAAACGGTATAAGGAACCGACGATCATGATGGCGAGCGTCAAATACGGGAAAACGACCCACCAGAAAATTTCACCCATTTCTCCCATTTTTTCGCCTCCTTGGGCGGACAGGTCCGCCCGGTTTGCTTCGGCCGGCATCAGTTGTACATGATCGGATACGGCAAGTCCTCAAGGTCCGCCTCTTCCCGGTCCATCTCCATCTTCTTCAGTTCTTCTTCCGTCGGCGCTTCGAACACCGCATCCATCAGCACCATCAGGATCCGCCGGTACGGATGTTCTTCCGACAGGTGGTCGGCAATGCGCTGGGTGACGGCCCCAAGGCGTTTCATGAGCCGTCCCTTCTCCATGTGCGCGCCCGCGACCGCGGTGAATTCGAACAGAAGGGGAATGAAATCGGAAAGTTCCCCATCCGTCCGTTCGTACCCCGATTCACCGATGATCTTCTGCAGGCGGATGAGCGCGGCGCCGCGCTTCGGACTGTCGCCGAATTCATGTGCGGACAAATAAAGGCCGCACTCCGTCTTCAAGTCGAATGTCGCCACATACAATTCCATCCGCTCCTTCAGCGGAATGCTGTAGATCGCGTCCGCCGCGGCGAGCGCCTGCTGCCTGATTTCCGCCGGTGCCTCCATTTCCGTAAGGCAGTCGAGCACGTCCCGCTCGTCATCGCCGGCCGGGTAGCTGAGGAGCCGGGAAGCGGCGATCAGCAGGTGGTCCTGATAACCGGTCATCTCACCGCCCCCTCTCGAACGGATAAGTGGTCATGCCTTCCGGCGGCGCCAGGTCTTCGATGCTGCAGGCTCCCTGCTCGTAATGCAGTTCATCACCGTCCATCTCCCGCCGGCCGGTCGGAATGACGAACCGCTCGCTATACTTCGAGACGCCGAGCAGCCGCGCCATGTCTTCGACCGTCTCTGTGTCGATGCCCGCTTCTTCGAGCAGTCTGCTCTTCGCGAGTTCATCGACGCCGCCGACATTGACGCTTCGCATATGGACGCGCATCGCGGTCAGTTTGAGCAGCACCCGGCGGATCACTTCGGTGTCATCCGCCGCGAGGATCGATGCGAGGTACTGCATCGGGATGCGCATCTGGTCGACCGCCGGGATGTAGCCGTCCGTGCTGAGCTCTTCTTCGTTCGTGATGTGGTTCATGATCGGGCTGAGCGGCGGAACGTACCATACCATCGGCAGCGTCCGGTATTCCGGGTGGAGCGGCAGGGCTATTTTCCATTTCATCGCCATTTTATACACCGGCGATTCCTGGGCGCTGCGGATCCATTCGTCGTTTATTCCCGCTTCGCGGGCCTCGGCGATCACTTCCGGATCGAACGGATCGAGGAAACAGCCGAGCTGCGCTTCATACAGGTTCTGCGGGTCTTCGACGGAAGCCGCGGCCTTCACTTTGTCGGCGTCATACAGCACGACGCCGATGTAGCGGATGCGGCCGACGCATGTCTCCGAACAGATCGTCGGAAGGCCGGCTTCTGTGCGCGGATAGCAGAAATTGCACTTTTCCGCTTTGTGGGTGTTCCAGTTGTAATACACTTTGTTGTACGGGCAGCCGTTCATGCAGAAACGCCAGCCGCGGCATTCTTCCTGATCGACGAGCACAATGCCGTCCTCGTCCCGCTTGTACAAAGCGCCGGACGGACAGGAAGCGACGCACGACGGGTTCAGGCAATGCTCGCAGATGCGCGGCAAGTACATCATGAACGTCTTTTCGTACTCCATCGCGATATGTTCCTGCAGCTTTTCGACGTTCGGGTCCATCGGCACGACTTCGCTGCCGCCGGCAAGGTCGTCATCCCAGTTCGAGCCCCATTCCGGCTGGTCGATGTATTTCCCGGTGATCATCGACTTCGGCCGGGCGGAAAGGACGTAATCCGACCGTTCGCCTTCGATGAGGTGCCGGTAGTCGTATGTCCACGGTTCGTAGTAGTCGTCGAGCGTCCCCATGTTCGGATTGTAGAAGATCTTCGCGAGCTTAGACAGGGCACCGCCCGCGCGGAGGCGGAGCTTGCCGTTGGAATATTCCCAGCCGCCCTTGTAGCGGTCCTGGTCTTCCCAGCGTTTCGGGTAACCCGGCCCCGGTCGGGTCTCGACGTTATTGAACCAGATGTATTCCATTCCGGGCCGGTTCGTCCACGTCGTCTTGCATGTCACGGAACAGGTGTGGCAGCCGATGCATTTATCGAGGTGCATCACCATTGCGACTTGCGCTTTAACGTTCAAGCCAGTCTACCTCCTTCAGCGGCCGGACGATGGCGATCGTGTCGCGCTGGCTCCCCGTCGGCCCGTAATAGTTGAACCCGTAGCTGAGCTGCGAATAACCGCCGATCATATGCGTCGGCTTGGCCGTGATCCGGGTGACACTGTTGTGCGTCCCGCCCCGCTTTTTCGTCGCCTGCGTGCCCGGCACGCCCATCGTCCGGTCCTGCGCATGGTACATATACACCATGCCCGGCGGGATCCGATACGTCAGCACGGCGCGCGCCGCGACCGCGCCGTTGCGGTTGTACACTTCAATCCAGTCGTTGTCTTTCAGGCCGATCGACGCGCCGTCCTTCTCATTCATCCAGACGACCTGCCAGCCCCGGAACAGCTGCACCATCGGGGAAGTTTCCGTGAACATCGTATGGATGCCCCATTTCTGGTGCGGCGTGAGGTAGCGGAGCGTCAGCGATTTACCGTTCTCTTCGGGCAGCGTTTCGCCGGTGACGTACGGTCCTTTGTTGAGCGGCGGCAAGTACAGCGGCAGCCCTTCCCCGAAATCAAGCATCATTTCATGGTCGAGGTAGAAACTCTGACGCCCCGTCAAGGTCCGCCACGGAAGACCGTATTCCGTATTGACCGTGAACGGCGAGTAGCGCGCGCCGTCCTTTTCGAGACCGCTCCATACCGGCGACGGCAGCGTCTGGCGCGGCTGCGCGGTGATATCGAGCAGCGTGAACGCTTCTTCCTCGTGACCCGCCGCGATTTCCTCCAGATGCGGGCGGCCGGTCTTCTCGCCGAGCGCTTTCCAGCCTTCGACGGCCCGTTCGCCGTTCGACGCGCCGGACATATGGAGGATCGTTTCGCACGCTTTCACATCAGTGAATAAATCCGGCAGCCCTTTGCCGATCCCTTCCCGTTTCGATTTGCCGAGGCGCTTCTTCAGATCCTCGTAGGCTTTCGTCCCCGGGAACTTGATCCCTTTCATCGCATAGCCCTTCTCCAGGACCGGGCCGACCGTGATCATCTTGCCGTAGACATTCGCGAGATCCCGCTTCACGACAGTCAGATTCGGCATCGTCTTGCCGGGGACCGCTTCCGCTTCCCCTTTCCGCCAGTCGCGGATCTTGCCGTCCGGCTGCGCGATCTCACCCGGCGTGTCATGGCCGAGCGGCGTCATGAGCACTTCTTCAATTTCCGGCAAGTGCTCTTTCGCGAGTTCCGAGAACACCCGGCCGATTTCCTTGAACGTGTCCCAGTCGCTTTTCGCGTCCCACGGCGGATTGATCGCCGGGTTGAACGGGTGGATGAACGGATGCAGATCCGTCGTGCTCAAGTCCGTCTTTTCATACCAGGTCGCCGCCGGCAACACGATATCGGAAAACAGGCCCGAGCTGGTCATCCGGAAATCGATCGACACGAACAGGTCCGTCTTCCCTTCCGGCGCCGTTTCCGATACTTTGACGTCTTCCGGTTCCCACGACATGCCTGTCTCCGCCTGCACTTGATGATCGCCGCCGATCAGGTGCTTCACGAAATATTCGTGCCCTTTCCCGCTGTCGCCCAGCAGGTTCGAGCGCCAGTTGAAGAACACGCGCGGAAAATTGCGCGGGTCGTCGGGGTTCTCGATCGCCCAGTCGACGCGGCCGTCTTTGATCTTCTTTGTGATGGCTTCCGTCACTTCTTCATCTGTTACGGCGCCTTCCGCCCGCGCTTCCGTCACCAGGTCGACTGAATTCTGTGAGAACTGCGGGAATGACGGCAGCCAGCCGAGACGCGCCGCGAGCGCGTTCACATCCGCCGGATGCTTGTTTGCGTATTTGCTGCCCCAGGCGCTCTGCACTTCGTCGATCTTTTCCTCGTAGCGGAACTGGTCCGTCGCAAAATAGAAATACGAGGTGCCATTCTGCAGCCGTGGAGACGCCGTTTCCCAATCTTTCGCGAACGCGACGATCTGCCAGCCTTCGACCGGACGGACTTTCTCCTGGCCGACGTAATGGGCCCAGCCGCCGCCGTTGACACCTTGCGAACCCGTCAGCATGACGAGGTTCAGGATCGACCGGTAAATATGGTCGCTGTGGTACCAATGATTGGTGCCGCCGCCCATCGCGATCATCGACTTGCCGTTCGTGCGCTCGGCATTGTCCGCGAACTCACGGGCGACGGTGATGACGTGCTGCCGGTTTACGCCGGTGATCGGTTCCTGCCACGCCGGCGTGTACGGTTTCGGGTCGCTGTAGCTTGTCGGGTAATCGCCCGGCAGGCCGCGGCCGACCCCTGTATGCGCCATCATGAGGTCGTGGATCGTCGTGACGCGCACCGATTCCCCGTTTTTCGTCCGGATACGTTTCACCGGCACGCCCCGCCGGACTGTCCCGCCCTGTTCCTGGGCGAAATACGGGAAGTCGACCTGGAGGACGTCATCAGCGTCCTCCAGGAACGTCAGCGCCGGGTCGATCGCCGTCCCGTCCTGGTTTTCGAGATCCAGGTTCCATTTGTTTTGTCCGTCCCAGCGGTGTCCCTGCGTCCCGTTCGGCACTTCCACGCGCCCCCGTCCGGCATCCCACACGACCGGCTTCCAGTCGCCGAGCTCGTGTTCATCGCCGAGATCCGACGCATGGAGAAAGCGGCCCGAACGGTACGCGCCTTCCTCGCCGTCGATCAGAACGAGGAACGGCAGGTCGGTGAACTTCTTCGCGTACCGGATGAAGTACGGCACTTGCCGGTCGGCGTAGAACTCTTTCAGGATGACGTGCGTCATCGCCATCGCGAGTGCGCCGTCCGTCCCGGCCCTTGCCGGAAGCCAAATGTCGGCGAATTTCTCGTACTCCGCAAAGTCAGGGCTGACACCGACCACTTTCGTTCCGTTATACCGCGATTCGACCATGAAATGCGCGTCCGGCGTCCGGGTCTGCGGCAAGTTCGTCCCCCAGATAATAAAATACTTCGTGTTGTACCAGTCGGCGCTTTCCGGCACATCCGTCTGGTCGCCCCATACTTGCGGCGACGCAGGCGGCAGGTCCGCATACCAGTCGTAAAAGCTCAGGATCGTCCCGCCGATCAGCGACAGGAAGCGCGTGCCGCCCGCATAGCTCACCATCGACATTGCCGGAATCGGACTGAATCCGGCGATGCGGTCCGGCCCGTATTTCCTGATCGTATGGATCGATGCGCTTGCGATCATCAGCGTCGCGTCGCGCCAGTTGGCACGCACCATGCCGCCCCGGCCGCGCACTTTCACATACCGCGCGCGTTTTTCGGGATCGCTCACGATGTTGTCCCACGCTTCCACGGGATTGAAGCCCTGCGCCAGCTCCTCTTTCCACATCGCATACAGTTCGCTCCGCACATACGGGTACTTCACGCGTACCGGGCTGTACGTATACCAGGAGAAACTTGCGCCCCGCGGACAGCCCCGCGGTTCATATTCCGGAAAGTCCGAGCCGACCGACGGGTAGTCGGTCTTCTGCGTCTCGTATGTGATGATGCCGTCCTTCACGTAAATGTTCCAGCTGCAGGAGCCCGTGCAGTTCACACCATGCGTCGAACGGACGACCCGGTCATGGCCCCAGCGGTTGCGGTACATGCCTTCCCAATCCCGCGGCCGCGTGCTCTCTTCCGTGAATCCGTCATTGATGCGGTCGCCCGGACGTAAAAACCTCAAATGCTTGAACAGCTTGTTTTCTTTATTCGCCATCCGGAGCACCGCCTTTTCCCGCCGGTGCGATCGGATTGAACCGCTCCCCCGTGATCCGGAAGCTGGCCGATCCCGCCTGCAGTTCTTCTCTGAAAATGCCTAATGACGGCGCGTTCGCCGCGACGATGATCAGCCGGCCGACCGCCGCGAAATCCGTCAGGCCCTGTATCTCTTCCAGCACGTCTTCCGGCACGGAACCGAACCGCATCCTGAGGATTTCAATGAGGTCGTTGCGGTCTTCGTCCATGACGGCATCTTCGTTCATCGGAAACATCCGATCCCTTCTTTCTACGGTTTGATCATCCTTAGGTAGTCTTCCATCATCGTCTTCTTGCACAGCTCGCGCACTTCCCGGCTGAATTCGCCGAATGCGCCGAACGCTTCGTCCTGCGGGAAAACACGGACCGCCTCTTCGCGGAACCCTTCTCCGCAGCTGACACGGATCTCGGTCCCGTCTTCCGTATCCCGGCAGTCCGCCCGGATATCGTATGAATGGATATTGGCTTCCGCGAGTTCTTCCATCAGCCGGCCGTAAAGCTCCGGCCGGGCGATCCGCAGCAGCCGGTAACCATCCCCGTTCCGCTGGCTGCCCAACAGCTCCACCTCCGTCCGTCAATGATCCGGCAGCACATCCATCTCTTCCTTATTGTGCAGCTCGTCGACCAGGATCAATGCCTGGAAGCGCCGCAGCGCCTCCGCACCCGCCCCTTCCCCGTCGAGCTTGTCTTTGGCGTCTTTCAGCAGCTGCCGGAGCAGTTCATGATCACGTGTCAGTGCGACAATCCGGTCCCGCAGTTCCGGCGAATCCCCGGCGATTTCCTGGTACAGCCCCGCTTCTTCGGCATCCGCATGCGCGAGCGTCCGCGTCTCCCAATGTTCGACCAGGATGTAGGCGGTCTCCAGCGCGCGCTCCTTATCCCCTTCCAGAAGGAGATTGTGGAGCACATTCGTCAGCTCCGCCGCTTCCTGCAGCGCCGCTTCATGTATGGCGGTATGGCTGTCCACTTTCCGCAACGCAGGTCCTGACAATTCGTCCACCTCCATTTCCATTGGCTGTATGGACTTACAATTCCATGGTAACAGATAAATATTAGAATATTCAGGGTACTTTAGTATCTATTTTGTGAACTTTCAGTTTATTTTGCGGAAATTTTGTGACAGCCATGTTCCTTTGCCGGTTTCCATCCCATCCCCTCCGCCTGAATCTGGTATACTTTCCTTAAAGATGAAACCGTCGCTTTAACGGACTGCACGAACAAAAAAAGAGGTGAAGACGTGTTCTGGGAGATGAAAGCGAGATACTTGATCCTGTCCATGGTCTCTGCGGTGATTTTCCTGATATTCGCCCTGACGGTATTCAGCCGGCCATCGCCGATGACATTAGAAGCTCCGGCGCCCTTATCGATGGAAACGGTGAACTTCCTCATTTATTTCACGCTGTACATCGCAGTGCCGGTCCCGTACTTCTGGTACCACTTCCGCAAGCAGGGCCGGTCTGTCCGTCAAGTCGTATTCACTGAAGGAATAAAGGACTGGATCCCGCGGCTGCTCGCGCTGGTCCTCGTGCTGATCGCCTTCTCGCTCAGCGTGTTCTGGCTGCAGCTGTTCGCGCTCATGCCGGTCGCGCCGTGGCTTGTGGAGCTGTTCCTTGAGCCGGCGCCGCTTTCGCAGTCGCCGGTGTATTTAGTCATCGAAGTGGCGTTCCTTGGGGTGATCGGCCCGATCGCGGAGGAATTCATATTCCGCGGCGTGCTGCTGAACCGGCTGATCCGTAAGACGTCGATGTGGGGCGGCATCCTGATTTCGAGCATGCTGTTCGGCGCGCTGCACGCCGATATTCTCGGCGCCTTCCTGTTCGGTGTCGTCGCGTCGCTCTTGTTCATTAAGACGCGCAACCTGCTGGTGCCGATTTTACTGCACATCTTCAATAACCTGCTCGCCGTCCTGAGCGCATTCGCGTTCCCGGCGTTTCCGGAAGCGCTCGCCCTGCTGGAGCCTTCGGATGTATACGACAAAGCGCTGCCGAACGCTTTGCTGCTTCTCGCGGCTTCCGTCGCGCTCGGCGTGCTTCTCAAACGGCTGATCAGAAGCCTGAAGCCGTCTTATTCTTGAACTGGGGGGATGAACTGTGAAGCTGGCCATTTTATCCGATATCCATGAAGGACTGAACCGGAAGAATACGGAGACGTCGATCATGGCCGCACTGAACCGGTGGATCGCAGCGAACCGGCCCGATGTTTTCCTCATCGCCGGCGATATGACGGCGGGACCCGAAAAAAGCCTGAAGCTGCTTGAACAGCTCCAAGCGGATTTCCCGGCGGTCCGGGTTTTATTCGTCCACGGCAACCACGATGTGTACGCGGCGGATTCCCAGAAGGCGTACGAGACGCTCCTCGCGTTCCGCGGCAATCTCGGAAACGGCCCTGCGGAACTGGGCGGCGGCTGGGTGGCGGTCGGCGACGGCGGCTGGTATGATTATTCGTTCGCCATCGACGGTTATGACGAGGCCGATTTCGAACGCGGCACGTTCGGCTCCTTCACGTGGCCGGATAAACTGCACGCCCGCTGGCCGGAGTCCGACATCGGACGTACGGAGCTCTATGCGGAGAAACTTGAGCGCCAGCTGCGGGCACATGTCGGCAAGAAGGTCATCCTCGTGACGCACACCGTGCCTTTCAGGCAATTCGTCCAAGTGAAAGGCGATCCGTCATGGGATTTCTTTAACGCCATGATGGGCAGCGCCCGCTATGGGGAACTCGCCGAGCGGTATGGCGTGAAGAAAGTCGTGTTCGGCCATATCCACACGCGATACCGTCAGGAGCACAACGGGATCGACGCCATCTGCAGCCCGCTCGGCTATTTCCCGCATGAATGGGGTTCCGCCTCCCCGGATGAAGAAATCGCAAGCGCGGTGACGCTGGTCGAACTGGACACATGAATCAGGAAAAGCCGGGCGCGCGCAATGCCCAGCTCTTTTTCATGTTGGCGGGTTCCGTCCGGGGGTTCCGCGGAATCCCGCACCCCGCGTCTGAAACGGCGCAAATTCGGGTATAGCAACAGTATCTGTTCCCCCGAAACGGAGGAAAACCGCTATGGAAAACTTGGAAGAAACGGTAAAAGTCACAATCGAAGGCGCCGGCTGGCTGGCGCCATTCCTGTTCGTCATCCTGCATGTCCTGCGCCCTGTACTGCTGCTGCCGGTCATCGTCGTCTGCCTGATCGGCGGGCTGCTGTTCGGCATCGTGTGGGGCGCGGTCCTGAACTTTATCGGCCTGGCGCTCATGACGCTCGTTACATACTGGCTTGTCGGCCGATTCCCGAAGTTCAAAGCGCGGCTCGACCGGCTGAAGGAAAAGTTCGTGCACGGCAAGACGGTCACGCTCGGCCAAGTTATGCTGCTGCGCTGCATGCCGTTCGTCCATTTCCAGCTGCTGAGCGTGTATGTGATCGAAATGACCAAGTCGTTCCGGCAATACTTCCTTTATTCGCTTGTCGGCGTCATCGGGCCGGCGATCCTCTATACCGCGTTCGGCGACCTCATCTCGGAATTGTCCCTCACGCAGATGCTCCTGATCTTCGCCGCGCTCGCGCTTGTCTACTATGGCATCCACCGGTTCCATAAAGCGCGCATCGCAGCCGCCGATTAAGGGACGAGGTCCTGAAGCGCCTCATCGATGGCCGCAAATTTAAACCGGAACCCTTCCTTTTCAAGCCGCTCGGGGATGACCCAGCGGCTTTTCAGTATGAGCTCCGTCTCCGTGCGGATGAACAAAGCGCCCGCTTCAAGCAGCCAAGCCGGTGCCGGCAGTCCGATTTTGGCACCGAATGCCTGCCGCATCTTCTCCATCAGTTCCCTATTCGTTACCGGTTCCGGCGCGGCGCAGTTGAAGACGCCGTCGAGGCAGGGGCGATGTGCAATAAATTCGATGATGCGGTATAGGTCTTCGATATGAATCCAGCTGAACATTTGCGTGCCCGGCCCCTGGACGCCGCCGAGTCCGAAACGCACGAGGTTGCGGTACGGTTCCATGACTCCGCCGTCACCGAGGACGATGGCGATGCGGAGCGCGGCTTTCCGCGTTTCCGGCAGGTCATGCGCGAAAAATGCCCGCTCCCACGCTCTGGCGACGTCGACCGAGAAGCCGGAACCGATTTCTCCTCCTTCTTCAGTCATCGGCCGGTCTTCCGCATGCCGGTAAATCGTTGCCGTGCTCGCATTGATCCACAGCGGCGGCGGATTATCGCATTCGGCGATAAGCTCGCTGAGCAGCGCGGTCGTTTCGGTGCGCGAGCGTAAAATTTCCGGCCGGTTCTCTTTATTGTACCGGCAGTTCACGGATTTCCCCGCGAGGTTGATGAGCATGTCCGCCCCTTCCAGCGCTTCTTTGATTTTTTCCGGTTCCTGCCAGGTGATATGCGGTTCACTGCGTGAAATGATGAGGGGAGCATCCCCCGCTTCCCGGAACCGCTGTTCCAAATACCGGCCGACGAATCCCGTGCCGCCGGCGATGATGATTTTACGCTGCAAGTCACTCACCCTTTTCCCGTGTTTCCTATGGTGACGCGGCCGTGCATCCAAAAGTTGCAAAAATCAAAAACGCCGTCTCTCCAAGACGGAGGACGGCGTTGCATTGGATACAAAATCGGATCAGGTTTTTTTCTTCAGTGCCTTGGCTTCATCCGAGACGTCCTTCAGCATCGACCAGCCCATCAGGATGATGATGATCGCGAACGGCAGCGCCGCGATGATGAGCATGTTCTGCAGCCCTGCGGTTCCGCCGAAATAAACGATGACAGCCGCAACAGCGGACTGGATAAGCCCCCACGTGATCTTCACCGTGTTCGGCGGGTTCAGCAGCCCGTCCGTCGTCAGCATCCCGAGGACGAATGTCGCGGAATCCGCCGATGTGATGAAGAAAATCGCGATGACGAAAATCGTGATGATCGACATGAAGTAGCCGAGCGGATACTCGGCCAGCACGCCGAAAGTGGACGTCTCAAGCGCGAATTCGGAGATTTTCGAAATCCCGAGCTGCTCCAAACGCAGCGCTGACACACCGAACACCGCGAAAAATACGAAGCTGAGCAGTGACGGCACGACGAGAACCCCCATCAGAAATTCCTTGATCGTTCGGCCGCGTGAAATCCGGGCGATGAAAATACCGACGAACGGCGCCCAGGAAACCCACCATGCCCAATAGAAGATGGTCCAAGCATTGATCCATGACCGGTTCTCTTCATTGAGCGGCGCGATCCGCAGACTCATCGAGAAGAAATCCGCGACATACTGTCCGAGCGCGTTCGTGAACATATTCAGGATGTACAGCGTCGGCCCGACGATGAACAGCAGGATGAGCAGGAATGCGGCAAGCCCCATGTTGATGTTGCTCAAGTACTTGATGCCGCGTCCGAGACCCGACCAGGCCGACCAGATGAACAATGCGGTCGCCACCGCCAGCACAATCAGCTGCACGGTGAACGTGTTCGGAATGCCTTCGAACATGAAGGCGAGACCGCCGGTGATCTGCGCGGAACCGAAGCCGAGCGTCGCAGCGACGCCGATAACGGTCGCGAATACGGCGAGCGAATCGATCAGTTTCCCGAGAATGCCGCGCATGAGGTTCTCACCGAACAGCGGAACGAGCGTCGCGCTGATCAGCCCTGGCGCACCTTTATGGAACTTAAAGTACGCCAGCACCAGACCTACGATGCCGTAAATGGCCCAAGCATGGACTCCCCAATGGAAGAACGAAAATTTGAGCGCTTCTTTGATTGCCTGTTCAGAACCTTCCGGTGAAACTGGACTGCTCTTGAACGCGTGGGAAATCGGTTCAGCAGTGGACCAGAATACGAGCCCCATGCCCATCCCTGCGCTGAACAGCATAGCGAACCAGGAAGCCCGGCTGAATTCGGGTTCGTCATCCTTCTTTCCCAGTTTCACGTTTCCGAAGCGCGAGAACATCATATAAACACAGAAAAGAAGAACGGCGAGTACGAGCAGCAGGTAAAACCAGCCGAAGTCTTCGTAGATTTGCCCCGTCAGTCCGAGTGTGACTTCCTCCAGATTTGTCGGGGCGACTGCCCCCCAAATGACAACAAGTAACGAAATGCCCAATGAAATCCAAAATACCAATGTCGCTTTTTGCATGCTTCACCTCTCAACAGTTTAATTAATGTATGATTCCAGATTTGTATCCAACCTGAATAATTTTATCATAAATTTATTTTTCGCGCTTCTCTTATTAACGGAAAAGTAGGAACTTATCATCATTTCCAGTATCAGTAAGCGGAAGAAGTTCCTATGTTTCGTTTCATTCCGCCCGTGGCGTTTAAGCGGCAGGTCCGTGCGGGAAATTAAAGAAGTAACTATCATTTATTGAGACAGGAGGTATTTTCATGGTCATTATGTGGGAAGGACAGGAATTGACGCTATTGGAGCAGCCTTATTTGGATGACTCGCTCGAGCAGCCGATCATGCGGGCGCATGCCAAGGATTTGAGCGGGAACCGCTACGATGTCCAGTGGCACACGGTCCAGGATTATACGGAGAATGTCGGCCGCGACGAGCATGTCGAGACGTGGGGCACACCGGATGCGGTGTACCGGCTGTAGAAGCGGAGTGGAAAGTGTGGAGCGCGCTAATTTGCAGGACGGGTATTGAGTGCCGCTGAACGCGCATAAATCCGTCTGAACGCGCATAAATTCCGC
>NZ_NHTN01000044.1 GCF_002167005.1 Indiicoccus explosivorum
GGAACCGTCGCTGTAATCCGCCGTTGCGGCCACTTGTACCGACTCCCCGATTTCACCTGAAACGCTTGAAGCGCTCAAATCGAGATCCGTCAGGGTAACCGGTTCCGGCACGTCAACCGCGATGGCCGCGGATTGCCCGTCAAACGATACGCGGACGATCGTCGTGCCGTACCCTTTCAGCGTCACTTTGCCGCCGGCGACTTCAGCGACCGCCGCGTTGTCGGAAGTCCATGCCGCTTCCGCCGTCACGTCGCGGCTCGTGCCGTCGTCATACGCTGCTGTAACCGTGAGCGCCCGCTCGGTGCCAGGCACGCCTGTGATGGACGACGCGTTCAGCTTCAGTCCCATCATGGCCGCCGGTTCTGCCATCGGCTCGAATTCCGATGCCTGGACGAGGCCATAGCCGAATGAAACATCGCGTCCGGCCACACCGAGATCCTTCGCCTGCTCCGTCAGCAGCGCGCGCAGTTCTTTATTGGATAAATTCGGATACGCCTGTTTCATGAGCGCCAGAACCCCGGTGACGTAAGGGGTCGCCATGGACGTGCCATCCATGTAAGCGTACTGGCCGCCTGTGTACGTGCTCATGATGCGGACGCCCGGTGCCGCCACTTCCACATCCGGCCCCGCAGAGGAGAAGGATGCCCGCCGGCCGTACTTGTCGACCGCCGCCACACCGATGGCCGAATCGTAGCGCGCCGGGTAGTTCACCGTATCCACCGACGTGTCGGACGTGCCGTTGTTGCCCGAAGCGGCGACGACCAGAATCCCGTTCGCATACGCCTTATCGATGACCGAACGGAACGCGGTCGAATCGGACCGCGTGCCCGCGCTCAGATTGATGATGTCCATATCGTTCGTGATCGCCCAATCGATGCCTTCCACCAAGTCGGACAAATACGCCTGCCCTTCCGCGTTGAACGCCTTGACCGCGTAGATGGAAGCTTCATGCGCCACCCCGACAACGCCGTAGCTGTTGTCGGCAGCGGCGATGATCCCCGCCACGTGCGTGCCATGCCCTTGGTCATCGCTGTAAGAGGCCGTATAATCCACCGTCGACACTCCGCCGGCGATCCGCAGATCTGTGTGCGCCGCGATGCCGGAATCCACGACCGCGACCTTCACCCCTTCACCGGTCCAGCCCGACGTCCAGGCTTTCGGTGTGTTCGTGTTCGGAATCCCCCAGTCGACCGATTGGGTATTCAATGAAATAAGAATATCCTCTTCCACAGATTGAACCGCCGGATCGTCGAGAAGCTCGTCAATCCCTCCCGCCGGAACTTCCGCTGTCGCAACCGGAACCTGCTCGAACGATTCCGTCACCACACCGCCCGCTTCCTTCACCGCGTCGCCCATCTCCCGGGAATCCGCCGTCTCCTCGAAAACGACGATCACGCGCTTCTCGTCATGCGATTCAGCGCCGGCGAACGAACCGCCGAATGGCGACACCAAAAGAGCCGCTGCCGTAAACCCGCTTACCATCTTCTTCATCTGTTCCGGTCTCCTCTGCCTGTTGAATGGTCGTTGCTGTTGAATCATTCTTACTGTCGAACCGTCCTTGCTGTCCTTTGGCGTTTTCCTTCTCTGCCGCTCGTTGCTGTTACCTGCTTTTATCGGTGGTACCTGAAAGTTATTTTTCTTTCCAAAAAGCCTTTAAAACTTCTTCTAAAACTCCTTTCATTTTAATCCAAAAGTCCGTCTAAAAAACAAAAATCAACTAGTCATTTGGAACTGTTTTAACCTCCATTTTCCAACCGCCCCTTCACCCCCGCACAAAAAAAGCCCTACAGCCAAAAAAGCTGCAGAGCGGAAGCTCAAATGGTGCCTGCTCAAATGGTGCCTGGCACCACTATTCTGAAAACGGGTGCCAGGCACCCGCGATTACCGTCATAACCAGCAAATAGTTATCTACCCTTCCTACACCGTTCACTTATACTCTAAATGCTTGTGCTCAAAAACCGCTTCCTTCGAGGATCGCACGAGAATGAAATGGTCAATGTTATCTAATCCGTGAAGATTGCTGTTATGGTGAGCGATAATCTGATCTGCCGCTAAAACCTTTCCGTCCGTCGTCGAATGGCCATCCGCCACCAATGTCACATCGAATCCTCGCACAGTCGCGCTTCTCGATGTCGTATCGACGCAGTACTCCGTCTTGCAGCCGACGACAACTAAATGTTCGATATCGAGCGCCTTCAGCTTTTCCGCAAGTTCCGTCGAGTAAAAAGCGTCTGTCGATTTTTTCTGAACTACCGTGTCGGCCGCCTTTGGCGCAAGAGTCGGGTGGATCCGCTGCTCTTTCGGGTTTTCTTCGCCGACATCGAGATCTTGGACGTAAAAGATCGGCACACTCGCCTTCCGAGCGCGCTGAATCACTGACTCCATCACTTCCAGCACCTCCGCTTTCCGGTACACCGGACCGATCGACGGTCCCTCAATCAGTCCGACTTGCGCATCAATCACCAACAGCGCTGTTTTCACCACTTTCGCTCCTCCTCATAATCGACCTCATACGCGTTGCTCTGATAGGATTTCTACTATACATAGTAGAAACTCGCGGTGCCAGGCACCAATTTTCTGAAAATTGGTGCCTGGCACCGCAAAAACCACCACCACTTATCTTTTTCTTCGCACGCTCCCCCTATTCCTCCTCACCAACACAACAAAAAGCGCCGGCAGCATCCGCCGGCGCCCCTCATCCTATTCACACATCTCTCACTGTCCGTCCACTTCCACCGCGACGCCATTCACCATCCACGTGCCGGAAGCCACCTCACTGAGCGGCGATTCAAACTCCAGAACCGCAGTCGTCATATCCGGCGCGACCGGCACTGGCTCCATCTCGAGCACTTGACCGTCCGGATTCACAACATCAAACGTGAACTCCGCCTGCGGCTCCACATTTGGCCGCAGCTCCACCAGCACACCGGTCTCATCGAGCGACACCACTTCCGCTACCGTCTGGTCGATCGTATCACTGATTTCCGCTCTGTGAATAAATACCGCAAACTCGCCGCGCGTAATGTTATCATTCGTTCCGAATTGCTCTTCCGTCTTCCCGGACGTGATCCCGTGTGCCATCAGACCGGCAACCGCCGCTTCATAACGGTCTCCGACATCTGAAAACACGACCGCTTCTTCATTATCATTCAGCTGGTACGCATTAATATCCGCCATCATCAATGCCATCTCACCGCGCGTCAGCGGATCATTGAATCCGAAGCTTGTCTCACTCTTCCCGTTGACAATTCCTGCGTATTTCAGCGAACTCACCGCCAGCGCTCCCCGCTCCGGCACATCCGCAAATCCGGCTCTCGGCACATCCGAATTCAAGACTCCGAGGGCTTCAGCCAAAATAATCGCCGCATCCCCCCGCTTAATTTCAGCCTGCACACCAAACTGTGTTTCTGAAAGGCCGTTTGCCAGCCCTTCCCCTGTCAAATATGTAACTGCCTCATTATACCGATCCGATACATCCGTGAAATCCGCCATTGCCGCTGGTGCTCCCGCTGCTACCACAACCGCCGCTGCCGTCCCTGCCACCATCCAACGTTTCATACCATTCGCTGCCTTACTCATCTGTAATTTCCCCCTCTTTGTATGATCCTGCTTTTTTCACAAGCTTAAGCAATTTAACCCTTTTCTTTTCCTTACCCCCTTCTGCGCCTTTTCTAACACTTTTTTCTCAAAAAAAGTACTTTTTTCACGAAAGCATGCAAGGACCTACTGGGCAGTGTCAAGGCAGTGCCAGGCACCACTTTTCAGAATCGTTCCGAATAACAAAAAAAGGGTGCCTGGCACCGCAG
>NZ_NHTN01000045.1 GCF_002167005.1 Indiicoccus explosivorum
GGGGCCGGGGCCGTTCATTGTATTTCTCAGCGTTTTGCTGTTCAGTTTTCAAGGTTCAGAAGGTGCTGCGTCGTTTGCAGCAACTTTACTAATATAACATTTAACCACAACATCGTCAACTGGAAATTTCCCTAAAAGATACAGGCTGTTTTCAGCAACTTCCCTATAGTAACAGCCTGTACTTATAACTGTCAACGATTAAATCCATCTTTTTTTATTATCGCTGTGGAAAATTAATGTCAGAAAAATTATTCTCTTAAAAAGATTGAACTTACCAGGAGATCGCTAACCACCGTTCCCTTCCACTCAATCAGCAATATCTGTGATGGATAAGGAACGGTCTGTATCGAGATTGATGATCGTACCGTTTGCATCCTTCCGGATAAGCGGTCGCAATGGGGAAGCTGGCTGGATGAATAAAACCTCACCACAGTCTCCGTCTGTCAGTCTGACTTTCCGGCCGATGAGCTGATCACTGAATAAACCGGTGAGCGCATCGACCGCCTGAGCATGAAACTTCCCGAACTCCTCGTTCAGTAGTATTTCAAAAGCCTGGAACGGAGTCACCGCCTTTTTATAGGTCCGATCACAGACAAGTGCGTGATAGGTATCCGCCACGGCAATCAATTGAGAGGAGAGCGAAATTTTCTTTGTCTTCTCTCCTTGAGGATAGCCGCTCCCATCCAGCCGCTCATGATGCTGAACAATAGCCAGTTTCATCTCAGGTTTCAGCAGCGGGGATTCTTTTACAAACTGGAAACTGAATACCGGGTGCTGACGGATAGCTAAAGAATCAGCAGCATTGAGAGCGGTCCTCTTTTTGATGATCCGTTGATCAATTTTAGCTATCCCGCTGTCTGCAAGAATTCCTGCCGTCATCACTTGCTGAACCTGTCCTTTTGGGAAACCTATCCGCTGTGCAAGAGCACCGGCGATGATCCCGACCGCTACTGCGTGGTGATGAATATAATCGGCTTCAGACGACAGGCGGTGGATATCCAGAAACGTGCTCCGGTTTTTCAGGAGCTCATCGCCAGGTGCCAAAACAAGCTGCCGCATCTTTGACAAGTCCACCTTACTTCCCGCTGTCCACTTGAAGTATTCCGACTTATGCTGACTGACCGCTTCTTTATAAAACAGTTCGAACCCGCTCGGTTCCTCCCTCGTTGCGGTCAGTTCTCCGATTTCTGTTTTAGCTTCCGGAACAGCCGAGTCATTTTGGAGAATATGTACTTTTTGAATGCTGAAAGCAAGCAGCACTTCTTTAATCTCTTCCGTAACGGAGGTGTTTGCTGGAACGATCGGCGATGTACTGAGTGAATAAACGTTTTCTGCAATCAGCTGGCCGGCTCTTAAGCTTTCTACCGGCAATTGGATGGTCCCCATATTCTTGTCTCCTCTAGTTTGTATGTGCGGATAATATCGGCCGATTTTAAAGAACTTCACCACTTTTTTTACAAAAAACCGCCAGAATAGGAATTTACGAGAGCCGGGATTTCTTTAATACTCATAATAATCTTCTGTGATAACCATTAAAAAACCGCTGCCTATCAGGCAGCGGTCGGAATCGTTATCAGATGGTTTCACTGTCATTCGTCTCTTGTTCAGTTGGTTCTTCCGTCAGCAGTTCATCTTCGTCTGCATTCGTTCCCGGTTCGACTGCCTCTTGATCTTCTTCGGGTACATCGATATCCTTCTGGACCTTTGCAACAGATGCGACGGTCTCTTCATCTCCGAGCCGGATGAGCTTGACGCCTTGCGCGCTTCTTCCGTTGATCGAAACATCATTCACATCGAAGCGGATGACGACTCCATGCTCGGTGATAATGATGATATCTTCCGAACCATCGACAGTCCGGACAGCAGATAGAGGGCCATTCTTTTCAGTGACCGTAGCGGTTTTAATCCCATAGCCGCCTCTCGACTGAATCCGGTACTCACTTTCATTCGTCAGCTTGCCATACCCTTTTTCTGTAACCACGAGAATGAAATCGCCGGATTCGAGCACTTCCATCCCAACAACCCAGTCTTCGTCTCGCAGACGGATTCCGCGGACGCCGCCCGCTGCCCGTCCCATGCTCCGGAGATCGGTTTCAGGGAAGCGGATGAGCTGGCCATCCCGTGTGCCGATTACAATTTCCTTACTGCCATCGGTCAATTTCACGGAAATCAGTTCATCCTCTTCCTTCAAGAGGATCGCAATAAGACCATTCGTCCGGATATTCGCAAATTGCGCAAGCGGAACGCGTTTTGCTGTGCCGTATTTTGTTGTGAAAACGAGGAAAGAATCTTCTTTGAACTCGCTCACCCGAATCATAGTGGTGACTTTCTCTTCTTTGTCCACTTCCACGACATTCACGATCGGCAGCCCTTTTGCCGTCCGGCCGAATTCAGGGATTTCGTATCCTTTCTTCCGAAAGACCTTGCCTTTATTAGTAAAGAACAAGATGGTATCGTGCGTCGATGTATACAGCAGGTGCTCGACGAAATCATCTTCGTTCGTCCCCATCCCCTGCATGCCGCGTCCGCCCCGGCTCTGGCTGCGATAGGTGCTCGCCGGCACCCGCTTAATGTAGCCGTTATGAGTCAGAGTAATGATGGATGCTTCGCGCGGTATCAAGTCTTCGTCTTCGATGACTTCCGCGCCGCCTGAAGTGATTTCCGTGCGCCGCGCATCGCTGAATCGTTCCTTGATCTCCGTCAGTTCATCCCGGATGATCTGGAGAATGCGCTGTTCATCCGCCAGGATGGCTCTGAGTTCGTCGATCAGTTTCGAAAGCTCCTGATACTCTTCTTCGATCTTGTCACGCTCCAGTCCCGTCAGACGCTGGAGACGCATGTCCAGGATGGCCTGAGACTGGCGCTCACTCAGTGAAAATTGCTCCATGAGACCGTTCCGCGCTTCTTCTGTCGTCTGTGAAGAACGGATCAATGCGATGATCGCGTCAATATGATCGAGTGCTATGCGGAGCCCTTCCAAAATATGTGCGCGGTCTTCCGCTTTCGCGAGCTCATATTGCGTGCGGCGGGTAATGACAACTTTCTGATGCTCCAAATAATGATGGAGTGTCTCTTTCAGGCTGAGCACTTTCGGCTGGCCGTTGACGAGCGCCAGCATGTTGATGCCGAAGCTCGTCTGCATCGCCGTCTGCTTATACAAATTATTCAGCACAACGTTTGCACTTGCATCGCGGCGGATTTCCATGACGATCCGCATGCCGTTCCGGTCGGATTCATCCCGAAGATCCGTAATCCCGTCGATTTTTTTGTCGCGTACGAGCTCTGCGATCTTTTCGATGAGTTTCGCTTTATTGACCTGGTAAGGAATTTCATGGACCAGGATTGTCTCCCGTCCATTCGGTTTCGTTTCGATTTCGGCTTTCGCGCGCACAAGAACAGAGCCTTTCCCTGTTTCATAGGCGCGCCGGATCCCGCTTCTTCCGAGAATGAGACCTCCTGTAGGGAAATCAGGGCCCGGAATCCGGTCCATCAGTTCTTCGGTGCTGATCGCCGGATTTTCAGCCAGTGCCAGAACACCGTCGATCGTTTCACCGAGATGATGCGGAGGTATATTCGTCGCCATACCGACCGCGATGCCGGACGTGCCGTTGACGAGCAGGTTCGGAAACCGGCTCGGCAGGACGATCGGCTCTTTTTCCTGGCCGTCGTAATTGTCTTTATAATCGATTGTGTTTTTATTGATGTCCCGCAGCAGCTCCATCGCGATTTTGGACATGCGCGACTCCGTATAACGCATGGCAGCCGCCGCATCGCCATCGACGGAACCGAAATTCCCATGGCCGTCGACGAGCATGTAGCGATAGCTGAAATCCTGCGCCATGCGTACCATCGTGTCGTATACAGCACTGTCGCCGTGCGGGTGATACTTCCCGATGACATCGCCTACGATACGGGCGGATTTCTTGTAGGGCTTGTCGGCGGTATTGCCCAAATCCTGCATTGCATAGAGGATCCGCCGATGGACCGGTTTCAGCCCATCCCGGACATCCGGCAATGCGCGGGAGACAATGACACTCATCGCATAGTCCAGAAAAGATGCCCGCATTTCCGTATTCAAATTTATTTCTTTAACGCCGCGGTTAGGCATATCGGCCATTCTGGCAGTCTCCTTTCACTTCTTCAATCAAATATCAAGATTCTGTACGTACTGTGCGTTCGCTTCGATAAAGTTCCGACGCGGCTCGACCTCGTCGCCCATCAGCATCTGGAACGTCTCATCCGCGAGCATGGCATCTTCGAGAGCGACTTGGAGAAGTGTCCGGTACTCCGGATCCATGGTCGTATCCCACAGCTGAGTCGCATTCATTTCGCCCAGCCCTTTGTATCGCTGGATGTTCGGCTTCGGCACAGCCGGAAGGCGGGACATTGCGTCCTGAAGTTCCTTATCGGAGTAGACATACTCGACATGCTTGCCCTGCTTGATCTGATAGAGCGGCGGCTGGGCGATATAGACATACCCCGCTTCGATCAGCGGCCGCATGAACCGGAAAAAGAATGTCAGGAGAAGCGTGCGGATGTGCGCTCCATCCACGTCCGCATCGGTCATGATCACAACTTTATGGTAACGGGCTTTCTCGAGGGCGAATTCATCCCCGATCCCTGTTCCAAGCGCAGTGATCATCGCCCGGATCTCCGTATTGGAGAGGATCCGGTCAAGACGCGCTTTCTCCACATTGAGGATTTTCCCGCGCAGCGGCAGGATCGCCTGGAAATGACGGTCCCGGCCGGATTTTGCGGAGCCGCCGGCAGAATCCCCTTCGACGATATAGAGTTCGGAAATCGCAGGATCGCGCGATGAACAGTCGGCCAGTTTCCCTGGAAGACTTGAAACTTCGAGCGCGGACTTCCGGCGTGTGAATTCCCTCGCTTTCTTGGCTGCGAGACGGGCCCGGGAAGCCATCAGGCCTTTTTCGATGACTTTTCTTGCATCGGCCGGATTTTCATACAGGAAGCGTTCGAGCCCTTCAGAAAAGATGTGGTTGACGATCTGGCTGACTTCCGAATTCCCGAGCTTCGTCTTTGTCTGTCCTTCGAACTGAGGATCCGGATGCTTGACGGAAATGACCGCTGTCAGTCCTTCGCGGACGTCTTCCCCTGTCAGGTTCGGTTCCGATTCCTTCAGCTGCCCGCTTTTGCGGGCATAGTCATTGATGACGCGTGTCAGAGCTGTTTTAAAGCCCGACTCATGCGTGCCGCCTTCATACGTGTTGATATTATTCGCGAATGAATAAATCGTCGATGCATAGCCGGCGTTGTACTGCATGGCCACTTCGACAGTGATGCCTTCTTTTTCTGATTCCACAAAAATCGGTTCTTCATGAAGCGGATCTTTTGAACGGTTCAAGTGTGAGACGTAGGAGCTGATACCGCCTTCGTAGTGGTAAGTGTTCTCCTTTTCTTCGCCTTCACGCTCATCGGCCACAATGATTTTCAAGCCCTTATTCAAATACGCCAGTTCCCGAAGCCGGTTGGCGAGTATTTCATATTCATAGACGATCGTTTCCGTGAATATCTCCGGATCCGCTTTGAAACGGGTCATAGTTCCTGTGCGTGCAGTTTCTCCGATGATGTTGAGTTCTTCGGTGACCATGCCGCGTGTAAACGTGATGCGGTGTTTTTTGCCATCCCGGCTGACCGTCACTTCTGTCGTCTCGGACAGCGCGTTGACGACCGATGCGCCGACGCCATGGAGACCGCCGGATACCTTATAGCCGCCGCCGCCGAATTTACCGCCGGCGTGAAGGACCGTCATGATGACTTCGACAGCCGGCCGGCCCATCTTTTCGTGCATGCTGACGGGGATTCCGCGGCCGTTGTCTTCGACACGGATCCAGTTGTCCGGTTCAATCGTAATTTTGATTTCATCACAATAACCGGCGAGCGCTTCATCGATGCTGTTATCCACGATTTCCCACACGAGGTGGTGGAGACCTTTTGAACTTGTGGAGCCGATATACATGCCAGGCCGTTTCCGGACCGCTTCAAGGCCCTCGAGCACCTGGATCTGATTTGCGTCATATGCTTGCTGCAATGCGTTTTCTTCCATTGCCATTGTGTTCACCTGCTCTTCCTGACAGTTATAGTCTGCCTTCCTCTGCTTTCCTGATCAGTGTCTGCGCCCGGTACGGTGACAGATGGACGGCCTGTTCTGTCACTACGGCAGAACGCCCTTCCCCTTCCCGGACCGGCAGGATGGCAATCACTGATTTTATTCGGATAAAACGGTCGCTGCCGATCTGCAGATACATCCGCCTCACTCCTTCGCTTGGCCGCTGATGACTTCGAAGAGGCGTGCCTGCCGGATCGTTTCATGTTCGATCCCTTCGACACTCGTCGTGGTGACAAAGGTCTGGACAGCGCCATGGATCGTATTCAGCAAATGCGTCTGCCGGTAGTCATCGAGTTCTGAAAGCACGTCGTCCAGGAGGAGCACCGGTGTTTCTCCGACTTCCTGCCGGATCAGTTCGATCTCGGCGAGTTTGAGCGAAAGCGCGACTGTCCGCTGCTGCCCCTGTGATCCGTATGTCTGCACGTCGTAGCCATTCACCAGGAACTGCAATTCGTCCCGGTGCGGACCTGCAAGCGTCACTCCGCGCTCCAGTTCCCGTTTCTGCAGCCCTTTCAGCTTCTGTTCCAAAAAAGACGCCATTTCTTCAGGTGCCCAATCCGGATCCAGTCCGCTGACTGGCAAGTAGCGGATCTGAAGTTCCTCAAGCCCCCGGGAAATGCCGCGGTGGATCGGTTCGGCCCATTGCTGGAGCAGTTCCATGAACTCGAACCGTTTTCGGATGATCTGTACTGCCGCTTCGATGAACTGACTGTTGTAGACATCGAACATGACGTCATCCACTTTGTTTTTTCCGTAATTCTGTTTCAGTATATGATTCCGCTGTTTTAAAAGTCGCTGGTAAGTCAGCAGATTATGAAGATAAACCGGCGAAATCTGACCGATTTCCATGTCGATGAAACGGCGGCGGACCTGCGGACTCCCTTTGACGAGATGCAGGTCCTCCGGCGCGAACATGACGACATTCAGCTGACCGATGTAGTTGCTGAGCCGGTTCTGCTCCAGATGGTTGACCTTCGCTTTTTTCCCTTTTTTCGACAGCGTGATTTCTAGCGGAAGATTGCCGTGCTTCCGGTGCACGTCACCTCTTATTTTACCATAATCCGCGTCCCAGCGTATCAATTCACGATCGTTTGAAGTCCTGTGGGATTTCGCCATGGAAAGCACGTACAGCGACTCCATGATATTGGTTTTCCCCTGTGCGTTTTCTCCGATGAATACATTGATTTCCGGTGAAAACGAGAGATCCAGATGCTCGTAATTCCGGAAATTCTCAAGCTGTATCCGATCAATCCGCATAGGGACCTACGCTTTCGTCCGCAGCCAGCCGGAAGCGGCCGGCTCCCGGAACGGTGATGACATCGCCAGGGTAAAGTTTCCGCCCCCGCCGGTCTTCTGCTTCCCCGTTCACGAAGACGGTATATTCGCTGAGGAACCATTTCGCCATTCCGCCGGACTGAATCGCGTTTATCATTTTCAGGAATTGTCCGAGCGTCACGAATTCCGATTCAATCGTCATATCCTTCAAAATAGCCTCAGTCCTTCTGCAGTTAATAGTTTTATTTTACCGTATGGCGGTCCATAAGTAAAAAAGGATAGCCTGTTTGGCTATCCTCATGCGGGAACATCGATTCAGTAAGTCCGGACCGGCAATATGAGCTGAAGGATGGAATCATCAAGCGCCGAGCGAAGAATGAACGGCCTCATCGCCCCGGTGAACTGGATGACGACATCCTGGCCGTCGATCGCTTTAAGGGCGTCCATCATGAATTTGGCACTGAATGAGATTTTCAGTTCTTCCCCTTCGATGGCTCCGGCAGCCAGCTGTTCTTCCACCTTTCCAATTTCAGGGGAGTTGGAGGATACTTCTACTTCCTCACTGCCGTTTGTCGTAAATCTGACAATATTGTTCCGTTCTTCTCGCGCCAGAAGCGAGGCGCGGTCAATGGCCTGCAGCAAGGCCCGGCCGTTTACTGTCACCTGCGTCTTGTGTTCGGATGGGATCAGCCGTGATGTATCCGGGTAGTTCCCTTCCAGCAGACGCGAGAAGAATAGAATATTCCTGGATTTGAACAATACCTGCTGGCTCGTCATCACCACTTCCACAGGATCAGCGGAATCATGGAGGATCTTATTCAGTTCATTCAGGCTTCTTCCCGGGATGACTGCGCTGTGTTCCTCCTGCAGTGACTGGAGCTTCGTCTTCCGGCGTGCCAGGCGGTGGCTGTCCGTCGCTACACAGACGAGTTCCCCATCCTTCACTTCCCAATGCACGCCGGTCAGTACCGGACGGGTCTCGGAAGTCGACACGGCGAACACAGTTTCACGGATGATCGTCTTCAGCAGATCCGCCGGAATCGAGAACAATTCTTCCTCTTGGACATCCGGCAGCTGCGGATAATCAAGCGGGTCCAAACCGATCAGATGGAATTCCGATTTTCCGGAACGGATGTGGGTCTGGAAATTGCGGTTGATTTCGATTTCCACTTCATTGGTCGGCAGTTTCCGGATGATCTCCCCGAAAACCCGGGCCTGGAGCACGATGCTCCCCCCTTCTGAGACACGCAGAATTTCTTTTCCATCTTCTTCGGCCGGGATGAATGTCTGGATCGTGATATCCGAATCACTGCCTGTCAGACTGATTCCATCAGCGGAGACGTCCATCTTTACACCTGTCAAGATCGGGATTGCGGTTTTCGAGCTGACGGCTTTCATGACATCGCTCAGTCCATCGAGAAGCCGGTCGCGCATGATTTCAAATTTCATCTGTCCTACCTCGCTCACTATAATTATTTATTTTAAAGAACTTAAAACAGTAATAGTAATAGGGCCTGTGGATTTGTGGATAAGTGATTTCGGGCGAATAAAAGCAGTCTATCCGCCTGTAGATAGACTGTGTATAAAAAGTGCTGTTGAATGCTGGGTTATCCACAGGCAAATCCGTCACTTGCCGAGCTCGCTTTTGATTTCTTTCAGATCCTGCTGAAGCGCCTGGCTGTCTTTCAGCATGACGGAGATTTTTTCATGGGCATGGATGACGGTCGTATGGTCCCTGCCGCCGAATTCTTCTCCGATTTTCGGCAGCGAGAAATCGGTAAGTTCCCTCGAGAGATACATAGCGATCTGGCGCGGGAATGCAATGTCTTTTGTGCGCCGCTTTGTCTTGAAATCTTCCAATTTGACGTTGAAGTGCTTGCCGACCGCGTTCATGATATCGAGAATGGTCACGGTTTTCGGTTTTGCGCTCGGGATGATGTCTTTCAGCGCTTCAGCAGCCAAGTCGCCGCTCATGTCCCGGTTAGTCAAAGACGAGTATGCGACGACGCGGATCAGCGCCCCTTCCAGTTCCCGTATATTCGAATCGATCTGATTGGCGATATACACCATCACATCGTTCGGGATATCCAGGCCGTCCGCTTTCGCTTTCTTCCGGAGGATCGCAATGCGCGTCTCCAGGTCCGGCGGCGTGATGTCAGTGATCAGTCCCCATTCGAAGCGCGACCGGAGACGGTCTTCAAGCGTCGGAATCTCCTTCGGCGGCCGGTCGCTCGAGATGATGATCTGTTTCGCTTCTTCATGCAGCGCATTGAACGTATGGAAAAATTCCTCTTGAGTCTGCTCTTTGCCGGCAAGAAACTGGATATCGTCGATGAGCAATACATCGACACTCCGATACTTGTTGCGGAAATCACCGGTTTTATTGTCCCGGATCGAATTGATGAATTCATTCGTGAATTTTTCGGAAGACAGGTATACGACCTTCGCCTTCGGATTGTGCTCAATTACATAGTGTCCTATTGCGTGCATCAAATGTGTCTTGCCAAGTCCTACTCCTCCGTAAATGAACAGCGGATTGTACGCTTTTGCCGGCGCTTCCGCCACAGCGAGCGACGCTGCGTGGGCGAACCGGTTGCCGGAGCCGATAACGAATGTATCGAACGTATAGCGGGGATTGAGCATCCCGGGCAGCGTTCCGGACTGTTCCTGGTCTTCTGCCTGTACGCGCGGTGCAGGAAGCTCGAAATCATCCATCTCCTGGTCCTTCGGCACGACGAACTTGATCAGCAGATCCCGGTTCGTCAGATCGGCCAGAATGCCGGTGATGAGATGGACGTAATGGTTATCAAGCCAATCCCTGGCAAAAGAGTTTGGAGCAGCGATCGTGACGGTATCTCCTTTATAAGACAACAGTTTCGTCGACTTCAGCCACGTCTCGAAGCTCGGCTTGGAGATTTTCGTCTCGACTTGCGCTAAGACACTTGACCACAATTCGTCCAAGTGTTCCAATAGCTTGTCTCCTTTATGTAAATAGTTTTTTACGCTATATAAACAAAATCACAGGCTGTGGATAAGATGCGTGAACAAGAGTGGAAAACTCTATCCACAACTTATGCACAATCTGTGGATAATTTTATTGGGAAAATATTTATCAACAGAGGAAAACAAGTTAATTCTAACAAAAGGACAGAGACATTTCAATAGCTTTTCAAGCTTATCCACATGACCGTCCGTATCCACATCACAGTTACCCACAGCCGGTTATTTTGTGAAGAACATGTAGACAAGGGGTGTGGATAATCTTCAAGGCGCGAAAATACAAAGCAGGTTTTATCCGCAGGAACCTTTTCACTATGTGGATAACTTCAGTTTCCCCTCACGGCTGAATCTCGGATTTCCGTTGACAATTGGAGCCGCGTCCTTTTATAATAGTCAAGACTGTCTAAACGAACAGACAACATTCCATTCAGGAGGTGTCATATAGCATGAAACGCACATACCAACCGAAAAAACGCAAGCACAGCAAAGTACACGGCTTCCGTGCCCGCATGAGTACGAAAAACGGCCGCAAAGTCTTGGCTGCACGCCGCCGTAAAGGCAGAAAAGTACTATCAGCTTAAGTCCACTGATCAATCAGTGGTCTTTTTTTTCTTTTTTTGCCTTTATCGGGCCGAAAAAGACTACTCAAAGCAGGTGAATAGAATTGAACAAGCATCAGCGGATTAAAAAAAGTCAGGAATTCCAGCGGGTTTTCAAGAAAGGCAAATCCTTTGCGAACCGGCAGTTCATCATCTACGTGTACCGGACTGGCCAGCCTGAATTCCGGATCGGCCTGTCCGTCAGTAAAAAGATCGGAAATGCTGTTACCCGCAATCGCATCAAGCGCTATATCCGCCAGGTATTTCTTGAAATGAAAGAAGAAGTGCGCCAGGATGCGGACTATGTCATCATCGCCAGAAAACAGGCGGCCGACCTCGATTTCCATGAAACAAAAAAGAGCTTACAGCACGTTCTGAAGATTGCGCGCGTTCTCCGAAAAAAGTAGAAACGCTGAAAGTGCGAATGGTATGATAAAAAAGCTGAATAAGAAATAAAGTTTGGGGGAAGAAAGTTGAATAAGCGTATAAGTCTGCTCATTCTGCTGGTTGCGAGTGCCCTGCTGCTGTCAGGCTGTACAGAGTATAACCAGCCGATTTATGAGACGAGTGAAGGTTTCTGGAATGAGTTCATTGTATGGCCGCTCGTGTCACTTATCGTCCTGTTCAAGGACCTGCTCGGCACATACGGCCTCGCGATCATCGCAGTGACGGTGATCATCCGGCTGGCCATCCTTCCGCTTATGATCAAGCAGACGAAAAGTTCCAAGCGGATGCAGGAAATTCAGCCGGAAATGCAGAAGCTCCGGGAAAAGTACAAATCCAAGGACGCTGTCACACAGCGCGAGTACCAGCAGGCGATGCAGAAGCTTCTGCAGGACAACAACGTCAATCCGCTGGCAGGATGTTTCCCTGTAATCGTCCAGATGCCGATTCTGATCGGTTTCTACCATGCGATCAACCGTATGAACATGACACCGGAAATCGATCTCGGAGCCTTTCTCATTTT
>NZ_NHTN01000046.1 GCF_002167005.1 Indiicoccus explosivorum
TCTGCTCGTCATGACGAGCAGGTTCGAACGCAAAAAAGTGTACTTGGTTTCCTTGGCTGTCTTTTTTGCCGGAAACCTCATGACGTATTTCAGCCCGGATTTCACGTGGATGATGACGGCCCGCGTCATTACGGCCACAAGCACAGCGCTCATCATCGTGCTGTCGCTGACCATCGCCGCGAAAATCGTGGCACCCGCTTACCGGGCGAAAGCGATCGGCCTCATTTTCATGGGCGTCAGTTCTTCGCTCGTCCTCGGCGTTCCGCTCGGAATCCTCGTGGCGGACGCGTTCGGCTGGCGTATCATTTTCCTCGGCATCGCCGCGCTGTCACTCGGTTCATGGTGCTTATTTCGCTGTTCATCCAGCCGATCCCCGGCGGAACATCCGTACCGCTGTCGCAGCAGCTGAAAGCGGTGGCCAGCGCCAAAATCGGCAGCGCCCACCTCGCCACGATGTTCATGCTGGCCGGCCACTATACGGTGTACGCGTACTTCACGCCGTTTTTGGAAACGAACCTGCAGCTGAACCCGTTCTGGATCAGCATCTGCTACTTGCTGTTCGGCATCGCCGCCGTCAGCGGCGGTGCGTTCGGCGGTTCGCTGTCAGATAAAATCGGACCGAAGAAAAGCATCCTGTATGTGATCGGTGCATTTGCGGCCGTCCTGCTTCTCCTGCCGCTCACGTCGTTTTCACTCATCGTGTTCATTCCGGTGATGATCGTCTGGGCCGCGCTCAGCTGGAGCCTGGCGCCGCCGCAGCAGAGCTACCTGATTGAAACGGATCCTGAAACATCCGATATCCAGCAGAGCTTCAACAATTCCGCGCTCCAGGTGGGCATCGCGCTCGGTTCCGCAATCGGCGGTTTCACGTTGAGCCAGACCGGCTCGGTGTCCGCGACTCCGTGGGTGGCCAGCGCCATCACGCTCCTCGCCCTCGGATGCGCCATCTTTTCACTGACACGGCCGGCGATCGCCCGCCGCATGTCCTCCCGGAACCCGGTTGAGGAATAACAACTAAAAGAATGACAAACCGCCTCTTAGCTGATTCCAGTCAGCCAAGAGGCGGTTTTTGCGTGAGTGCCCGGTTTTCGTTTTTTCTTTTTTGCGTGCCTGTGTCCGAAACAACTCCCAATCGTTCCCTGCACATGCGCGTATACAATGCCGGATCATCTCCGACATAGGGACTCCAAAAATCATTCCTCCCCGGAAAGACGCTTGCGCGAAATCGTGAATCCTTTCGCGAACGATTGCAGGATACGGATGAGCTGCTTCGTCACTTCTGCAGGCGAATCCTCGTAGCCGCTCTCCACCCATTCCAGAATCAGCCCGGCGGTCCCATGCGCCATGTACAGCTTGAATTTCGGTGTATTGAGGTCATGCTCCCCCACCGCCGTGAAGGTGAACATCTTTTCCAGCAGTTCATAAATCGCTCTCGGAAGATCATGATGGAGGCCTGGAATCGTGTCTTCCTTCAGATAGAGATTGAAAAACGACCGGTTATCATAGACGAACGTCAGCAGATCGAAGGAATCGGTGCCCATCCTCCTGGTCAGGACCGTCCTCTCCTCAGGGTACCGCTCCATGCTCGTATGCTTGATTTTCTCGAACATCTCACTGCGCAAGTCTTCCGTAATGTCCGACTTGTCGAAGTAGTACAAGTAAAACGTCGCCCGGTTATAAGCCGCCCGTTTCACGATGTCCGTGACCGTGACATGGCTGTACCCTTTTTCCCCGATCAGTTCAATAAATGACTGTTTCAGCTCCCGCTTCGTCCGCTCACGCTGCGGTGAGCTCTTCTTTTTGTCCTCGATCGCCATTCCCTCCTCCCGAAAGTCGACAGACTCCCCCAAAGTGTCGAATAAGTAGACACATCCGGATTTTTTACTGATTGTACCACTTTTCCGGCAGTGATACGCTGACAATGGATAGAACAAATAAGTATCATACCAACAAAAAGGAGATGGTCCGGTTGATCGATTTCCAGAACAAAGTGGTACTCATCACAGGCGGAGGGTCCGGTCTCGGCCGCGCGGCGGCCGTTGAAGTGGCGAAGCAGGGCGGGAGTCTCGTGCTCGTCGACCTGAACCGGGATTCACTCGAAGAAAGCAAAAACGAAATCCGGAAAAATTCTCCGGATGCAAACGTCGAACTGGTGGAAGCGGATGTCACGGACGAAGCAGCGGTCGAAAAGTTCGTCAAGTTCACAGTGGACACATTCGGGAAAATCGACGGATTCTTCAATAACGCCGGTATCGAAGGCAAACAGAACCTGACGGAAGACTACGGTTCCGACGAGTTCACGAAAGTCCTCGCCGTCAATCTGAACGGCGTGTTCTACGGAATGAAACACGTCCTCAAAGTCATGAAAGAACAAGGATCCGGATCGATCGTCAACACGGCTTCCGTCGGCGGCATCCGCGGCGTCGGCAACCAGTCCGGCTACGCGGCAAGCAAACACGGCGTGGTGGGCCTCACCCGCAATTCCGGTGTGGAATACGGCCAGTTCGGCATCACCATCAACGCGATCGCGCCTGGGGCCATCATGACGCCCATGGTCGAAGGCTCGCTCCGCCAGCTCGCTGGCGACGACTGGGAAGCGGCCGGCAAAGAATTCGTCAGCGTCAATCCCATGAAACGGTTCGGAAAACCGGAAGAAGTCGGCAGCCTCGTCGCATTCCTGCTTTCCGATAAAGCGACGTTCATCAACGCCGCGGTCATTCCGATTGATGGCGGCCAGTCGTATAAATACTGAGCCTGAAGCCAGAACCGGACAGAGAAGCGCGAAAACTGAAAATTATTTTTCAGTTTCCCCTTGTATTCGCGCGGCTGTTCCTTTAAAGTGAACATATTGAACAGCCGCATAACTTCATAATTCAATTCTTATCAAGAGAGACGGAGGGACTTGGCCCTGTGATGTCTCAGCAACCGGCCGTAACGGCAAAGGTGCTAATTCCAAAAGGCGCAAGCCTTGAAGATGAGAAGATTGGGTTTCCTTAACAGGACCGTTCTTCTTTTCGGGAGCGGTCCTGTTTTTATTTCCAGGAAAAACCGGCCGCTTCCGCAAAATTGGAAAAGGAGGCTCTTCAGTCATGACAGACCGTTTAGAAACGAAATTCATCCATTCAGCAGGCGTCGACCCGCACACCGGCGCCGTCAATGTCCCGATCTACCTGTCGTCGACGTTCCACCAGAACAGCATCGATGAATTCGGGCCGTACGATTACAGCCGCTCGGGCAACCCGACGCGCCGCGCGCTCGAGGAAACGATCGCCAAGCTCGAGAACGGGACGCGGGGGTTCGCCTTCTCTTCCGGCATGGCGGCCATCTCATCGGCATTCATGCTGCTGTCGGCCGGTGACCATGTGATCGTCTCGGAAGACGTCTACGGCGGGACATACCGCTTCATCGCGGAGGTGCTGAATAAATTCGGGATCGATCATTCATTCGTCAACATGACGGACCTCGACAAAGTGGCCAAAGCCATCCGCCCGAACACGAAAGTCATTTACGTCGAAACACCATCCAATCCGGTGATGAACATCACCGACATCGAAACCGCCGCCAAACTGGCGAAGGCGAACGGCTGCCTGACATTCGTCGACAACACCTTCATGACGCCGCTGTACCAGAACCCGCTCGACCTCGGCGCGGACCTCGTCCTGCACAGCGCGACGAAATTCCTATCCGGCCACAGCGACATCACCGCGGGTCTCGCCGTCACAAAAGACGCGGAACTAGGCGACCGGCTGGGCTTCATCCAGAACGCGTTCGGCTCCGTGCTCGGCGCGCAGGATTCCTATTCGCTGCTCCAGGGCATCAAGACACTCGGCGCCCGGCTCCGGCAGTCGGGCGGATCGGCACAGAAAATCGCGGAATTCCTGCACGGCCACCCCGTCGTGGAAGAAGTGTTTTACCCGGGCTTCTCGTTCCACCCCGGACATCCGATCCACGAGCGGCAGGCAAGCGGCAACGGCGCCGTCCTGTCCTTCCGGCTGTCCGACAAAAACGCGGCGCGCCTGTTCAAGGACGCTCTGCGCATCCCGGTGTTCGCCGTCAGCTTAGGCGCCGTCGAGACGATCCTGTCCTACCCGGCCACGATGTCCCACGCCGCCATGCCGAAAGAAGAACGCGAAAAACGCGGGATCACCGACGGCCTGTTCCGCTTGTCCGTCGGCCTCGAACATGACGAGGACCTGATCGAAGACTTGGAGCAGGCACTCGAGAAAGTCCGCATCAAAAGCAAACTCAGCATCGCCAATTGACCAACGGAACCGAACCGAACCGAATCGGACCAAAACCTAAAAAAGAAAGCAGGAATCCATGATGACAAACCCAACAGCTGAAACAACAAAACAAGCAGTGAAAGCCCCGTTCAAAGCAGACCACGTCGGAAGTCTGCTCCGTCCCGAAAGCATCCACCAGGCACGCCGGGATTTCAAGGAAGGGACCATTTCAGCCCAGCAATTGCGGGACATCGAAACCGCTGAAATCAAACATGCGGTGGACAAGCAGATCGAAGTCGGCCTGAAAGCCGTCACGGACGGCGAATTCCGCCGCACGTTCTGGCACACGGACTTCATGGCGCACATTAACGGATTCGAAGGATACACGCCGGAAAAAGGTTACCAGTTCAAGCACGTCGAGACGGAAGCTTACGACGTCCGCAACATCGGCAAGATCTCATTCAGCGAAGACCATCCGTTCGTCAAGGACTTCATCGAATTCAAGGAAATCGTCGGCGGCCGCGCCGTCCCGAAACTGACCATTCCGAGCCCGAATCAGTTCTTCAACCAAGGGGTCCGCAACGAAGACATCTACCCGGATCTTGAGGAATACGCGAAAGACGTCATCCAGGCTTACCGCGACGCTCTTGCCGCGTTCTATAACGCCGGCGCCCGCTATATCCAGATCGATGACGTCTACATCGCCGGCCTGTCATCACCGGACATTCCGTTCAACGACGGAAAGTACAACCGCGACTATTTGATCGATTTGGCGCTGCGTGTCGCCAACGGCGTGCTCGAAGGAAAACCGGAAGACCTGACTGTCACCACGCACCTGTGCCGCGGCAATTACCAATCCGATTGGGCATTCGAAGGAAGCTATGCGCTGATCGCGCCGACCTTGTTCGCCAAAGAAAAAGTGGATGGCTTCTTCCTCGAATACGACGACGACCGTTCCGGCAGCTTCAAGCCGCTCGAACACATCCCGGCCGGCGGACCGAAAGTCGTTCTCGGCGTCTTCACATCGAAGAACGGCGAGCTTGAAGACAAAGAGACCATCAAAGCGCGCGTCGCCGAAGCCGCCGAGTATGTACCGCTCGACCAGCTCTGCATCTCCCCGCAATGCGGGTTCGCGTCCACCCATCATGGCAATAAACTCACCGAGCAGCAGCAGTGGGATAAATTGCGCTATATCGTCGAAGTCTCTGAGGAAATTTTCGGAGAGTAATAGTAAAAAAGAGCAGCCGCGATGGTCCGCGGCTGCTTTGTTGTTCCTCAAAAAGATATTAAACTAGCGACGGTCAGGATTTCCGTCCGCGTGACGGCTTCGGCGGCTGGCATTCGTCGCATTTGCGCTGGTTATTCTTACTGAACTTCGTGAACGTCTTTTCGAAGTTGTTGCCGCAAGCGCACTTGAACAGCAGTTTCTGGGAGAATCCGTGATACTCGGTCGATAACAGCCGGCTGTCCGAATTGTTCTCCACGAATGTTCTTATTTGATCGATCGTCCATCGTTTATTCATCTGATCGCACCTCTATCGTTTAGTTGCAGGTGGCTTTGGGAGCTTCCCTGTCTTCTGAAGGTTCCATTATAGCATTGTCTCACATTGTGTCATCCGGCAATTCGATTCCATCGATGAAAAAAGCAGGAAGTCCTCCGCCAATTCATCCAACTTTCCCATGGGCGCCCCTTCCTTTCCAGCTTTCTTGTCAATAAACCCGATCACTTCTTCCGGTACTTGTCGCGGATGATCCGATAATTTTCGTGCTCGATCTTATCCCATTCCGTCTTCTTGTACCGGCGGCTTTTCAGCCGTTCGTTGATTTTGTCAGGATCGTATTCTTTGAACCCCTGGCTTTCCGCCCACTGCTTCATTTCCTTATGATCGGGGTTCCTCTTATCGCGGTATGCCGTCAGAAATGAATAAAACCCGGGTACCCCGCCCACATCTTCAGGCGGTGCCGTTTCCGCTCCGTCCAGCAGCGTCGGATAGCCGAAATGATAATCATCCACCACATCTTCGAGCTCAATGCAGAATTCCCATCCGTCACCGAAATCATAACGGTACGTAAGCACCTCATTCCGTTCCAGAAACTCATCGATTTTCAGGCTGACCGGCTTCCGCACTTCCGTCCGGAGCCGTTCCTGGTACCGCTTTTCGAATTCCAGGTGCTCCGGCTTTCTTGTTTTCAGCCGCTCCTCGAACTCCTTCCGGTTTTTCACAAAAAACTTATGTTCCTCATATGCTTCTTCGTCGTTCGTCACGCGGATATTATCCTCGGGAAGATCGAATGCAAACAGGTGATACGGCTCGTACGGATAGCCGCTCTGAAAGTTCGTCGTCTGCTGAATGATATCATGGAGCATATTGAACGTCGCGCCTGCCGGCAGGATGACTTTCCGCCAAATCAGCGGATCAGTCTGTTCGAGTGTAATCCGGATTATATATGCTTTCACTTTTGCATTCCGCCTTTCTTGTCGGCTGTTCAATCGCCATCTCAGTACCAGACACAGTCACCGTTATTGTAGCATTCGCGTCATTATGCAAAGAGCGCCCCCGGAAATCCTTGGATTCGCCGGCAGCGCTTTATTCTATGAAATGACCCTGTTTAGGCAGAATCCTATTCAATACAAGGAAACGTTGCTGTATGCCGCCATTCCTTCCGGTCCTCTTATTCCCTCCCAGAGCGTTGTGCTTCAGCGGTCCAGTCCATCCCGCTCCCGGGTATATTCATCCCTCGCCATTTTCGCTTTATCTTCAGGTCGGACGCGCAGCCCCATCCATTCCTTCAGCAGGCTGATGATCCGCAGCTGAAGACCGACGATGATACCGAATGCCAGCAAACCCGTAAACAGCGGGCCGGTCAGCCCTGTAAAGAATAGCAGCAGCCAGCCGATTCCCGTTGCCAGTAAAATCATCAAAAATGTCTGCATTCCGTCTCCTCTCTTTTCCTCTGCTCATTTCCATCCCATTCATACCCGATAAAGACGGACCTTGTCCCGTCGCATCACTCCCCCGGGCTTTCCCCATCACTCCCGGAATAGCCGTAGAGGTCGCCAAGGCGCCGGAGTGCAGTCACGAACATTCCCTTTTCTTCATATGTGATCCACGCGCCGGATATGAACCGCTCCGCCCTGATCATATGTGTCACAATCGCTTTCAAAAGCGCTTGATCGGCGAAAGCGAGCCGATTCTTCATGTCTTCTTCGCTTTCGACACCGTATTTATGCATAGTGTGCGCGTATTCCGCATCCGTGAATCCCGAGGAATAGACGCTTTCCGCAAAATTCTCCATTTCCGCTGAATAGACGGTACCTGTCATTTCCTGTTCCGTGAAAAACGACTGCTCCCGGCTGTATCGGATTTCCTCAAAATAAGGTAAAAAAGCATAAAGCCGCCGGTAATCTTCCATTTCCGATGCCTCCGATCGATTCTGAAATCAGCAGCGTGAAATTTTCATTGTGCCGGCTGTCCCGGCTGCCGGTCCCGCGGCAGACCCAGGCCGACGAGCCCCAAAATCGGCAGGACTGAAATGACGATCATCGTCGGATACACGCCGATCCGGTCCATGAGCATCCCGATGACGACCGCTCCGATCGCCCCCATGCCGAAAGCGAGCCCGACCGTCAGACCGGCCATCGTCCCGATTTTGCTCGGGACGAGTTCCTGCGCATAAACGACGGTGACCGAGAAACTGAGCATGATGAAAAATCCGATGGCGGTCAATAAAACCGGAACCGCCGCGAGCGGCGTATACGGCAGGAACAGGCACAGCGGAATCGGCACGAGCAGCGACAGCAGGATCACATTCTTTCGCCCGATCCGGTCCGCTAGCGGTCCGCCGAAAAACGTGCCGGCCGCCCCGACCGCCAGGAACAGGAACACATACAACTGGCCGTGCTGGATGCTCAGCCCGTAGTTGTCCATCAAATGAAAGATATAGAAACTCGTGATATTCGTGACATAGAACGAACGGGCGAAGATGATGACGAGCAGCAGCGTCAGCGCGATGCCGACCTGTTTTTTCGTCAGGTCCGGCATGGAAGACAGCACCGTCCGCTTCCGCTTGCCCAGCTTCTCTTGCGCCAGCTCATTCTTGTACCACTTCGAGATGGCGGTCAAGATCAGAACGCCGGCCGCCGCGACGAATAGGAACAGCGCCGCCCCTTCCTGGCCGAGCGGCACCAGGATGAACGCACCGATCAGCGGTGCGAGCGCCTGACCGGAATTTCCGCCGACCTGGTAAATGGACTGCGAAAGCCCTCTTTTCGGACCCGCCGCCATGAACGACACGCGGGATCCTTCCGGATGGAACACTGCTGAGCCGAACCCGAGAAACACGACCGAAAGGAGGATCATCCAGTATTCGGGGGCGAACGCGACACCCGCGATCCCGATGAACGAACTCGTCATGCCGAGCGGCAGCGCGAACGGCATCGGTTTCCGGTCGCTGATGAGGCCGACGACCGGCTGCAGGACCGACGCCAGCATATTCAGTACGAAGGTGATCAGCCCAAGCTGGGTGAACGTCAGGCCGAGCTCCAGTTCCAATATCGGAAAAAGTGCCGGAATGACGGATTGGAGGGTATCGTTGAGCAAGTGGCACGCCCCGATTGCGAACATGATCGGATAGACGGGACCGGCGGCGAGCGGAGATGCGGCTGTGCGGGACATGATGGCGTTCACTGACCTTTCCGGATTCGAAATACTACGCTCATTATACCCTTTCTGGCTGATCGCTGCCGTCTCGAAACCGGTAATGGAAGATTACTATCCCAGACATGCAAAATAGAACGGAATCCGCATGCCGCCGGGTTTTCAGCACGAGGGTACATCACGCCTACGTAATAATCCCTCTCCTTATCAGTTCCGAAACCGCATGGACGCGATTCGCCGCACCGGTTTTCTTAATGGCCAGTTTTACATATTGCTTTACTGTGAATTCACTGATGCCAAGAGAATCGGCAATTTCTTTCGTTGCAGCCCCTCTCGAAATTTCCTTCATGACTTCCAGTTCCCGGTTACTCAGCATCTCCCGGCCCGTATTCAGTGAAAAGGAATGCAAAATCCTTCCCACCTGTTCGCCGAACTCCGTAAGCTGATCCAGCAAGGATGGTGAAATCTCCTCATCATCCGGGATTTCCATACTGTAAATGAAGCCCATGACTGTAATCCCCTCAAAAATCGGCATCACCAAAAAGGAAGTGACATTGGAATCGATGATGTATTGGCTGCTCGTTTTTTCAAAAAGTTCCTGGCTTCCATAGTACTTGGCCCGCCGCTCCTTGATCGCCGCTTCAATGGTCGGCAGCGTCCGGATATCATACCTTAAGTCGTGTATGTAGTTTATTTCTTCCTGCTTTAGTGAAATGACCCCTTCTCCTAAAAACCCGATCGGAGAATACCGGCATAAATAAGCCTTCCCTACCGGACATAGTCGTGTAAACACCCTGAGGATCTCCACAATAAGCTTTTCATGGCTGGTGATTTTTTTAAGGTGCAGAAGCTGCTCAGAAAAAGGTACTGCTTGAACCATCGTTTCACGTCCTTTAGGGGTAGATAATCGCCACTTATTAGGTAATATACTAAATCTATTGAATATTATAGCATTAATAACTGTAAGCGTTATCTTTTTCAGTCCTCTTCATTACCGCCCGGTGTTCCCAATAAAACAAGAACTCTCAGAAAAGGATGTGGAATTCGTATGAAAGCGTTAGTTCTGGAAGACATTCAAAAAGCAGTAGTGAAAGATGTGCCTGCTCCGGCAATTGAAAAAGACGGAATCCTGATCAAAACAATGGCGAACGGGGTTTGCCGAAGCGACTGGCATGTCTGGGTCGGGGACCATGGCATCGTCCAGCCGATCATCGGTCATGAATTTTGCGGAGTGGTCGAAGAAGTCGGCAGTGATGTTAAGAACTTCAAACGGGGAGACCGGGTGATTGTTCCGTTTTCCGGCAGCGACGGCACTTGCCCGCACTGCATCGCAGGAAACACCCATTTATGTGATTCGTTCCTCGTCCCCGGCACTGCCTACCAGGGCGGTTACGGTGAATATGTCGCGGTGCCAAAAGGGGACCGCAATGTGATGATGCTGCCCGACTCCCTCAGTTTTTCTGACGCTGCTGCCTTGGGATGCCGTTTCATGACGGCGTATCATGGAGTGATTGACCGGGTCAACGTCATGCCGGGTGAGAAAGTCGTCGTCTATGGCTGCGGGGGTATCGGGCTGTCCGCCATCCATATCGCTTCGTCAATGGGCGCATTCGTCATCGGTGTCGACATTAATCCGGCAAACTTGGAATTGGCCAGAAAGCTGGGCGCCGATTATGTCGTAAACAGTAAAGAGAATGACCCGGTCGAAGCTGTCAAAGAAATCACCAAGGGCGGAGCGGATGTATCTGTCGATGCACTCGGCATCACAGAGACGTGCGTGCCAGCCATCAATAGCTTGAAAAAAGGCGGACGGCACCTGCAGGTCGGTGTGACTTCCAAAAAAGAAGCTGGATTTATTTCCATTCCGGTCGACGATATGGTCCTGAACGAAAAGTCATTCATCACGACCTTGGGCATTCCCGCGTTCCGGTTCACTAAGCTTTTGGAGCAAGTCGCGCTTGGAAAGCTGCAGCCCGGAAAAATGGTGACTGATGAAATCAAATTGAGTGAAGTGGAAGGCATCTTCCATGACATGACCAATTTCAAAACGACCGGGACATTCGTTGTAACGGATTACAGTTGAAAGTGGCTTCAAAACGATTTAAACCGCTGCTGGATTTCCGCAGCGGTCTTTTAATTTCACTTTCGTCTATTCCTTTCTGACCCGAAAAACGCCCGTCTCTTAATTCATAGGAGACTGACGTTTAATGGACAATGAAAATCGGTTACTGCGCAGTGTAGCCGCCATCGACGATCAGGCTGTTGCCTGTCATGAAGCTCGAGTCATCACTCGCCAGATACAGCACCGCTTTTGCGATTTCTTCCGGTTTGCCGAGACGCTTCATCGGCGTCGCATTCGTCAGGAATTCGCGGTCGGTCTCCCCAAGGATCGGTGTTTCGATGAATCCTGGGCAAATGGCGTTCACACGGATATTGCGCTCAGCGTATTCCAAGCCAAGCGACCGGGACAAGTTTATGACGCCGGCTTTCGCCGCGTTGTAAGCTGCGCTGCCCGGCGAGCCGACCCAGCCGTACATCGACGCTGTGTTGACGATTACGCCGCCGCCCGTTTTCAGAAATTCTTTAATGGCAGCCTGTGCGACCAGAAATACGCCGTCCAGGTCCACTTCTACCGTTTTTCTCCATTCTGCATACGTCAATTCTTCGGTCGGTTTCACCGCGCCGATCCCCGCATTGTTGAACAAGATGTCCACTTTGCCGAACACAGACAGCGCCTGCTCATAAATATATTTGACTTCTTCTTCACTCGTGACGTCCGCTTTGACGAATACAGCTTCCGTCCCTTCTGATTTCAGCTCCGCTTCCATAGCGGCGCCTTTCTCTTCATTGAAATCTACGAGGACGAGTTTTGCGCCTTCAGCTGCGAATAAACGCGCCGTCGCAGCGCCGATGCCTGAAACCCCGCCTGTGATGACCGCCACTTTGTCCTGCAATTTACCCATGATTATCTCTCCTCACGTATGATCGTTCAGCCGGCTGTCCATTGAAACGGCTTACATTTTCATCTTAGTCCTGTGCCTGCCGCAATCCAATCATCAATAGACGCCCCTCTGTCGATTAACTCGACAGATTTGCCAGCTTTGTCGACCATCCGCTTTCCTACGTCACGCCCCCGGCTTCAAATCCTGTCCGTTCAGCCACTCGCGGATCACTTCGGCATATGTGTCCGGTTCCTCGATCCCCGGCATGTGCGAACTGTGTTCGAATACATGGAACTCCGACGCCGGCACCAGACCCGCGTAGTATTCCGTCGCTTCAGACGTGGCTTCGTCGAAACGGCCGCATGTAAACAGAGCCGGAATGCTGATTTCCGGCAGCCATCCGGTCGCATCAAAGTCCTTCAATGTGCCGGTGACTGTGAATTCGGACGCGCCCCACATGAAGTTATACACTTGCTGGTTCATCCCGGCCATCTCGTCTTCCAGCTCTTGCGGCCATGGGGTGACCCTGCAAAAGTGGCGTTCGTAGTACGCTCTCACCGTTTCAGCGTACGTTTCGGAATCGGTCGTCCCTTCCCGTTCGCTGCGCTCGATCGTCTCCTGGATTTCCTGCGGGAATTCACGCAAGTACTTCCGCTGGTCCTGTTCCCACCTGCGCGCACTCAAGGCGGGGCTGGAGAAAATGACGCTCCGGACACCTGCCGGCTTGCCGGCTAAGTATGATGCGGCAAGCATCGTCCCCCAGGAATGGCCGAGCAGGTGGAATTCTTCCAATCCGAGTGCCCGGACCACCTGTCCCAGTTCCTCGACGAAGCGTTCCACTGTCCAGAGACGCGTATCCGTCGGCCGGTCCGACTTTCCGCTGCCGAGCTGGTCATAGTGGATCACCGGCCGGTCGGTCCCGAGCTGCCGGAGCGGATCGCTGTCGATGCTGCTCGACCCCGGTCCGCCGTGCAAAATCAGCAGCGGAATGCCGGGGCCGTTTCCTGAAATCCGGTACCAGACATTCCCGCCGGTTACCGGGATGAATCCTTCTTTTACGTTTTCCATCCTTCTTTCCCCTTTCTCTTGTCCGCAACGCGGGTCAGCCGTACTTTTTTTGATGCTCCTTTTTTCGCTTGAGGTAATCCTCGTCTTTTCCGATCTCGTCCCATCTTTCTTTGAAAATGGCGGCAGCTTCCGCTTTCACCGGATCCAGCTGCCGTTCTTTCACACTGCCGTCTTTGTTGTATTTGCGGCCGCCCTTGTAATTCGTGTAGCGGCGCGCCCGCGTGTAGCCCATCTGGATGAACTTCCGCGCCATATCCATACCGACGAAATCATCTTCCTTGCGGTAATCCTCGAACATCCCATAAATTTTATTACACGATTCCCGCGCAATCTCCGGCGTCTTGAAACGCCAGTGCGGCAAAATCTCGCTTTTGTACGGCTCTACGAGCAGCACGCCCTGCTCGTCTTTGCCGACCCGGTACAGTTCGGGATGCTGCCGGAGGTCCAGATTTTCATAATCAAGACTGTAGTCGAATGCCATAGTGACTCACTCCCTGCCGATTGAATACCCGTTTCCCGGAAAAGACAACCGCCGGAACAATTTCCTGAACGCGAAAAAAACCGCTCCTGATGAACTAGCCATCAGGAGCGGCTTCCTCCTTGTTTGGATTTACTGAAATAAAAGAGAGTACACGTTTTTACTGAGCGGGTTCCGGACGGATGGGAGCCACCGGGCTTCCTTCTCTACTTCTAGTATACCCTTGCTGCGCTTTCAATTATAGACTGTTTTTCCCTTTTCCCCTGTCCTATACTGTGTTTACACCCCCACAGGAACAGGAGGCACTTAAACGATGAATGACAGCCAAAACGTATTGGATCTTGGCCCTTTCTTCCACGGGACGAAAGCCGCTCTAAAGCTCGGCGATTTACTGGAGGCGCAAAACCGCTCGAATTATCAGGACAAGAAATCCAATTACATCTATTTCACAGCGACGCTGAATGCCGCGAAATGGGGCGCTGAATTGGCCGCCGGTGATGCACAGGAACGGATCTATATCGTGGAGCCGCTTGGCGAATTTGAAAACGACCCGAACCTGACCGACCAGCGCTTTCCCGGAAATCCCACCCGCTCGTACCGGTCCAAATCCCCGTTGAAGATCGTGGCGGAACTCGCCACTTGGGAACGGCATTCCGATGAAGAAATCGACGGGATGCTCGCTTCGCTGAAAACGCTGCGGGAGCAGGGAAAAGCGGTGATCATCGACTGAATGCACTGTCGGCCGGAATCCGGTTGGCACGGATGGTATACTGAAATATAGAGGAAAAATAAGCTTAAAGCCGGGGGGTGGAATTATGAAGCGGTACTTTCATTTCAATGGCAGCCGAATCGTGAAAACAGGGCTGGCCATCTTTTTGACTGCTGTGATTTGCGAGTGGCTGAACTGGCCGCCCGTCTTTGCCGTCATTACGGCGATTGTGACGGTCGAACCGACAGTCAGCGATTCGATCAAAAAAGGGCTGGTCCGCTTCCCGGCCTCTGCCATCGGTTCGGCGTTCGCCGTGTTCTTCATTACACTCTTCGGCAATTCCCCGATCACTTATACACTTGCCGCCGTCTCAACGATTTTAGTCTGTTACCGGCTCCATCTGCATGCCGGCCTGCTCGTTGCGACGCTGACATCCGTCGCGATGGTGGAAGTCATCCACGATCATGTCCTGATTTCTTTTTTCATTCGCCTCGGGACAACGACTATCGGGCTGCTCGTGTCCACCGCTGTAAATATGCTGGTCTTCCCGCCGGACTACCGGAAGGATATCCTGGAAAGCATCCAGCGGATCAGTGAATGCGCAGGCAGCATGCTGGAACATACCTTCCGTACGATCCTGTTCGAAGGCGGCACGCACCGCCAGGAAGAACAGCTGCTCGTGAAGCGGCTGATCAAGGAAATCCGAAAGACGGAGAAACTGATCAATTATCAGCGGGATGAATCCAGTCTGTACAGATGGGTCCGGGCACGGGAAGCCGAGCTCCGCGTGGCGGAAAAGCAGCTGCTGTTCCTGCACAATCTGGAATTCCACTCGGATGCGCTGCTCCGGATCCCCGCGCACGAAATCAAATGGACCACCGCTGAGCGGGAAATCATCATGGGCGCCGTCACAGAGCTGGCGGACGATTTGAAGCATTCCGTCGACTACAACCACGAAAAGCACGAGCGCCAATTGAAAACGGTCACGAATCTGTTCTGGGAGAACAGCAAAGCAATCACCGCAAAGGAAGCTGCGCGTCCGACCCAGTTCCCGCCGGAATTCACGATTCTCTACGAACTCATCACAATCTGCGATTTGGTGGACAAGTTCTTTGACCCGAACAGTGTGAAAGCTGCGCGCGAAGCGGGGGAATAAGCTTGTTCCCGGCATCCTCCCCGTGCTTCCACGGGGTTTTTTGCATTTATTCTTGACCGCCGTCAATGGTTTTTCGGTCCGCCCGCTTTATCATGGACCTTGATACCCGCTGCAGTCGCCGCAGAGTTCCTGCCGATCCAGCCACAGGCCATTCTTATGCAAAGGAGCGTTTCCTATGACAGTATTCGATGACCGGGCGGCTTACGAAGAAGCGATAGATTGGATGACAGACGAGCGATTTCTCGGACCGGATCCGGAGGCGGAAAAACCTTTGGAGGACATAGAACCGTGCTCCTGTGAATCCGGGACTGAGCGGATGGTCAATGAAGGAGCGCCTGATAATCCGGCATCCGCCTGACGGAAAAAATAGTGGCGAAGCTGAAGATTCCATGGCAAACAACAAAGCTGGTTCCCCGGAAACTTTTCCAGGGAACCAGCTTTTTCGCTTTTTTTTAGTTGGATATGTCCAACGCCGGCGGGCGCCTGTGCAACGTCGCCTGTTCGAAAGCATATGCCAGCTTGATCAGCAGCCCTTCCGTAAAGGCGCCGCTTGCGAATGTCACCCCGAATGGCCTTCCGTTCGGCATGAATGCGGCCGGTACGGCGATGGAAGGATACCCCGCTTTCGCGCAAATCGTCGACCCGATATACGAAGGAAACAAAATCGCATCGACTCCGTAAGTGCGAAGCGCACAATCAATCCCCTGCTCCTGCGAAAAATACAAATCATCCAGTTTCGCGTTAAGGTATTCCGGATTTTTCAAGCCCGCCGGCAAGCCTTCCCGGTACTCCAGCATGTTCTGCCCGTATTTCAGCGCCTGTTCGTTGTTTGTTTTATTAAACTGAATCAGTTCAGCATCCGTATGAACCGGCGCGCCAGGCGGCAAGCCCGCGAGGAAATTCTGCAGGCTGTGCTTCATTTCGTAAATAGGGACTCCCCAGCTCCAGTCACGGTCAAATGAAGGAATCTCGATGTCTTCAATAACCGTCGCCCCTTGGCTGCGCAAGACATTGATTGCGGCGCGGAACAGTTCTTCATCATGTTCCCCGGATTGGAAATACGATTCATTTGCCGCCGTAAACACACCGATTGTGGCTCCCTTCAGACCTTCAGCATCCAAAAATGCCGTATAGTCCTCCACCCTTCTGCCCGCGCTCCGAAACGTCGCGGCGTCCGCCGGATCTTCTCCCGACAGCACATTCAGCAGCCGGACCGCATCTTCCACTGTCCGGGCGATCGGTCCCGGCGTGTCCTGGGTGTATGTAAAAGGAATCACGCCCGTGCGGCTGATGAGCCCGACTGTCGGCTTGATCCCCACCACGGCGTTCTGGATGGCCGGACTCAGGATGGAAGCGTCCGTTTCCGTCCCTACCGACACGAGCGCAAAATTGGCCGCTACCGCTGCGGCCGCACCAGAGCTCGAGCCCCCGACGAATAAACGGCCGGGGCCATACGGATTCAATGTCTGCCCGCCTTTTGAAGAAAAACCCGCCGGCATCGTGAGCGACATGCCGTTCGCGAGTTCCGTCATGTTCGTCTTCCCGAGAATGACCGCTCCGGCTTTCCGGAGGCGCGTTACAAGAAACGCGTCTTCGCTGCTGATGTGGTGCCGAAGCGCGAGCGTCCCCGCGCTCGTATGCATGGCGTCATGCGTGCCAATATTATCTTTCAAGAGGACCGGAATGCCGTGAAGCGGCCCTCGCACACCTTTCATCTTCCTTTCCTGATCCAACCCTTCCGCAATAAAAATGGCATAAGGGTTGATTTCGATGATCGAGTTGATGACAGGACCCTGCTGGTCGAACGAAGCGATCCGGTCCAGGCAGTACATCACCAGCTCTTTTGCGGTGATCCGCCCCGTCTCCATCGCTTCCTGAACTTCCGAAATGGTCAGTTCTTCTTTGAAAAATTCATTGAACTTTCGTTTCCGTTCCAACTTCACACATCCATCCGATTATGATCCGGCAGTTCCGCTTCAGTGGCTTTTCCGGCTGTTCTTCCCGCTGTTTGAGAAAGCCACTTCATTTAATACGGCTTTCGGCTGGCAAATTCCTTCTTTCAGGCGCGATTTTTCAAAAAGAATGACCATCATCGCACCCAATATTACTTGCCACAAATCCCTCAATACAAGAAACAAAAGACAACCAGCCAGCGTCCGTTCCTGTATCACGCACTGATTCCCGCTCTGCCGGAAGCGAAAAAGCCGGCCTCCCATTACTCCGGGAAGCCAGCTTTTTCGCTTTTCTTATTTCGACATGTTCAGTGCATTTTCGGAAACGAAGAACTCTTCTCCGTTAAAGACCGTAACGCCGTCCAGTTCTTTCTCGTATTTCTTGTTATTCTGCGTCACATACGCGACGTCTTTATTTTCCGGAAGTTCAATCCGGATTTTGCCTTTTTCGGCGATGAATACGACGTTTTCCGCATCCGTCCGGTCGATTCGGACAGCGAAGCCTTTTTGTTCAAACGCTTCCGTCGCTTCAACGAACAGCTCATCGGTCACATCCGCGAGGTTGACACCGAGGTGACCCGCCATCGCGGAGGCGAGCGCCGTGTTATCGACGAGGCCGGTCGGTTTTGACGGGCCGTACGCGTACAGGAAGACGTCCTCCCCGGTATGACCGCCGGTCGTGAAGCCGAGGTTCGCCCGCTCAGCGAGCATGTCGGTCATCGCGTCCGACAGCTTCCGCGTGTCTTTCTGTTCTTTCAATAAAGCCAGTTCTTCCGCCGTCAGATCATCGAGGCCGTAGAGCGCAGCGACTTCCACGAGGTTCGAGCGGTCCGCTTTCAGCTTCGACAGCGCCCCTTCGACGGTCATTTCCGCTTTTTTCAGCGGGTCGATGTACGCGGAGACCGGGATGGATGAATATGTACCGCTTGTGTTGCTGTTGCCCATCGTGATGCCGGAGTTGCCGTGGTCGCTGACGACGATGACCATCGTGTTGCCGTCTTCCTTCGCAAACTCCACTGCCTCCGCAACGGCCGCATCGAATGCGAGCACATCGCTGATGATGCCGATCGGGTCATTCGCATGGGCGGCCCAGTCCACTTTGCTGCCTTCGACGAACAGGAAGAACCCGTCTTCGTCTTTCGCCAGCGTTTCGATGCCTTTCGAAGTCATATCCGCAAGCGACGGCTCTTCAGTGCTGCTGGCCGCCTGGCGGTCGAAGTCGTACATGAGGGCAGCCGGTGCGAACGCGCCCCATAATTTATTCGCTGTGGAATTCATCAGTTCCGCTTTCGTCTCCACGAAATCATAGCCGTTGTCACCGATGACCTCAAGCAAGTTCTCGCCGTCCTGACGCGCGTCTTCTTCACTGTCCGGGGTCAGGGAATTTTTCCCGCCGCCAAGGACGACTTCCATGTCCTGATACACTTGCTGCTCCGTGATATCGTCATAGTCGTAGCGGGTCGGTGCGTGCGAAGAAAACGCAGCCGGTGTGGCGTGCTGGATTTCAGATGTCGAGATGATGCCTGTCGATTTCCCTGCCAGTTCAGCGCCTTCCAGAATGTTCGCGACCGGCTCGAGCGCATCTTCCGGCGACACCTGCTCAGCAACTGGGGAAGTCACGACTTCCGGGAGCAAGCCGATCACTTTGTCGTTCGTTTTATGTCCAGTGGCCATCGCCGTTCCCGCCGGAGCAGAATCTGTAATGGCCGATTCAGCGGAGTGGGTGCGCATGCCGCCGACAAGGATCTCATCCATCGCCAGGCTTTCCCCTTTATACCATCTGGCCAGCGTAATGGCTCCGGCACTTGTGCCATCCTTGACCATCATGATGACGTTCGTCGGTTCATCCTTCATGTCCTTCGCTTCCGGTGCGGGAGTGTTCGCCAACACGCCGAAAGAAGTAAACGCGATCGCCGCAGCCGCGGAAACGCCGACTGCCTTCTTGCCCAACTTGTTTTTCATCCTGTACCCTCCTGGAATCGTCGTAATGATGTTGCCGATTCCCAGTATGGCATCTGATTATTGAGGGCATATGGATTTTGTGTATGGGTTTTGTGAACGAATGGTAAATGGCGGGTATAAACTAACCATCACTTAACATTGTGCTGAATGGTTCGAAGTGAGGGTTTTCCGGCTAACGTTTAAGTTTATGCTTCATGACTGTGCATATATTCATTGTTCTATATATATTTTTATTCAATATTCTGCTGCACTTTCACAAGAAAGCAGGGAGCCTTTAAGCTCTCCGTCTCCACTATTGCACTTTATTTTTGCCGCTGGACAACCATTTTGTCCGGGTGCTGCTTCAAGCCTGCGTTCATCGTCAGGCACTCCGCTTTCGAAATGCCCTTCTTTCCGCATAATCTACACATTTTACACAGACGAGAACAGCCTTATGCTGATCATCGTAGTATTTACGGGGCTCGATCGCCTTCTTTTTACAGACAGCGCATTTCTTTATAAACAATGACAGCATCTTCATCCATCCTCTTTCATTATTTGGGTTTTCGTTTTGAATTACTATTCCCACTTGCAGGCAATGAATGAAAGCAGAAAAACCGGACTCCCATTCTTTCCTCTACGATTGAATATTGTTTTTCACTTCATATCCAAACAGCTGAGATTTTTCATCCGGTATCCATTCCCCGTCCCGGATTCTGCTCAAGCCCTGACTCAGACTGCCTCCAATAATATTCTCCAGCCACTTGGCACATGCTGCCAGAGTATCAAAGTCGTACAAATGGACACCATTCTTATATAAAGAAAATTTTTTAAGTGGCGCTTCGTTTCTCATCCTCGTATTTTTCGCCTGGTATGTACCTGCCAGTCCTGTTGCGCTTGTTCCCTGTAACTCATCTATAATTTCTTGAAAACCGACTAAACTTCCCCTTTTTAGAGAAGCATAGTAATTAACATGCTTTTGTGCGGCGCTAAGTGCCCGGATAAACGCTTCTTCCCCGTAGTCTTTTTTGATGCTTGTCAACAGAAAATGGGTTGTTTCATTATTGAATGCCCGCTTATAAACCTCTCCTTCCATCATGGCAAGAAAAATGGTGATGAATGCTGAAGCAGAGCCTTCGTTCATTCCTGTGGACCGGTTGATTTCAATTTTGCCTTCCTGTCTTGATAATTGCCCGGCATACACTTTTTGGGCGACTTTGTATGCACCCCTACTCATTTCTTGGCTAATCTTCACTTTCTACACCCCATTTCTTCTGAATTTCTGCCTGTTCCAGCTGTTACTTCTATTTTATCCTATTACCATTGGGTATTGGAAATTTTATGCAAATTTATTAGTGAAAATACTAGTTTTTTAGCCTCACATCTCAGTACCGGTCTTTGATATAAAACTACTGCCAATATTTTAAATAGCTACTGTTATTAATTCTTCTGAACTTAGTCTTTTTATTCACTGATATGGTATTATTTAGATATAGAATATGGAATACAGAGAGGAAGTCAAAAGATTGAGTCCCACAAAACCTTTTGTTAAAGGCGCGATCATTACTGGTGTATCATTGGTTTTTTTAAGTGGATGCGGAGAAGAAGATCCAACAACTGTAGTAAGTAATTTCTTGACTGCCGTACAGGAAGGTGACTTTGAAAAAGCAGGTTCTTATGTTGAGGGCGGAGTAGACAGCCTGGCCGATGACCAAGAGACACCTGAAGATGAAGAACTTTTCTTAAAAATGATGGAGAGTATTTCAGAAAACTACGAGTTTCAGCAGCCCGAAGAGATTTCTGTTGAAGAAAGCAGCGCAGTCGTAAAAGCGGAAATTACTTCTATCGATTTCGCCAGCGTTCTCTCCAGCACGATGGCGGAAGTCATGCCCATCGCTTTTGCAAACGCCTTTGAGGAACCCACACCAGAAACTGAAAAAGCGATGGAAGAACTGACTTTTAATACGATGATAAAGTACATTACTGCCGAAGACCCTGTTATGGCTACGCAAGATGTGGAGTTCAATTTAGAAAAAGATGAAGACGGCAATTTTAAAATCATCGATGACGATAGTTTGACCGATGCTATTTTTGCCAATGCATCTCAGTTTGAGGATTTGTTATCTGAAGGTGAAGACGCAGCGGCTCCAGCAGAAGAAGTTCAATCAGAAAAAACAATTGACGTTCTTTCAACAGTGGCAGAAAATCAGCAGAAAAAAGTTGAACCTTTCAATATTACATTAGAGGAACTTTCCTTTAAAAAAGCTTCAAATGTATCAGACGAGGAATTGAGTGCAATAAGCATGTATACAGACGAAATTCCCAATAACAGTTTCACATACTTCTATATTAAATTTAATGCTGAAAATACTTCTGACAAGGACATGACATTCAATGGCATCAATGAAGTCGTCTTATTTTCTGAGGGCAAACAGGAAAAAATCGATATTTACACCGACTGGAAAGACTTTATCGATTATGACGAAGCACAAGATCCCGATTATTATGGAGCAGTAAGTAAAGAAGGAGAAGTTGGAGTAGTCATTAAGACCGATCCTGCAAAAGTTGAGAAAGTCCGAATCGTGCTGAGTGATTCCATGGAAACAGAAACATATGAGACCATTACGGAAGAACAAATTATCGAATATGAAATAACAAACTAACAAGAAAAGGCATTGGACCTCTCCGGGTTTCAATGCCTTTTTTTATAGAATCTAGCCTGTCACCTATCCGGAGTCCCTGCTTTCAGCTAATCGACCAACAGAGGCCGCTTCTGCTGGAGAATGATTCTCTTTGTAAGTTCTTCACTGATTTTCGCTGCGCGTTTTTCAAAAAACACCTCATAGTCATCTTCCCATATTCCGTAAGCCTCTAAATCTTCGATAAGATGCGTCTTCATCGTTTGGGCAAGCCCGCCGTTTTCTTTCTTAAACATCTCCATATACTTTGAAGGCGCATGGGCCCGGATTCTGCTTTTATTCAGGAAATCATCGACGATCGTAATATTCACAATGTGATTGATATAGAACTCGTCTTCCTTTTTCTTTCGTAAGTAAGCTTTCGGGAAGAAGTGATGATAGTTTTTGCTGTTTGCCTGCTTCAGCCAATCATTATTCATCACAACAGTCGAATCGTCACTGAAGGATTTCGGTTCCTGGTACGCCATCAGGCACAAAACCGCTTTGATGAAACTGCGGTTCGCGCTGAACCATCCATTCTCTTCAATAAACTCAGGACTGGTATCCACTTGTGTGTCATACCGCGGCAGCTTATTCCGGAGGATTTGGTCGATCCGTTTAATGTCCTGTGCTAATTTTGTCTCCGATCCGCTTGTATATCGTTCTGACAGGGACACCCGCCAAAAGAAATCATCCAAATACCGTTTCATGTCGTTAACCGGTTTGGACGGATGATGATAGAAAAAGTAAGAGAAAGGCACAATTAACGCGTTATAAGGCAGCAGTTTGGACACCGGGATCCGGTAATAGGTCCGGAAATACTCCACTGCTCTCTCAATCGCATCTACAGCCGATGGCCAAATATCAATGAACGCCTGTTTATCCAGCTTCAGGATATTCTTTCTCGCACATTCACCTGCCAATAACATGGAAACTGTCTGCAGAACCGTGCTGTCGGAAATCGTCTCATACCCGACCAGTTCCATCCTGTCGATCAGTTCATCAAACCTTTCTGACAGATCGAAATCCCGTTCATCGTCATACGTTTTCGCTACCATGATTTCAAACACCGTCAGACTCTTCCCGCCCACATTCAGACGCGTGAAGACTTCCGTTGCCACGTCGATAGTCGCTTCTCTAAGTAGGATTGTCGAAAAACGATATGTATGCAGCCGGTTCTTATAATTCTCCAGCTTCGGAAATAACTCAGGCGGATATGCTGCCAATACAGAAATTCCGCCCTCAAGCAAATTGCGGAGCGAAATCACTTCTTCAGCCGAGTAATCCTTAATGTCTGTAATAATGATCGCCTCTTCCTCCGAAGCGGTGAGATCGATATACAGTTCCGAAAAATCATCCGCTCCCTTTTCCCGCGGAACTTTCAATCCTTTTAAAGATGCGTACAAACTCGTCATGCGCTGCTGCCCATCCAAAACATACTGCACCATCGACCCGGGCGGTGTCTCCGGAAGGCTGGCGCCGCCTATGTCACGAACCGACCGGAGCCGCTCCTTTGATTCCCACAAGATAAATGTGCCGATGGGATAGCCTTTGATGATACTGTCAATCAGCTTTGCAGACTGATCGAGCGACCATACAAAATCGCGCTGGAATTGCGGGATTTTAATTATCCCTTTATCGATTTCATGAATTAACGTTGAAAACGTCATTGATTGCGGTTCTGGCTGATACATTCATTATCCCCCAAGTTATTATGTCTTTGATTTATGGCTCCATCTTTTCTTAAGGACTGCAAAAGAGGTTGCCGATTAAGCAGTAAAAAACCATCACAACACCGCTACTCCATTATGGAACCAACTGTATTCTGCAGATTCCTATATTCGACGGTGCGCAGAAATTCCACTTCTTTCGTTTCCGGATTATACTCCAAAAATTCGACATCTTCAGGAATCAAATGACCATGCCGTCTTATGTAATATTCTCCAAGCGTTTCGTTTCTTCTTTCGCTATAGTCTTTTAACACGAAAAAAATCTTCCTGAATCCACGTGGAGCCAGCAGGAAATAATACATGGCTTCGTTCCAGACCGTCATCTTCGCGCTGGGAACGTTGCCGCCCGAAGTCCATTTATGGGATTTACATTCAACGATGATTTTTTCAGAGCTACCGGCTAAACTGCCCAGATCAAAAATGTGGTTCTTCTTTTGCTTGTGAATCCCTACCGGCAAAGACACTCCTTGTTCCAGCACTACGCCGTTTTGCTCGAAGTACTGCAATGCCGCCTCTTCAAAATCCCTTCCTACATGAGAATTGCTGATTGAAAGCTTCCGCTGAAAATTACTCATCATGCCCTCCTTTGAAAATAATTTTGGATCTGATTTTTCTTTATACAATCACTATCAATTCGATATACTAGTATCCAATTCCTTCTATTTTTAATATTTTACTAGAAAATCGCCTATAAAGTTGATTGTCACCAGGAAGTAATAAAGGATAATGAAGAAAAGGGAAATCTTTATTTAGCAACGTACATGGTCGAATTGAAGTATGCTGACCTGTCCTAGCAAAAACACAGATACATAGGACTGGGAATACCTAAAATGTTTCCTCGCCACCTTCTCCAGCACGCCTTCTTGATAACTTTCTTTTCCTGCCTCCTATTTCTTTAAAAGTTGCTTCTACAGGTCAAGATTTGCGATTTTTTCACACAACCATTGAGACCAACCGGTTACTGGGCCATCGAAATAATCCCGCATTCATTCGCCATAGACAAACTGCCATCGATATCCCTCCAGATTGAAGTAACTCGTGTAGACTTGTCATTTCAGAGTAAAAAATGAATTATGCTATCACATCGTTGTGGAGACTACTAGCACTTTAGGAAAAACCAACAAGATAGACGTTTGTTTTGTATATTTCAGATAATTACCGCCACTTTTCCTAAATTGCTGTGTCTACCTTGCACTGGATCGACTATAGAAAAAAGCTGTCAGTTACTTGTTGGTATCTAACAGCTCTTTGTCCCTCTATAGTATTTAACGCAGTCAAGGCGAACAGTTTTTTTCAAAACATGGACGTTTCTTTTATAGCAGTTATAATCACTCAACACCTTGAACAACCATCCGATTTAAACCTTCGACAACTCATCGAGCAGC
>NZ_NHTN01000047.1 GCF_002167005.1 Indiicoccus explosivorum
ATAAATCTTGCTGAACGCGCATAAATCTTGCTGAACGCGCATAAATTCCGCTGAACGCGCATAAATCCTGTTGAACGCGCATAAATCTCATCTTACCCGACTTATTGGTGCATCAGAAAACCCTGCCGGCGTTCCGGCAGGGTTAAATTGATCCATCGACAAGCTTCCTTTATTGCATCCGCCGCCGAACGAGGTTTTGCATCCGCCGCCGAACACGGCCCGTCACCTGTTTTTCACCCATCCGGCAACCATGACGGTGCGTTTCGCCTGGTGTTTGACAGCGGCTTCGATGGCTGCCCGGTCTTCGATCATGTTGCCCTCCTGGTCGACAGAGACGCTGGTGCCGTATGGATTGCCGCCGGCAGCGAATGTGACCGGATCCGTGTAGCCCGGCGCGGCGATGATTGTGCCCCAGTGATGCATGCTCTTGTAGATGCCGAGAATGGTCGCTTCCTGTCCGCCATGCGGATTCTGTGCCGACGCCATCGCACTCACGACTTTATTCGCCAGTTTCCCTTGAGCCCATGCGCCGCCAGCCGTGTCGAACAGCTGCTGAAGCTGTGCCGCCATATTCCCGAACCGTGTCGGCACGCTGAAAATGATGGCATCCGCTTCAACCAGGTCATCCACCTGTGCTGCCGGCACCTGCTCGGTCGCCTGCAAATGCGCCTGCCATGCCGGCACGGTATCGATCACTTCCTGGGGAGCCAGTTCCGTCGCTTTGAATACAGTCGCTTCGGCCCCCGCTTCCCGGGCTCCTTCTGCCGCCCACTGCGCCAGCTGGTAATTCGTGCCGCTCATACTGTAATAAACCACCGCGACCTTCACTTTCTTCGGCGGTTCCTCCACCTGTTGCGGCTGCTTTATCGGTTGGGTCTCCTGCTCCGTTTTCTTTTTCCCGCCAAACAGTTTCGATAAGATCCCCATTGTGCGATCATCACTCCTTCAAGTATATTTTCGCTGAATACTTCGGCCATCTTCCCGTCCCCACATTTATCTTTAATTCAGTACAATCGTACCTTACCCTAATTTGTTGCCGAATAAAAGCCGCCGGTCAAATTTGTCCTATTTTTCAATTAAAAAAGACAGGACGGCGCCATCACGCGGATCCTGTCTTTCGTTATTCCGTTCAGTTCAGTCAACCGTCCGGAACGTCCAGAGAGAACCGAGCAGAAAGACGCCCGATACCCAGATGACCGCCTCATGCTCGAACCAGACCGCAGCGGAAAGACTGGCGAACGACAGGAGACCGAACGAGCCGGCGAACGCCCGGGTCTGCAGGATCCGCTGCCACTCGCGGTCGAGTTCGTCCCGGCGCTCCATGTAGTGACGATAGCGTTCCGGTTCTTCAAGGATGTCGGCCACTTTTTGGGGCAGCGACCGGATCGGACCGGTCGTATTCAGCACCCACCGGACGACATCTTCACGGCCGAAAATGCGGCCGCCCGCCTCCTGGCTGTTGGCCCATTCAAGCACACGCGGGCGGGCGAGCCCCAAAAGGTCGACGTTCGGATCGAGGACATAAAGGACCCCGACGAACGTCGATGCCGCCCGGCCGAAAAATGCGAATTCCGCCGGCAGCTGCACCGGCTGATTCAGCACAAGCTCCTGCAGGTCTTCCAGCAGCTGCTGGAGCATGAGGCTGTCCATCTTGAAAAGCTCGGATGACTCATACATTTTCACCGTGCGGCTGATCGCTTCCTTCAGGACCGGCCGTTCCGCATTGGGCAGCAGGAAGCCCAGCTCTTCCAGGGCGTCCAGCACCTGATCATAATTCTTGAAGATGATGCCTTCAGCAATCCGCAGTCCCGCCTGAGCGTCGGTCTGTGTAATGACGCCGGTCATTCCGAAGTCGATCAGCGTGATTGTGCCGTCCGGTGAGATCAGGATGTTCCCGCCGTGCGGGTCGGCGTGGAATTCCCCGCCGTTCAGGACCTGCTCCAGGAACAGGAGGAACAGCCGCTCCGCCAGAATCTGGCGGTTCAGCCCGTTTTTTTCAATAAAGGCAGTGTCCGTGATGCGCGACCCTTCGATCCATTCCATCACCAGCACTTTGCGCGTGGACAGCTCCTCGTAGTAGTTCGGAATCCGGATGCCGGGCATCGTGCCGAAGCGGTCGGCAAATGACCGGCCGCTTTTCAGTTCTTCTTTAAAATCGAGTTCATTGCCGATGGTCCGTACCATTTCCCGGTACAGCGCGGGCAGATCCGCCTTCCTGCTCAGCGGCGTGAATTTCCGGAAAAACCACATGATGAACGCAAACGCCTGGAAGTCGGCATGGATGATGTGCTCAGTCCCCGGCCGCTGCACTTTTATGGCGACTTCGGATCCGTCTTTCAGCACCCCTTTATACACTTCACCGATCGAAGCGGACGCCGTCACTTCATCGGCCAGCGACATCAAGTATTGCGTATACGGTGCATTCCATTCTGTTTCGATGACATCCACGATTTTCCCGCGGGAGATGGAAGGTACGCGGTCGGTCAGCCCCTCGAGTTCCGCCAGAAACGTCGGCGGCATGATGTCCGCGCGCGTCGAGAGGAACTGGCCGACTTTGATCAAAAGGCCGCCGAGCTGCTGCGCGAGTTTTTTGTACTCTTTGGCCTGTCCGGTGACGAGCCGGTTCCATTGATCCATCGTCAGCGGATCCCAGCTTCCCTGGTGACGCTTTCGGAACAGGGTGATCTGCAAATAGAATTTCAGTGCCATCCATACGATGCGGAAAATCCGGTACGCTGCGACTCTGTTCACGGCGCCACCTCCTTTTTGTCCATTATATCGGCAGTTGGCGGCCGCGTCCAAAAGTGGTATGTTTGAAACGAATGGATCCGAAATTGGGGGGATGGATATGGAAACAATCCACTACGAACAGCGCGGCCATCTGGCTTTTATTACACTGAACCGGCCGGAGGCGATGAATGCGTTCAATTACGAAATGCTGAACGAGCTGAGCCAGGTCGCGGAAGCGGTCCGGATCAATCCGGACATCCGCGCAGTCGTCTTCATGGGTGCCGGGGAGAAAGCATTCAGCGTCGGCGCGGACTTGAAAGAGCGCAAAACGCTCAACGAGCAGCAGGTGAAACGCAACATTTATAAAATCGGGGAAGTGTTCACGACCATCGAAAATTTGCCGCAGCCGACCATTGCGATGATGAACGGCTACGCGTTCGGCGGTGGAATGGAACTTGCACTGGCTTGTGACTTCCGGATTTTAGCCGAAGAAGCGACTGTCGGCCTGACGGAAACCAGTCTCGCCATCATCCCGGGCGCAGGCGGAACCCAGCGGCTGCCGCGGCTGATCGGCGAAGCGAAAGCGCTCGAACTGATTCTGACGGCGCGCCGCCTGAAAGCGCAGGAAGCGCTCGAGTACGGTATCGTCACCCGGGTGGCGCCGCGGGATCAGCTGGCACAAGTGACGAGCGAATTCGCGGATCTCATGCTCGCAAACGGCCCGATCGCTCTGCAGCAGGCAAAGTTCGCGATCAAGAACGGACTGAACGCCGACCTGCAGACGGGGCTCCACATCGAGCGGAAAGCTTATGAAGTCACCATTCCGACAGAAGACCGGGTGGAAGCGCTCATCGCGTTCGGTGAAAAACGCAAACCCGATTTCAAAGGCAAATAAAAACGGGCGGTCCGTCAAAGCGGACTGCCCGTTTTTTCACTTCAGCCGTTCTTCCATCCAGCCGGCCAGCGCTTCAAGCCGCGCATAGCGCAAATTCGGTTTCCCGGTGCGTGACAGGTTATGATCCGATTCCGGGAACCGGATGAATTCCGTTTCCTTCCCCATGCTTTTCAGCGTGATGTACAGCTGTTCAGCCTGCTCGATCGGACAGCGCGAGTCGTTTTCGGCGTGCAGGATAAGCAGCGGCGTCGAAATGTTCTCGGCATACTTCAGCGGCGAGATGTCCCAAAGCCGGTCCGGCTCCGACATGTCGGCTCCGTGCTGCCAGTCACTGAAGTAATAGCCGATGTCCGAAGTGCCGAAAAAACTGATCCAGTTGGAGATCGACCGCTGTGTGACGGCCGCTTTGAAGCGGTCCGTATGACCGACGATCCAGTTTGTCATGAATCCGCCGTAGCTGCCGCCGGTCACCCCGAGCCGCTCCGTGTCGATCCAGCTGTTCGACTCGATGACTGAATCAAGCGCGTTCATGATATCCCGGTAATCCCCGCCACCGTAATCGCCGCGTACTGCATCCACGAAAATCTGGCTGTAGCTGTGGCTTCCGCGCGGATTGACGTAGAGGACGCCGAACCCTCTCGCCGACAGCAGCTGCATTTCATGGAAAAACGTATTCCCGTACATGGCGTGGGGACCGCCGTGAATATTGACGATAAGCGGGAACTTTTTCCCTTCCTCGAATCCCCGGGGCTTCATCAGCCAGCCGTGTACATCATACTCGCCTGAAACAGCGGAAATCGGTTCAGGTTCCGCCAAATCCGTCCCGTCCGTATAGTCCTTATTGAACGAGGTCAGCGCCTCCTGCTCTCCCGACACGATGTCGAGCAGGTACAGCTCGCCCGGATTCACCGGCGTGCTCACAGCGAGCAGCGCCACATCTCCGTCCGCCGAAATCGAATAGCCATACACATGCTCCCCTTCTCCTGTAGCGGGATAAATCGCCCCGTCGAGGGAAGCATAATAAAGCCGGACATCCCCCATCACGGAAACTTGAAAGTACAGGTCGCCCTGATCCGTCCAAACGACATAAGGCGCTTCCGCCCCCTGCTGGGTGTCCGCCGCCACTTCATCCCCGACCGGCGCATCGAGCGATTCTGTGATCGTCTGCCGGGTACCGGTTTCCCTGTCGTATACGTACACCTCATAATGCGTCGCATTCTCGAACGTCCGCGGGATGCCGATGAACGCCACTTTCGAATCATCGGCCGAAAAACGGCGCCGGTGAAGCTGCCCTCTTCTTCGAGGATCAGCCGCTCACCGTCCGTCTCCGTATCGTATATGTACAATTTCGTCCGGAAAATGAAATCGAGATCATCTTCCCGATCGACACTGTATACCAGTTTCCCGCCGTCACGGGATACCGCTTCAAGTTTGTGGTCATAAGGATCGGCCGTCACTTGCTCGACAGCGCCCGTTTCCAGGTCGATAAGGCCGATCTGCTGGTGAACGTCCTGCTCGGTCAGGCCGCCATCCGGCTGTTTGTATTTCATTGTGGTGACACGGACCGGTTCCGGTTTCTTTTCTTCCTTTTCCTCTTCTTTATCCGTGAACGATCCGCCGTCTTTCACGTCCCCGTTCACCCATATTTTCGTGCCGTCCGGCGCCCAGCGGAAACTGTCGACCCCTTTTTCGAAATCCGTCACTTTCCGCGCTTCACCGCCATCCGCCGGAATCACGTACAGCTGGTTCTTTTCGGTCCTATCCGATAAGAATGCGGCACTGCTTCCGTCCACTGACCAGCGCGGCTGGGAAACGCGCTCTTTTGCATGCGTCCACTGGGTCAGTTTTTTCGTTTTCAGGTCCGCATGCCACAGATGCGTCCGATATGTATTGTCTTGTTCATCAATCACTGTACGGATAAACAGTGCTTCACTTCCGTCCGGGGACAGCTGGGGTTCGTTGACCGATGACAGTTTTGCCAAGTCCCGGATTTCCACTCTTTTCTTCATGTTGCACCCTCCCTTGTTTCGACGTTCGTATCTTTACTATAGGGAAACTTCCACAAACTTTCAAACCGCACGATAACAGCGGCGGCCACAGTACGCCGAATCCGGTTCCGCC
>NZ_NHTN01000048.1 GCF_002167005.1 Indiicoccus explosivorum
TAAAGAAAACTGAACAAACAGGCAGCCGCCGAAGCAAATTTGCTTCGGCGGCTGCCTGTTTTGTTCAGTTTTCTTTACGTAAGTTGAACCGCGAATTGATTGGCTGTCTCATTCCTTTGCTTGCAAAAGTACGTCGGTATAGTTTCCTTGTACTTCCGGAAAGTACCGGCTAATCTTAAGGCAGAACAAGAATAGGAGATGAACTGAATGTCTGCCATCTATGATCTTGAAGTGAGAAAACCGAACGGAGAACTCCAATCTTTAAAAGAATACAAAGGGAAACCGCTCATTATCGTCAACACTGCGAGCAAATGCGGCTTTGCGCCCCAATTCAAAGAACTCGAAGAGCTCTATAAGGAATATCAAGGCGAAGGGCTGGAGATTTTGGGTTTCCCCAGTGCCCAATTCAATAACCAGGAGTTCGAAAACCAGGAAGAGACGATGGAATTCTGTCAGATTAATTATGGTGTCACTTTTCCGATCTTCGACAAAATCGATGTTAAAGGGGAAATGGCAGATCCGCTGTTCAAATTCCTGACTGAAGAACAGAAAGGGCTGCTGACCGGAACCATCAAGTGGAATTTCACGAAGTTCCTCGTGGATAGAAATGGAAATGTGGTTAAACGTTACGCGCCTCAGACATCTCCGAGAAAAATTGAAGAGGATTTGAAAAAGATTTTGTGAAGGACTATTCGGAATTCTTTTACTTCCGGAAGCTGTATTGACACCTTATTTTCGCACTGATAGTATTGCAATAATATTCACAGGACCAGGAGGCGTGTCAGAAAATGTGGGAATCGAAATTTACAAAAGAAGGATTAACATTTGATGATGTACTGCTTATGCCGGCGAAATCAGAAGTATTGCCGAAAGATGTTAATCTGTCTGTTGAACTGGCACCGTCAGTCACATTGAATATCCCGATCATCAGTGCAGGGATGGATACAGTTACAGAAGCAAAGATGGCAATTTCCATGGCGCGGCAGGGCGGTCTGGGCATCATTCATAAGAACATGAGCATTGAAGAGCAGGCAGAACAAGTGGAGACAGTAAAGCGATCTGAAAACGGCGTCATTACGGATCCATTTTTCCTGACGCCTGAAAACCAGGTATTTGACGCAGAACACCTGATGGGTAAATACCGCATTTCAGGCGTGCCGATTGTCAATAATAAAGAAGAGCAAAAACTGGTGGGTATTATTACAAATCGGGACATGCGGTTCATTCAGGATTATTCCAAGCAGATCGCAGAGGTCATGACTCATGATAACTTGGTGACAGCGCCAGTGGGAACGACGCTGGATGATGCAGGAAAAGTCCTTCAGCAGCACAAAATTGAAAAACTTCCGATTGTCGATGAAAACGGGACATTAAAAGGGCTCATCACCATTAAGGACATTGAAAAAGTGATAGAGTTCCCGAATGCGGCGAAGGATCGCCACGGCCGCCTTCTGGCAGGCGCAGCGGTTGGTGTGACAGGAGACACGATGAAGCGGGTGGAAATGCTCGTAAAAGCCCAGGCCGACATTATTGTAGTGGATACCGCGCACGGCCATTCAAAAGGCGTTGTGGACACCGTCAGGGAGATCAGGGCCAATTATCCGGAACTGGTCATTGTCGCGGGTAATGTAGCGACAGCAGAAGCGACGCGGGAACTGATCGAGGCAGGTGCCGATGTAATCAAAGTCGGCATCGGACCCGGATCCATCTGTACAACCCGAGTCGTTGCAGGTGTCGGTGTGCCTCAGATTACTGCAATCTACGACTGCGCGACGGAAGCCCGGAAGCATGGAAAAACGATTATTGCAGACGGCGGCATCAAGTTCTCAGGGGATATTGTGAAGGCTCTTGCTGCCGGCGGGCATGCGGTCATGCTGGGCAGTCTGCTCGGCGGTACTTCGGAAAGCCCAGGGGACACTGAAATTTTCCAGGGAAGACGATTTAAAGTCTACCGGGGCATGGGATCCATCGGGGCTATGGAAAGAGGATCCAAAGATCGTTATTTCCAGGAAGAAGCGAAAAAACTGGTTCCGGAAGGAATCGAAGGGCGAATCCCTTACAAAGGACCGCTTGCTGACACAATTCATCAGCTGACCGGCGGGCTCCGGTCCGGCATGGGATACTGCGGTACTGCCGACCTTCGGGCACTTCGTGAAGAAGCACAATTTATCCGGATGACGGGAGCCGGACTCCGGGAAAGTCATCCGCATGATGTACAGATTACGAAAGAATCCCCTAATTATTCGATTTCCTGACCGAATAAAACCCTTTCCTGCATTAAAAATACAGGAAAGGGCTTTTTTTATGGGCGGCCTGTTTTGGAATAGCCGGGACTGTGCTAAAATAGCGGAGAATTCAAAGCGGGGGTATAAGGATGGACGTATGGAAATACAGAGCAGTGACAGCATGGGTCCTGTCGGTGTTGCTGCTGTTAGGAGTAAACCCGGTCTATGCACAAGGAGAAGCTCCGAAACTTTCAGTCGGAGCGGCGGTGTTGGCAGACGCGGAGACAGGGAAAATTTTATATGCTGAAAATGCTGATGAGCCGCTGGGCATTGCCAGCATGACGAAGATGATGACCGAATATCTGTTGTTCGAGGCTGTGGAACGAGGAGAATTGTCATGGGAAGAACCCGTCGAAATATCAAGTTTTGTCAGTGATCTTTCAGTAGCTCCGGGACTTGCGAATGTTCCGTTGCGGGAAGGAGAGACATACACAGTACAAGAGCTGTACGAAGCGATGGCGATCTATTCAGCGAATGCAGCTACGGTTGCGTTAGCGGAAGCGATTGGCGGATCAGAAGGTGAATTCGTCAGACAGATGAACGCGAAAGCTGAAGAGCTTGGCCTGTCTGGAACGAATTTCGTGAACTCTACCGGTCTCAGTAACAAAGGAATGCTTGGAAATCCACCGGAAGGGACAGACCCACTGGGGGAAAATGTGATGACCGCCATATCCGTGGCAAAATTGGCCAGACAGCTCCTGACAGATTATCCGCAAGTCCTTGAGACCGCAAAAATTCCGGAACTGGTTTTTCGGGAAGGAACGGCAGAAGCTATCACGATGCGAAACTGGAATTTCATGCTTCCGGGGCTTCAGTATGAATTTGAAGGAGTGGACGGGCTCAAGACAGGCACAACGGATTTTGCCGGCTACTGCTTTACAGCAACAGCAGAACGGGATGGAAGGAGACTGATCGCTGTAGTGATGGACGCAACAGACAGCACCGGATACGGTTCCTATGCTGCCCGTTTTGAAGCGGCACGCCAACTGTTGACGTATGGCTTTGATGAATTCACTATGGCGGAGATTTTCCCTGCCGGCTATCAGGTGCCTGCAGCAGAATCACTTCCTGTAAGAAAAGGGAAGACAGACGAAGTGGATATTGCGGCGGCTCAGCCCTTAAAGATGCTTATTCAAAAAGGGGATGCAGGCAGTTATGAACCGGTACTGGAACTGGACAAAGAAATTGCTGCGGCAGGGTGGCTGGAAGCGGGCGTCGAAAAAGGACAGACAGTAGGGACGCTGACGGCTGTCAGCAAACCGGGTGCGGATTTCGGTTTCTTAGATGATAATGTCCCCGCTGTACCGGTCGTGACAGCGACTGGAGTGGAACGTGCGAGTTGGCCGGTACTGGCTTTTGAAAAAGTCCAGGGTATTGTAACATCCACAGTTTCTGCTGCTGGAGATTTCATTGAGCATATATTCAGTTGAACAGGCAAGTTGCAGTCATTTGCGGCTTGCCTGTTTTTTTATGGACCAGCTGGCCATCAGGCGATCAATACGGCTCGGGATCTCACTTTCCGGCAGTCCGCCGAAACCGATCACAATTTTCGCGCTTTCATTTGCCGATTGTTTCACGTGGAACGCGGCAAGACCGGAAACGCGTATGCCAGCTTCCGCAGCCTGTGCGATAAGTTCTTTTTCTGGAGCACCCGTTTTAACGTTCAGTACGAGATGCATGCCAGCCTGATCTCCGGAAACACTGACGTATGGATGATAGTTTTGAAGCGTATCAGTAAGGACCTCCCACTTTTTCCGGTAAATAATACGCATCTTATTCAAATGACGCATAAAATGCCCATTCTCCATGAAACGGGTGACGAGCTGCTGGTCTGTTCTCGGTACGGAAGAGGAATAGTGAAGAAAAGTCTTCCAATAGTCTTCCATTAACGGTGCAGGCAATACCATATAAGCGATGCGAAGAGAAGGCATCAGTGACTTAGAGAATGTGCTGATATAAATGACCCGGTTATGACTATCCATATTCTGCAGGGACGGGATCGGGCGGCCGATATAGCGGAACTCGCTGTCATAATCGTCTTCAATAATGTAACGGTTTTCGCCTGCAGCAGCCCACTTCAGCAATTGAGTCCTTCTCGCGGCGCTCATGACCGCTCCTGTCGGAAACTGATGGGACGGGGTCACGTAAGCGACGTCCGCATCGGTAGCGATCAGTTCTTCGACAAGGAGGCCTTCTGAATCTACAGATACCGGAATAGCTCTACGGTCATTATGGGTGAAAACGGTATGGGTGAGAGGGTACCCGGGATCTTCAAAAGCGAAAATAGCTGAAGGCCCGATCAGCCGGATAAGCAACGGCAGCAATTGTTCTGTGCCGGAGCCGACGATGACTTGTTCCGGTGAACAATTGACGCCGCGCGATTGATAAAGATAGCCGGCAATTTCATTCCGGAGAAGCGGGTCGCCTTGCGGATGGCCCGGTTCGAGAAGTTGGGTATTATTTTTATCCAGCACGTCCTTCAAGATCTTTCGCCACATACTGAAGGGGAATGAATCAGCGTCCACTTTCCCAGGACTGAACTCCTCAAGTCCGGCAGGCGCATTAGTGTTTTTAAGGAATGGTCCTGTTGATTCAGTTAAGGCCAATTCTTCAATATCCTTTACAAAGTAACCTTTACGGGGAAGCGATTCAATGTATCCTTCTGCCACAAGCTGATCGTATGCAAATTCTATTGTCGTCCGGCTGACAGACAGGTGTTCTGCTAATTTTCTCCTGCTGGGCAGCCTGTCACCCATACTGATTTTCCCTTCAAGGATTTCCCGTTTGATGGCTGTATACAACTGTTCGTACAGCGGCTCGGTAGCTTCCCGATCTAAGGCAATCATCATGGCATCCATTTTTTCCCCTCCAATCTGGCACCTTCAGTTTAATTTAATCACAATAATTAAGAAGGTCCACTTTCATTATAAGGAAAGCGAAGGACAAAGAAAATAACCTCCCCGGGGCAGGAAGGCAATTGACAATTCTGCTTCCTTTACTGGGGACTCGGCTTGAAGAAGGGTGATGGAAGCAATAAAATTCCTTAATTTAATAAAAAAATGCTTTCTAATCATTTTATCAGTTATTTTAATAGTAAAAAATATCTAAATTCCATAAAAATCCATAAAATTGAAAGTTTCTTCTCCTAATAATTAAAAGTCAAAATAATTAAACTTAACTATATTTTCTAACAAAAGGTTCCAGTAAAATTTCCAGTAAGCCAATTGTTTCGGCTGAATCCGACAGCAGGAGTGAAAATAATATGAAGAAGACATTAAACTTGAGTCTTGCGGCAGCAGTAGCACTATCAGGAGTTCTTGTACCTTCTGTGTATGCGGAAAAACCGGCTGCAGAAAAAATTGAATGGAATGACCAAGCCACAGCCCCTGTATTCGTTTCGGGTGAACTGACGGCCCCTTCCGACCGCTCAGCAAAAGAAATCGTTTTCTCCTACTTCAAAGAGAGTCCGGAGCTTTACACCGAACCTGGAACAAGCTACCGGGTGACTGAGCAGACCACGGACGAATTGGGGTTCACCTCTGTGGCGCTGCAGCAAATACATAAAGGCGTGCCGGTGTTCGGTGCGGTAGTGAAAGCAGTGATCAACTCCGACGGCGTCCTGACGGCTGTCTCAGGAGAACCTGTTAAAGGGCTCGGCAGTGTTGGGGATTTGAAAAGCGGCACAAGTATAAAGCGGCAGGAAGCGGAAGCTGCCGCAATTGCTGACGTAACCGCTAAAATCGGCGGGACACCGGAACTCGCCCGTGATGTGAAACCTGAATTGGTACTTCATGCGAACGAAGACAGCGCTAAATACGCGTATGCAATGGAAATCGAATTCCTTTATCCGGAACCGGGTAATTATCAGTACTTCATCGATGCAGAGACAGGGGATGTGCTTGAATCATACAATCAGATCCATGAAGCTAAACCGGGTTCGAATGATCCTTTAACAGGTTCTGATACAGTCGGAACAGGAAAAGGGGTTCTCGGAGATACGAAGTCATTCAACACACTGACAAACAGCGATGGTTCTTATCTTGTCGACCGTAAACGGGGGAATGGGATTTTTACGTATGATGCGAGAAACCGGACGCGCTTGCCGGGCTACTTATGGCTTGATGCGGACAACGTCTATAATTCTTCTTACGATGCAGCAGCAGTCGATGCTCACGCATATGCGGCCCAGACTTATGACTATTATAAAAACGAATTCGGCCGCAACAGTTACGACGGCAACGGTGCAAAACTGGTATCTACAGTCCACTACAGCCGCAGTTATAACAACGCGTTCTGGAGCGGGTCACAGATGGTCTATGGCGATGGGGACGGGTATAATTTTGTTCCTTTGTCGGGGGCGCTGGATGTTATAGCGCATGAGCTGACACATGCCGTGACGGATACAACGGCTGATCTTGTCTACCAGAATGAGTCGGGTGCAATCAACGAATCGATGTCCGATATTTTCGGCACACTTGTTGAACACCACTTCAATAATGACCCGGACTGGCTGGTCGGAGAAGACATTTATACACCGACCATCAGCGGAGATGCCCTCAGAAGTATGGCGGATCCAACGGAGAACGGAGACCCGGACCACTATTCCAAACGGTACACCGGGACGGACGACAATGGCGGTGTCCATTGGAACAGCGGGATTAGTAACAAAGCGGCTTATCTTCTGGCGGTCGGCGGCACGCATTACGGTGTGACGGTGAATGGAATCGGTACCGAGAAAGCGGGCGATATTTTTTACCGAACATTGACCGTTTACCTGACACCGAATTCCACGTTCAGTCAGTACCGGTCCGCGGCTGTCCAGGCGGCCACTGATTTATATGGGGCTGGAAGTGCCGAAACGGCAAGTGTGGAAGCGGCATTTTCAGCGGTCGGCGTTTACTGACTGCCGCACTGCTTGTCAAATGGATTATCCTGTAGTAAAGTAAGGATAATTTCAAAGACGAAACGCTGATGGGAAGCAGTAGAACGTCCGTTTTTCACAAGAGAGCCGGTGGGTGGTGCGAACCGGCGGAAAGCGCGTTTGAATCCGTCCCTGAGTTGCATGGCTGAAACCAAGTAGGCCATCGCCGGTCTGGAGGCCGTTATGCAATGAAGAGGAACAGGCAGCGGTCTGTTCAATCAGGGTGGCAACGCGGGTAGCTCTCGTCCCTAATTTAGGGATGAGGGCTATTTTTGTTGCCATTTTCCATTTAGCGGGACGATTATAAGGAGGAAAAAGCATGCTGGATATTCGCTTTGTGCGCGAGAACTTCGAAGAAGTGAAACAGAAACTGGCCAAGAGGGGGGAAGATCTGACCGATTTCGATCAGTTTCAGGAACTGGATGAAAGACGGCGGGAACTGATCACTAAAACAGAAAAGCTGAAAGCGGAACGCAATGAGACTTCCCAGAAAATCGCTGAAATGAAACGCAATAAGGAAAATGCAGATGAAGCGATCGCGAAAATGCGTAAAGTAGGCGATGACATCAAAAAGATGGATGATGAATTGCGGGAAGTGGAGGACCGGCTGAATCATATTATGCTCCGTGTGCCGAACATTCCGCATGAAAGCGTGCCGGTCGGTGATTCTGAAGACGACAACGTTGAATTGCGGACATGGGGAGATAAACCTGCACTCGGCTACGAACCGAAGCCTCATTGGGAAATCGCAGCCGGCCTGCAGATTTTGGATTTCGAGCGTGCTTCAAAGGTGACAGGCAGCCGATTCGTATTTTATCGGGGGCTTGGCGCACGCCTTGAGCGGGCCCTCATTAATTTCATGATGGACCTGCACAGTGATGAACACGGGTATGAGGAAATGCTCCCGCCATACTTGGTGAACCGGGAAAGCCTGACGGGTACAGGGCAGCTGCCGAAGTTTGAAGAAGATGCGTTCCTCATCGAAGAAGAGGACTTCTTTCTTATTCCGACGTCTGAAGTACCGGTAACGAACTTTTACCGGGACGAAATCCTAGGGCCGGACGTGCTGCCAAAATCTTTCGCATCCTACAGCATGAACTTCCGGTCGGAAGCCGGGTCTGCCGGACGGGACACGCGGGGACTCATCCGGCAGCACCAGTTCAATAAAGTCGAGCTTGTCCACTTTGCCAAGCCCGAAGACTCGTATGATACGCTGGAAACCCTGACAGGACACGCAGAAAAGGTTTTGCAGCTTCTTGGGCTTCCGTATCGCGTACTGCTCATGTGTACCGCGGATCTCGGGTTCACCGCCGCAAAGAAGTACGACATTGAAGTATGGATTCCGAGCCAGAACGTGTATCGGGAAATTTCTTCTTGTTCCAATTTTGAAGACTTCCAGGCGCGACGGGCAAATATCAAATTCCGCCGTGAGCCGAACGGCAAACCGGAATTCGTGCACACACTCAACGGCTCCGGGCTTGCCATCGGGCGGACAGTGGCGGCGATCCTCGAAAATTATCAGCAGGAGGATGGAACGGTCATGGTGCCGGAAGTACTGCGTCCGTACATGGGCGGAAAAGAATACATTAAATGAAGAAAAGCCGGGCGGGTGCCCGGCTTCAGACTGTAGACAAACTCAATATTTAATGTATAAATCACTTCACCTTCGGTAACAGCCGGCAAAAACCGCTCGCTTGCTCCTGTGCGAGCTCGTCGCATTAAAACACTTGTTCCTGCGGTTACTCGTCGCATTAAAACACTTGCTCCTGCGCGAGCTCATCGCAGTCAAAACCGTTTTTCCGCAGGCGTCTCGCAATTTTTGCTTAGACTGTCACCAGGAAGCAGGGACTGAATAAGCACCGTCGGAAAGAAGTCAACGTACAAGCTACTTGTTTATCGCTCGCTGCCTCTGCGTTGACTCAGAGTGACTAACTTGCAAAGATTTTTTGCCGGTGACAGAAAAGGATGAGCTGTCCTGCCACTCCTGCGGAAGAACTGGCTGTTCGAGATCGCCGAGCCGCCAAGGCGAGGAAGCTCGGGGGGAAGCTGGCCGAACTGCGCGGCATCGTGCCGCTTCGGCCAGCTAACCCGCTTCGTGCGGGCCACGCGGAAAGGGCAGGGCAGCCCTTTTCTAAACCGGCAGGTTTCTATTCCGCTGAAAAGAACAGACTGGCAGAACCTCGTATAGAATTTCTTTTGTCTATAACCTGAAGCCGGGCGGGTGCCCGGCTTTTTTTCGTCGTCCGGCGGGTATGGAAGAACAGGAGGGGAGAGCAGTGACCGATATCCGTTTCGAATTCATTCAGTCGAATAGCATCACACTGCATGCAGCTGTCGCAGGGCCGGAAGACGGGCCGCTCGCTGTGCTGCTGCATGGATTTCCGGAATTCTGGTATGCCTGGCGTTTCCAAATACCGGCACTTGCTGAAGCCGGTTACCGGGTCATAGCGCCGGATCAGCGCGGCTACAACTTAAGTGATAAGCCTGAAGGACCCGAGCATTACAGGCTGGATCAGCTGCGCGATGACATCATCGGGCTCATCACCCATTCCGGGCATGACAAGGCACTGATCATCGGCCATGATTGGGGAGGAGCAATCGGCTGGCATTTGGCAGCCAGCCGCCCGGAATTCGTGAGGAAGCTGATTGTCGCAAATATGCCGCATCCTCACGCCTTGCTGAACGTAATGAAGAATCACCCGCTTCAGATTGTCAGAAGTTCTTATATCGCCTTTTTTCAGCTGCCCGTCATTCCGGAACGGATCTTCGAGATGGGGGATTATCAAAGCATGAAACAGGGCTTGAAGCGGACGAGCCTGCCCGGGACGTTCAGCGGACAGGATATGGAAGCGTATGAAGCGGCATGGGCCCAGCCTGATGCGCTCACGTCGATGCTTGCCTGGTACCGGGCCATCCGGAAAGGCAGCTTCCGGCAGGTGCCGAAAAGCCGTATTAAAGTTCCTGTCCGCCTCATATGGGGATTGGGGGATCATTTTCTGTCCAAGCCGCTTGCAAAAGAAAGCCTGAAATACTGTGAAGATGGATATGGCGTTTTTATCGGGGAAGCGACGCATTGGGTCAATCGGGAACAGCCTGAACTCGTGAACAGGCACCTTCTGGCATTCCTGCGCGAAAACTAGCCGACATTATAACTGTCTTTTTCTATTTTTCTTCTTCTCACGCAAGGAGCGGAAAAAGTCGGTAAGAAGCGCACCACATTCTTCTGCGAGCACATTTTCTTTCACTTCGCACTGATGATTGAACCGCGGGTCATTCAGCAGGCGGTACAGCGAATCGACACTGCCGGCTTTTATATCTCGTGCACCGTAGACTACGCGGGGAATCCGGGACTGAAGAATGGCACCGGCACACATCGGACAAGGTTCTAACGTAACGTAAAGGATTGTGTTTTCCAAGCGCCAGCTGCCTGTCTTGAGGCAAGCTTCCTGAATGGCCAAAAGTTCTGCATGGGTTACGGCGTTCTGCGTCGTTTCCCGAAGATTATGGGCGCGGGCGATGACTTCTCCATCTTTCACGAGGACAGCGCCGATCGGCACTTCGCCTTTTCGGGCGGCTATTTCCGCTTCTTTTATTGCTTCCTGCATGAATAATTGATCCTGTTCCATATGGTTCATCGGCTCATCGCTCCCGGGGTCCGCATCGGCTCCTGCCTAAAACGGCCGGACGGCATGCGGGATTTACGGTATAATTTATAGAAGACTAATCAAGAAGGAAGGGAAATATGAAAAAAGTACATAAAAAAGAATCACCCGGACACCTGCTGCTCCGCTACACGCTCATGACTACAGGAGCTTCCATGGCAGCGGCGGCCATTGAGCTGTTCCTTGTGCCCAATTCGATTATTGACGGCGGCATTATCGGTATTTCACTGATTCTGAATTATTTACTCAATATTCCATTCGGTGTGCTGATCGTTCTTATTAACTTGCCATTTCTATACTTTGGTTACAAGCATATCGGGCGAAACTTTTTTATTTCTTCCGTTTTTTCCATCGTCGTTCTTGCAGTCGTTGAATCACTGCTGCATTCAGTACCAGGATTCGTAACGGATCCGCTGCTGGCGACTGTATTCGGCGGACTGCTGCTCGGGGCCGGTGTAGGTCTGGTCATCCGTAACGGCGGAGCCCTCGACGGAACAGAGATCCTCGGCATCCTGCTGACAAAGAAAATCCCGTTCTCCGTCGGCGAATTCGTGATGTTCTTCAATATCTTCATTTTCACGTGGGCCGGGTTTGTTCTCGGCTGGGAAGAAGCGATGTATTCCATCATCACTTACTATATCGCCTCTAAAACAATCGATACAGTGATCCAGGGACTGGATGAAACGAAAGCTGTCATTATTATATCAGATGAATTCGAGGAACTGACATCCGCTATCAATGACCGGCTCGGACGCGGCGTGACGAAACTGAAAGGGAAGGGCGGCTATACCGACGATGATAAAGATGTGCTCTATGTCGTCGTGACCCGTCTCGAGATTTCCAAGCTCCGCCAGATCGTCGTCGATATCGACCGGACTGCATTCATGACTGTCATGGACGCCCAGGAAACGCACGGCGGCAATTTCAAAGCGCAGATTCATTAAACACTAATCTTTTCTTGCGCATGATGAGGTATGGAACAGGAAGCGCCGCCTGCCTCGGCATGTACATTTTTTAGTTCACATATATATTTTCGCTCTCTTTTCTGTGGTAAAATGAAGGGCACTAAAAAAGGCGTACATATAAAAAAAGGGGGACTTTTAATGCCGGTGCCATTCATTACGGTAGAAGGTCCGATCGGTGTGGGGAAGACGTCACTGTCAAAAGCGATCGCCGATCAGTATCAATTTCAGCTCTTGAAAGAAATCGTAGATGAAAACCCATTTCTTGATAAGTTCTATGAGGATATAGAAGAATGGAGTTTCCAGACGGAAATGTTTTTTCTGTGCAACCGGTATAAGCAATTGTCTGATATTCAGAAGCAGCATATAAACAGGGGGGAATCGGTAGTCGCAGATTACCATATCTTCAAAAACCTGATCTTTGCGAAACGGACACTTCCAGTGATGGAATATGCAAAATACAAAGCGATTTACAACATACTGACCGCCGACATGCCGAAACCGAATATGGTCATCTATCTCCATGCCAGCCTTGATACGCTGATGAAACGGATTTCATTGCGGGGACGCGATTTCGAGAAGAATATTACCCGCGAATACATGGAGCGGCTCTCAGCGGATTACCATGACTTCATCGAGGACTTTGAACGGACGCACCCGGAAATTCCCGTTCTCCGTTTTAATGGGGACGAACTGGATTTCGTCCAGAAAAGGGCGGATTTAGCCGCGATTTTGGAACAGGTGGACAATACACTGCAGCAAAGGAGTTTACACGCATGAACTTACGTGAAAAATATGGGATTCCGGAAAATGCAGTGATCACGGTGGCCGGCACGGTCGGAGTCGGCAAGTCGACGATGACTAAAAAGCTTGCAGATGCGCTCCAATTCCGTACGTCATTTGAAAAAGTGGACGCGAATCCATATCTCGACCGGTTCTACGAGGACTTTAAAAAATGGAGCTTTCATCTGCAAATCTACTTCCTTGCTGAACGTTTCAAGGAACAGAAGCGCATGTTCGAGTATGGAGGCGGTTTTGTACAGGACCGGTCCATTTACGAAGACACCGGCATTTTTGCAAAAATGCATTACGAAAAAGGAACAATGGACCCAATCGATTACGAAACATATACGAATTTATTCGAAGCGATGGTCATGACCCCTTACTTTCCGCATCCGGACCTCCTGATCTACCTGGAGGGCTCTATTGAAGATATCCTGTCGCGCATACAGGAGCGGGGCCGCGCGATGGAACAGCAGACACCGATCGAATACTGGCTCGAAATGCATGAACGGTACGAGAAGTGGATCAATTCGTTCAATGCGTGTCCGGTCCTCCGGCTGAATATCAGTGATTATGATTTGCTGAATGATCCTAGCTGCACTGAGCGCATTGCGGAAAAGATCGGCCATTTCATGGCACAGACAGCGGTTTTACGAAAATAAAACAAAGAAAAGCCCGGGCGGATGTCCGGGCTTTTCTTCATCATTATTATTGCCGGTTATTCATCGCTGCAGAGCATCCGGGTCGAGAATGCGGATTTTTCGGTGGCTCTCCTGACTGATCCAGCCGGACTCTTCAAAAAAACCGAGTTTCCGGCTGACCGTCTCGGGTGTCGTTCCAAGCAGTGAAGCAAGGTCCTTGCGGGTAACGGTCAGTTTTACGTCGTCTGACTGCTGTATCTTCCGTTGATTCAGCAGGTAAAGAGCGATCCGGGTTTCCGTATCCTCAGTTGCGAAACTTGTGGCCTGCTCTTCAGCCCGTTCCAGCCGGCTTGAGAATTCAGAAAGGATTTTCAGCGAAATTTGCGGGTATTTTATCAAAAAAGCCCGGAGGTCGGCACGCTGGATCCGGCAGATTTCAGTCTGTTCCGCGGCTTCCGCAAACGCATCGTGGACGGAGTCTGAAAACAGGGCAGTTTCGCCAGTGAAATCACCCGGCTCGAGCACTCGGACGAGCTGTTCTTTTCCTGACTCGGTCAGCCTGTAAATTTTCACTCTGCCTTTATGGATAATATAGAGGGTATCCGCCCGGTCCCCTGCACTATAGAGCAGTTCGCCCCTTTTCAACGAAAGGGAAGTGGCGGTGCCGGCGATTTCCCTCATTTCATCAGGTTCCAAGTGGTTGAAGATCGGCACCATCGACACACAGAGCTTGCGGGTGCTGGGACTTGTCAGTGACTGGTCATTTCTCTTTTCTTTCTGCATCTCTGACCCTCCTGCCTGTTCTGTAATTCCATTACGGGCTTCAGCTTCAAAGAACTATCAACACCACCATTATACCGCAAAAGCGGTTCGCGTTCCGCAGATGAAAGCGTCAGGGGAGCGTCATTCGGCCGCAGTATGTGGCAGGAGCACTGCCGGTCCAGCGTGAAGAAAAAGAAAAAAACGGCATGCAGCCGCTTTAATCATTCAATCATTTAAATTTTCCGACACATACCACTTAAGAAAAATTCGTTACAAATGTAACGAATTCAATCTCGAATTAATATGCGCGTGTGTTTAAATCGAAATGGAGGAGGAAGAGGGATTCGAACCCCCGCGGGATTTGACTCCCCTGTCGGTTTTCAAGACCGATCCCTTCAGCCAGACTTGGGTATTCCTCCGTTTGAGACAAAAACTACTTTACCATGCACCGACATGCTTGTCAACAACTTTTAGTATGTTTTGTCGAAGCCTGGAATTTGCATTTTAGCGGATCGCCCGATATACTAGTAAATGCCGTGCTAGGTGGGAAGGTAGCGGTGTCCTGTAACCTGCAATCCGCTCCAGCAGGACTGAATCCCTTTCCGAGGCTGCCTGCATGTGAGGTCTGCCTCCTGCACGCGGTGTTGACGTTTGGGTCCCGCGCAATGGGTACCCACGAACCATGTCAGGTCCGGAAGGAAGCAGCATTAAGTGGTGCTGCTCATGTGCCGCGGGGCAGCCTAGACTGAGCTGGCGACAGGAGTAACGCTCATGTGCAGCAGTCGAAGAAAGGTGCACGGCCTTAACTGTAATCATTTAAGCCTGTCCGCAGTAACTGCGGACGGGCTTTTCTCATGGTCAAAAACCGTAATTGAAAAACCCGCACAGCAAGTATGCGGGTTTTTTCGTTTTCAGCTGTTATTCCGGACGGACACGGCGTGTCGTTTCCGGATCAAAGAAATGGGAGCGTTCCAGATCGAGTGCCAGCGGAAGTGTCTGACCTGCCGTGATTTCCGCATGGGCTTCAACACGGGCAATGAAGTTCTGCTCGCCGAGCCGGGAATAGAGCATGCTTTCTGCACCAGTCAGTTCCGACACTTCGATATAGGCTTCTATGACCGTACCTGGTGATGCCTGGACATCTTCTTTTTCAGCACTGATATGCTCGGGACGGACGCCCAGGACAAGTTCTTTCCCGGCATAGCCATTTTCCTTCAGAAGAGCGAGATGCCGGGCGGGAACATCCAGTGCGGCTCCGTTTGTAACGAATTTATCGCCTTCAAGGACACCGTCGAAGAAGTTCATGGCAGGGGATCCGATAAAGCCGCCGACAAACAAGTTCTCCGGATAGTCATACACCTCTTTCGGTGTGCCGACCTGCTGGATGAAGCCGTCTTTCATGACGACAATCCGATTAGCCATCGTCATTGCTTCCGTCTGATCGTGTGTAACATAAATCGTCGTCGTTTTCAGGCGCTGATGGAGTTTTGTGATTTCTGCACGCATCTGCACCCGGAGTTTAGCATCCAGGTTGGACAGCGGCTCGTCCATGAGGAACACCTTCGCATCGCGCACAATCGCACGGCCGAGAGCGACACGCTGGCGCTGACCGCCGGATAGCGCTTTCGGTTTCCGTTTCAAGTAATCGGTAAGGCCGAGAATGTGCGCAGCTTCTTCGACACGCTTCTTGATTTCCGATTTCGGCAATTTCCGCAGCTTCAGTCCGAACGCCATGTTGTCATAGACAGTCATATGCGGATACAGCGCATAGTTCTGGAACACCATAGCGATATCACGGTCTTTCGGCGCGACGTTGTTCATCAGGCGGTCATCAATATAGAATTCACCGTCTGTAATTTCTTCGAGACCGGCGATCATCCGGAGTGTCGTCGATTTTCCGCAGCCGGAAGGACCGACGAAGACGATGAATTCCTCGTCTTTGACATGGAGATTGAAATCCGAGACTGCCGTCACCTGGTTATCATACTTCTTTTGGATATGTTCAAGTCTTATTTCTGACATTCATGCTACTCCTTTCGATTTCACCGGTAAATAGTAGAAAAAAATCTATAGAAACAGTATAACGCAAACTGCAAAAAAAGTCAGAACAAGAGTCATATGTGATATAATTAAGGAATGAAACCATTTTTTTCAGAAGGAGAGAAGAACGTTGGCATATCAAGCCTTTTACCGGGCGTACCGGCCGCAGTCCTTTTCAGAGATGACGGGCCAGACGCATGTGAAACAGACATTGCAGAACGCTCTCCTTTACGGAAAAACTACGCACGCCTATTTATTTTCCGGTCCCCGGGGCACGGGAAAGACGAGTGCGGCTAAAATATTCGCGAAGGCGCTGAACTGTGAACGCGCGCCGGTGGCGGAACCGTGCAACGAGTGTTCATCCTGTCTGAGCATTATGGAAGGATCGAATACGGATGTGATCGAATTCGATGCGGCATCGAATTCCCGTGTGGAAGAAATGCGGGAAATCATTGAACGGGTCCGGTTCTCCCCAGCCAATTCACGGTTTAAAGTATATATAATCGATGAAGTGCACATGCTGTCCAACAGCGCATTCAATGCTCTTCTGAAAACGCTGGAAGAACCGCCGGCCCACGCGGTTTTTATTCTGGCGACGACAGAGCCGCATAAACTGCCGCTGACCATCATCTCGCGATGCCAGCGCTTTGATTTTAAGCGGCACACACCGGGCGATATTGTCAAACGGATGAACGATGTGCTTGAAGATGCCGGGATCCCCGCCAATGAACAGGCGCTGAAAATCATCGCACAGGCGGCGGCAGGCGGGATGCGGGATGCCCTTAGCCTGCTTGATCAGGTCGTATCATTCAGCGGCGAAGAGATGACGGAAGAGGATGCTCTGCTGGTCACCGGATCCATCAGCCAGGATACGTTCTACCGGATCGCGGGAGCGCTGGCCGATAAGGATATCGCAACGGCGCTGTCCCTGCTTGAAGAACTTGTCCAGAACGGCAAAGACCCCGTCCGGCTCGCGGAAGATTTCGTCACGTTCTTCCGGGATCTCCTGCTGATCAGAACGGCTCCCGGTCTCGAGGGGATGCTGGAACTTGCTGCCGCTGAGCCCCGGTTCAACGAACTGGCAGAACGGATCCCTGCCGAAACACTGTACGGCTGGATCGGAATCCTGACAAAAATACAGCAGGAAATGCGGTTCTCCCACCATACGAAAATTTATATGGAGACGGCGCTCCTGCAGATGGTACAGGCGGAGCCGGTCCATCATTCCGCCGCATCCCCGCAGCCGGATCTTGAGGCCAAGGTCAGTGCCTTGGAAGGCATGATCCGCGAACTCCAGCAGCAGCTGAAAAATGGATCGGCTGCCCAGCCTGCGGCACCGGCGGAACCACAGAAAAAAGTGCGGCCGAAATCGCAGAGCCGCTTCAATGTGCCGGTAGGACGCATTCAGGAAGTGCTGAAGCATGCCACGAAGGAAGACATCAATTCGATTAAAACGAATTGGGCGTCCGTCATGGGGCAGCTCCAGCGTTCCCATGCGGCCCTGCTGAATGATGCAGAGCCCGTAGCGGCATCAAGCGGCGCTTTTGTGTTAAAATTCAAGTATGACATCCATTGTCAGATGGCTTCGGACAATCAAACATTCGCGGCTGCTTTCAGCCAGCTGCTGCAGCAATATACGGGGAAACCATACGAACCGGTCTTTGTTCCGGATGAAAACTGGCTGAAGATCCGCGAGGATTTTATTAAAATGAACGGCTTGAAACAGCAGACGGAAGAACAGCCTGCGGAAGGGGAACCGGAGGAGGCGAATCCGTTCGGCTCAGAAGCGGCCCAGGAAGAAGATCCGTTCATCGCGGAAGCTGAACGGCTGTTCGGTAAGGATTTTGTCGAAGTCCAGGACGACTGAGGAGAAGTAAAAGGAGGCGTTTTAATATGCGCGGCGGAGGAAACATGCAAGGCATGATGAAACAGATGCAGAAAATGCAGAAGCAGATGGCAGAGGCACAGGAAGAACTCGGCAATAAGAAATTCGAAGGGACAGCCGGCGGCGGAATGGTGAAAGTGACGGTGTCGGGCCATAAACAAGTGCTCGATATCGAACTTGATCCGGACGTCGTGGATCCCGAAGACGTCGAAACACTGCAGGACGTACTGGTTGTGGCAGTGAACGACGCATTCAAAAAAGCGGACGACCATGTCAATGCGACTATGGGACAGTTCACGAAAGGACTCAACCTTCCGGGAATGTTCTAGGAGGAAACTGAATGCATTATCCAGAACCGATAGCAAGACTGATGGACAGCTTTATGAAACTGCCAGGCATCGGGCCTAAAACCGCGGCCCGTCTGGCGTTTTTTGTGTTAGGGATGAAAGAGGATACGGTGCTCGGGTTTGCGAAAGCGCTCGTGGACGCGAAACGGAATCTCGGATTCTGCTCGATCTGCGGGCATATCACCGATACTGATCCCTGCTATATTTGTCAGGACCAGTCGCGTGACCGATCGGTGATCTGCGTGGTGCAGGATCCGAAAGACGTCATTGCGATGGAGAAAATGCGCGACTATACAGGTTTGTATCACGTCCTCCATGGGTCGATTTCACCGATGGACGGCATCGGGCCGGAAGACATCAACGTACCGTCACTTCTGACTCGCCTTCAGGAGGATGAAGTGCAGGAGCTTATTCTGGCGACGAATCCGACAATCGAAGGCGAGGCGACGGCTATGTACATCTCACGCCTGGTAAAGCCGTCGGGCCTGAAAACTACACGGATTGCACATGGACTGCCGGTCGGCGGCGATCTCGAGTACGCAGACGAAGTGACACTGTCGAAAGCGCTCGAAGGCCGGAGAGAACTGTAAAAGGGACAGATATGCAAAACCCGGGAGCGCCTGCTTCCGGGTTTTTAAAGTACTGAAACAGTCCCGGATTTCCGTTATACTTAAGGAACGAATGGAATGTGAGGGTGCAGCAGTTATGCAAAGGGTCCAGCGGCGTCCGCTCGTGGACGCGTTACAGAAATTCCAGCAGCAAAAACCGGTATCGTTTCATGTGCCCGGGCATAAGAACGGTCTGCTTTCCGGACTTCCGGATGAGATCCGCCAGGCGCTTCGTTTTGATTTGACGGAGCTTTCCGGGCTGGATGATCTCCATTTTCCTGACGGGGCCATCCTGGAAGCCCAGCAGCTGCTGAAGGAAACGTATGGGACGGACGAAAGCTTTTTCCTTGTGAATGGCTCCACCGTCGGTAATTTAGCTATGGTGCTCGGTTCATGCAGTGAAGGGGACACGGTCATCGTGCAGCGCAATGCCCACAAGTCCGTGTTCCACAGCATTGAACTCGCCAGGCTCGATCCTGTCTATGTCACACCGGAATGGGACACCCGGACGATGACAGCGACACACGTTTCCCTGAAAACCATTCAGCAGGCCCTCCGCGAATATCCGGAAGCGAAGGCGCTGATGCTGACATATCCGAATTACTACGGAATGGCAGGATCCGATTTGAAAAGCATCATCATGCTCGCCCATTCCCGCGGAGTACCGGTGCTGGTCGATGAAGCGCACGGCGCACATTTCATTTCCGGTGTGCCGTTCCCGAAATCGGCCTTATCCCTCGGAGCAGATGCGGTGGTACAGTCTGCACATAAAACCCTTCCGGCGATGACGATGGGTTCTTACTTGCATATCCGGTCGGAATTGGTCGACCGGAAAATCGTTTCGGATTACTTGAGGATCCTCCAGTCGAGCAGTCCGTCTTATCTCATCATGGCCTCCCTTGACGACGCGCGCGCATTCATCGGCGGTTACAGCAAAGCGGACAGCCGCTATTTCCTCGAGAAGCGCCGTCAGTTCATTGAGGGACTCCAGACAATCGAAGGGCTGGAAACTGTCGAAACGGAAGATCCGCTGAAACTGATTTTGCGCGCAGGAAAAGCCGGCGGTTTTGAACTGAAGAAATCATTGGAAGCTCATGGGGTTTACCCGGAACTGGCAGATCCCCGCCAAGTGCTTCTCGTCCTGCCGCTGTTGAAAATCAGGCACTCTTATCCGTTTGCTGAAGTGCGGAGCCGGATAAAAGAAGCGGTGCAGTCACTTGAACGAAAAAATTTTCCGGGAGCTTCTATACCTGTCCAGCCTGCAGTTTCAGCTCCGGACGTACAGCAAAAGGAACTACAGACAGCGGAGGGGGAGTGGGTGCCGGTGGTACGGTCGATCGGCCGGGTCGCTGCCGGTGCGGTGATTCCATATCCGCCAGGCATCCCCCTCATCGTCCCGGGGGAAAAGTGGACGACGGCGAAACTTGAAGAACTGATGGACTTGATGGCAGAAGGGGCGGTGCTCCAGGGAGAGCACCAGCTGGAAGAAAAATTGCTGTACGTAGTACGGGAGGACCAGAATGAATAACAGAGAACGATTTATCACGTTTGAAGGGCCGGAGGGGGCCGGAAAAACAACAGTCATCGGTAAAGTGAAAAAACAGCTCGAGCAGGAAGGTATTCCGGTGATTCTCACGCGGGAACCGGGCGGAATCGCAATTGCCGAACGGATCCGTGAAGTGATCCTTGATCCGGGACATACTGCCATGGACGGCCGCACAGAAGCGCTTCTGTATGCGGCGGCCCGCCGCCAGCATTTGGTCGAGCGGGTGATTCCGGCCCTTCAGGAAGGCTATGCGGTCCTCTGCGATCGGTTCATCGACAGTTCATTGGCTTATCAGGGGCATGCAAGAGGGATCGGCATCCATGAAATTCTTGCCATTAACGAATTTGCGATTGAAGGAATGATGCCGGGACTGACGCTGCTGTTCGATCTGCCCCCGCATCTCGGTCTCCGGCGAATTACGGAAAACGGCGAACGTGAGCAGAATCGGCTCGATCTCGAAAAACTGCCTTTCCATGAAGCGGTACGAGAGGGCTACCGGAATGCAGCGAAAATGTACCCGGAGCGGATCCGGGTGATTGACGCTGCAAAGCCGCTGGATGAAGTGACAGAAGACGCACTTCGGCTGGTAAAAAAGCAACTGGAAAGTTATAGGGTGTAAAACGCATTCATGCTATAATAGAAAGAAGAAGCCTGCTAAAGGGGAGAATTCCGATGAAGCTTGTAGTAGCGGTTGTACAGGATCAGGACAGCAACAGATTGTCCAACGCCCTGACGAAAAACGATTTCCGGGCAACGAAACTGGCCAGCACAGGCGGGTTCCTGCGCTCCGGTAATACGACATTTCTGATCGGTGTCGAAGACGGGCTTGTGCCGGAACTGCTCGATCTGATCCGGGATAACTGCCGCTCCCGCGAACAGATGGTGGCGCCGGTTTCACCGATGGGCGGCAATGCGGATTCGTACATTCCGTACCCGGTCGAAGTCGAAGTGGGTGGCGCAACGATTTTCGTCCTGCCGATCGAACAATTCTATCATTTCTAAAGCGGGGATCCTATGAAAATCAATCACGATTTACGTACCGGAATAAATAACGCCCGGGCGGACAGAATAGAAGCGGCCGCACCAGCCGGCCGTTTCAGTCAGCTGGTCGCCGGCCGGCACCAGCAGCTTCAGACAGAACAGCTGACCCGGCTTTTCGGCGATATCACCCTGGCCGGTGACCGGCTTGCCCGCTCACGCAGCATCCGGGAATTCACAAAGTTCAAAGGGCTGGTCAAACATTTTCTTCAGGAAGCGGTTGACCAGGGAATGGACTTGAAACAGTCCCATACATGGAACCGGTTCGGTGAAGGGAAGAGGCTGAAGATTGTGGAAACGGTCGATTCCGAACTGCTCCTGCTGATGGAGGAGCTGCTGGATCAGGAGAAGAGCTCAATCGATCTGCTGGCGCGAATCGGTGAAATTAAAGGAATGCTCATTAATTTATACACGTGAAGCCCGGGGTCAGCGGACCGCGGGATTTTTCAACAGTCCTCAAAATGAGCATTTTTGCCGGCATTATATCTTAACGATTACTATATGATTACTGAGCTCTCTGATCTGTTTGCTTTACTATGAAAATGCTCATTTTCGTCGGCTCGTTCCTTTTTCGAGAGGATTGCAGCAGGAAGTTATTCGCGAAATTCCGTCGACCTATTTTACCGGCACAATTTGCTGAAGAAGGAGCGGCAGGTGGCGACTCCGACGGGATCAGCGAATGAGTGGGCAAGGAAAGTCCTGACCACTCATTTGCGACGAGCACGCGGAGCGGCGCAGGAGCACAAGGGTTTATCTTCGACAAGCGAGACCCTGCAGGACGCGGAGCGGCCGAAACGGCTTGCGGACCGCCCCTGGCAGCCAGCACCGTGGCGTCCTGTCACGCTGGCTGCATTTCCCACATTGTGTGGGTCAGAAAGCGTCCACTTAAAGCGAGGTCTTCAGCTCGTGTAAGAACTGAAGTGAGATCGAATAAACTAGGACTAAATTTGCTCATTTAAAGATAAATTCATCCGGAAAGGAAGAGACGCATGCAGAAAACGACTGAAGCATATGAACAGATGCAGCCGGCCGTAATGGAAAGGCTCCGTCGTGCTTTCCGGAAAGACCGGCTGGCGCATGCCTACTTATTCGAGGGAACGACCGGATCCGGTCTGGAAGAAGTGGCCGGCTTCTTTGTGCAGCTGCTGCTGTGCAGATCCCCGGAGAACGGGAACCCCTGCGGGGACTGCCGGGACTGTCGGCTGTATATATCGGGCAATCATCCGAACTTCGCCGCGCTGGAACCGGATGGTCAATTCATTAAAATCGATCAGATCCGGGAACTCATCAGCCGGATGAATAAGACCGGTTTCAGTGAGGGGCGGAAAGTGTACTTGATCCGCCAGGCAGACCGCATGAATGCTTCTTCCAGCAACGGTCTCTTGAAATTTCTCGAAGAACCGGAGACGGATGTGACAGCTATCCTTCTGACCGACCGGCTCCATGCAGTCATGGATACAATCCAGTCCCGCTGCCAGCTTGTCACGTTCCGGGAACTGCCGCATCAGCAGGCGATCGAAGCGCTGACCGGACAAGGGGTGACCCGGTCAATGGCCGCCACAGTTTCCATGCTGACACGGAATACCGAAGCGGCAGCCGTGCTTGCTTCAGACGAGCAGTTTGGACAGTCGAGAAGTACAGTGGTAAAATTGGTGGAAGTCCTGAACACGAACGTGCAGGAAGCGCTGCTTTTTCTGCAGTCGGATTGGTTTCCGCTCTTCAAGGAAAAGGAAGATGCGGAGCGGGGACTCGATCTCTTGCTGTTCGCTTACCGGGACATCGCTTCGGTGAAAGCGGGACTGGAAGAAACGCTCACATACCCGGACATGAAAGAAACTTGGAAGCAGATCGCCCTTCAGCGCTCATTCGCTGTTCTGTCGGATCAGCTGCAGGCGATTCTGACAGCGAAGCAGCAGCTCGGCCGGAACATGAACCGGACACTGCTGATGGAGCAGCTGGTGCTGAATCTGCAGGAGGGATGAAGAGGTGTACAACGTAATTGGTGTCCGCTTTAAAAAAGCGGGTAAAATATATTACTTCGCCCCCGGTGATTACCAGATCGATAAAGACGATTTCGTCATTGTTGAGACAGCACGCGGGGTCGAGTACGGAAAAGTCGTCGTACCAGTAAAAGAGGTCGGAGAAAATGATGTGGTCCTTCCGCTGAAGCAGGTCATCCGAAAAGCGACCGAAAAAGATCGGCAGCAAGTGGAAACGAACCGGATGGAAGCGGCCCGGGCCTTCGAAACCGGGCTGAAAAAAATCACTGAGCATAAACTTGATATGAACCTTGTGGATGTTGAATATACGTTCGACCGCAATAAAGTCATCTTTTACTTTACTGCCGAAGGCCGCGTCGATTTCCGCAATCTGGTGAAGGATTTGGCGTCCGTTTTCCGGACACGGATTGAACTTCGTCAGATCGGAGTGCGGGATGAGGCGAAAATGCTCGGAGGGATTGGACCGTGCGGCCGCATGCTGTGCTGCTCCACTTTCCTGGGTGATTTTGAACCGGTTTCGATCAAGATGGCCAAAGACCAGAATCTGTCATTGAATCCGTCCAAAATTTCCGGGCTTTGCGGCCGCCTGATGTGCTGCCTGAAGTATGAGAATGACGAATACGAAGAAGCGAAAAAAGAGATGCCGGACGTAGGCGCCCGCGTTTCCACTCCGGATGGGGATGGGCGAGTCGTCGGACTTAACCTGCTTGAGCGGGTGCTGAAAGTGAAACTCGCAGAACAGGAGCAGGTGCTGGATTATTCATTGGATGAAATTAATGGCCAGGGAATGAAAGCGTGAGGTGACCGTGGTGAAGGACAAGAACTTTCTCGATTCCGTCATGGAATTTGAACAGCAGCTGGAAATGATGCAGCGGCAGTTCAGTGATCTGAAGGAAATACTGGCGCAGACAATGGAAGAACGCCATGCGCTGCAGCTGGAAAATCACCACCTTCGGGCGCGGCTCGAGGAACTCCATGCAGGGCAGCCGGCAGCCGGCCGCAGAAAAGCGAAAAAAAACGCAATCGATATCGGAGAAGGGTATGACAATCTGGCCAGGCTGTATCATGAAGGGTTCCATGTCTGCCATGTGCATTTCGGCAGCTCCCGAAAAGGTGACGACTGCCTGTTTTGCCTTTCATTCCTTAATAAACAGAACAGCTGAATAATTGAAGACCAAAAGGCGGCGATTGTCGCCTTTTGCTATGCAGAAAGGAAGATGATAATGCTCGAACATGATGAGCGGCTGGATTATTTACTGGCAGAAAATCTGCGGATCATTCAAAGTCCTTCCGTTTTTTCTTTTTCGCTTGATGCCGTCCTGCTCGCGCGCTTTGCGTCGATTCCTGTGAAAAGGGGAACAACCGTCGATCTCTGCACGGGGAACGGGGCGATCCCGCTTTTTCTGAGCGCCCGCTCAGCGTCCCGGATCATCGGCATTGAATTGCAGGAACGGCTGGCGGGTATGGCCAGACGCAGCGTTGCCTATAACGGGCTCGAGGACCGGATCGATGTTGTGACAGGAGACGTGAAAGACGCAGCGAAGCTGCTCGGCTATGAAAAATTCGATGCGGTCACCTGCAATCCGCCGTATTTTCCGGCACACGAATTAAGCGACCGGAATACGAGTGAACATTACGCCATCGCCCGTCATGAGTTGTTCCTGACTCTGGAAGAAGCAGTCCAATCAGCGAGCCAGCTCCTGAAACAGGGAGGGAAGGCGGCATTCGTCCATCGTGCGGGAAGGCTCGCGGATATAATGGATTTAATGCGGTCGAACCGGCTGGAACCGAAACGGCTCCGTCTTGTCCATCCGAAAGAAGAGAAAGAAGCGAATACATTATTGATTGAAGGGATCAAGGACGGGAAACCGGACTTAAAGGTCCTTCCGCCGCTCGTCGTGTACAGCGGAAATAATGAATACACGCCGGAAGTCCGGGAGCTGCTGTATGGAAACGGATGATTACTTTTTCTATGTGGTAAAGTGCAGCGACGGAACTTATTACGCAGGCTATACAACGGATCTGGCGAAGCGGCTGGCGGCCCATAACAGCGGAAAAGGCGCCAAATACACAAGGGCGAAGCGGCCGGTCCAGCTGATCCACAGCGAAACATTCAACACAAAACCGGAAGCGATGCGTGCGGAATATGCCTTTAAACAGCTGACGCGCCTGCAAAAGGACCGCTATCTCAATACCGGCAGGAGGACGGAGAAATGAAATCCCAAAAAAGTTTCAGCCAGTCCGGACCGCGGCTTTATTTAGTGGCGACGCCGATCGGCAATTTGGAAGATATGACATTCCGTGCAGTCCGGATTCTGAAAGAAGCGGATGTCATCGCGGCAGAAGATACGAGAAATACAAGAAAGTTATGCACTCATTTCGAGATCCAGACGGCGCTTATCAGTTATCACGAGCATAATCGGGACACAGCTGGTGCAAAAATATTATCCCTCCTCGAAGAAGGGAAGACGGTGGCGCTTGTCAGCGATGCCGGCATGCCGTGCATCTCCGATCCGGGTGCCGCTGTAGCGGCTGAAGCTGCCGATGCGGGCTTTCCCGTCATTCCGGTGCCTGGCGCGAATGCAGCTTTGAGCGCCCTGGCGGCGTCCGGGCTTCCAGCTGACCAGTTTCTGTTCATGGGCTTTTTGCCTCGGCAAAAGAAAGAGCGGAAAGAAGCACTGGAGAGGTTAGGGCGACGGCAGGAAACCCTCCTCTTTTACGAAGCCCCTCACCGGCTGAAGGATACAGTATCAGCGATGGAATCGGTGTTTGGCAGTGAGCGCCGGGTAACGATTGCGCGGGAACTGACTAAGAAGTTCGAGGAATTCCTGAGGGGAACACTGGCGGAAGCGGCGGCATGGACTGCGTCAAGTGAACTCAGGGGAGAATTTTGTGTGATCGTTGAAGGAAACGCGGAAGGGGAACATGAAAGCGACGATTCGGCTTGGTGGAAACTCCTCACTGTCACTGAACACGTGGATGAACTGATCCGCCAAAAAGGGCTTCAGCCGAAAGAAGCCATTAAAGAAGCGGCGAAAGAGCGGGGCGTGCCGAAGCGGGAAGTGTACCAGCTTTATCATGGCCTCACGTAAAGAGACACCGGAATCGGATTCCGGTGTCTCTTTATATGGCATTTAAGCTTTGCTCAGGTTCGATTGGATTTCGCGGACAAGCTGTTCGGCGCCTTCCGGACTGAGAATCAGTTTGCCGCCTACGAGCCGGAGGTTGTTATCTGAAACTTCCCCTGTTACTGCGCATGTCATGTTCGGCATGTACTTTTTGAGGATAATTTTGTCGTCATCAACATAGATTTCGAGCGCGTCTTTCTCTGCAATGCCAAGTGTCCGGCGAAGTTCAATCGGGATGACTACGCGGCCCAGTTCATCTACCTTACGGACAATACCTGTCGATTTCATTTTCTTGATCCCCTTTCGGATTTTGAATCTTTTTCGTCAAAATTCGACAAAATCCTTGCTTGTGGGTTATCATACCAAGTAATGGGAATTAGGTCAATAAAAAACTATACTTTTTATAATAAAAAATGACGGAATTCCGATTTTTCAGCTTCCGCATCAAGGATGCCGGTTAATCGGGAAGCAGAGGGCAAACCTCCTGGCGTTCAGTGCCTGCTCCCGCTCCTGCACCGGCTGACAGGAGCGCGAAATATTGAGAAAAACGGCTTCCTTCGCTAAAATGAAGGATAGATTGAACAAACTGGAGGAATTGGGTTGAGCGAGCAGAAAAAAACGTTCTATATAACTACACCGATTTATTATCCGAGCGGAAAATTCCATATCGGCACCGCTTATACGACTGTGGCTTCCGATGTAATAGCCCGTTATAAACGGCTGCGCGGATTCGATGTCCGCTTTCTGACAGGCATGGACGAGCACGGTCAGAAGATACAGGAAAAAGCGGAAGAAGCGGGAATGGAGCCGCAGGCTTATGTCGATGAAATTGCTGAAGCAGCGAAAAAAGTGTGGGCCACGATGGATATCACTTACGATGATTTCATCCAAACCACTGAAGAGCGGCACAAAAAAGCCGTCGAAAAGATTTTTCAGAAGTTCCTTGATAACGGAGACATTTATAAGGGGGAGTATGAAGGCTGGTACTGCACTCCTTGTGAATCTTTTTATACAGAAAGTCAGCTTGACGAGCATGGGCATTGTCCGGACTGCGGACGGCCTGTCCATAAAGTGAAGGAAGAATCCTATTTCTTCAACATGAAAAAATACGCGGACCGCCTGCTGAAGTACTACGAGGAAAATCCGGCTTTCATTGAACCGGAGTCGCGAAAAAATGAGATGGTCAACAACTTCATCAAACCGGGTCTTGAAGACCTTTCCGTTTCCCGTACTTCGTTCGACTGGGGGATACCGGTGCCCGGGGACCCGAAACATGTCATTTACGTCTGGGTGGATGCTCTCTCGAACTACATTACAGCACTCGGTTACGGTTCTGAAGACGATTCGCTGTTTAATAAGTACTGGCCGGCGGATGTGCATGTAGTCGGTAAAGACATCGTGCGGTTCCATACGATTTACTGGCCGATTTTCCTGATGGCCCTTGATCTGCCGCTTCCCAAGAAAGTGTTCGCGCACGGATTCATCATGATGAAGGACGGCAAAATGTCCAAGTCGAAAGGCAACGTCATTTATCCGGAAACACTCGTGGAGCGGTATGGCCTTGACGCAACACGCTACTTCCTTCTCCGGGAGCTTCCTTTCGGATCGGATGGGGTCTTCTCGCCGGAAGCATTCGTAGAACGCACGAATTTCGATTTGGCAAATGATCTGGGGAACTTACTGAACCGTACAGTCTCGATGATCAATAAATACTTCGACGGACAAATCCCGCAAGTCGCCGGTGAACAGACCGGCTTCGACATTGGGCTGCAGCAGATGGCAGGCGCCACGGTCGCTTCTTATGAGAAACACATGGAAAAAATGCAGTTCAGTATCGTCTTAAGCGAACTGTGGTCTTTCATCTCGCGGACTAATAAATACATCGATGAAACACAGCCATGGGTGCTGGCGAAAGAAGAAAGCGATCGGAATAAACTGGCCTCTGTCATGGCCCACTTGGCTGAGAGCCTGCGATTTGCAGCCGTCATGCTGCAGCCTTTCATGCCGCATGCCCCGAAGAAGATTGCGGAACAGCTGGGGCTTTCTGCCGACAGCCTTGACTGGGACACTTTGGGAACATTCGGTCAGATTCCGGAAGGGACAGCGGTTGCAAAGAAAGGCACACCGATCTTTCCGCGGCTCGAGATGGAACCGGAAGTCGCTTATATCCGGGAACAGATGAAAAGTCCGGTACAGGCGGAGGAACCCGCGGCGGCAGAATCACAGGAGCCTGAAGCTCCTGAAGCATCCGAAATCACGATCGATGATTTTTCGAAAGTGGATTTGCGGGTGGCGACGGTTACAGCGTGTGAACCGGTTCCGAAGACTTCAAAGTTACTGAAACTGCAAGTGAATCTCGGCTATGAAGAACGGCAAGTCGTCTCCGGAATCGCTGAGCATTACGAGCCGGACGACCTGATCGGCAAAAAAGTCGTTGTCGTCACTAACCTGAAACCTGTCAAACTGCGCGGTGAACTTTCTCAAGGCATGATTTTGGCGGGCGAAGGCAAAGAAGCGCTTAATGTCATCACAGTAAACGACCATTTACCGAACGGCACACAGATCAAGTAACAGCAGCAAAGGCATTCCGCCATCAGACGGAGTGCCTTTTGCGTTAATTCCAGCTCAATTTGTCCAGGCACAGATTTTGTAAAGAGCTGTTTCCGTACAGTCATTATTTGTAATCACAATGTAAACGCCCCGTGAATTATGAAACAGCTTTTTCCCTTATAATAAAAACAACGAGTTAGGAGAATGGATCATGTTTATTGATACACACGTGCATTTAAATGCCGACCAATACGAAGAAGATTTGGAAGCTGTCATACAGCGGGCGCTTGATCACCAGGTGGAAACCATGGTCGTCGTGGGGTTCGACCGGAAGACAATCAGACGGGCCCTTGAACTGGCGGAAAAATATGAGTTCATTTATGCCGTAGTCGGCTGGCATCCGGTCGATGCGGTCGATTGCACAGAACAGGACCTTGAAAGGATTGAAGAGCTTGCCGCCCATCCCAAAGTTGTCGCAATCGGTGAAACCGGCCTTGACTACCACTGGGATAAATCCCCGAAAGAAATCCAGCAGGAAGTGTTCCGGAAGCAGATCGCACTGGCAAAACGGGTCAGTCTGCCGATTGTCATCCATAATCGGGAAGCGACGGCAGACGTGCTTCGAATTCTCAAGGAGGAACAGGCCTCGGAAATCGGGGGCATCATGCATTGTTTTGCTGGAACGCCTGAAGAGGCCCGTGAAAGCATCAGCATGAATTTCATGATTTCACTCGGCGGGCCGGTGACTTTCAAAAATGCCAAAGTCCCGAAAGAAGTCGCAACAGAAGTTGACCTCGAGCACTTGCTCATTGAGACGGATGCTCCGTACTTAGCTCCGCATCCATACAGAGGCAAACGTAATGAACCTTCTTATGTGCCTTTGGTAGCAGAGGAAATCGCCCGTTTAAAAGGGCTGACGATTGATGAAGTCGCAAAAGCGACTACGGAGAATGCACGCGCATTTTTCGGGATCGGCCAGTGAACCGCAGAAAGCTGTTCGCAAAGTAAGGAGGATGGTAGTATGTCCGCAATTTCCAGCCGGCATCACGCTGCAGTGAACAATAAACGCAAATTGATTTTCAGCGGACTCCTGCTTTTGCTGGTTTTAGGATGCATTTCGCTGCTTGTCCATGAAAGCAGTAAACAGACCGTCACATTTTATGCGTATGGCGAAACACTGACGGTACGTACCCATGCGCTGACGGTCGGTGATTTCCTGAAAGAGCAGGGAGTCGGTTACAGCGAGCATGACTATATATTTCCTTCTGCCGGGCAGCCGGTCACAGAAGGAATGGAAATTGAATGGACAAACGCCGAACAGTACGCCATTACACTGGAAGACAAGAAAATCACCGCTTGGGCTACGAGCAGCCGGGTAAAGGATATTCTGGAAAAAGCGGATATTTCGCTGTCGGCGAATGATACAGTCACGCCTGCATTGAATGAAAAAGTGGATGCCGGTGACTTGATCCGGATTGAAAAAGTAAGGAAAAACGAGATGAACAGTACTGCTGTTCCGACTTACAGCGCTTCCCGCTGAAACATTGCGAAATCCACAGCCCTGCCGGTCAGCCGGAGGGCTTTTTTGCTTCCGCGACATCCGTCATGTAAAATAAGCAACGGCGACAGGAATGGAGAAATCAATGTGGATATAAAAGAAGTGATTGTTGTGGAAGGAAAAGATGACACGGTAGCCGTGAAACGTGCGACAGGCGCGGACACGATCGAGACGAACGGCTCTGCTGTATCGGACATGACACTGCAGCAGATTGCTCATATGCAAGAAAAGCGGGGAGTGATTGTATTCACGGACCCGGACTATCCCGGAAAACGGATACGGGCCATCATTGAAGAACGTGTACCCGGTGTAAAACATGCATTTCTTGATAAAAAGAAAGCGATCGCCGCTGACGGCAAAGGAATCGGTATCGAACATGCAGCGGACGCAGATATCCGGGCGGCCCTTTCAGCTGTCTATACGCGGATGGACGCCGATACAGAGAGCTGGAACATCACTGCGGATGAATTGATTGCATCCCGGCTGATGCTGCATCCCTCGTCCCGGCAAAGGCGCGAGCGGCTGGGGAGGCAGCTGAAAATCGGCTATGCGAATGCAAAAGGCCTGCAGAAGAGATTAAAGATGTTTGGCATTACACAGGAGCAGTTTAAAGAAGCGGTCCGCATCCTGGACCAGGAGGACAGTTATGACTAAAGATATCGCAACTCCTATCCGTACAAAAGAAATTATGGAAAAACACGGCCTGACTTTTAAAAAAAGCTTGGGGCAGAACTTCCTGATCGACCCGAATATTCTCCGGAACATCACCGCGTATGCCGGTTTGACGAAAAAATCGGCAGCCATCGAGATCGGTCCGGGAATCGGTGCGCTCACAGAGCATCTGGCCAGAACCGCAGGGGAAGTGCTGGCTTTTGAAATCGACCAGCGGCTGCTGCCTGTCCTTGAAGATACACTCTCACCATACGATAATGTTAATATTATCCACAGTGATGTCCTGAAGGCAGATGTAGCGGAACTGATCCGCAAGGAACTTTCAGGTTACAGTGATCTTATGGTAGTGGCGAATCTCCCTTATTACGTGACAACCCCCATCATATTGAAATTGCTGCTGGAAGATCTGCCTCTCCGGGGGCTGGTAGTCATGCTGCAAAAAGAAGTGGCGGAACGGATCACAGCCAAGCCGGGCACGAAATCATACGGCTCACTTTCGATCGTCATCCAGTACTACACAGAAGCGGAAATGGTGATGACTGTGCCTAAGTCGGTTTTCATGCCTCAGCCGAACGTTGATTCAGCCGTAATCCGGATGATCCGGAGAAAAGTCCCGCCAGTGAACGTAATCAGTGAGGAGTTTTTCTTCGAAGTGGCAAGAAGTTCTTTTGCGCAGCGCCGCAAGACATTACTGAACAATCTCCAAGCTCATCTGCCGAAGGGGAAAGAAAAAAAAGAGGCTATCCTCGGTGCGCTCCATAAAGCCGGTATCGAACCTGGAAGACGGGGCGAAACGCTGACGATTGAAGAGTTCGGCCGTCTGTCCGATGCCCTGTATGAGGAATTTGGCCCTTCTTCTGAAGGAAAGTGAAGAATTTTATACAAAAAGTAAAAGAAAAGCATTGAAGTCTGTTGACATGAAGTAAGAGATGTTGCTAAAATATTTAATTTGTTTGACAAATCGAATTTTTTGTGTTACACTTCTGACATAGTGAGGTGTAGACAAATGCCAAGAACGTTAGCGGATATTAAAAAATCGTTGGACTTGCATTTAGGGAAACGGCTTCTACTGAAGGCGAATGGCGGACGCAAAAAAACCATCGAACGCGCTGGTATTTTGCGGGAAACCTACCCGTCTGTTTTTGTCGTTGAGCTCGATCAAGACGAAAATGCATTCGAACGGGTGTCTTACAGCTACACGGATGTACTTACAGAGGCAGTGGAAGTGACTGTCTGCAGCGGGCAGGAAGACGCGCTCGCTGTAAAATGAAACTCGATTTACCGTATCGCAAAAAATCACACAGCGCCCGCGGCGGCATTGTGTGATTTTTTTGCGTCCTGCTGTGGTAAACTGATTTCACGAGTAAGTGCAAAGGAGAGAACTGAATGCTGTATGTTAAAGCGCCGGCGAAAATCAATTTGACCCTTGATGTTCTCCGGAAGCGTCCGGATGGCTACCATGAAGTGGAAATGATCATGACTACCGTCGATCTGGCAGACAGAATCGGACTGTCGGAAACAACGGGTGAAATACGGATTGATTCCGAAGACCGGTTCATCCCGAATGATTCCCGGAATTTAGCCTTTCAGGCTGCACAGTTGATGAAGGATACATATGGAATTAAACAAGGTGTTGCCATTACCATCGACAAACAGATTCCTGTGGCTGCCGGGCTTGCCGGGGGAAGCAGTGACGCGGCCGCCACACTGAAAGGGCTCAATAAGCTTTGGAATCTCCGGCTTTCTGAAGATGAACTTGCTTCATTAGGCGCTGAAATCGGTTCTGATGTTTCATTCTGCGTATACGGCGGGACAGCGCTGGCAAAAGGACGGGGAGAAATCATCGAAAAACTTCCATCTCCGCCGAACTGCTGGGTTGTGCTGGCTAAACCGGCAATAGGTGTTTCAACAGCTGAAGTATATGGTAATTTCAGTGCTGAAAAAGCAAGACGGCCGGATACTGGGGCAATGATCCGTGCGATCGAATCCGGAAACTATGAAGAAATGTGTACCTCTCTCGGTAATGCACTGGAAAGTGTGACACTCGACCTTCATCCCGAAGTCGCTCATATCAAAGACCAGATGAAAAAATTCGGAGCGGATGCTGTATTGATGAGCGGAAGCGGTCCTACGGTATTCGGCTTGGTTCAGCAAGAGATCCGGATTCCCCGGATCTATAACGGTCTCCGTGGCTTCTGTGAAGAAGTCTATGCAGTCCGCCTGATCGGCGAGCGGGAAGCTCTTGCCTAAAGGCGTATATTCATGTAAAATTTTTATTAGAATATTCGTATTTAGGAGAGGGATTCATGAAATGGAAGCGCAGTGAACGCCTTGTCGATATGACAGCCTATTTATTAGAACATCCGCATAGGCTTATTCCGCTCACTTATTTTTCTGAACTTTACGCTTCGGCAAAATCATCTATCAGTGAGGATCTCGGAATTGTAAAAGAAACGTTCGAGACGAAAGGAATCGGTCTGCTGGTGACTGTCCCCGGTGCAGCTGGCGGCGTTAAATACGTGCCAAAGCTGCATGAAGCCGAAACAGAAAGGATTGTGGCAGACTTGATCGCCGAGCTGAGTCATTCGGACAGACTGCTGCCGGGCGGATATTTGTTCATGACAGATGTCCTTGGCAATCCGGAAATGATGAACCGGGTGGGGAAAGTGTTTGCTACAGCTTATGCGGGACATCAGATCGACGCGGTCATGACTGTCGCCACAAAAGGCATACCGATTGCCCATGCAATCGCCCGCCATCTCAATGTGCCGGTCATCGTTGTCCGCCGTGACAGTAAAGTGACGGAAGGGCCGACTGTCAGCATTAATTATGTTTCCGGGTCTGCACGGCGGATCCAGACAATGGTTCTGTCGAAACGCAGTATGAAAAGCGGACAGCGGGTGCTTATTACCGATGACTTCATGAAAGTCGGCGGAACGATGAACGGGATGAAAAGCTTGCTCGAAGAATTCGGTTGTGCGCTTGCTGGAGTAGCCGTGCTTGTCGAAGACGGCGCCGCGGCAAAGCAACTGAGAGAAAAGTACTTGTCCCTTGTCAAACTGTGCAGCGTGGATGAACAGCAGCGCACAATTGAACTGGAACCCGGGAATTATTTGATGGAAGGAGAGTTTTAAGATGAAGTACGTTTCAACAGACAAAGCACCGGCCGCTATCGGCCCGTATTCACAGGGGATTTCTGTGAACGGCGTGTTCTACAGTTCCGGTCAGATTCCGCTGACCGCCAAAGGGGAAATGGCCGAAGGCGGCATTATCGAGCAGACCCACCAAGTATTCGCCAACTTGAAAGCGGTGTTGGCAGAAGCCGGTTCCTCCCTCGACCGGGTCATAAAGGCGACAGTGTTTGTAAAGGACATGGATGATTTTGCGCAGCTGAATGAAATTTATGCGTCCTATTTCGGGGACCATAAACCGGCGAGATCGACAGTCGAAGTTGCGCGTCTGCCGAAAGACGCTAAAGTGGAAATCGAAGTAATTGCCCTTACAACTGCAGCCAGTGAATAATTTTTGAAAAAACAGTTTTATTTAGAAGGAACTTCCGATTCTCTGTCGAACCATTAAGTTATAGAGAAAGTCTTTTATGGCTTAATCGATGAGAGGTGGTGAGAGAATGGAAGTCACTGATGTACGGCTGCGCCGGGTCGAAACTGAAGGAAGAATGAAAGCCGTCGCTTCCATCACACTGGATGGGGAATTTGTCATTCATGACATCCGGGTGATTGAAGGGAATTCAGGGCTGTTCGTGGCGATGCCGAGCAAACGCTCTCCGGACGGGGAATTCCGCGATATTGCCCATCCGATCAATCCCGGAGCCCGGAGCAAAGTGCAGAACGCTGTGCTCACGGAGTATGAACAGAGCGAAGCACCGCAGCTTGTAAAGGAAGCAGTACTATAAGAATAGACGCCTAGAGTCTCCTGTTCTGCAGAGGCTCTTTTTTTTGTGCAGGCAGCTGAACAGCCGCAAACCTTGAAAAACAGGCCTTTTTCGGCTACTCTTAAGAAAGAATCTAACGAGATATCGGAGGCTGAGAAATGACCCGTACATACGCAGTAGTTCTGGCTGCAGGCCAAGGGACGAGGATGAAATCCAAATTATACAAAGTTCTCCATCCGGTATGCGGTACGCCGATGGTTGAACACGTCGTGCGCAATATCAGTGAACTCGGAGCAGACAAAATCGTGACAGTGGTCGGGCACGGAGCGGAAAAGGTACAAGAGCAGCTTGGATCGGAAAGCGAGTACGTGATGCAGGAAGAACAGCTCGGGACGGCGCATGCTGTGCAGCAGGCAGCTTCGCTGATTGAAGGGCTGCCCGGCATCACGCTTGTTGTGTGCGGGGATACGCCGCTGATCCGCCATGAGACGATGCAGCAGCTGATCGAACATCACCAGGATGAAAAGGCGAAAGCGACGATCCTGACCGCTATGGCGGAAAATCCTTCAGGATATGGACGGATCATTCGGGATGCGGAAGACAATGTATCGAAGATCGTGGAGCAGAAAGATGCATCCCCGAAAGAACGGCTCGTAAAGGAGATTAACACAGGCACTTACTGTTTTGATAACGAGGCCCTTTTTAAAGCGCTCAAGCAAGTCTCGAATGATAATGCGCAAGGAGAGTACTACTTGCCGGACGTCATCGAAATTCTTCAAAAACAGGGAGAGACTGTGGCGGCTTATGCGACCGACGACTTCAGCGAGACGCTCGGTGTCAATGATCGGGTCGCGCTGGCCGAAGCTGAACGGATCATGCGCGGACGCATTGCTGAAAAGCATATGCGGAACGGTGTATCCATCGTGGATCCGGCTTCCGTCTACATCAGTTCGGAAACGGAGATCGGCAGGGACACAGTCATCCAGCCGAATGTCATCATTGAAGGGACATCCAAAATCGGCGATGATTGCGAAATCGGCCCGAGCAGTCATATTAAAAACAGCCAGATCGGCGATAGGACAACCGTCCATTCTTCAGTCGTCACAAGCAGCACGATCGGCTCGGACACGGCTGTCGGCCCGTATGCGCATATCCGGCCGGATTCGCAGCTGGGGGATTCCGTGAAAATCGGCAATTTTGTCGAAGTGAAAAAATCGGCACTCGGCCAAGGAAGCAAAGTTTCACACCTCAGCTACATCGGTGATACAGAGATCGGGACGAACGTGAACATCGGCTGCGGAACAATCACGGTCAATTACGACGGCAAAGAAAAACATGTAACACAAATCGGCGATGATTCATTCATCGGCTGTAATTCCAACCTCATTGCGCCGGTATCGATTGGAAAAGGCTCCTATGTAGCGGCCGGTTCGACCATTTCAAAAGACGTGCCTGAAGATGCCCTTGCAATTGCCAGGGCGCGGCAGGAAAATAAAGAAGGTTACGTCCAAAAACTAAACCTGAAAAAATAGGAGGAAACCGCCCAATGGGTTATGCGTTTAATGCAAGTACGAAATTGAAAATTTTCTCGCTCAATTCGAATGAGCCGCTCGCTGCGGAAATTGCCGAGAAAGTCGGTCTGCCTCTTGGCAAGTGCTCTGTCACCCGCTTCAGTGACGGTGAAATCCAGATTAACATTGAAGAGAGCATCCGGGGACATGATGTCTTCATCGTGCAGTCGACATCCAAACCGGTCAATGAGAACCTGATGGAACTTCTGATTATGATTGATGCGGTGAAGCGGGCTTCCGCACGCACGGTCAATGTCGTTATCCCGTATTATGGCTACGCCCGGCAAGACCGGAAAGCGCGTTCCCGTGAACCGATTACAGCCAAGCTCGTTGCGAACCTGCTGGAGACAGCGGGAGCGGACCGCGTAATCGTTCTCGACTTGCATGCTCCGCAAATCCAAGGTTTCTTTGATATTCTGATCGATCATCTTGTAGCCGTTCCGCTGCTGTCTGAGTACTTTAAAAAACAAAGTGTCATTTCACTGGATGACGTCATCATTGTTTCCCCTGATCATGGCGGAGTGACGCGGGCGCGTAAAATGGCAGACCGGCTGAAAGCGCCGATCGCCATCATCGATAAACGCCGTCCGCGGCCGAACGTAGCTGAAGTGATGAACATTGTCGGGAATGTAGAAGGAAAGACAGCCATTCTGATCGATGACATCATTGATACGGCAGGAACCATCACCATCGCTGCAGAGGCTCTTATCAAAAGCGGGGCAAAAGATGTATATGCCTGCTGTACGCACCCGGTGCTGTCCGGTCCTGCGATTCAGCGGATCGATGATTCACCGATCAAAGAATTGGTTGTGACGAATTCGATCGACTTGCCGGATGAAAAGCGTTCGCCGAAAATCAAACAGCTTTCCGTCGCTTCACTTCTTGCGGAAACCATCGCCCGCGTCTATGAACAGAAGTCGGTAAGTTCACTGTTTGATTAAGCTGAAAGGTTTTGATTTCCTGACTGCGGGTAAAGGTTTACCACGCAGATAAACTCAGGAGGGAATAGACATGGCTACAGTAATGAATGCAAAGAAACGCCAAAGTGATGTGCCGCATTCGGCATTGACTGAACTCCGGCAGAAAGGATTCGTGCCTGGAGTCGTTTACGGATATCAGACAGAGACAGTCCCTGTTTCGGTTGAAGAAGTCGAATTGATAAAGACCCTTCGGGAAACAGGACGCAACGGCGTCATTTCCCTTGAAGTGGATGGGAAACAGACGAACGTCGTGTTGAATGATTACCAGATGGATGCACTGAAAGGCAGCTTCAAACACGTGGACTTTTTGGCGATCAACATGACCGAAGACCTCGAAGTGGATGCACCGGTCCACTTGACCGGTGAGGCGAAGGGTGTCTCGGAAGGCGGTATCATAAACCAGCCGAACCATGAAGTGACACTGAACGTGAAGCCGTCGGATATCCCGGATGCGATCGAAGTGGATGTGACCGATCTTGACATCGGTGATTCGCTGACAGTCGGGGATATCCGTGATAAAGTGCCATATGAAATTGTGACTGAAGACAATTACGTCCTCGCCAACGTCCTGGCGCCGCGTGTGGAAGAGGAAGAAGAACCGGAAGCTGAAGAAGGCGAAGAACCGGAAGCTGCGGACGCGGATTCTGAAGAAACAGCTGACGGACAAGGAGAGACTGAGGCTGAGGGCGAAGAAACCGAAAATCAGGAGTGATTTTCCGGAAAAGCTATTGGGGACTGTCCGCAGGCAGTCTCCCTTTTTTCGTGAATGAGTGAGGTGAAATAGATGAAATTGATTGTGGGGCTTGGAAACCCGGGAGCCAGATACGCAGGCACCCGCCACAACATCGGCTTTGAAGTCATCGACCGGCTGGCGGAAAAATGGGACACCCCGCTTGTCCAGTCGAAATTCAACGGCGTTTACGCGACAGTCCATCGTCCGGAGGGTAAAGCGATTTTGCTGAAACCGCTGACTTACATGAATTTATCTGGGCAGTCGGTGCGCCCGCTGATGGATTATTTCGATATCGATACAGACGAACTGACCGTCATTTATGATGACCTGGATTTGCCGTCCGGACAGCTGAGGCTCCGGCAGAAAGGGAGCGCAGGCGGTCATAACGGGATCCGTTCCCTCATTGAGCATTTAGGGACACAGCAGTTCAACCGGATCCGGATCGGCGTCAGCCGGCCGCCAGCCGGCATGAGAGTCCCGGATTACGTGCTGTCGGGGTTCCGGCCGGAAGAAAAGCCGGATGTAGCAAAAGCGGTGGAGCGTGCAGCGGAAGCGTGCGAGTACTGGCTTGAAAAACCTTATTTGGAAGTCATGAATAAATTTAATGGATAAGAGCTGCTTTTGGGTATGCGTGCCCAGAGCTTTTTCTGTTTTGATCATAATGAGGAGGTACAGGAGTGGAACCGATCCTGCAGACTTTTAGTAAAGAAGATATCGCCCGGTCTTTCCTGGCCGACCTGGAACAGGGCAGCGACAGGCAGTTGGTCTCCGGGCTCTCGGGGAGTGCCCGCCCTGTATTGTATCAGTCGATACAAAACGAACTTTCAAAACCGATGCTCATTGTGGCACCCAGTCTGTTCCATGCCCAGCGGATCTACGATGATCTGGTCCGTCTCGGCGGAGATGAACAGGTGCGTCTGTATCCTGCAGATGAACTGCTGGCGGCAGAACTGGCTTTTTCAGGCCCTGAGCTGCGTGCCCAGCGCATCGAAACACTGGACCATATGATGAATACCGGCACCGGCATTTATGTCACTTCAGTGGCTGGTCTTCGGAAACATTTGCCGAAGCCGGGCAGATGGGCCTCTTTTTCGCTGCAGGCTTCAGAAGACGGGGAAGTGGATACGGCGGAATGGACAGCGAAACTGACCGCGATGGGATATGAACGCGCCGGTATGGTGACGACGCCCGGAGAATTTGCGCTGCGTGGCGGAATTCTGGATATTTATCCATTGAATTTCGAGCACCCGGTCCGTATTGAGTTGTTTGATACGGATGTCGATTCAATCCGGCTGTTTTCAGCAGAGGATCAGCGGTCTCTCGATAAACTGGCATCCGTCAGAATTCTTCCGGCTGCTGAAATCATGACCGACAGTGAAAACCGGAAGCTGCTTGCTGAGAGGCTGGAACAGCAGCTCGGCATGACCCTGAAAAACGTGAAGGATGAAAAGGTCAAGGAATCGCTGCTCCAGTACATCCGGCATGATATCGAAATGCTCCGCGAAGGGAATCTGCCGGAGCAGACGGCGAAGTATGCTTCGCTTATGGAAGGGCAGACAGCCTTCCTCACAGATTATTTTCCGTCCGACGGCCTGATTTTCCTGGATGAAATGGGGCGGATCCAAGAAACCGATGAATCCCTGGAGCGCCAGGAAAATGAACTGACTGTTTCACTGCTGGAGGAAGGCAAACTCGTCCACGGTGTCCGGCTGGCGCATACATTCAGGGAATGCCTGAACCGCATGGATCAGCGGGTGACGTTCCTGGCCCTGTTTGCACGGGCGTTTTCCGGTATACAAATGTCGAAGACGGTGAATTATTCCTGTAAACCGATGCAGGCATTCCACGGACAGATGAATTTACTGAAGAACGAATTCGAACGCTGGTCGCAGGGGAAATTCAATGTTTTCATTACAGCCCGCGGCAAAGAGAGGCTGGACAAGGTTCATTCCGTGCTGGAAGATTACGGCATTGAAGCGGAACGCTGGATACCGGCAACAAAGCTTCAGGAAGGCAAGGCGTATATTGTTGATGGGGAATTATCTGCCGGTTTTGAACTGCCGCTGCAGCGGTTTGCTGTAATTACAGACGCCGAACTTTTCAAACGACAGGGAAAAAAGAAGAAGAGAAAGCCGCAGAAGCTGTCGAATGCCGAGCGCATCAAGAGTTATTCGGAAATCAAAGCAGGCGATTATATCGTGCATGTCCATCACGGCATCGGCCGTTATATCGGCATCGAGACGCTGGAAGTGGACGGCAACCATAAAGATTATCTGCATATCCGCTACAGAGCGGATGATAAGCTCTATGTCCCCGTTGAACAGATCGATCTCATTCAGAAATATGTCGCCTCTGATGAAAAGGAGCCGAAACTCCATAAAATGGGCGGCGCTGAATGGAAAAAAACGAAATCCAAAGTATCCAAAGCGGTCAAGGATATTGCAGATGAGCTGATCAAGCTTTATGCGGAACGCGAATCCCAAAAAGGGTTTTCCTATTCGGAAGACACGGATCTCCAGCAGCAATTCGAGGCGGACTTTCCATATGAAGAAACCGATGATCAGCTCCGATCCATTCATGAAGTCAAACGGGACATGGAGAAAGAGCGCCCGATGGACCGTCTGCTCTGCGGTGACGTAGGATACGGCAAGACGGAAGTGGCGATCCGAGCAGCATTCAAGGCTGTACAGGATGGCAAACAGGTGGCTTTTCTGGTTCCGACGACCATTCTGGCGCAGCAGCACTTTGAAACGATGAAAGAGCGGTTCAGGGATTATCCGGTGGAAATCGGCATATTGAACCGTTTCCGGACAAAAAAGCAGCAGACCGATACACTGAAAGGTTTGAAATCGGGAACGGTCGATATTGTGGTCGGCACCCATCGGTTATTGTCGAAAGACGTCATCTACAAGGATCTGGGCCTGCTTGTAGTTGATGAAGAACAGCGATTCGGCGTTACTCACAAGGAGAAGATCAAGCATCTCAAGACGAATGTGGATGTTCTCACACTGACAGCGACACCGATTCCGCGCACGCTCCATATGTCGATGGTCGGCGTAAGGGATTTGTCGGTGATCGAGACACCTCCGGCAGACCGTTATCCTGTCCAGACATACGTGATGGAATCGAATGGCGGTCTTGTCAGAGAAGCGATTGAACGTGAACTTGCAAGGGGCGGGCAAATATTCTACTTGTATAACCGGGTGGACGACATGCTCAGGAAAGTCGATGAAATCCAGGAACTGGTGCCGGAAGCGCGGGTCGGACATGCACATGGCCAAATGGCGGAAACCGAACTTGAGTCTGTGATCTTAAGTTTCCTGGAAGGGGAGTACGATGTGCTCGTCACCACCACCATCATCGAGACGGGCATTGATATCCCGAATGTCAACACGCTCATCATTCATGACGCGGATAAGATGGGCCTGTCCCAGCTGTATCAGCTGCGCGGGCGGGTCGGCAGATCGAACCGTGTGGCGTATGCCTACTTGCTGCACGAACGCAATAAAGTACTGACGGATGTGGCGGAAAAACGCCTCCAGGCCGTCAAGGAGTTTACGGAACTTGGATCCGGATTCAAAATCGCGATGCGTGATTTGTCGATCAGAGGAGCGGGAAACCTTCTCGGCTCCCAGCAGAGCGGGTTCATCGATTCTGTCGGGTTCGATCTTTATTCCCAAATGCTGCAGGATGCCATTGAAGAAAAACAGTCGGGCCGGCCGCAGGAAGAAAAGACGGAAATCGAAATCTCACTGGATACCGACGCCTATATTCCTGACAGTTACATCGCAGACGGCTATCAGAAGATCCAAATGTACAAGCGCATCAAAGCGATTGAAGCGGAAGAAGAAATGCTTGAACTGCAGGATGAACTGATCGACCGCTTCGGGGATATCCCGCTTGAAGTCGAGCGGCTGCTCCGCATCGCCCGAATGAAAGTGTGGGCCCGGACTGCCCGGGCGTCATCCATCAGACAAAACGGGAACTTGACCGAAATCCGGCTGACCGAACAGGGGACCGCTTCAATCGACGGCGGAAAACTGATGGAGGAGACGGCTCCGTTCGGACGGGCTATCGGCATCCATGTCAGCGGGCAGGAACTTGTCCTTAAAATCGATGAAAAGAAACTGAAGAAGAACCATCCGTTCGACGTGCTGGAGTCCGTAGTGAAACTGCTTCCTGAAGCACGCAAGACGGCTGCATGACGGGAGAAATGAAATGGGGCCGCGCCCGGAAACGAGAATGGCGATGAAAGGATTTATGAAAGGGACTTCCCTGCTGCTCGCCGCCGGACTCATCGTTAAACTGCTCAGTGTCGCGTATCGGGTGCCTTTCCAGAACATGGTCGGGGACAGAGGGTTCTACGCTTACCAGCAGATCTACCCATTCATCGGCATTTTTACAGCCTGGACAGCGTATGGATTTTCAGTAGCGGTCTCAAAACTGCTTGCTGACAGCGGACCTGCAGCACACCGGTCAATCAGGCGAATCGCGCTCAGCTGTCTGGCTGTATTCGCCGCCGCAGTGTTCAGTACGCTTTTCATGGGTTCCGGTCAGCTGGCTGAATGGATGGGTGATCGTCAGCTCGCCCCGCTTTTGCAAGTGGCCGCCTTCGCTGTGCTTCCCATCCCTCTCTTGGCTGTTTTAAAAGGCCGGCTGCAGGCAGAGGGACAGATGGCACCTGTCGCTTATGCACAGATCATGGAACAAGGTGTCCGTGTGACTGTTATATTAGGCGGGACATGGATGGTGCTAGCCGCCGGTTATTCGATTTACACAGCTGGAGCCGCAGCTCTGTCGGGGACTGTCGCCGGCGGGGCAGCAGCGGTCATATTCCTATTTGTTTTGACAAAAAGGGGAATAAAAGACGAAAAAAAGGGGGCGGCGGTTCCAATTTGGCCGGCTGTCCGCAAACTGCTTGTTCTGAGCGCGGGATTCAGCTTGAGCGCGCTTATTCTGCTGCTGTATCAGCTGGCTGATTCTTTCACGGTGTTCCGGATCTTGGCTGATACCGATTTGAGTGTGCGGCAAGCGATGGAACGGAAAGGGATATACGACCGGGGACAGCCGCTCATACAGTTCGGTCTGGTGCTGGCGTCCTCGATCGCGCTGTCGGTTGTCCCGCTTGTAGCAAAAGCGGCAAGACAGACAGCAGGACGGTCTCCGGATCAGTTCGTCCGCCTGGCGTTCCGGATGGCATTTTTATTTGCAGCGGCAGCGTCCGCCGGATTGGCGCTGCTCATGCCGTACGTCAATGAAATGCTGTTCGAAACAAATGAAGGATCGGCTGCTCTGGCAGTGTTCGGCATTCAAATTTTTTGGGCTTCTCTTATTTTTGTATGGACAGCCATTCTTCAGGGAATCGGAAAAATCGGCGTGCCGTCCCTGTTCCTGTTGATCGGTTTCGGCCTGAAAGTTTCACTTAATCTTTTCCTCATACCGGAATTCGGCATCATGGGAGCGGCGGTGGCCGGGAATGCCGGTTTGGCATGTTCCGCAGCCTGCCTTTACCTTTACTTCAAGAAGGTGTGGCCCATCCGGTTTGCGCCGCTGCCATTTTACAGAGGCGCAGCTATAGCGGTAGGAATGATGACTGCAGCAGTGACGGCATGGAGCATCCTGGGAGATTCTTACCTGTTCGACGGACTGCCGGGAAGACCGGCTGCAGCGGTTATTGCCTTATCCGGCACAGCGCTTGGTGCAGGTATGTTCCTTACCGTCGTCAGCAGACTTCGCATTCTGAGCGAGAGAGAATGGTTTTTTATTCCACTGGGAAGAAAAGCGGCGCAATATCAGTTGTGGATCAATTCAAAGCGGTAGGGGGATGGAAATGGGAAGTATTCACATTATCGGATTAGGCGCAGGCGATCTGGCACAACTTCCATTAGGTGTGTACAGGCAATTACAGGCAGCAAAGCGGCTGTTTGTCCGTACGGCAGCCCATCCTGTGCTGGAGGAATTAAAAACGGAAGGGCTCGAATTCGAAAGTTTTGATGAAATTTATGAAAAACACGAGACATTCGAACCCGTTTATGAAGAAATCGCAGCCAGACTGCTGGAACTTTCCGCTGAAGGGACAGTCAGTTATGCGGTGCCCGGACACCCGCTCCTGGCAGAGAAAACAGTCCAGCTGCTGATCAGTTATGAACGGCAAGGGCGATGCCGCCTGTCGATCGAAGGAGGCCAAAGTTTTTTGGATCCTCTGTTTGCCTCACTCCGGATTGACCCGATCGAAGGATTCCAATTGGTCGACGGGACCAGCATCAAAATTGACCGGCTTAACATGGATCAGCATGTGCTGATTGCGCAAGTTTACGATACGTTCAGCGCATCGGAAGTCAAACTGGCGCTAATGGAAAAGTATCCGCCCGATTATAAAGTGACGATTGCGACAGCGGCGGGTTCGGCAGCGGAATCCCTCCGCACGGTGCCCTTGTATGAATTGGACCGCGCAGCCGAGCTGGATAATTTGACGACAGTTTATGTTCCGCCGGTGGGCAGCAGGGAAGAACAGCTTAAGGAGTGGCAGGCATTCCGGGCAATCATCGCGGAGCTCCGCGGGCCGTCGGGATGTCCGTGGGATCGTGAGCAAACCCACGAATCGCTGATGCCTTACATGGTCGAAGAAGCCCACGAACTGCTGGAGGCGATTCGCACCGAGGATGATGAAGCCATCACGGAAGAACTCGGGGATGTGCTGCTGCAGGTTTTTCTGCATGCGCAAATCGGGCAGGACAGCGGATACTTTCAGCTCGAGGACATTCTTGAACGGGTCAGCAGTAAAATGATCCGCAGGCATCCTCATGTATTCGGGACCACCGAGGCAGCCACTTCTGAAGAAGTAACTGAAAATTGGCAGCGCATCAAGGAACAGGAAAAACCGGAAGCCGAGTCATTACTGGAAGGACAGGCGGTTTTCAGTTCTTCTCTTCAGACGTCGTTCAACTATCAGAAAAAAGCGGCGGAAGTGGGATTCACATGGCGCGATGCCAAAGGGGCATGGGACAAATTCCATGAGGAGCTGCAGGAATTCCAGCAGGAAACTGCGAAAGGTACAAAGGAAAGGCAGCTTGATGAATTGGGAGATTTGCTCTTTACCCTTGTCAACATCGCCCGATTTTATGGCCTTTCTCCGGAAGAAGCGATGGTCCGGGCGAACAGCAAATTCCGGAAGCGTTTCAGCCATGTGGAAGACTGTGTGAAAAAGGGGGCCGGCGACTTCAGCGATTATTCACTGGAAGAGCTCGACCGGTTCTGGAACGAAGCGAAACAGCACGACCAGAAAGGGGAAAGTTAATGAGACTGGATAAGTTTCTGAAGGTTTCTCGGCTTATTAAGCGGAGAACATTAGCGAAAGAAGTGGCAGACCAAGGCCGTGTAACAATTAACGGGAAAAAAGCGAAGGCAAGTTCGGTCCTTAAGGAGGGCGATGAACTGGAAATCAGATTTGGTCAAAAAATTGTCGTTGCCCGTGTGGATCTATTGAAAGACAGTGCCCGGAAGGAAGAGACAGCCGGCATGTATACCATCCTGAGGGAAGAAAAACTGGCTAAAGCGGAACCCCAATTCATTGATGACGAAGAATAGTGCAAAAAAATGAAAAAAATGGCTATCCCCCCTTATACAGTGCGATTTATTTTTGTATAATAAAGTCAACTATACGTGGGGGGTATGATCATGGGCTTGAAGAACAGACGTAAACCGGCGGATCAGGGGGTCGCTTCAATCCGGAATGATTATGTCCGCTCAGTGGAAATGCAGGAAAAGAAAAATCAGGCTCACAAGGTCAAATTATTCAGAAGGCTTTCTGCTTTCGGTATCATTGCGGCTGTCTGCATGCTTTGGGTGATGGTCACTCTCTTCGGACAAACCCAGACATTAGCCGAGAAAAAAGAAGAAAAGGCGGAAGCTGCTGCGGTATTGGAAGCAGCCCAGGAAAAACAGATCCGTCTGGAAGAACAGATTCAGCTGCTGAATGACGAAGACTATTTAGCTAAACTGGCACGCAAGGAGTATTTCCTGTCAGAAGAAGGCGAAATCATCTTTTCGATTCCTGAAGAAGAAAATACCCGCGAAAAAGAGTAGTCAGTTGACACTCTTTTTTTGTTGACTATAATTAAAGGTAATTGACGGGTTTCTGTCATGACAGAAGCTGGTGTCATAAAATTCTAAGGAGGAACATTTTTTTTATGTCAATTGAAGTAGGCAGCAAGTTACAGGGAAAGGTTACGGGAATCACAAATTTTGGAGCTTTTGTTGAGCTGCCAAACGGTAAGACGGGCCTCGTGCATATCAGTGAGGTTGCAGACAATTACGTGAAGGATATCAACGATCACCTTAAAGTCGGCGAAATGGTTGAAGTCAAAGTGATGAATGTTGAAGCTGACGGGAAAATCGGCCTTTCCATCCGTAAAGCGAAGCCTCAGCCTGAGGGAGCGACAGAACGTCCGCGCCGTCCGCGCCCGAATCGTTCGTTTGACCGGCAGCCGCCGAAGGAAAACTTTGAATCAAAAATGGCAAAATTCCTGAAGGACAGCGATGAGCGCCTGTCGACACTGAAACGTGCGACTGAATCGAAACGCGGAGGACGCGGAGCAAGAAGAGGCTGACTTGCTGGCTGTTTCAATGGCATAGAGAAAATGCTTCACAACGGTTTACCAGCTGATGATCAGGACGCTTCTCTTTTCGGGAAGCGTTTTTTCATATCTTCAGCATATGCGGGAAAATAGAAAAAAGCGGCATTCCCGTTTCAGTGGGATGCCGCTTTCAGTGTTCACTGCTCTGGGAAGCCGCCTTACGCTTGTCGGGGCATAACGGCCGTTTCAGCATTTCGGGTGTCCAGCTCAAACGCCAGCCCGTACGCTGATTTCGCCGCTTCGATCGAAAGCAGGCTTTCGACTCTGCGGCTCCAATCCGCTATCGGGCTAAAATGGCGTTTTCCGCTTTTCTGTAATGGCGGTGGAGGGGATCGAACCCCCGACCTCACGGGTATGAACCGTACGCTCTAGCCAGCTGAGCTACACCGCCCTGTTTAAATGAACAAGAATTATCTTACTATCGAATGAATAACGTGTCAAACAGTTTTAAAGTGAGGAAGTGACCGCCGGAATGGAAAACTTTCAGCAGCAGGTACTGGACTTTATTGAAAAAAGACAGCTGATCGAAAAGGGGGACCATGTGTGTGTCGCCTGCTCGGGCGGCGCAGATTCTATGGTGCTGCTGCATGTCCTGAAGTCGCATAAGACCCGGCTCGGAATCCGGCTGAGTGCCGTCCATGTCGATCATATGCTCCGCGGCGAAGAATCTGCAGAAGATCGCCGCTTTACGGAAGTGATATGCAGAGAGTGGGGTATCCCTTTATTCAGTACGGCGATATCGGTGAAACAGCTGCTGGCTGAAGACGGAGGCAACAGCCAAGACGTATACCGCCGGGCACGCTATCAGTATTTCGAAGAAGTGATGACCGCGGCAACTGCGGATAAGTTGGCGACCGCCCATCACGCGGATGATCAGCTGGAAACGCTGCTGATGAACGGACTTCGGGGATCCCTTCACACTGGAACATTCGGCATTCCAATAACGCGGCCGTTTGCAGGCGGTCAGCTGATCCGTCCATTGCTCGGAGTTTCCCGTGAATCGATCGAAAACTATGCCGGTTCGTCAGGGATAAGGTTCCGGCAAGATTCAAGCAACTTCTCCGAAAAGTATACTCGGAACAGGATCAGGAGCAAACTGATTCCAGCTCTTAAAGAGGAAGAGCCGGAAGCGGCTGTCCGCGCTGCCCGGACGGCCGCTGAGCTGCAGGAAGATCAAGCGTTTCTTAACGGAGAGGCGGAAAAGAAACTGAAGCAGCTGCTGCGGATGGACGGGGACAGCTATCTCATCTCCGCAAGGGCTTTTCGGACTGTACCGTCTGCTTTACAAAAAAGAATGCTTCCTCTACTATTAAAGTATCTATACCCGAAAGAATTTGTACAACCGACGGTACAGCTGGCTGAACAGATGCGGGAAGTGATGCTCAGTTCATCAGGTACTGTTTTTTACATTTGCCTAAAAACCGGGTAATGGTCCGGCAATATGATGAAGTGGAATTCAGTCATGCCATTTCTGTTCCTGCGGACAGGGAACTTGGGGTTCCGATCGCCTCCGGCTGGTCCAGACCTATAAAAGGCTTCAGTTTCCAAATCTCAGAGGCGAAGAAAGAGCCTTTAGAAAATACTGCAGAGATGTGGTATTTTTCACCGGACGATCATATTCCGCTTTCGGTCCGCGGCCGGAAAAAAGGGGACCGGATCCAGCTGCCGGGAATGCAGTCTCCGAAGAAGATTTCCCGCCTCATGATCGATGAAAAACTCCCGGCACCTGACCGGGATTGGTGGCCGCTTATCGTGAACGGGAACGACGAAATCCTTCTCGTGCCCGGAATCCGTTCATCTTCTTGGCTGCGGCGGCATCCGCGAGAAGGAGATTGGGTTTTAGCTGTCAGGTCAGTATCCGGAGACACTAAAAGTTACTATAATTTAGGAGGATATCATGCTACGGAATGACATCGAGGAAGTTTTGATTACAGAAGAAGAGATTCGGGAAAAGACCCGGGAACTCGGCGAGACACTGACCAATGACTACAAGGATAAATTTCCGATGGCGATCGGTGTCCTGAAAGGTGCCCTTCCGTTCATGGGAGATCTCATTAAACGGATGGACTGCTATCTGGAAATGGATTTCATGGATGTTTCCAGTTACGGAAATGCAACGGTTTCTTCCGGTGAAGTGAAAATCATAAAGGATCTCAATTCGAGCGTTGAAGGACGCGACATCCTGATCATCGAAGACATTATCGACAGCGGACTGACGCTCAGCTACCTGGTCGACCTTTTCAAATACCGGAAGGCCAAATCCATTAAGATCGTTACGCTACTTGATAAGCCGAGCGGCCGGAAAGTGGACTTGAAGGCGGACTATATCGGCTTTGAAGTCCCGGATGCGTTTGTGGTCGGTTATGGACTTGATTATGCAGAAAAATACCGAAACCTCCCGTATATTGGCGTGCTCAAGCCTTACGTTTACAGAGGGGAAGAAGCCTAGTCAAGAACTATTCACAATTCAGTGAATAGGCGCTCTGTGTAAGGGCTTTTCATTGTCCGCCCAATTGCCGTTGTGGTAGTATTTAGTATAGTTTTTGCAAACCTTGTGAGGAGGCTCGGGATGAATCGAATATTTCGATACACCATATTCTATCTACTGATATTCCTGGTTATCATCGGGATTTTAGGAACATTCAACAACAGTAACCAGCCGACACAAAATATAGGATATGATGAATTTTTGACAGCATTGGCTGAAGGCGAAATCACGGAAGTGACGATTCAGCCAGATGCCATGGTTTATGAAGTGAGAGGGGAAATGGCCGATTATGAGGAAGGGGAATCGTTCATCACGAACATTCCACTTGAGAATAATGAGGTCATCAGCCAGATTGATGAATTGGCGCTTCAGGAGGACGTAGAAGTTAATTACCTGAAAGCACCGCAGACAAGCGGTTGGGTTCAGTTCCTCACAGGTATCATTCCTTTCGTCATTATCTTCATTTTGTTCTTCTTCCTGCTTAACCAAGCCCAAGGAGGCGGCGGCGGCCGTGTCATGAATTTTGGGAAGAGCAAGGCGAAGCTGTACGATGATGAAAAAAAGAAAGTGCGTTTCCGTGATGTAGCGGGGGCGGATGAAGAGAAACAAGAACTCGTCGAAGTGGTCGACTTCTTGAAGGACCCGCGCAAATTCTCAAGTATCGGTGCGCGGATTCCGAAAGGTATTTTGCTTGTCGGACCTCCGGGAACCGGTAAAACGCTTCTGGCTCGCGCAGTGGCTGGCGAAGCCGGCGTGCCGTTCTTCTCGATCAGCGGTTCGGACTTCGTTGAAATGTTTGTCGGCGTCGGGGCTTCACGTGTCCGTGACCTATTCGAGAATGCAAAAAAGAATTCGCCGTGTATCATTTTCATTGATGAGATTGATGCAGTCGGACGCCAGCGAGGCGCCGGTCTTGGCGGCGGTCACGATGAGCGTGAGCAGACCCTTAACCAGCTGCTTGTTGAAATGGACGGATTCGGCGCGAATGAAGGAATCATCATCATTGCTGCCACGAACCGCCCTGATATTCTGGACCCGGCTCTTCTCCGTCCGGGACGCTTCGATCGTCAGATCACAGTCGGACGTCCGGATGTAAAAGGGCGCCAGGAAGTCCTGCAAGTGCATGCGCGCAATAAACCACTGAGCGATACGGTGGACCTTAAAGCCGTCGCACAGCGTACACCTGGCTTCTCCGGTGCAGACTTAGAGAACCTGCTGAACGAAGCGGCGCTTGTCGCTGCGAGACGCAGCAAAGATAAAATCGATATGTCGGATATCGATGAAGCCACAGACCGGGTCATCGCAGGACCGGCGAAAAAGAATCGGGTCATTTCCGAGAAAGAACGCAATATTGTGGCTTTCCACGAATCCGGCCATACGGTCGTCGGACTCACGCTCGATGACGCGGATGTGGTTCATAAAGTGACGATCGTCCCTCGCGGACAAGCGGGCGGATATGCGGTCATGCTTCCTCGGGAAGACCGGTACTTTATGACGAAACCGGAACTCCTCGATAAAATAGCGGGTCTGCTGGGCGGCCGCGTAGCGGAAGATATCATATTCGGCGAGGTTTCGACCGGCGCGCACAATGACTTCCAGCGGGCAACGCAAATAGCCCGGAGCATGGTCACGGAATACGGAATGAGTGATAAAATCGGACCTGTCCAATTTGGCCAGGCTTCCGGAGGCAACGTGTTCCTCGGCCGCGATATCAACTCCGATCAGAATTATTCGGATGACATCGCATTCGAGATCGACCAGGAAATTCAGCGGATCATCAAAGAACAGTACGAGCGCACGAAATCGATCCTCAGTGAGAGAGAGGACCTGCTCCGTCTGATTGCGACGACACTGCTTGAAGTGGAAACCCTCGATGCCGGCCAAATCCTTCACTTGAAGGAACATGGCACACTGCCGGAACGTGAATACGAATCGCTGAACGGTGAAATCGCAGAAGACGAAGAGACTGAAGAGAAAGTGAATCCTGATGTGACAGGGGCACCATCTGATCCGGATGCCGGTGATTTGCCGGCCGAGGAAGAGACTGCCGATAACCCGGGAGGACCTTTCCAGGAAGACAGAAAGTAATCGATAGTGAGCTGATTGGCTGCCCGGAATCAACGGGAAGTCAATCAGCTTTTTTCTGCGAGTCATCTTGTGTTATGATGTCTTGGATAATTTCCAAGAAGACAAGCTTGAGAGAAGCGGGGACAAATGATGATTTTAGTGCTGGATGCAGGGAATACGAATATCATGCTAGGCGTCTATAATGGAGACAGATTAGCGCATTACTGGCGGATCGGTACCGACCGCAAGAAAACAGAAGATGAATTCGCCATGCAGGTTAAACAGCTGTTGGACCACGCAGACCTTATGCTTGAAGATATTCGGGGAATCATCATCTCTTCCGTCGTGCCACCGATCATGTTTACACTCGAGCAGATGTGCGAGAAGTACTTTCATATAAAGCCACTCGTAGTCGGTCCTGGTGTGAAGACCGGGTTGAATATCACATATGAGAATCCGCGGGAAGTCGGAGCGGATCGGATAGTGAACGCTGTGGCGGCCATCCATGAATACGGCAGTCCGCTGGTCATCGTCGATTTCGGCACAGCTACCACTTATTGCTTTATTGATGAGAAAGGACGTTACATTGGCGGCGCTATAGCTCCAGGTATCAATATTTCGACTGAAGCGCTCTATCTGCAGGCGTCCAAACTGCCGCGCATCGAGATCGCGAAACCCGGGAGCATCATCGGCAAAAATACAGTCTCTGCCATGCAGGCAGGTATCGTATTCGGCTATGTCGGTCAGGCGGAAGGAATCATCGGCCGGATGAAAGCTCAAAGCAATAAAGAACCGAAAGTCGTTGCAACCGGGGGCCTTGCCAAACTTATTGCCGGAGAATCAGAAATGATTGATATCGTAGATCCTTATTTGACACTTAAGGGACTGTATTTGATTTATAAACGAAATGAAACGCAGGGAAAGGAAAGATATTGAATGGCAGATTATTTAGTAAGAGGGTTGGCTTTTAATGGGCAAGTCCGTGCTTTTGCTGCAGACACTACTGATACGGTCGGAGAAGCGCAGCGCCGGCATATGATGTGGCCGACCGCTTCGGCTGCTCTCGGCCGGACAATGACTGCAGGCGTCATGATCGGAGCAATGCTTAAAGGTGAAGATAAAGTGACGCTGAAAGTGGAAGGAGATGGCCCGATCGGTCTGATTCTCGTTGACAGCAACGCGAAAGGCGGCGTCCGTGGCTATGTAACGAACCCGCAGACCCACCTGGACCTGAACAGGCAGGGGAAACTGGATGTCCGGGGAGCGGTCGGGACAGAAGGAATGCTGTCAGTCGTGAAGGACTTGGGACTCCGGGATTACTTCACAGGCCAGACACCGATTGTATCCGGTGAGATCGCAGAAGACTTCACCTATTATTTCGCTGCATCAGAACAAGTTCCTTCATCGGTGGGACTGGGGGTTCTCGTCGATACGGACAATTCCATCATCGCTGCCGGTGGTTTCATTATCCAGCTCATGCCGGGAACAGATGATGAGACGATTGCGAAGATCGAAGAGCGCATCAGTAAAGTGGAACCTATCTCGAAACTGATCGAAAGGGGACTGTCTCCGGAAGAAGTTCTGGAAGAAGTGCTCGGTAAAGGGAATGTTCAGATTCTGGACAATATGCCCGTCCATTTTGACTGCAACTGCTCAAAAGACCGGTTTGCAAGAGGAATCATGGGACTCGGCGAGCAGGAGATCCGAGATATGATCGATGAAGATGGAATGGCGGAAGCCCAATGCCATTTCTGTCTGGAAAAGTATGAGTACTCAAAGAACGAGTTGGAGACGATGATTGAAGAGCTCCGTTCTTGATTGAACAAAATAAGTCTCCGCAGGAAAGCGTCTGAAAGGACGCTTTTTTCTTATTCCTCCATGAAGCTGGTTTGATTCGTCAAAATTGACCGACAAAAGAAACATTGATACGATAGAACCAGTAAAGCCGACAAAATAACTGGGAATTAGGAGTGATGGGCATTGAATAAAGTAGGAAACTCAGTGACAGAATTGATTGGCCAGACCCCGATTGTAAAATTGAATCGCCTCACGGGGCCGGAAGATGCAGAAATTTACGCGAAACTTGAATTCTTCAACCCGGGCAGCAGTGTCAAAGACCGGATTGCGCTGGCAATGATAGAAGCAGGTGAAAAAGCCGGCAAGCTGAAGGAAGGCGATACGATCGTTGAGCCGACAAGCGGCAATACAGGCATCGGCCTTGCGATGGTGGCGGCAGCGAAAGGATACAAAACCGTTCTCGTCATGCCGGAGACCATGAGCATGGAACGGCGCAATCTTTTGCGTGCTTACGGAGCGGAACTTGTTCTTACGCCCGGTCCAGGTGGAATGAAAGCAGCTATTGCAAAAGCGGAAGAACTTGTAGCAGAAAAAGGTTACTTCATGCCTCAGCAGTTCAAGAACGAAGCGAATCCAGAAGTGCACCGGCTGACAACTGGCCCGGAAATCATTGAAGCGATGGGCGAACAGCTGGATGCTTTTGTTTCTGGAATCGGGACAGGCGGGACTATCACGGGAGCCGGTGAAGTGCTGAAGAAGAAATACCCTGAAATCTTAATTGCAGCAGTGGAACCGGCAGATTCGGCAGTCCTTTCGGGAGGAGAACCAGGACCGCACAAAATCCAAGGACTCGGAGCAGGATTTGTGCCGGATGTCCTCGACACCAAAATCTATGATGAAGTGATTCAAGTGACAAACGAACAGGCATATGAAACAGCACGTGAATTGGCGCGACAGGAAGGCATTCTCGGAGGTGTCTCCTCCGGAGCGGCGATTTATGCCTCTCTCCAGGTAGCCAAACGCCTCGGTAAAGGCAAAAAAGTCCTCACCGTCTTACCGTCCAACGGAGAGCGCTATTTGAGCACACCACTTTATCAGTTCGACGAAAAGTAATAAAACAAGCCGGAAAGCATGCAGACTGCATGCTTTTCTTTTTATATTGGAAAGAATTTCGCGATAAAATGAATTTAGAATCAAAATGAAAGGTGCGTAGAAAGATGTTTGATTTCAACGAAAAAACAAGAGTCATGGGGATTTTGAATGTAACGCCTGATTCATTTTCGGATGGCGGAAAATTCAATTCAGTTGAACGGGCGGTGTTGCGTGCTCATCAGATGGTGGAAGACGGTGCAGATATCATTGATATCGGCGGCGAATCGACCCGTCCGGGCTATGAGGCGGTTTCCGTTGAAGAAGAGAAAGAACGGGTCGTTCCTGTAATACAGGAATTGAAAAGACAGCTCGGCATTCCGGTATCGATCGATACATATAAAGCGGAAGTTGCAGAAGCAGCCCTTGAGGCGGGAGCAGACATTATCAATGATATATGGGGTGCTAAACATGATCGGGCGATTGCGGACTTGGCGGCACGATATGAGGTGCCGATCATTTTGATGCACAACCGGAAAAAAGCGGTATACACAGACTTTTGGGAGGAAGTGAAACAGGATACTGAAGAAAGCATCCAGATAGCACTTAAGGCAGGAGTGAAACGAGAACAAATCTGGCTTGATCCGGGTATCGGGTTTGGCAAAACCGCTGTCCATAACGTGGAGATGATGCAGCTGCTCGGCCGGTTCACAAAACTCGGCTATCCTGTTCTGCTCGGAACTTCGCGCAAATCATTCATTGGAAAAGCCTTGGGCGGTGCGCCCGCTAACGAACGGCTTGAGGGTTCACTCGCGACTGTCTGCTATGGAGTTCAGCAAGGCTGTCATATTGTCCGGGTGCATGACGTGAAAGAGACTGTGCGCACCATTCGGATGATGGATATCCTGACAGGTAAGCAGACGATCAAGGAGGCAGATTAATGGACCGAATTCACATTACCGACATGGAGTTTTACGGTTACCATGGCGTTCTGCCGGAAGAAACAAAACTAGGTCAGCGTTTCCGTCTTTCGGTCTCTCTTTCAATTGATTTAAGACAGGCCGGCGAGACAGATGATTTAGAGAAAACGGTACACTATGGAGAAGTATATAATCTTTGCCGTTCTATAGTGGAAGGAGAGCCTAAAAAACTGATTGAAGCGGTGGCTGAAAAAGTGGCAGCTGCCATTTTGGAAAATTACTTCATCGTTCGATCGGTCCAGGTTCATTTTGAAAAACCGGATCCGCCAATCCCCGGACATTATCGTTCCGTTGCCGTCGATATTACAAGGGACCGACCATGAACAATGTTTATCTGTCGATCGGCTCTAACATAGGTGACCGCCTTTCCAAACTTCAGCAGGCAGTGAAACTATTAAATTCCATTCCGGGGACAGAAGTCAAAAAAATTTCAGCTGTCTATGAGACAGCTGCGGTCGGATTAACAGATCAGGCAGATTTTTTGAACGCTGCAGTTCAGATTTGGACAAAATTCGGGCCGGAAGAACTTCTTTCGGTTTGTCAGGATATTGAACGGCAGTTGGAAAGGGAACGGACAGTCCGGTGGGGACCCCGAACGATAGACCTTGACATTTTGCTTTATAATCAAGACAATATTGAAACAGAGAGACTTACCATCCCCCATCCGAGAATGCGGGAGCGGGCGTTTGTCCTCGTCCCGCTTGCTGAACTTAATAGGGAATTGAAGGAACCGCATAGCGATCGTCTTTACCGAGATTTAATCCGAAAAGCGGAAGGGGAAGTCAGACTCTACCGCGAAGCGGTTGATGTTTCAACATTTCTCGAATTAACAGAATGACTCTGCAGCCAACCGGTAATCTGAATCGCTTAAACGTTGGCTGAGCTTTTAAATACAGGAGAAACTCCGCTCCATAAGACCGATCGAAGGGCGAATTCCAATTATCCGCTTTATGGCCAATTAAACAGAACGTGATTGCGAGACTCTTATCAGCACTGTTTAGTTTCGGTCGGACGGGCTGCTACATGATGTGGCGGCTTTTTTGTGTGCATACACGGAAATTGTGTACAATAGGGAAATGATAAAAATTGAGCCGGTTTATAATCAGAAGGAGTGAAGGCAATGTCAGAAGAATTGAATGATCAGTTGAGGGTAAGGCGCCAAAAGATGCAGGAGTTCCGGGAGCATGGAGCAGACCCGTTCGGAAGCCGCTTCGAACGCACCCATTCAACCGCTGAAATTAAAAGCCAGTATGAGCAGTATTCAAAAGATGAATTGGCTGAAACACCGCATGTGGTTGTGATTGCGGGACGCCTGATGACTAAGCGGGGAAAAGGGAAAGCCGGTTTCGCCCATCTTCAAGATCTCGCCGGTCAAATCCAGATCTATGTTCGGCAGGATGCCGTTGGTGAAGAAACATATGGCTGGTTCAACTCAGCTGATTTAGGAGATATTATTGGAGTAAAAGGAACTGTTTTTAAAACGAAAGTTGGCGAACTTTCTGTAAAAGCGACTGAACTGACATTTCTGTCGAAAGCTTTACGGCCTCTACCGGATAAATTCCATGGATTGAAAGACGTCGAGCAGCGCTATCGCCAGCGGTATCTTGATCTGATTGCGAGCGAAGAGAGCAGAGAGACTTTTATTTTGCGGAGCCGAATCATTCAGTCGATGCGCCGTTACTTGGATGATGCCGGATTCCTCGAAGTAGAAACACCGATGCTGCACTCCATTGCAGGAGGGGCGGCTGCCCGTCCGTTTACGACTCACCATAACGCATTAGATATGGCTTTGTTCATGCGGATTGCTATCGAACTGCACTTAAAGCGACTGATTGTCGGTGGTTTGGAAAAAGTATATGAGATTGGACGGGTTTTTCGGAACGAAGGAATTTCCACCCGGCATAATCCCGAATTCACAATGCTAGAGCTCTATGAAGCTTATGCTGACTTCGAGGATATTATGAATTTGACGGAGAATTTAATTGCCCATATTGCCCAGGATGTGCTTGGAACGACGACGGTCCGCTATGGAGACGATGAAATTAATCTCGCTCCAGGTTGGGAAAGACTCCATATTGCAGATGCAGTTAAGAAATTTACAGGAGTGGATTTCTGGCGACAGATGACAACAGAAGAAGCGCATGCGTTAGCAAAGGAGCATGGAATAGAAATTAAAGATTCTATGGAAGTCGGACATATTCTGAACGAGTTTTTCGAACAAAAAGTCGAAGAAAATCTCGTGCAGCCAACATTTGTATATGGTCACCCTGTTGAAATTTCCCCGCTTGCAAAAAAGAATCCGGATGATGAACGGTTCACTGACCGGTTCGAGCTTTTCATTGTCCGGCGGGAGCATGCCAATGCTTTTACAGAGCTGAATGATCCGATTGATCAGCGGGAACGATTTGAAGCTCAGCTTGCAGAAAAAGCGGCTGGCAACGATGAAGCGCATGAAATGGATGAAGATTTTATTGAAGCACTGGAATATGGTATGCCGCCGACTGGCGGGCTGGGTATCGGAATCGATCGCCTCGTAATGCTGCTGACCGATTCTCCATCAATTCGTGATGTGCTGCTGTTCCCGCAAATGCGTCACCGAGATTAATTTTAAATATTAACAGACCGAAAGGATAAGGTTTTCCTTTCGGTCTTTCTTTATCAAATGGTTTGCGTAAAAACCGGCAGGATGGTATAGTGATGAACGTTGCTCTGAAAATAAGTTAGCTTAAAAATGTTGACTTGTACTAAATGAATTGATAACATAGTTAAGTCGCGTTGGAGATATCAAGAAAACGAAAAATAATTCTTGACTAGAAAGCGGCTTGTATGGTAACTTAATAAAGTTGCTGCAAACGACGCAGCGCCTTCTGAACCTTGAAAACTGAAC
>NZ_NHTN01000049.1 GCF_002167005.1 Indiicoccus explosivorum
TTTCGAGAATAAATGAAGTGGTTTCGAGAATAAAAAGCACATTTTCGAGAATAAACGAGGGGGGTTCGAGAATAAACCCGGCAGCGCAGCTTCCCGCCACGGTTCACAACCGCCATGCATCTTCGCTATAATAAAAGAAACGGAAGGGGCGGGCAGATGAAACAGATTCTATTCTTCATATTCCCGGTCATCTGCATCGTGCTGGTGTTTCTGCTGTACAATGAGCAGCTCGGTTCGATCCCCCTCCTGCTGCTGTCGATTTATTTATTCGCCGTGGGCATCCGGATGGGGCTTCGGGCGAAAAGGAAATCCCGGTAGCCGGCAGGGCGCGGTTTAGATATAATGAATAAGTTAATGCGACGAGAAGGGAAGTGCATGTATTGAATATACAGGAACTGTCACAGGAAGAACTTCAGGAAGAATCACTGATCGACCTCGCGTTCGCCGTGCTCGAAGAACGGCGCGAGACGATGACATACCAGGAACTCGTCGATGAACTGACGAAACTCCTCGGCGTGCCGAAAGACGAAATGACGCAGCGCTTCGTCCAGTTCTATACGGACCTGAACGTGGACGGCCGTTTTCTGATCCTCGGCGAAAACCGCTGGGGCCTCCGCGAATGGTATCCGGTGGAGCAGATCGAGGAAGAGTCGGCGCCGACTGTCAAAGCCCGCAAGAAAAAATCGAAGAAAAAAGCGGTCGAAGAAGAAGAGGATGAAACGGAAGACCTCGACGACGAAGACCTCGATGAATTCGACGAATTCGATGAGGACGATGATGAGGACGAAGAGGACGACGATTCGGCGGATGACTCGGATGACTCGGATGACGAGGACGACCTGCCGGATGACGGAGTCGAAACGCTCGATTTCGATGACGACGACGATGATGACGTGGATGAGATCGGCGACGGACTGGTCGTCGAAGACGAGGACGAAGACAGCGATTCCTCCGACGAAGAGTCGGACAGCGAAGACGGTCTGAAGTGACGACGGCGATTTACCTTGACTTCCGCTCCTTCAGCGGATAAGATTTTATTGGGCTCCCTAAAAAGGGAGAAATGACCGAACAAGCGATGCGCTCCCCCTGCAGAGGCAGGTGGAGCGCTTTTATTTTTTGATTTCAGAGGAGGAAAAAAGCGTGACTAAGTACATTTTCGTGACAGGCGGGGTCGTATCATCACTCGGAAAAGGGATCACCGCCGCATCGCTCGGCAGACTGCTGAAAAACCGGGGACTGAACGTGACCATCCAGAAATTCGATCCGTATATCAACGTTGACCCGGGGACGATGAGCCCGTACCAGCACGGGGAAGTGTTTGTGACGGGGGACGGCGCGGAGACCGATCTCGATCTCGGCCATTACGAGCGGTTCATCGACATCAACCTCAATAAATATTCGAACGTGACGACCGGGAAAGTCTATTCCACTGTCATCAAAAAGGAACGGCGGGGGGACTACCTCGGCGGGACGGTGCAGGTCATCCCGCATATCACGAACGAAATCAAGGACCGGCTTGTCCGGGCCGGTAAAGAATCGCACGCCGATGTCGTCATCACGGAAATCGGGGGGACCGTCGGCGATATCGAATCACTGCCGTTCCTCGAAGCGATCCGCCAGATGCGCCACGATTTCGGCCGCGAAGATGTCATGTATATCCATTGTACGCTTATTCCGATCATCCGCGCCGCCGGTGAAATGAAGACGAAGCCGACCCAGCACAGCGTAAAGGAACTGCGGTCGCTCGGAATCCAGCCGAACATCATCGTGGTCCGGACAGAACAGCCGGTTCCGCAGGAAATGAAAGACAAAATCGCTTTGTTCTGTGACATCCGTCCGAACGAAGTGATCGAAGCGCGCGACGCGGAAACGCTGTACGAAATCCCGCTTCACCTCCAAGCCCAGAAGATGGACGACATCGTGCTCGATTACCTCGGCATCGATGCGCCGGAAGCGGACATGGACGAATGGAAAGAATTGATCCACCGGGTGCAGAACTTGAAGAAAACCGTCAAGATCGGGCTCGTCGGCAAGTATGTCGAGCTGCAGGACGCCTACATTTCCGTCGTCGAGTCATTGAAGCATGCCGGTTATGCCTTCGACTCGGACATCGAAGTGAAGTGGATCAACGCGGAACAGATTTCAGAAGCGAATGCCGCGGAACTGCTGGACGGCTGTTCAGGAGTGCTCGTCCCCGGCGGATTCGGCGATCGGGGCGTGGAAGGGAAAATCGCCGCGATCCGCTATGCGCGTGAAAACAAGGTTCCGTTTTTCGGCATTTGCCTCGGCATGCAGCTGGCGTCGGTGGAATTCGCAAGGAGCATCATGAAGCTCGATGCCGCCCATTCGGCGGAACTGGCAGCCGAAACGGCATATCCGGTCATCGACTTGCTGCCGGAACAGAAGGATATCGAAGACCTCGGCGGCACGCTCCGGCTCGGCCTGTACCCGGCGAAGCTCCAGCAGGATTCGAAGGCGTTCGAAGCGTACGGCGAGGAGCTTGTCTACGAGCGCCATCGTCACCGCTATGAGTTCAATAATGAATTCCGCGAGCAGTTCGAAGCGGCCGGCTTCATCTTTTCCGGCACAAGCCCGGACGGCAGACTGGTCGAAATCATCGAACTGCCGGATCATCCGTGGTTCGTCGCATGCCAGTTCCACCCTGAATTCGTCTCGCGCCCGACGCGCCCGCAGCCGCTGTTCCGCGAATTCATCCGTGCTTCGCTGGAGCATACAGGAGAATAAGGAAAATCCATGCCCTTTCCGCGGACTGACTGCCGAGCCTCCGCACCCGCTGACGCGGGTTTGCGGGGTCTCGGACAGCCAGTTTTTCCGCAGGAAAGGTAGACCGAACCCTGTGAGGGCTGCCTTTGTGACGAAGCAGCGAAGCGATGCAGGAGCACACGGTTTTTGGCATGGTTTTTTTCCTTTTCATTGCAGAACAGCAGTAGATTAAAGATTAAGGGGGAAGCAGAACTTGCAGGACTCCTGCGGGATAAGCAGACGAAGCAAGACTCTGGAGACCGCTGGCGGTCGAAGCGGCTCGCGGACCGCCCTGGCAGCTGCCAGCGCGACGTCCTGTCGCGTCAGCTGCATGACCCACTTCCTGTGTGCCCGAAAGCGTCCGCCGGAAGCGAATTCTTCAATTATAAATTTTTTGAAAGTCAAAAGGCTCCCGCTGCAAGCTGTGCGGGAGCCTTGATTTCTAGTCAGCCAGCATTTCATCAAACACCAGTTTGACGGCATGGTAGACGAAAAGGGCAGCGAGTCCGTGGGGGACGACAGTCCGCCCGCCGGAGTCATCCGGAAGCAGCCCCTTGTCGATGCCAAGCGACAGGAATGCGTCGGCGTCTGTATTGTCATACGTCTCGGCGCTCAAATAAGCGAACGGGATGAACTGGTCCGTAAGCGCCGCCGCCAGTTCCGCCCCTTCGTCCTTACGGGCCAGGATCCAGATGCGATCTGCGCTTGTCAGTTCGGTCCCGGGCTGCCAGCGCTTGGCGGAACGAAGCGGTTCAGGGCCGTGGAAGGCGGCCGCCGACACCGCTTCCATTTCGCCGAAAGCGGCAAGATAGACCGTCCCTTCGCCGATGGCGGCCTGCGCCATGACCCGGGCGGTATCTTCGATGGCCGCTTCATGCTTCCCGATCCGCTGCAGCAGACCGGTCAGCTGGGTTGTCAGCATTTTCATTTCCTTCACCTCACTGAAAAAGTATACCAGATAAGCAGAAGCGGATGAAAACAGGTACAATGAGAGAAAAAGGGGGTGCAGGCAGTGAAAACCATTTTGATTGTGGACGATCAGCCAGGCATCCGGCTTCTTCTCGAGGAAGTGTTCAGGAAAGAAGGCTATCACACCGTTCTTGCATCCAATGGGATCGAAGCGCTGCGGCAGGCGGATGAAACCGCGCCGGATGCCGTGCTGCTCGATATGAAGATTCCCGGCATGAACGGCATTGAGATCCTCAAACGGCTGAAGTCGCAGAAACCGGAACTGCCGATCATGATGATGACGGCTTACGGGGAATTGGACTTGATCGAGGAGTCCGTCTCACTCGGTGCGGTTCGTTATTTCACCAAGCCGTTCGATATATTCGAAGTCCGCGATGAAGTGAACCGGGTGCTGGAGAATTGATGCTCCAGCCTATTGGTCAATGCCAGAGGTTTTTGGTATGATAGGGAAGGAATTGTTATACAGTGAATCTAGGAGGACAACATATGCCATTGGTTTCAATGAAAGAAATGATGATAAAAGGGAAGCAGGAAGGCTACGCCATCGGGCAGTTCAACCTGAACAATCTTGAATTCACCCAGGCGATCCTGCAGGCCGCCCAGGAGGAAGGGTCACCGGTCATCTGCGGTGTTTCTGAAGGTGCCGCCCGGTACATGGGCGGATTCTATACGGTCGTCCAGATGGTGAAAGGGCTGATCGAAGATTTCGGCATCACCGTACCGGTCGCCATCCATCTCGATCACGGCTCGAGCTTCGAGAAGTGCAAAGAAGCGATCGATGCGGGCTTTACATCCGTCATGATCGATGCTTCCCATCATCCTTTCGAAGAGAACGTGGAAATCACGAAGAAAGTCGTCGAATACGCCCACGCGCGCGGCGTCTCCGTTGAAGCCGAGCTGGGTGTCGTCGGCGGCCAGGAAGACGATGTCATCGCGGACGGCGTCATTTACGCGGATCCGGAAGAGTGCCGGCAGCTCGTCGGGCAGACCGGCATCGACTGCCTCGCGCCGGCGCTCGGTTCCGTCCACGGACCGTACAAAGGGGAACCGAACCTCGGATTCGAGGAAATGGAGATCATCTCAAAACAGTCCGATGTTCCGCTCGTGCTGCATGGCGGCACCGGTATTCCGCTGAAAGACGTCCAGCGGGCGATTTCACTCGGCACAGCGAAGATCAACGTCAACACGGAAAGCCAGATCGCCGCTTCCAAGGCGATCCGCGATGTGCTGAACAATGATCAGGACGTGTACGATCCGCGCAAATATCTCGGACCGGCACGCGAAGCGATCAAAAACACCGTCAAGGGTAAAATGCGCGACTTCGGCAGTTCACAAAAGGCATAATAGGATAATCATAACGGAATAAGAGAGAAGGTCCGAATGGCATCTTCTCTCTTTTCCGGTATTCAGGAGGAATGTTCAGGATGAAATTTTTTATTGACACAGCAAACTTCGATGAAATCAAAGAAGCGCACTCGTGGGGAATCCTTTCCGGCGTGACCACGAATCCGTCCCTTGTGGCGAAGGAGAAGAATGTTTCATTCCATGACCGGCTGAAGGAAATCGCGGATTTGGTGGACGGTCCGATCAGCGGTGAAGTCATCTCGCTCGACGCGGAAGGCATGCTGAAGGAAGGCCGGGAACTGGCGGCGATCGCACCGAACATCACGGTCAAGCTGCCGATGACGCCGGAGGGGCTGAAAGCCTGTAAAGTGCTCACCGATGAAGGAATCAAGACGAACGTGACGCTCATCTTCTCGGCGAACCAGGCGCTTCTTGCAGCGCGGGCCGGCGCGTCGTTCGTGTCGCCGTTCCTCGGCAGACTCGATGATATCGGCCACAACGGCATGGACCTCATCGCGCAGATTGCGGAGATCTTCTCGCTCCACGGCATTGATTCGGAAATCATCGCAGCGTCGATCCGCCACCCGCAGCACGTGACGGAAGCTGCACTGAACGGCGCACACATCGGCACCATGCCGATCAAAGTCATGCAGCAGATGTTCAAGCACCCGCTGACCGATAAAGGAATCGACGCATTCCTGGCGGATTGGGAAAAACGGAAGACAGAGTAAGGGGAATCGGTATGGACGTATACAAAATCAGGGGCGGGAAACGCCTGTCAGGCACCATTAAAGTGAATGGAGCGAAAAACAGTGCGGTGGCACTCATTCCCGCTTCCATTTTGGCGAATTCACCTGTTCAAATCGACGGTCTGCCGGAAATCTCGGATGTCTGGACGCTGAAAAGCATCCTTGAAGAGATCGGCGGCAGCGTGTCATTCGAAAACGGCACGATGGAAATCAACACGGACGAAATGACGGATATGCCGCTCCCGAACGGCAATGTCAAAAAACTGCGGGCTTCCTACTATATGATGGGCGCAATGCTCGGCCGCTTCAAACATGCGGTGATCGGCATGCCGGGCGGCTGCTTCCTCGGCCCGCGTCCGATCGATCAGCATATCAAAGGCTTTGAAGCGCTCGGCGCCACCGTGACGAACGAACACGGCGCGATTTATCTCCGGGCGGAGGAACTGCACGGCGCGAAGATTTACTTGGATGTGGCGAGTGTCGGCGCGACCATCAACATCATGCTGGCGGCCGTGCTGGCAAAAGGCCAGACCATCATTGAAAACGCGGCGAAAGAGCCGGAAATCATCGATGTGGCGACGCTCCTGACTAATATGGGCGCAAAAATCAAAGGGGTCGGCACGAGCGTGATCCGCATCGACGGCGTTGAAGAACTGCACGGCACGCGCCATTCCATCATCCCGGACCGCATCGAAGCCGGAACGTTCATGATCATGGCGGCGGCGGCCGGAGACGGCATCCGGATCGACAACGTCATCCCGTTCCACCTTGAAGCGCTTATAGCGAAGCTCCGTGAAATGGGCGTGGAAATCGAAGAAGGCGAAGAATCCATCTTCATCCCGAAGGCGGGGCCGCTAAAAGCGGTGGACATCAAGACACTCGTCTACCCGGGGCTGGCGACGGATCTCCAGCAGCCGTTTTCTGTGCTCATGACGCAGGCGGAAGGGGCGTCGATCGTGACGGACACGATCTATTCCGCCCGCTTCAAGCATATCGATGAACTCCGCCGCATGAATGCGGAAGGCCGCGTCGAAGGGTCCATGGCCGTCATCTTCGGTCCGACGCCGCTGAGCGCGGCGGTTGTCAAGGCGAGCGACCTCCGGGCCGGCGCCGCCCTCGTGATCGCCGGCCTGCTGGCGGAAGGCGAGACGGAAGTCCGGGATATCCACCACGTGGAGCGGGGATACGCCGATCTGATTAGCCGCCTCAGCGCGCTCGGAGCGGACATCCGCAAGGAAACCGTGACACCCGTGTCCGGTTCGAATCCGGAGTCGCGCGGCTGAAAGTTCCGCTCTGTCCCGGAATGGAATATGCTACAATAAAAACGATAGCATTGACGGGGAGGCTGGAAAATGGAACGAAGTTTATCGATGGAACTGGTCCGTGTAACGGAAGCGGCAGCCATCGCTTCTGCGCGATGGATGGGCCGCGGGCTCAAGAACGAAGCGGATGACGCGGCGACAAGCGCGATGCGTACAGTTTTCGATACGATTCCGATGCAGGGAGTCGTCGTGATCGGTGAAGGGGAGATGGACGAAGCCCCGATGCTGTATATCGGTGAGGAACTCGGAACGGGACACGGCCCGGAAGTGGACGTGGCAGTCGACCCGCTCGAAGGGACGAACATCGTGGCTTCAGGCGGCTGGAACGCATTGGCGGTGCTGGCGATTGCGGACCGCGGGAACTTGCTGAACGCGCCTGACATGTACATGGACAAAATCGCGGTCGGGCCGGAAGCGGTCGGGAAAATCGATATCAACGCGCCGATCATCGACAACCTCCGGGCAGTGGCCAAAGCGAAGAACAAAGACATCGAGGACGTCGTGGCGACCGTGCTGAACAGACCGCGCCATGAGCACATCATCGAACAGATCCGGGATGCCGGCGCACGGATCAAACTGATCAGCGACGGCGATGTCGCGGGCGCGATCAACACCGCTTTCCCGCAGACAGGTGTGGACATCCTGTTCGGCTCCGGCGGTGCACCGGAAGGCGTCATCGCGGCTGTCGGGCTGAAATGCCTCGGCGGCGAACTGCAGGGGCGGCTGCTTCCGCAGAGTGAAGAGGAAGCGGAGCGCTGCAGGAAGATGGGCCTCGACGTGGACCGGGTCCTCATGATGGACGACCTCGTCAAAGGCGACGATGCCATTTTCGCTGCAACCGGCGTCACGGAAGGGGAACTGCTCCGCGGTGTGCGGGTCTCCGGCACGTCGAGCATGACCCACTCGCTCGTCATGCGGGCGAAATCCGGCACTGTCCGTTTTGTCGAAGGACAGCACAGCCTCAAGAAAAAACCGAATCTTGTCATGAATGACTGAACAGAAACCCTTACTGCCCGGCGGCCAGCCGGGCTCCTTCTATTCATTCTTTTCAAACCACCCACACATGCATTCCATCCAACATCCCAAAAATCCGATAAGCGTGGTGTACAATAAATGACGACAATAACCATCTCCTCTCTGGAGAATATGACACTTAAAGAGCTGTATTCACTGGCGAAAGAGTACAAGCTGACGAACTACAGCAAACTGACCAAGAAAGAACTGATCTTCGCCATCCTGAAGACGCGGGCGGAACAGGAAGGGTTCTTTTTCATGGAAGGCGTCCTGGAAATCATCCAATCGGAAGGGTTTGGGTTCCTCCGGCCGATCAATTACTCCCCGAGTTCACAGGACATCTATATCTCCGCTTCACAAATCCGCCGGTTCGACCTCCGGAACGGCGATAAAGTCTCCGGCAAAGTGCGCCCGCCGAAGGAAAACGAGCGCTACTTCGGCCTCCTTCAAGTGGAAGCGGTCAACGGCGAAGACCCGGAAGTGGCAAAGGAACGCGTCCATTTCCCGGGCCTGACACCGCTTTATCCGGACCGCCAGATCCAGCTCGAAACAACAGCGGGCCAGCTGTCAAGCCGCATCATCGACCTCGTGGCCCCGGTCGGCTTCGGCCAGCGCGGACTCCTCGTCGCGCCGCCGAAAGCGGGCAAGACGATGCTGCTGAAAGAAATCGCCAATTCCATCACCACGAACCACCCGGAAGCGGAACTCATCGTGCTGCTCATCGACGAGCGCCCGGAAGAAGTGACGGATATCGAACGGTCCGTGGATGCGGACGTCGTGTCGTCGACATTCGATGAAGTACCGGACAATCATGTGAAAGTGGCGGAACTCGTCCTGGAGCGGGCGATGCGCCTCGTCGAACATAAGCGGGATGTCATCATCCTCATGGATTCGATCACCCGGCTCGCCCGTGCATATAACCTGGTCATCCCGCCGAGCGGGCGGACGCTGTCTGGCGGTATCGACCCGGCGGCGTTCCACCGGCCGAAACGCTTCTTCGGGGCGGCCCGCAACATCGAAGAGGGCGGCAGCCTGACAATCCTGGCCACCGCACTCATCGACACGGGATCGCGGATGGACGAAGTCATCTACGAAGAATTCAAAGGGACGGGCAACATGGAGCTCCACTTGGACCGCAGCATGGCGGAACGCCGCATTTTCCCGGCGCTCGACGTCCGCCGCTCCGGCACCCGCAAAGAAGAGCTGCTGCTTGATCCCGACCAGCTCGAAAAACTTTGGCTCATCCGCAAGACGTTCTCCGATACGCCTGATTTCGGCGAACGCTTCCTGCGCAAACTGCGCCAGACCAAATCGAACGAAGAATTCTTCGACCAGCTCACCGGCGAAATCAAAGCGCACCGGAGCAGCAAAGGACTGCTGTAGAATTGCAGCCTTTGATCTTCTGTTATTAGGAAGAAATCGCTCCAGGCGGACGCTTTCTGCCCCACAGGAAGTGGGACATGCAGCTGGCGCGACAGGACGTCGCGCCAGCTGCCAGGGCGGTCCGGAAATCTCGCCGTCAAAAACCGGTGCTCCTGCGCCGCTACGCGTGCTCATCGCAAATGAACGGGTCAGAGAATCTTCCCCGTTCATTCGCCGCCTGCCGCTCATTCTTCCTTATTTCAGATAAAAGGCTTGTCCATATGGCAAGCCTGACAGCTGCTTTGCTTGTATCGCCCGGTAGACATTACATATAACATGTCTGCTGCTGAATACACGTCTTGGCATTGTGATGAAAGTGAGCGGCGTGATACAGGAATCCATGAATCTTGCGAGGCGAAAATTGTGAGACGTTTGGAGGCCATCCGGCTGCGGAGACGTGCCCATGCGACTCCTGCGGAAAAACGGACGGAACAAGACCCCGCACGCAGACAGCGGAGGCGGAGGAGGCTTGTCCGTTCGTCCGCGGAAAGCGCATGGGTTTTTCGGTCCGCAGCCGCTTTGTCACCGGCAAGCGAGCGGTTTTTGCCGAAGGCAAGAGTAATTTAAAGATTCTCTGTATGTAACTTCGGCCGCTTGAAAAACATGAGCAAACATGTTGCATGCGGCGCCGGGCCTTGTTATACTGTTCTTTGTAAGTCAAAGGAACCCGTGCATATACGGCCTGAAGAGCCGTGTAAGGCAAAGGTCATCAACCGTAAAACTCTGTTCCGGATGGATCAGGGCAGGAGGAGATTTTAACTATGAAAGCAGCAATTCACCCAGATTACAAAGCAGCGTCAGTCACATGCTCTTGCGGCAACTCGTTCGAAACAGGTTCCGTTAAAGAGGACATCCGTGTAGAGGTTTGCAACGAATGCCACCCATTCTACACAGGTCGTCAGAAATTCGCAGCAGCGGATGGCCGTGTGGACCGCTTCAACAAAAAATACGGTATCAAATCAGACAATCAGTAATTTGAGACCACGGATACCCGGCATGCAGCCCGCTGCGCGCCGGGTATTTTCATGTCTGCGCCGCGAACGGGATTTCTGTCTGTTTCTGAAAAAAGTGCGGAAATCGGTCCCGTTTTTCGGTATGATAAGAGGTAGACCGAATGGCGAAGGGAGCAGACGAAAGAATGTACGTAATGAAACAGTCGGGCTGGGTGGAGCTGATCTGCGGGAGCATGTTTTCCGGAAATCGGAGGAACTGATCCGCCGGATCCGCCGGGCACAATTCGCAAAGCAGAAAATCGCGGTCTTCAAGCCGAAGATCGACGATCGGTACAGCGAAGAGGCGGTTGTCTCACATAACGGCTCGACGGTGATTGCGCATCCGATCAGCCATTCTGACGAGATCCAGTCCTTTATTTCAGATGAGTTCGATGTGATTGCCATAGATGAAGCACAATTTTTTGATGAGAAAATCACCGATGCCGTCCAGCAGCTCGCGGATCACGGATTCCGGGTGATCGTGGCGGGGCTCGACCAGGATTTCCGGGGAGAGCCGTTCGGGCCGATGCCGCGGCTGCTGTCGGTTGCCGAGCAGGTGACGAAGCTGCAGGCGGTCTGCACCGTCTGCGGATCACCGGCGAGCCGGACGCAGCGGCTGATCGACGGCCGGCCGGCGGGCGCGGACGATCCGATCATTTTGGTCGGTGCATCGGAAGCCTATGAACCGCGCTGCCGCCATCACCATGAAGTGCCGGCGGGCGTGACGGTGACGGAATCCTGAAACGAGGTGGAATGACGGAATGAGCGGAATTTTTGACCGGCTCCAGACGCTGGAAGACCGGTACGACCGGCTGAATGAGCTGCTGAGCGATCCGGATGTCGTCAGCGATACAGCAAAGCTCCGGGAATATTCGAAAGAACAGTCGGACTTGCAGGAAACGGTGGACGTCTACCGGGAGTACCGGGACGTATCCGGTCAGCTGACGGATGCGAAGACCATGCTGGATGACCGGCTCGATGCGGACATGCGGGAAATGGTGAAAGAAGAAGTGACGGAACTCGAAGAGCGCAAGGAAGCGCTGGAAGAGCGGCTGCACGTTCTTTTATTGCCGAAAGACCCGAACGACGACAAGAACGTCATTATGGAAGTGCGCGGGGCGGCCGGCGGGGATGAAGCGGCGCTGTTCGCCGGGGACTTGTACCGGATGTACAGCCGCTATGCGGAATCGAAAGGCTGGAAGGTCCAGGTCATGGACGCTTCGCCGACGGGACTCGGCGGCTTTAAGGAAATCGTGTTCATGATCAGCGGAAACGGCGCGTATTCGCGGCTGAAGTATGAAAACGGCGCACACCGTGTGCAGCGGGTTCCGGAAACGGAATCCGGCGGCCGGATCCACACGTCGACGGCGACGGTCGCGTGTCTGGCGGAAGCGGAAGAAGTGGAAGTCGACATCCAGGAAAAAGACATCCGCGTCGACACGTATGCATCAAGCGGCGCGGGCGGCCAGTCGGTCAACACGACGATGTCGGCCGTGCGGCTCACCCATGTGCCGACGGGGATCGTCGTCACGTGCCAGGACGAAAAATCACAGATTAAGAACAAAGAATCCGCGATGAAAGTGTTGCGCGCGCGGGTGTATGACAAATTCCAGCAGGAAGCGCAGGCGGAATATGACGCGGTCCGGAAATCGGCTGTCGGGAGCGGCGACCGGTCGGAGCGCATCCGCACGTACAACTTCCCGCAGAACCGGGTGACGGACCATCGGATCGGCCTGACGATCCAGAAGCTCGATCAGATTTTGACGGGCAAAATGGACGAAATCGTCGATGCGCTGATCGTGGAAGAACAATCGGCGAAGATGGAGTCGCTCAATGAGCAGCAGGCATAATAGCATCATCGGGGCCCTGAATTGGGCTTCTTCTTATTTAAAAGAGCACGGCCGGGAAGAGATGGCGGCGCCGCTGCTTCTGCAGCATGTGCTCAGGACGGATCGGACCGGACTCTTGGCGTCTCTCCGGGAGGAAATCGGGCCGGACGACGGCGAAACGTTCCGGCAGCTCGTCCGGCGGCATGCGGCGGGCGTGCCCGTCCAGCACCTGACCGGCACGGAAATGTTCTACGGCCGGGAGTTCGCGGTAGGGCCGGATGTGCTGATCCCGCGTCCGGAAACGGAAGAACTGATCGAAGAAATACTTCGCCGCATCCCGGAAATTTTCGGTGACCGGCCGCTCGCGGTGGCGGATATCGGCACGGGCAGCGGCATCATCGGCATTACGATGAAGTGCGAACTGCCGGAAGCGGACGTGACGGCGACCGACATTTCGGAAGCGGCGCTGGCTGCGGCGGAACGCAATGCCGACCGCCTCGGCGCAGCGATCGATTTCCGCAGGGGGCACCTGACAGAACCGCTCGAAGGCCGGAAATGGGATGTCATTTTGTCCAATCCGCCGTACATCGGCCGGGAGGAAGCCCCGTCGCTGCCGGATACCGTGCGGGACCACGAGCCCCATGAAGCGCTGTTCGCCGATGGCGGCGGACTCGCCCTTTATGAGGAGCTCGCCTCCGCGCTCCCGGTTTTATTGAATAAACCCGGAATGGCCGGTGTGGAAATCGGATACCTCCAGGGCGGAGCGGTCAGCGGCTATTTCAAAGCGGCGCTGCCGGAAGCTGAAGTCTATGTGAAACAGGATATCAATGGCAAAGACCGGATGGTGTTCTGCATCGTCCGGTGAATCAGCCAGTGAGGGGGAACAGGCATGAAAACCAGAATCGTGGAAGTGGGGAAGGACACGGGCAACCCGGAACATTACCGGGAAGCGGCGGAAATCCTGCAAAGCGGCGGGACGGTCGCGTTTCCGACTGAAACCGTATACGGCTTGGGCGCGGATGCGACGGATCCGGAAGCGGTCGAGGCGATTTACGCGGCCAAAGGGCGTCCGGCCGACAATCCCCTGATCGTCCATGTGGACTCGAAGGAAATGGCGCTCCGTTATGCGAAGGATGTCCCGGCCGATGCCATCCGCTGCATGGATGCATTCTGGCCAGGCCCGCTGACGCTCGTGCTGCAGGCGAAAGAAGGGGCATTCCCGGAAAACGTCACTGCGGGGCTGCCGACAGTCGGCCTGCGGATGCCGGATCATCCCATCGCCCGGAATCTCCTGAAGCAGACCGGCCGGCCTATTGCGGCGCCGAGCGCCAATCTGAGCGGCAAACCGAGCCCGACGGCAGCCGGCCATGTGCTGCATGACCTGGACGGTAAAATCCCGCTCATCCTGGACGGCGGTCCGTCCATCCTTGGACTGGAATCGACCGTCCTCGACATGACCGCCGTACCGCCGGTCATTCTCCGCCCGGGCAGCACCACTGCTGAAATGTTGGAGGAAGTGATCGGCAAAGTGCGCGTCTCCGGCGAAGGCAAGCGGAACGTTCCGCGGTCGCCCGGCGTGAAGTACACCCACTATGCGCCCGATGCGCCCGTGTACCTGATCGAAGATAAGAGCAAGCTGGTCAGCCTGGCGATCGATCACTTGCACACTAAAGGAAAGAAAGTGGCGGTCCTGAGCGAGACGCCGCCCGAGGCAGCGGATTATTCTTTCCCGCTCAGTCCCGATATGCTCTACACGAGCCTGCGGATGTGTGATGAAACCGATACGGACCTGATTCTGGTCGCGATCACCGAAGCCCACGCCAAGGACGCGGCGCTCATGAACCGGCTCGAAAAAGCGGCCGATCACAAATGGTTCAGTTAAAGGGAGGAGAGGGAAAGATGAACATTTTCTTTGTCTGCACCGGAAACACATGCAGAAGCCCGATGGCCGAAGCAATCATGAAAGCCAAGGAGATGGAAGGCGTCGATGTGCGCTCCGCCGGCCTGTTCGCCGGCGGCGGCCCGATCTCTGCCCACGCCCGCACCGTACTGACGGAAGAAGGGATCGATAGCGATCACCGTTCGCGCTCCGTAAGCAGTGAAGACATTGAATGGGCGACCGTCGTCCTGACCATGACAAAAACGCACAAAGAATCGCTGATCCGAAGCTACCCGGGAGCCGGCCATAAAATTTACACACTGAAGGAATACGTGAGCGGTTCACCGGAAGACGTCTCTGACCCGTACGGCGGCCCGGAATCCGAGTATCGCACCACTTTCCGGGAACTCCAGAAATTACTCGGGGAACTGGAAAGGAAAATACGTCAGGAACAGTGAAAACCACGCAGGCCGGAGCCCGGCCTGCGTGGTTTTTTTGAGTGCGGTGGCGAGAGCGGGATAAGCGGCGGCGAGCCCGAGATAAGGGGTGGCAAGACCGGGATAAGGGGTGGCGAGACCGAGATAAGGGGCGTCGAGACCGAGATAAGGGGCGTCGAGACCGAGATAAACGCCGCCAAGCCCGAGATAAGCCCTTTCAGGACCGAGATAAGGAGTGTCGAGACCGAGATAAGGGGTGGCAAGACC
>NZ_NHTN01000005.1 GCF_002167005.1 Indiicoccus explosivorum
CTGGTTAGAGCGCACGCCTGATAAGCGTGAGGTCGGTGGTTCGAGTCCACTTAGGCCCACCATCTTCTTGAAATTCCCAATACGGGGCCTTAGCTCAGCTGGGAGAGCGCCTGCCTTGCACGCAGGAGGTCAGCGGTTCGATCCCGCTAGGCTCCACCATTTGATCCATCTGTTCTTTGAAAACTGGATAACACGACATTGAAAGCAACAACCCAAGAAATCACAATTTGTGGTCTCTTTTTAACTGCGGTTAAGTTAGAAAGGGCGCACGGCGGATGCCTTGGCACTAGGAGCCGAAGAAGGACGGCACTAACACCGATATGCTCCGGGGAGCTGTACGTAAGCGTCGATCCGGAGATTTCCGAATGGGGAAACCCCCCGCCTGTAATGGGGCGGGATCGCTGCGTGAATACATAGCGCAGGCGAAGGCACACCCGGGGAACTGAAACATCTAAGTACCCGGAGGAAGAGAAAGAAACCTCGATTCCCCAAGTAGCGGCGAGCGAAACGGGAACAGCCCAAACCAGGAAGCTTGCTTCCTGGGGTTGTAGGACACTCAACACGGGAGTCACAAAGGAACGGAGTAGGCGAAGCGGCCTGGAACGGCCCGCAAGATGAGGTAACAGCCCTGTAGCCGAAACTCCGTTCCCTCCCGAGTGGATCCTGAGTACGGCGGAACACGTGGAATTCCGCCGGAATCCGGGAGGACCATCTCCCAAGGCTAAATACTCCCTAGTGACCGATAGTGAACCAGTACCGTGAGGGAAAGGTGAAAAGCACCCCGGAAGGGGAGTGAAACAGACCCTGAAACCGTGCGCCTACAAGTAGTCAGAGCCCGTTAACGGGTGATGGCGTGCCTTTTGTAGAATGAACCGGCGAGTTGCGATTCCTTGCAAGGTTAAGCCGAGAAGGCGGAGCCGCAGCGAAAGCGAGTCTGAACAGGGCGACAGAGTAAGGGGTCGCAGACCCGAAACCAGGTGATCTACCCATGTCCAGGGTGAAGGTGAGGTAACACTCACTGGAGGCCCGAACCCACGCACGTTGAAAAGTGCGGGGATGAGGTGTGGGTAGCGGAGAAATTCCAATCGAACCTGGAGATAGCTGGTTCTCTCCGAAATAGCTTTAGGGCTAGCCTCAAGCCATTTCTGTCCTGGAGGTAGAGCACTGTTTGGATGAGGGGCCCATCCCGGGTTACCGAGTTCAGACAAACTCCGAATGCCAGCGACAGAGGTTTGGGAGTCAGACGGCGAGTGATAAGATCCGTCGTCGAGAGGGAAACAGCCCAGACCGCCAGCTAAGGTCCCCAAATATCCGTTAAGTGGAAAAGGATGTGGCGTTGCCCAGACAACCAGGATGTTGGCTTAGAAGCAGCCATCATTTAAAGAGTGCGTAATAGCTCACTGGTCGAGTGACACCGCGCCGAAAATGTACCGGGGCTAAACGGATTACCGAAGCTGCGGATTGTCCGCATGGACAATGGTAGGAGAGCGTTCTAAGCCGCGCCGAAGCCGGACCGGAAGGACCGGTGGAGCGCTTAGAAGTGAGAATGCCGGTATGAGTAGCGAAAGAAGAGTGAGAATCTCTTCCACCGAAAGCCCAAGGTTTCCTGAGGAAGGCTCGTCCGCTCAGGGTCAGTCGGGACCTAAGTCGAGGCCGACAGGCGTAGACGATGGACAACAGGTTGATATTCCTGTACCACCTCCCCGCCGTTCGAGCAACGGGGGGACGCAGGAGGATAGGGTGAGCGTGCTGTTGGTCATGCACGTCCAAGCAGTGAGGCGGGGAATGAGGCAAATCCCATTCCCGGAAACGCCAGGCTGTGACGGCGAAGGGGCAAGTCCCCGAAGTCCCCGGTTTCACACTGCCAAGAAAAGCCTCTAGCGAGGCGGGAGGTGCCCGTACCGCAAACCGACACAGGCAGGCAGGGAGAGAATCCCAAGGTGAGCGAGTGAACTCTCGTTAAGGAACTCGGCAAAATGACCCCGTAACTTCGGGAGAAGGGGTGCTCCCCCGGGTGATGAGCCTGAGGGAGCCGCAGTGAATAGGCCCAGGCGACTGTTTAGCAAAAACACAGGTCTCTGCAAAACCGTAAGGTGACGTATAGGGGCTGACGCCTGCCCGGTGCTGGAAGGTTAAGGGGAGCGCTTAGCAGCAATGCGAAGGTGCGAACCGAAGCCCCAGTAAACGGCGGCCGTAACTATAACGGTCCTAAGGTAGCGAAATTCCTTGTCGGGTAAGTTCCGACCCGCACGAAAGGCGTAACGATCTGGGCACTGTCTCAACGAGAGACTCGGTGAAATTATAGTACCTGTGAAGATGCAGGTTACCCGCGACAGGACGGAAAGACCCCGTGGAGCTTTACTGCAGCCTGCTATTGAAGTTGGATGCAGCCTGTACAGGATAGGTAGGAGCCAATGATGCGTGAGCGCCAGCTTACGCGGAGGCGCTGGTGGGATACTACCCTGGCTGTATTGAACTTCTAACCCGCTGGCCTCATCGGCCAGGGAGACAGTGGCAGGCGGGCAGTTTGACTGGGGCGGTCGCCTCCTAAAAAGTAACGGAGGCGCCCAACGGTTCCCTCAGAATGGTTGGAAATCATTCGCAGAGTGCAAAGGCAGAAGGGAGCTTGACTGCGAGACCCACAAGTCGAGCAGGGTCGAAAGACGGGCTTAGTGATCCGGTGGTTCCGCATGGAAGGGCCATCGCTCAACGGATAAAAGCTACCCCGGGGATAACAGGCTTATCTCCCCCAAGAGTTCACATCGACGGGGAGGTTTGGCACCTCGATGTCGGCTCATCGCATCCTGGGGCTGTAGTCGGTCCCAAGGGTTGGGCTGTTCGCCCATTAAAGCGGTACGCGAGCTGGGTTCAGAACGTCGTGAGACAGTTCGGTCCCTATCCGTCGCGGGCGCAGGAAATTTGAGAGGCGCTGTCCTTAGTACGAGAGGACCGGGATGGACACACCGCTGGTGTACCAGCTGTCGTGCCAACGGCACCGCTGGGTAGCTATGTGTGGACGGGATAAGTGCTGAAAGCATCTAAGCATGAAGCCCCCCTCCAGATGAGATTTCCCATCACGCAAGTGAGTAAGATCCCTCAGAGACGATGAGGTGGATAGGTTCGGGGTGGACGCATGGCGACATGTGGAGCTGACGAATACTAATCGATCGAGGACTTAACCCAAAAAAATTCAATGTCGGTTATCCGGTTTTGAGAGAACAGAAAATGGCGGCAGCCCGATAAAAAGGGTTGTAAAACTCGTGAGAGTTGCTATAATAAATCTTGTCTTTCAAAACACAGGTCCAGTGATGATGGCAGAGAGGCCACACCCGTTCCCATCCCGAACACGGAAGTTAAGCTCTCTAGCGCCGATGGTAGTTGGGGGCTTCCCCCTGCGAGAGTAGGACGTCGCTGGGCATACATAACGGAGGATTAGCTCAGCTGGGAGAGCATCTGCCTTACAAGCAGAGGGTCGGCGGTTCGATCCCGTCATCCTCCACCATACAGACGCCGGAGTAGCTCAATTGGCAGAGCAACTGACTTGTAATCAGTAGGTTGAGGGTTCGATTCCTTTCTCCGGCACCACCCTCGAGCCATTAGCTCAGTCGGTAGAGCATCTGACTTTTAATCAGAGGGTCGAAGGTTCGAGTCCTTCATGGCTCACCATTTATTGTACGATAATTAAATATGCGGGTGTGGCGGAACTGGCAGACGCACTAGACTTAGGATCTAGCGCCTTCGGGCGTGGGG
>NZ_NHTN01000050.1 GCF_002167005.1 Indiicoccus explosivorum
GCGCTATTTCGACTCTGCAGGCGCTATTTCGACTCTGCGGCGCCGCATTTCGACTCTGCAGCGCTCTATTTCGACTCTGCAGCGCGCTATTTCGACTCTGCGGCGCCCCAGCAGGTGCCTGGCACCAATTGTCAGATAATTGGTGCCAGGCACCGCAAAAAAACCGCAAAAACTATTAATTTTCACGCTATCATCCGAAAAGAGGTGGACTCATGTCGAGTCTGAAGAAGGCGGCGATCTGGACGACGGGGCTGGCGCTGCTCCTGAAGCTGTCGGGGTTTTTGCGCGAAGCGATTGTCGCGTATGAGTTCGGCGCCTCGGCGGTCACGAGCGGGTATTTGCTCGCGTTTTCATTCATTACGCTCATTGTGGCGATGATCGCGACGGGTTTCAATAATGTGTTCCTCCCGATGTATATCAAGCGCCGCTCGAGCGGCTCGGATCCGACGGACGCGAATGCGAATGCGCTTTTGAATTGGACGATGCTCATTTTCGCAGCGGTGTCGCTCGCCGGCTGGCTCGGCGCAGCGCCGCTCGTGGAGTTCATTTACCGCGATATGTCGCCGGTGATGGCGGAAGTCGCGATCGGCATGACGCGGGTGTTCTTCATTTTTATGACGTTCATCGCGCTCGCCGGGCTGCTGGAATCGTACTTGCAGTCGCGCCGCATTTTCGTGCCGACGCTCGTGTCGAAGCTGATGGCGACGCTGATGGCGGCGGTGTTCGCACTTTTATTCAGCGATTTGTGGGGCATTTACGCGGTGGCGTACGGGTTCGTGTTCGGGACGGTGCTCGGGGCGGCGATTCAGGTGTTTTATTTAATCAAATCGGATTACAGCTGGCAGCCGACGCTGAAGATGGAAGCGGATTTCCGCAAGGCGTTCGTCGTCCTCATCGTTCCGTCACTGCTGAATTCGGTTGTGGGGCAAGTGAATTTATTCGTCAACAAAGCCTTCGCCGCCGGCACGATCGATGCGGCGGTGACGTATTTGAACAACGCCTCCCTCCTCGTGTCGATTCCGAACGCGATTTACGCGGCGACGCTCGCGGCGATCATTTTCACGCTGATGTCGGAGCAGACGGAGGACAAGGAGAAGTTCAAGGGCACGGTGTTCCGCGGCATGGAGCTGTCGTTCGTGACGCTCGTGCCGATGGCGATCGGCCTGTGGGTCGTCGGCGACGCGGTCATCGACTTCATCTACGGCCGCGGCGAGTATACGCCGGAAGACGTGGAGAACACGTACATTGCGTTATTGTTCTACTTGCCGATCATCGTGTTCCAGGGCATGCAGCTCATCCTGTCGAAGTCGATGTACGCGCGCGGCATGACGGCGGTCGTGTTCCGGATTTCGGTGACGACGATCGCGGTCAACTTCGTGCTGAACTGGCTGCTCGTCGATGACTTCGGCTACCCGGCGCTCGCGTTTGCAGCGTCCGCGGTGTCGGTGTATTACTTCACCGTGTCGGTCATCGTCGTCTACAAGGACCTCGGCATGGATGAATTCAAGAAGTTCGCCTCGATGGCGGTGCGGGTCATCGTGCCCGCGGTCGTGATGGGTGTCGCCGTCTGGGGCGCCCAGGAACTGCTCCATGCGGAGGACTGGTATTCGCTCGTTCAGCTCGCGGTGCTCGTGCCGCTCGGCGCGGTTGTGTATGCCGCCCTGCTGCGCGTGACGCATCCGGCGGGCTTCAATCGGTTTTTAGGACTTGCAAAACGCGGGACGAAAGGATGAGACGGTGAAGAACAAATGGCTCGGAATTTTGTTGACCGGGGTTCTCCTGCTTGCTGCCGGCATCGTACTGCTGCTGGTGCTGCCGGGTGAGCGCACAGTCGTTTATTCCAATAAAGGATTGGATGTCGCACTCGAAGCCCCTGCCTATTTGACCGTGTCGGAACCCGAAATCACCGAGCAGGTGACCGAGGGGACGACGGATGTGACGAAGACGTACACCTTGAACCTCCTCGGGATGGACGTCGGCACGTACGCGCTGACCGAACGGACGCTGACGAACGGCAGCACGTTCCTGTTCGAACGGGCCATGAATGACGGCCCGCTCCCCTTCTCGCTCGATACCGCGATCAGCGGGCTGGCGGGCGGCGACGTGACGGACTGGAATCCGGAGACGGTCGAACACGCCTACCACTCTGATTTCGGGATGGATCCGACGGTCAATCCGTTCGGGACGGTCGAATTCGAGTCGGGCGAGCTGCTGCAGGGGCAGGTGTACGTGTCGGAACCGCTCGTGACGACTTATCCGGACGGCGGTGAGAGCCGGCTGCGGGAACTGAAATCGGAAGTGCGGAACGTGGAATTCAGCGACGGCCGGCTGTCGAAGACGATCCCGCTCGACCGGGGCGAGATCGGCGAATCGTGGGCGCTCGTGTCGCCGGAGCCGCTCTTTTCCGACGACGGCACGGAAGCCGACTGGATCGACCGCTCGCTGCACCATCAGACCGAGCAACTGAACTGGCTGACGGCTGACGGCCCGTACACGAAGCTCCCCTACTCGATCGAACCGTCCACGAAACTCGGCTACGGGCGGACGATCGGCCGGATCGAAGATGATGTGGCACTCCGCTGGTACAATAAAACCGGTGCCGCCTTCTTCGAGACGATGGTGCTGAATTCGCGGGTGAACCTGCTCCAGTACCTCGAGGAGTTCGGCGGCACCCGCTGGCCGACCGAATACACGAGCACATGGCTGAAAAACGCGTATGGCGTCCATGCGCCGTACGTCGACACGCGCTATAACGAATACACGGCATTCTTCCTGGACAAGACCGCCGCGCTCGAGCCGGCCGCCGCCCCTGATTCAAGCGCCGTCGTGCTGTACGCGGACTTCCTGCTGGACCGGATCGAAGCGGGCTCGGTGATCGAAACCGAAGACGGCCTGCTCATCGTCGACTACTTCGACGACGATCCCGACACGCCGCTCACGCATGCCTCCTTGAACCACGAACTCGGCGGTCTGAAAATCCTGCTGTCGGCATACGGCAAAACAGGCGAATCGAAGTACTTGGATGCGGCGGAACTCGTCATCACCGGCATCGAACAGTTCGGCCAGGACGCCGGCGGCTGGATCCGCGAAACCGGCGACCTGTGGTACCAGGCGCGGCCGGACGGCACCTTCAGCGGTGACGACTACCCGCAGCTCACCTTGCTCGACCTCATCGAAACGCAAAACCTCCTCGAGTCCCTCGGGCTCGGCCGGAACGCGTACTTCGACGAACTGATCGACTCCAAACTCGCCTACCTCGACTCCCAGGGCGTCGAACTCATCGACAAAGTCACCGAAGCGATGGAGGGGTGAGGGGTTGATTGAGGGGCTGGTTGAGGGGTGGTGCCTGCCCTGGTGGTGCCTGGCACCAAAATTCGGAATTGTATCCGCGATTGAGATAATTGGTGCCAGGCACCGCCCAATATTGTTAATTCAAGCAGAAAGATGAAACACGCAGCCGGAGCGGCTGCGTGTTTTTTACATAAAAGGGAAATAGATAGTGCTGGAAAATGGAGAAATAGCGGACAGAGTCGAAATAGCGGGCTCCAAAGTCGAAATGCGGCGCTGCAGAGTCGAAATGTGCGCCTCCAGAGTCGAAATAGCGCCCCGCAGAGTCGAAATAGCGCCCCGCAGAGTCGAAATACCGCCCTCCAGAGTCGAAATAGCACCCTCTAGAGTCGAAATGCCTCCTCCACCGATCAAATCCTCTTCCGTGGGCACAAAATGGATAGGTTCCGCCGCAAAATCGGATTTTCACCCCCTCTTTCAGCAGCAAATCCTCGTTTTGCGCCACACCCCCCCTCCCACCCACTACTATCCCTCTTAAAATGACTTTTTTGCCCCGATATCGCGTCTCAAATCACGGGTTTGAAAAAAGCGATTTAAATCGGCCGCCCATCTGCTACACTTCCTTTGGAGGGGATGACGATGATCATGAAACAGCGGGAGGAGCCGAGGAAGATTGCCGGGTATGAGGCGCTTTTGCACCGTCTGCCGGAACGGCATCCGAAGCGGGAACGGATACAGGAATTGCTTGAAACCAGCCGGGCCGGGTACGGCGGCGAGGCGAATCTGGACCGGATCATGTTTCATTTCCAGCCGGCATTTCCGGCTGTGCAGCTGCGAAACCTTGAGTTAGGGCCGCCATACGCGATGCAGGCGGACACGATTGTGCTGACACGCAGCCGGCTCGTTTTGCTGGAAGTGAAGAATCTGCAGGGGCGGCTCTTCTTTTATTCCAATCCCCATGTGCTGGTCCAGCAGAGGTTGGACGGCATTCAGAAGACATACACGAGCCCGGTCGTGCAGGTGCAGGAGATGATGCTGAAGCTCGACCGGTTCATGCGGAAGGCGGATTTGATGCTGCCGATCGAGCCGGCGATCGTCATCAGCTATCCGTCGCAGATCGTGGAGAAGCCGCCGGATGATATGCGGCTGCTCGCGGCGCGGGAAGTGAATTTCTTTTTATCCGGAATAAACGAGGAGAAGCCGCTGCTGTCGGGTGAGGAGCTTTATTCATTGGGGCGGAAAATGGCAGAGGCGCATTCGCCGTACGAGCCGTTCCCCCTGCTGCAGCGGATGGAGATCGGGATGGAGGAGATTATTCAGGGGGTCCGGTGTCCGGGATGCGGGCACTTGCCGATGGTGTTCGTCCGGCAGCGATGGCGATGTCCCGGTTGCGGGGCGGCCAGCCGGGACGCGCACCGGGCGGCGGTCCGGGATTTGCTGATGCTGAGCGGTCCTATAATAAACGCCGGAGATGCCGGGCGATTTTTGGGGATTGCCGGGAAAGATGTGCCGGGCCGGATGCTGATGAGAGAAGGGTTGAAGGCGACCGGCAACACGAGGAGCCGCACGTATGAATGGGTCCGCTGAGGGGTTGAGGGCTGGGGGGATCAGGAGCGAGCGGTGATGGGTAGATTTGAGGGGGCAGAGTCGAAATGTCGCGTTGCAGAGTCGAAATAGCGTGCTGCAGAGTCGAAATAGGGCGCCGCAGAGTCGAAATAGCGCCCTGCAGAGTCGAAATAGCGCGCTGCAGAGTCGAAATGCAGCGCTCCAGAGTCGAAATAACGCCCCGCAGAGTCGAAATGCGCTCACCAAGAGTCGAAATGCATCACCTCCCCCTCCCACTTCCAAAATCAATAAAAACGCGCGGCCACCTCTTGGCTGCGCGTCTCATCTTCCCTTTATTTCCCCTCACTCTCGCCAAATCGCTGCACCAGCACACCAGCGATAAAGCCGAGGAGCAGATTCGTTATGAGCATCTCGCTGACGCCGCCCGCCATTATGAACGTCAGCATGCCTGCCACAAACATAAACAGAAGTCCCTGATACATCCTTTTCCTCCTCCAGGCACAACCCAGCAAAACGAAGCGTGCCTGGCACCAAAATTCACCATTGTGTACACAACAGTGAAAATTGGTGCCAGGCACTCCCTCAGGCACTCCCTCAAAAAAACCTTCTATATTAATTAATCACCCGCACGAGGTCTTCCCGGATCCAGCCGGTGCCGCCTTCGTTCAGGTCAGCGAAGACGTTGTACCAGACATAGCCGTCGGCGCCCACTTTCGATCCGATAATCGTCAGCGGGTAGCCGAATGCGTCTTTCACGCCGAGGTCGCGCGCTTTGTACGTGAAGAGAAGCGTGCTGCTCGAGACGACGGGTTCGGTGCGCACGTTGATTGTGCCTTCGTAGTTCGTCATCGCCAGTTTGTATCGGCCGAAGTCCTTTTTGCCGAGAGCGTTGTCCAGCTTGACCATGTGGCCGGCGATTTTGGATCCCCATGTCGGGTCGGACGCATATTTTACATTGAAGCCCGATGTTTTATTGCCCGGTGCTGCGCCGTTCGCATAGGCGCCGAACGGGGTGGCGTATTTGGTGTTCATGTATTCGCGGGCGAAGGCTTCGATGCTGTCTTCAGGTCCCGCGTATTTTTCGCCGGCTTCCGGTGTGCTGTCGTACACCTTGATGCCGAACATGTTGTTCTTCAGCTGCGAGTTTTCGCTCATGCCGTACGCGCCTTCATGGATGGCGGCCGCCAGCATGAACAGTGCGTTGACGTTGTATTCCGCTTCAATCGCCTTGAAGTGCTTGCCCATGCCGATCAGCTTCGATTTCGTCACCGCATCGCGGTACATGGAAGAAACGTTGTTGATTTCCTTCAGCTTCTCCATGATGACCGCATCCAGTTCTGCCGCGGAGTAGTTCGTCTTTGTCCGCACGGACTGGTACTGGAAGTACGGGTAATGCTGCGCGGCCAGACGCCCGCTCGATGTATAGAAGTGGACGCCATCCGCGCTATAGTAAGTCGCGCCTTGCGTCAAAGCCGCAGGAGCCGGTCCGATCGCATAGCTGCCGCGCGACTTGCTCGCGTAGTTGTATGTGTGGTGGATGAGCGTTCCCCACTGGCTCACGGAGTACGAATCGCGGCTGGCGGCGAGCGCCATCGGCACGAGTTCGACTTCGTTGTGCCGCACGTAGCCGACGGTGCCGCCCGCCTGGACTTTCACCCAGTCGTCGTTCGATTCGAAGTATTTCAGCTCACGTCCGTGCTGGACGTATGTCGCCTGCGTCGAGAACGACGGGTCCGTATAGACCGTCGTCACGGCCTGCGCGCCGGTGGACGTGCGTTTATTGCCATACGCCACTCCGTTCTTCACCCGGATAATCTCCCCGTCCCGGTACAGCGCGTCGGCCGTCGATCCGGCGAAGGATTGGAGCGCAGACGCGTAGGTGTCGTGCATGTACGTCTGCTTCACCAGCTGGCCGTTCTCCACGTAGCCGAGCGTGTAGCCGTTCGGGGCCGGTTCCGGTTCAGGCTCTTCCGGCAGATCCGGGATTTCCGGCTCTTCCGCTTCATCTTCTGCCTGCAGCAGCCGGTAAATAAAGGCCGCCGCCTGTTCGCGGGTCGCGTTGGCGTCAGGCGAATATTTCAGGCCGCCCTGTCCGTCCGCCATGCCGCTCGTAATACCGTAATGGGCGATGTTGTAGACGGCCCGGATACCGGCGGATGAATTGAAATCAGCCGCATCCGAGAACTTCATTTCCTCCGGGATCAGGTCAAGATCCAAATACGTCAGCACTTTCGTCAATGCGACCGCGACTTGTTCCCGCGTGATCAGATCCTCCTGGCCGAACGAGCCGTCCGTGTAGCCGCTCATGAGCCCCGCCGCGTTCACCGCGCCGATTTCCTTGTGCAGCGCCGAATTCGCCGATACATCCGAGAAGCTGTGCGACCCTGCCGGCAGGTCCAGCGCTCTGGCAATAAAAGCCGCGAACTGCCCGCGCGTCACCGGCTGTGTCGGTTTATAGGTTCCATCTTCATATCCGCTTAATACGCCCAGTTCGATCATCGCGCGCATCTCGATTTCCAGCGTCCGGCCGGAAAGTTCATCCGCATGCGTCACAGCAGGTACTGTGCTTGCCGATAAGGCGATCAAAGCTGAAGCGGTGAGCATCTTCCATTTCTTCATCCATCATTTCCCCTTATTTCAGACTACGTCCATTGTAGCCTGTCGCGTCTCCGAAAAATAGCTAAAATAGTAAAAAAGTTAAAAAAGAGCCCTTCGTCTTATGAAACGAAGGGCTCTCTTTGAGTCTGTAATTAGCTTGCTTCCAATGCACTATAAACTGCTGCTGTGAATTCCGCGCGCGTCGCGTTCGTCTTCGACTGGTAGTTGGAAGACTGGAACACGCTCGTCTGGTCGATCGACTTCAGTGCGACGATGGCGTCGTGCGCCCAGAACGAAGGATCGACATCATAGTAGAAAGTGGCTGTCTGTACTTGTGCGGTTTCATATCCGGTGATCTTGAATGCGCGGTCCATGATGATGGCGAGCTGCGCTTTCGTCAGTGTGTCATCGACGCCGTAGCGGCCGTTCGAGTAACCCATCAGGATGCCGGCTTCCGCCATGGCGTTGATGGAATCCGCGAAGCGGTGCGTCGTGCCGACGTCGGAGAATTTCGCTCCGCCGCTTGCGCTCAATCCGAGGACCCGGTTGACCATTTCAGCAGCCTGGCCGCGTGTGACGCTGGCATCCGGCTTGAATTCAGTGTTCGAGTATCCGTTGACGACGCCGTCGAGGTTCATCGCTTTGATCGCTTCATAAGCGGCGTGCCCTGTTCCGACGTCCTTGAATTCACCGTCGAGTACGATCGGTGCCGGCTCTGGAGCCGGGGCTGGTGCTGGTGTGCTGACGCTGCTCAGGCGGCGCGCCGTTGCGTATTTCGGTCCCCAGTAAGGGTTGGTGTTGATGTTCGAGATGGAGACGCCGTCGCTTTCAGCGGAAATGACGTTGCCGTTCCCGATATAGATGCCGGTATGCGAGATGCCCGGCTTGTATGTGTTGGCGAAAAAGACGAGGTCGCCTTTTTGAAGGTCGCTTTTCGATACGGCTGTTCCGACTCCGGCCTGTTCAGCTGAAGTTCTCGGAAGCGAAATGCCGAAGTGGTTGAATACGTAACGGATGTAGCCGGAGCAATCGAATCCTGAAGGAGTCGTCCCTCCGAATCGGTAAGGTGTTCCAAGGAATTGCTGCGCATAAGATGCAATTTCATCTGGTGTTGCGGCACTGGCTTTTTTCGGCAGGAGCGGAGCGGCTGACAGGATGAGTGCGAAGACAATCACCCAAATTATGCGTTTGTTCACTGTTTCACCTCTGAGTTTGTTGGACCCGTATGCTGATCAGACATCGAATCGTGTATTAGCTCTTTGCTGAAACTAATACTATCAGATTCAAATGGCATATTGGGTAACAGTTCCATTACAGTTCTGTAACAGAGGTTTAACTGCTCTAAACCCGTGGTATATAAGGGGTTTAGACTATAGTACCCATGTTCTTCTCCGGAAAATAAACCCGGTTTTATTACAAAAGAGCGCAAAAAAACTTCGTATTTCCGTGAAGAAATACGAAGTTCCTGTGTTTATTGGAATAAATCCGGCCGGTCGGCCTTAGCTAGAAAGACACTGAACATGGCGCGCGTCATATGAGTTTCCGGCCGGAATGTGCCATCGGGATACCCGACGGTCACGCCCGCGCCGGCAAGTGCGAGGATTTCCTCGTACGCCGCCATGGAAGGACTGACGTCGGAGAACGGGTTGGCGCCCGCCTCCCCGGCGAAAAGTCCGTATGCGTTGCTGATCAGGATCGCCATCTCGGCCCGCGTCACCGGCTGATCCGGACGGAACGTGCCGTCTTCGAACCCAGCGAGGAGCCCTGCTTCATAGCCGGACTGGACAAAACCGGAAGCGGAATGGTTCACCCCGACATCCGAGAACACCGTCTGCCGCTGCTCCCCGTTCAGTCCGTAGGCCCGGCCGAGCATCATGACCGCTTCGCCCCGCGTAATCGTGTCCGCCGGACGGAACGTCTTATCCTTATAGCCGTAAATCCAGCCGTTGTGCGACAGGTAGGCCACTTGCGGCGCATACCAGATGGCGCTGCTCACATCCGGAAACGCCGGTTCATCCACGCGGACCGTGAACACTTCCGTGAACGTCTTTCCTGCCGTATCCGTGTATTCGACGGCCCCTTTATACGTCCCTGCCAATAAATACAGTTCCCACAGTCCCGGATCCTTCTCCGCGACAGGCTCGCCGTCGATCGTCAGCGCCCAGTCCGCGATCTGTGCTTTATTCTGCAGCTGGACGGTCACTTTGCCTTTCTGGACCTGGTGCGTCAAATACGGCATGCCGGTGATTTCGTCTTTGTACATCGCCAGGCCGAACCCGAATTTCGCATCGCGGCCCGCTGTCCCGATATCCTTGGACGTAATCGCGAGCAGTTCACGCAGCTTCTGTGCGGAAAACGACGGGAACCGCTCTTTGTAGAGCGCAAGGATGCCCGTCACGTGCGGCACAGCCATGGATGTGCCGGAAAGCGTCCGGTAACCGTCCTGTTTGCCGTCCGCCACATCGAGCTCGAATGGCGCCGTGCTGACGATCGCTTCCCCGGGCGCCGTGATTTCGACTTCCGGACCGGAAGAAGAGCGGGAAAGCAGCGTGTTGGTCGAGGAGACGCCGGAAACCGCAATGACCGACGGGTATTTCGCCGGATAAGTGACACTGTCTGTCCCGCCTGCATTGCCGGCCGCCGCCACGAGCAGGATTCCCCGCTTCGCTGCTTCCTCGAGCATCATTTTCAGGACCGGATCGTCCTGTCCGATGGAAATGCTCATGTTGATGATGTCCATGTCATGTTCGATCGCCCATTCCACGCCGGCGACGATGGCTGTCGTCGGCCCGCCGCCGTGGTCATTGAGCGCTTTGACCGCGTAGATTTCCGCATCCGGCGCGATGCCGATAATGCCGGCTCCGTCTTTTTCAGCCGCGATGACGCCCGCGACATGCGTTCCGTGCCCGTTGACGAAATCGTCGTCGTCATACGGCTTCACAGTATCGCAGCCCGTCTGCATCGTGCATGTGCCGCCGGCGACCCGGAGATCTTGATGGTCGGTGTCGACGCCCGTGTCGATGATCGCGATCTTCACGCCTTTACCGGTATACGGCGCGGTATCCGCCGGCTGCGCACCGATCTGCGCGAACTGTGCCGGGACTGTATCAGCCGCCGTTTCATATGTCAGCACCGGATAAATTTCCGCTTCCGGGTATTCATGGCGCAGGGCATCCTGTTGACTATCCGTCAGTTCCAGTTCGATGACGGGCAGCAGATCGAACGCTTCCGCTCCCGGGTTCTGCTCCCTTAACTCCGCGATGGCGGACTCCGGCGCGTGGACCAGCACTTTTTCTTCACCTGCCGCCCATACACCCGAACCGCCTGCCATGCTGAATAAAATAAGAGCTAGAAGCGTCCTTCTCATGATGTCCCTACTTTCTGTCATATTTCTTCTATACTACAGTAAGTTCTTTAGAAATAGAAGAAAATCCTGCCTTTTTTGTCAGGCAGGATTTCCGTCGGTGATCAGTGCAGGCGCTTGCTCACAGATGCGTTGACATCCGCGTAGAGCGGAAGCACATCTTTGCGCCCTTCGTAATGGTAGAAGTAATCGAGCACACCGATGTAGAGTGCGCGGCCCATTCGTTTGCGTTCTGTTTCCGACCCGATGTACTTAATGTCGATATCCGAGTCGATGAAGCCCATTTCTACGAGGGCCGCAGGCATGGTGTTCTCACGCAGCACGTAGAAGTTGCCGTAACCGAACGGGTTGACACCCCGGTTTTTCAGGCCGCTCCACGCTTCCATCATCCGGTTCTGCAGGTAGATGGCGAGTGCGCGTGAATCTGATACGTATGGGTTATTCGACGCTGTGCCTGCATAATAGAATGTTTCCTGTCCGTTGGCTGAACCGTTCAAAGCATTCGTATGGAGGCTGACGAAGATGTCGCCTTTATTCTGCTGAGCAAACTGCACACGGCCGCCGAGCGAAACGAATGTATCGGAGTTCCGTGTCATTTTCGCCGTGATCGGCGACTGTTCGAAGTACGAATTCATGTGGCGCGCGATGTTCAGGACGACGTTTTTCTCCTGGTAACCGTTGCCGACCCCGCCCGGATCATGGTCGCCGTGGCCCGGGTCGATGATGACGGTCAGGTCAGTCGGTGAAGAGGTTGCCGGCGGCGGCTGTACCGTGCCCGGCTTCGTCAGCTGGACGTAAGCACTGTGGACGAAACCGGTTTTGTCGCCTGCCTTGATGTAGTTCCAGTCACCGATCGCATACCCGTACTGGACCGCAGCCCCCGTGTCGAGCTGGCCGATCGCCGGGTACTTCGTGCTTGGACCTGTGCGGAGGTTCAAATCGTTCACGTTCACGTACATAGTCTGGCTGAATGCCTGGTCGACGGTGCGGAATTTTTCATTGATTCCGCGTGCGAGGAATACCGCGAAATCCGCCCGCTTGATGGTATGCGTTTCGCCGAACGTCCCGTCCGCGATCCCCTGCGAGATCCCCCGGTCGATCAGCTGGTCCGCCGCGACGCTCACTGATCCAGCGCCGTAGCCGAATGCCCGGCTGATCAGGAGGGCCATCTGTCCGCGTGTCAGTGTCTGGTACGGTTTAAAGGATCCATCCGGATAGCCGTTAATGATTTTCAGGTCTGTCATTTCTTTTATGTACCCCGATGCAAAGCTGCCCGAAGTGACATCGCTGAAATTCGTGTCCTGTCTTTCCCCGTTGAGGCCGAGTGCCCGGCCGATCAGCGCAGCGGCTTCCTGCCGTGTCACTTCCTCGTCCGGCGAGAACGTCGTTGCTGTCGTTCCGGATGTGATTTCCCCTTCAACAAGGTAGTAGATTTCCGCCTGCGCCCGGTGAGTCGTCCCGACATCACTGAATATGACACTGGCATCCGCGTGGCTGCGAGGAATAAATACAGAAGCGATCAATAAAAAACACAGCAGCATAACCCATTTCTTCAACTCTTTTTCCTCCTGTTGGTCAAGTCTTCTCGTTAACTTTAACGCAGGTTTTTAGCGATTACTATGTAACTTTGGGTCTTATTTTCATGTTATTGTCAAATAAGTGTGTTTTATTCCTATGACGAAAGTCGCAAAAAACCCTGCTTCCATTAGAAGCAGGGCGTTGATTCATCCTATTTTTTTATTCAGCTGATGGTGCAATATTAACGATCCGGTCTTCATCCTGCGGGTTCACGGTTTCAAGGGAAGCCAGGTAATCCGCGAATGTTTCCCAGTCGATGTTGCCCGGTTCGAACACGCGTCCGTCTGCGTAAGCTTCCGCGAAGACGTCGTAATCATCCCCGCCTTTTGCGGTGAAGACGTTCGTCGCAATCCGGTACGTCGCATCCATATCGATGGCTACCCATTCCCCGTCCTGGAGTACTTCGATCGACACGACACGGTCGCCCGCCGGACGGCTGGAATCGAATACCACCTGCACGCCTTCCGAAACCTGGAGGAACGCGCCGCTCAATTCAGGATACAGCGCAACACTGTGCTCGAATGCCTGTTTGATTTCCGCGCCTGTCAGATCCATCAGCGCCAGGGAGTTGTTGAATGGAAGAACCGTCAGCACTTCACCGTATGTGATTTCACCGGCATCGATGTCGGCACGGATGCCGCCGCCGTTCTGGACAGCGAATACGACAGGGACTTCACTGACTTCCTGCGCCGCTGCGAGCATGCCGTCGGCGATCAGGTTGCCGAGCGGTGCTTCCTGTGCACGGACGAGGTCACGGGCTGCACTCAGCAGGACTTCCGCAGTCGCTCCGACCGGTGCTTCCATCAGTTCATCGATCGTCGGTTTGTACTTGCCTACGATTTCCAGTGCGCCGGCATCCGGTTCGAACGCTTCGATATCCAGCAGTTCGCCGTCATAGGCGACCACTTCGCCTTCAGGACCGAAAATGACATCCAGCGTGCCGAGGAAGTCGCTGTACTGGCCCGCCTGCACGATGACTGTTGGGTCTTCGAATTCCGTCGAAATGTACGGTTCTTCAAGTTCTGTATGCGTATGGCCGCCGACGATGATGTCGATGCCTTCGACTGCCGCCGCAAGGGCGATATCGTTGTCATACTGGAGCGAATCGTCGAACCCGATGTGCGTCAGCGCGATGATCTTATCGACGCCAGCCGCGTGGAATGCCGTCACCGCTTCTTCAGCCGCTGCCGTGTATTCCGCGAACGCCACACTGCCCGGGCTGGAGATATTGGCGGTTTCCGCAGTCGTCAGACCGAAGATCCCGATCTCTTCCCCGCCGACTTCCGTAATGATGCCGTCATAAATTTCCCCATCAATAAATTCGGAGGTGTACACGTCGTTCTGAAGTCCGTCAAACAGCGCATCCCCCGAGAAGTCGACGTTCGCTGAAACGAACGGGAACTCCGCATTCGTGATGAAGTCGACAAGGCCCTGATGCCCTTCTTCGCCGGAACCGAGGTCGAACTCGTGATTTCCGAACGTCATGGCGTCATAGCCTGCGTAGTTCATGAGCTCAAGATCCGCCTGCCCCAGGAATTCATTAAAGTAAAGCGAACCAGAGAACACATCCCCTGCGCTCAGCAGCAGCGTGTTTTCATTATGCTCGCGGACTTCCTCGATCGCCGAAATGAGCTGCGGCATCTTCTCCACGTTCGCGTGCGTATCGTTCGTATGCATCACCGTCAGCGGATAATAGCCGAAGTACTCTTTCGCACGGTTCAGGAACAGCGCCATCTCGCCGCGCGTCACATCCTCTTCCGCGCCGAACTGCGTTTCCGTCTTACCGAATGCGATACCGGCTTCGACGAGCGCCGCGACATAAGGAGCCCAGCGTTCATTCACATCCGTGAACTGTGTCTCCGTGATGCTTTCATCGATCTCCAGGCCGGCTGCGCGTGCGATGATCGCCGCCGCCTGCGCGCGCGTCAATGGATCCGACGAACCGAACTGCGTATCGCTGTATCCGTTGATGATCTCGAGTTCAGCAAGCGCCGCCACTGCCCATTCCGCCCGGTCCGGCACATCCGTGAAAGCGGTTTCAGCATAGTCCCCGCTTTTCTCCAGGCCGAGGGCACGCGCGATCATGACCGCCGCGTCCACACGCTTGATGTCTTCCTGCGTGCCGAACGTCGTATACGTCATGCCGTCCGTGATGCCGGTGCCGACCAGGAACTCGACCGCATCTTCATAACGGTCCGATACATCCGTGAAAAGCGTATCCGCGGATACAGGAGAAACCGCCGAAGCCACTGCCGCCGCCGTCACCGCCGTAGCGATGAACTTCTTGTTCGCAAGAAAGTTTGCCATTCAATCTTTCCTCCTTAGCATTTTTAAAATATGTAATGCACCTCTACTTTACCAAACTATCTGCTAAAGCACTATTGAATTTACACAAATTTTACGACAACGGACAAGAAAAGACGCAAAAAGTCTCGGGTGCGATCGGAGAGAATGCAGGATGGGTGCCAGGCACCCGAATACGCAATTGCGGGAAAAATAAAAAAAATTGGTGCCTGGCACCAGTTTTTCTTACCAATCCATCCTAAATTATTTTGCAGAAAACATATGCACCCAATACGGCGTGCCATCCGCACTCTCGGCATAACCGATGCCGATGAATGTGTATCCCGGATTCAGCAGATTCTCGCGGTGGCTGCTGGAATTCATCCAGCCGTTCATGACCGCATCAGCCGACGTGTACCCGACCGCGATGTTCTCGCCGAACATTTCATAAGAATACCCGAAGTCATACGCCATCCGGAACGGCGACCCGTAAGTCGGTGACTGGTGATCAAAATAATTGTTCGCTGCCATATCTTCCGCTTTCGCCTGCGCGATTTGGCTGAGTGCCGGATCTTCCGTCAGCGCCTGAGCACCGACAGCTGCCCGCTCCTGATTCACTAGCGCCGCCGTTTCAGCCGCCAGCGGATGGGAATCCTCTACAGCCGGTGCGCCGACCGGAGCATTCGCCGCCGTTTCAGCTGCCGGTTTTTCTGTCGCCACCGGCTCTTCACGCTGGCTCACTTTCGGATCGATCCCCGCGTGTTCAAGCGCGCGGTCCATGATAACCGCAAAAAACGCACGTGAAACCTGCCCGGCTGGATCAAACTCCGCCGCCGTTTCACTTTCCAGAATACCGAGCTGCGTCACTGCTTCAATCGCATTGTACGCCGGATGGCTGGCCGGCACATCCGTAAACGCCTGTCCGTCCGCTGCCGCTTCCAGTCCGAAACCTTCCGTCACCAGCACAGCCGCTTCCGCGCGAGTCAGCGGCGTCTGCGGATCATATGCCGCATCCCGATAAATATATTCAGCTCCCGTATGCCGTTCAAGGACACTCGCTGCCTGTCCTTTCGTAATCGGCTGGAGCGGTTTAAACGTCTCATCCTCGTACCCGCTGATCATGCCGATCTCTTCAAGCTCATAAATCGCCTCCGACGCCCAATGATCTTTCGGCACATCCGCGAAATGCTGATCCGCTTGGACAGCCATCGGCAAAACCAACAGCGACAACGCAAATGCCATTACTGATTTCTTCATAATAAAACCCACTCCTTGGTACGCTATTGATATCCACTATATACCTCTGACAGACGAAATTTAACATAGCTTTTGGCACATTTTTGTGAATGTAAAGGGGGAATTTTGAGCAAATAACAGGGATGCCTTATGTAGGAACTGCAAATTTTTGTTATATGGCAGAGTTACGGAGGATTTTTCTTGATTGCGCTTATCTCAGTCTCGGAACCCCTTATCTCGGTCTTGGCAGCGCTTATCTCGGCCTTGCCACCCCTTATCTCGGTCTCGGCACCTCTTATCTCGGTCTTGCCACTCCTTATCTCGGTCTCGCCGCCCCTTATCCCGCTCTCGAACGCCTTTATCTCGGTCTCGCCACCCCTTATCTCGGTCTCGCCACCCCTTATCCCGGTCTCGCCACTCCTTATCTCGGGCTCGACACCGCTTATCTGGGTCTCGACACCGCTTATCTCGGGCTTGGTAATGCTTATCTGGGTCTTGCCACCCCTTATCTCGGTCTCGACACTACCGTTAT
>NZ_NHTN01000051.1 GCF_002167005.1 Indiicoccus explosivorum
ACGCTGCAGAGTCGAAATGGCACGCTCCAGAGTCGAAATAGACGGCTGCAGAGTCGAAATAGACGGCTCCAGAGTCGAAATAGCGCGCTGCAGAGTCGAAATAGGCGGCTGCAGAGTCGAAATCCCGCCCCTCAACAGCCCCATTCTCAATACCAAATCACAAACCCCCTTGACCCCCGTCAATGCCGCTGCCTCCCGCTGCAGCTTATGCTTAAACGGGAGGCGCATTGTCATGAAAAAACAGCTGCTCATGTATTTAGTTCTCCTTGCCGCATGCAGTCAGCCCGGCCCGCCGACGCTGCCGGATCCGGTTCCGGAGCAGCGGATGGATGCGGCGGAAGCGGGACTTTCCGCCGCTCTTTCCGAGGATGCCTTCACCGGTTCTCCTCCGGTGATCACCGTCCGCCTGACAAACGGCAGCGGAAAGCCATATGAATACGGCGGCTACTTCTCGATCGAAGTGCTGAAAGACGGTGCCTGGCACGCGCTGGATCATTCCGATGCCATCTTTTTCACGGACCCCGGATTCCGGGATACCGGCGAAGTGCTGGCACCGGGGGCGGAAACGAGCCAGCCGCTTTCCGTCGAGTCACTCGGTGTGACGCTCACGCCCGGCGATTACCGTCTCGTGAAGACATTCATGCCGATGGAGGAACCGTTCCATGAAGTGTCCGTCGCCGTCCCGTTTTCGGTGGAATGAAATAAGTGCATAAACAGGTTTTATTTCCGCTGAAGGTGTCAACAGTAAGTAATGTACCCCTAAACGGAAAGGAGTTTTTTCGATGGCGGCGTATGAACTGCGGAAGCTTCAGATGACGAAGAGCGGGGAGAACATCGATTTTGCTTCAGGGTCGTTTTTGGAGAAGGAACTGGACGGGAATCAGCAGTATGAGCTGGTCATGAAGAACGTGCAGCGCTATGAGCTGTTTTTGGACAACCTGGAGTCGGAGGAGCCGGTGCACGTGACGTTCGAGACGTTCGACGGCAAGAAAGGCCGCGCCGACATGACGGTGCGGACCGTCAACCGGGAAGACCCGAAGGACAATATCGTGGAGCTTGAGACGACGCATCCGATCGAGTTTGGCTGAGGGCAGGAAGAATCATTGAGAGACCGACATCCATAAGCTTACTTCCAAATTACCGTAAACCGGCAATTTGCTTAACTGCAAATTGCTGGTTTTTTTTGATTTTTTAAAGCTTCAACAGATCAGTTGTGAAAAAAGGCTTTCTTTTGAGATTATCTAGTTCCATTTTCCTTTTTTTAGCCTTTTAATTAAATTTTCGATTGAGCGGAGAATGATATTCTGACGAAACGGATTATTTCCTGTTTTTGCCCAACCAAAAAGGATTTTAGTGTGAAATAAAAGCAGAATAAGATTTTTGTTTAAAAGAATTAAAGGTCTTAAGCACTGCTTAATTTACCGTTGTAATAAAAATAACATTTCATCAGCCTTTAAATTGTCAAAAATAATAGTATTATGACATTTAAACAACTTTTAAAAATTTCAGAAAAAAGGAATGATGAAAATGGAAAAGAACCTAAAATCATGCGGACTGCTGCTCCTTGTTCTAACGTCTGGATGGACGATCCTTGTTTTTCAATTTCCCTTTTCCAGAGAAATTGCAGTAGCGAGTGCGGTGTCTATCGTCATTCTTTGCCTGATTCATGACCGGTACAGCTTTTTTTATACTGCCAGTGTTATCGTCAGCTTTGGTGCTTACTTGATAGTATTTATGTTCCGAAATCCCTCCTTGCAGGCTTGGGAACTGTACTATATAACAAGTCACCTGTTGCTAACGGTATTCATCGTTTCCTCATGGATCATGATCAGTTACATTAAAAATCTTGGGTATGAAACAGAGCGAATGAAGAGAGAACTTGACAATATGCGCAAGACTCAACACGGAACAGACGTACTTACTCCTGCGGAATTTGCCAGCCAGGCCGTATATATCTTGAAAGCTGCGGAACGGAATCGGAAAGAGACTTGGCTCCTTACGATAGACATCGGAACAGTAGGAAAGCGAATGAGAAACAGTCTGCTGACAGCCCTCAAACAGGCGGCGACCGAAACAATTCGGGAGAAATACGATTTAGTGACAAGTACAGAAGATAAAATTTTTATCCTCCTGAAAGACACTGATGGGACCGGTGCAGAGTGCGTCTTGCGCCGATATCAGGACAAGATGCGTGGGGAGCTTAATTTTGTGAATTTTCCATTTGAATTTCAGAAGGAGCAGGTCTTTCATGTCCAACAGTTAAGGAGATTCGGGGAGGCTACTGTATGACTTTATTGCTGTATGCGATATTGGTCTTTTTCTGGTTACTTCTGTTGTTTTATTCCGCCCTCACTGTGGCTGGATTATGGCAGCGGATCAGCAGCCAAGCGCCGGAAAAACTTAAAGGAGATTATCCTAATGTAGCAGTGCTAATCCCAGCCCACAATGAAGGAGTTGTAATCGAAGATACACTGAATGCAATGGCGAAGCTCCGTTATCCTGGTGAACTAAATATTTATTTACTAGATGATAATTCCAAAGATAATACCGCGGAAATCGCGAAGGAATTTGCTGAGACCTTTTCCCGCATTCATTATATTCCGGTTCCGCCAGGTTATCCTTCGGGGAAATCACGAGTACTAAACTATGGGTTGAGTATTTCATCTTCCAAGTACTTTGTCGTTTATGATGCGGATAATGAACCCGAAGCAGATGCTGTTGAAAAACTTATAGAAACAGCAGAACAAACACCTAAAGCGGCAGGTGCTGTCGGCTATGTGAAGACTAAGAATGCTTCGGCGAATTTATTGACACGTATGATTGGCCTTGAATTCCAAGTATTCCAGCTCCTTATGCAATGCGGGAGATGGGCACTGTTCAAAATCGGCTCATTGGCCGGGACTAACATGCTTCTCCGGCGATCTGTCATCGAAGAATTAGGCGGCTATGATCCCCTGGCGCTTGCGGAAGATGCTGAGCTAACAGTTCGTTTAACCGCGCTCGGTTATGTGCTGCCTGTTGTTCCGCTATCCAGGACATGGGAACAGGAACCGGAGACGATGAAGACGTTTATCAAACAGCGGACCCGCTGGCTGAATGGAAATCTCTATTTGCTGGAGAAATCATTCCAAGACCGTTCCGCATGGTTCGGCAGGACGTTCATGCTCAGCCTCCAGCATGTGGTGACTTATCTCTTTTTTGTCCTGCTACTGGTCGTATCTGATATTTTTTTCATTGCCGGAATCACCGGTATCGGTCTCCCGTTGGTGGGAGCGCCGCTCGAGATGCTCTGGTTCATGACTTATATCGTTTATGTCTGCCAACTGCTCAGTTCACTCGTCATCGATCGGAATTTGACTGTGAAAAATGTCTTGCTTGTGCTCGTCATGTATTTCACGTATGCGCAAATTTTTCTATTCCTCCTATTCCGGAGTGTCACGATGTACACTATTAGCCGTGCACGCAAAAAGACGATTGTATGGGATAAGACACAGCGGTTCAAGGGGAATGTCGAATGAAAAGGTTCAGGGAAGCAGTCGTTCTGATCTTGCTGCTGAATGGCGGTTGCAGTCAGCCTGAAGAGGAGGAGAGTGCCGTTCCTGTTATAGAGGAAGTGCAGGACCTATATATGAACGATGAAGGGCTCATCCACGCATATCCTAGGAAAGAAGATTCCAGCTATTTATCGGAAAGCATAGGACTATACATGCATTATTTAGTAGCGACAGGCAGGGAAGCTGAATTTAAACGGCAGGTGGATCTTCTTCAAAAACACTTTTTGACGGAGCAGGATGAGGGCACATTCATTCAATGGGTCTTGCATAAAAACACAAGCGTAAACGCCCTGATCGATGATATCCGGATCATTACGGCTCTGAATGAAGCAAGTGCCGCTTTTGGCATCTCTGCCTATAAAGAACTGGCTGATCGTCTGTCACAAACAATCGCAGATAACCAACAGCATAAAGGATATACAGTAGACTACTATGACTGGTCCATCCAGAAACCGGCAAAGCGTATTACTCTCAGCTATCTGATCTCTGATCCATCGGAGACAATCCGATCGGGGAATGTACTCAAGGATATTGAAGATACAGCAGTATTTTTTCCGGAATACTATGATATTCAAGAAGAACGCTTTATCTTCGCTGAAGAGGCACACATGGTCGATCAGCTGCTGATTGCTAAGAACCGGCTGGAGTCAGGCTTGAAGTCACCGAGGTTCCATGAATGGGTTATCGCGGAATGGACCCGGAATGAGAAGCTGCATGGCAGATACGACCGGGCAACCCTCCAACCAACCGTGCCATACGAATCCTTAGCCGTCTATTATTTCCTTCACGATTACTTTTCAGCTGCTGGAAATGAGGAGTTTGCCCGACAAGTAGCGGAGCGGGCGAAGAGATTAGCGGAAGAACAACTTTCGGGGAACGTCCACTTTTTCGATTATATCCACTACCAGCTGCTTTTATTGAATGAATGAGGAACTGAAGGCGGGGAGTAAGATGAAAAAATGTTGCGCTGCCCTGATCGTCCTGTTTGCCACAGTCATTCAGTTCGGTGGATTTCAGGCGGAAGCGGCTGACCGCAGAGTGACCACACTAATCGCTTTTACCGGGGAAGAAATGGCACATGAAGGCGATCTCCATGCCCTTGATCTTGCGGCTGGGCACTTTTCTGATGAAGTGAAAATCCTTCCTTTAGAAGAAGTCGAAAATCTCGGGGATTATAGTCATGTATTTTACGCGGGATTCAGTGAGGCGGCTGTGCCTGCAGAAAAGGTTCAGTTGTTTGACAATTATACCGGAAAATTGCTGTTGATCGGTCATCACATCAACAGCTTCCGCCCGTTTGCCGATCTGGCTGCGGATGGCCGGCTGATCATGAGTGGTATTCTGGATGAGCAAGGGCGGCATTTGGCGGAAGAAGATAAAGTGTCGACGGCATTCGGATCAGTCGGGGACCGGGATATCTTTTATTTTACTGAAACCGGGGAAGGGGAATATCCGCTCGTTTTCGGAGACAGCCGTGTGTACGGGGTGGCTTCCCACAGTATTTCAGGGAATTTGGCTGATTACCTCGGTGAAGCGCTATTTGAATTCTACGGAGCTGGAAAAAAGCCGCCTGTGAAGTTTCTGCGATTGGAGGATGTCCATCCGAAAAGCGATTCTTCACAACTGAAGGAGATCGGGGAATTTTTGGCCGCCAATCGCATTCCATACGCCGTGACAGTTATTCCTGTCTACGTCAATCCTCAGACAAAGGAGGAAATCAGGCTGGTCGATGTCCCGGATCTCGTGGAAACACTCAAAATGATGCAGAAGAACGGAGCTTCACTTATTCTGCACGGATACAGGCACCAGTACCGGGATACAGAAACTGGTGAAGGCTACGAATACTGGGACTCGGAATATGACAGGCCGATTTATCAGTCGAAGGGGGAACGTGTGCTCCAGCGGGCGGATTTCAGCTCGCAGACTGATTACGAGGCATTTTTAAAAGAAGCAAAGGAGTTCGAGGAGTCATATATTGCAGGGACAGTCGAAAAGGGAGTGTCCGAGATGGCAGCGCTCGGATTGTACCCGGTCGCTTTCGAGGCGCCGCACTATGCGATGAGCCGTAACGGATATAAGGTGTTATCGGAATACTTTACAACTATTGTCGGTGAAATTCAGATTAGTGATGAAACTGGCGCTGGGCTGTCGGTCAGTTTGTTCGACAGCAGACCAGCCAAGCTCAACGGGATGCGGGTAATCCCTGAAACCCTCGGCTATATGAAAGCGGGTGACACCCACGCTCCAAAACGGATAAAGGAAAAAGCAGCATATGTCTCGACATTCTCCGATAGCTATCTTGCTTTCTTTTATCATCCTTATTTGGGATTGGATGGGCTCAAAGATATCATGGAAGGCATGCAGAAGTACCGAGACTATGAATGGATAGATCTGAAAGCGGAAAACCACCGAGTGAAGACAGATGGGATTACAATCACTGCTGCTTCCGGGAACCTCCACATCGAAAGGGAAAGTGAAGTCAAGGTTGCGATGGTGTGGAGTGTGTTCTGGTGGTTTGCCATACCGCTCGCCGTATTCGCCCTAATATTGTTTTTTTCGATATGGCGTAAATGGGTGGATAGGAATAGCAAAAAACAGATTTGATTTCAGAATATCTAAGGAAGCGTATTCTCTCTCTTCTGTCTACGGATAGGAATCAGCAGACTGTTATGCTGGCGGCAAAAACCGTTCCCGAATGGGAGCGGTTTTTTATATCCCCTTTCTAAAGACCTCTTTTCATCGAATAAAACAAGGCCTAATATTTCAAATATTACATTTCAAAAATAATCGAAAAGCAGTAGTTTCGTAGGCTAAAAAGTAGTACGATGGGATTAATAATAGAATTTTACAAAAATTAAAACACCTTAAAAGGGGTGCTGATGATGGGGGATAATCTGAAACTGGGTGTGCTGTTGCTGCTGCTGCTTGCTGCCGGCTGGGCGATTCTCGTTATTCCGCTGCCGTTCGCGCGTGAAGTGGCGTTCGTGGCGGGGCTGTCGGTGCTGGTCATGGCGGCGGTGCACGAGCGGTATGTGTTTCTTTATGCGATGAGCGCGATCCTGAGCTACGGAGCTTTTCTGACATTCTATGCGTTCCTGACGGGCAGGCAGTCGGTGAGCGAATTACCGTACATCTACAGCCACCTGCTTCTGACGGCGTTCCTTCTGCTGTATTGGGTTTTATTGAATAAAATAAAACATATCGGTTATGAGAAGGACGAGCTGAAGCGGCAGATCGGACTGCTCCAGAAATACACGGGGCATTCCGAGCTGCTGACGGCGAACGAGTTCATCGAACAGGCGGCGTGGATCATGAAGGCGGGCGAGCGCAAGAAGGAGCAGGCGTGGTTCGTGGAGATCAGCCTGGAGCATGAGAGCCGCCGGACGCGGGACAGTCTGATGGCGTCGCTGGAACGGACGATCAAAAATACGATCCGCCAGAAGTACGATTTGGTCACGAGCGTCAACGACACGATTTATCTTTTGCTGAAAGATACTGATGAGGCCGGGGCGGCGCGCGTCGTCGAGCGCTACCATGAGAACCTCCGGACCGAGCTGAATCTCCTCGAGCCGCCGTTCCGCGTCGCGGCCGTACAGGCGATGGATCTGGGGCAGCTGGCAGCCGCACTGGGGCGTTCGTCATGACGCACGCCATTACGGTCATCCTGTCGTTTTTCTGGCTGCTTCTCCTGTTTTATTCCGCATTGACGGTCGCCGGCATCTGGAGCCGCAGCCGGACACCGGAACGGGAACGGCTGGCGCATTATCCGAGTGTCGCCGTCCTGATCCCGGCCCGCGACGAAGAACTGGTGCTGGAAAGTACGCTCGGGGCGATGGTGCGCCTCGATTACGGGGGCCGGCTGGATGTGTATGTGCTGGACGATGGATCGGAGGACGGGACTGCGGCCATCGCGCAGGAATTCGCCGCCGTGTTCTCGCGCATCCACTATGTGCCGGTGCCGCCCGGGAAGCCGTCGGGGAAGTCGCGCGTGCTGAACTACGGCATCCGGACGATCGAAGCGGATTACATCGCGGTGTATGATGCCGATAATGAACCGGAACCGGATGCGGTCGAACGGCTCGTCGAGGCGGCGGAACGGACGCCGGACGCCGCGGGAGCGGTCGGATATGTGAAGACGAAGAATATGGCGGCGAACGTCCTCACGCGCATGATCGGCCTCGAGTTCCAGGTGTTCCAGCTGCTCATGCAGTGCGGGCGCTGGTCGCTGTTCAAGCTGGGCTCGCTCGCCGGCACCAATATGCTGCTGCGCAAGTCGGTCGCGACGGAGCTCGGGGACTATGATGTGTACGCGCTCGCGGAAGACGCGGAGCTGACCGTCCGGCTGAATGCCGCCGGTTACCGGCTGCCGGTCGTCCCGGATTCGCGGACGTGGGAGCAGGAGCCCGAGACGATCCGCGCGCTCATCCGGCAGCGGACGCGCTGGCTGACGGGCAACATTTACCTCCTCGAGAAATCGTTCCATGAGCGGCGGCTGTGGAAAGGGCGATCGTTCATCCTGAGTCTGCAGCACGCCTTCACGTACCTCGTGTTCGTGCTCATGCTGCTGGTGTCGGATCTGTTCTTCGTCCTCGGCGTCGCCGGTTATGAACTGCCGCATATGCAGACGCCGATCATGATGCTGTGGTTCTTGACGTATGTCGTCTACGTCGGGCAGCTGCTGAGCGCGCTCGTCATCGACCGCAGCGTGTCGCTCGCCGGCGTGCTGCTCGCCCTCGTCATGTACTTCACGTACGCCCAGCTGTTCCTGCTGCTGCTGTTCCGCAGCTTCGTCCTGTACAGCTGGAGCCGGTTCCGCCGGAAGTCTCTCGCCTGGGACAAGACGGAGCGGGTGAAACGGCCGGCATGATGGGGAATAAACTCGGACCGCTGCTGCTGGCGGGGCTGCTGCTCGGCGGATGCGCCACAGGCGGACCGGAGAGCGTGCAGGAGCAGACGGCGGACCGCTACATGGATGAGTCGGGACTCATCCGCGCGTATCCAATGGAACCGGAATCCGGCGTGCTGGCGGAAAGTCTCGGGTTGTATATGGACTACTTGCTGATGACTGACGATGCGGAAGGGTTCGAACACCAGACAGACCAGCTGGAGCGGTACTTCATCGACCGGGACGGCGGTCCGTTCATCCGCTGGCGGCTGTTCCATGACACTCAGGTCAATGCCCTCGTCGATGATGTGCGGATCATTCAGGCGCTGAATAAAGGAAGTGCGCGCTTCGGCGTTCCGGCATACCGGGAACTCGCCGCCGAACTGGCGGCGAATATCGGCACTGTGCAGCGGCGGGACGGCGTGACAGTCGATTTTTATGACTGGCAGTACGGACTGGCGGCGGACCGGGTGACACTCAGCTACTTGTCCGCCGGACTGCCGGGCGTCATCGAACCGGGGACTTTGCTGATGGATCTGGATGGCAGCAAAATATTTTTCCCGGAATACTACGACCTCGAGAGCGGTACGTACAAATCCGCTCCTGAAGTACAGTTGGTCGATCAGCTGCTGATCGCGATCAACCGCCAGGACGCGGGGCTCGAATCCGAGGCGTTCGACGCCTGGCTCTCCGCCGAATGGGAACGGAACGGCCGCCTGTACGGACGGTACGTGCGGAAGTCAGGGGAGGCGGCTGTCGGCTACGAGTCGCTCGCCGTCTACTATTTCCTGCATCGCTACTTCACGGAAACCGGGAAAGAGGCGGCGGCCGGGCAGACGGCGGCAAGGGCGGATCAGCTGTATAAGAAAAGCGATAAAGAGCGGCTGCACTTTTTTGATTTCATACTGTATCATACGCTGAAAGCGGAAAGGGAGGGGGAGGCGGATGGCTAAGATCCTGGCCGGGCTCGGTGCGCTATGGCTGCTGCTCAGCGCAGGAGCGGCACATGCCGCGGAAGGCGGCACGCTGATCATCGTGAACGCCGGCCCCGAGGCGGATGCGGCGGATGTCCAAGTGCTGGACATGGCGGCCGGTCACTTCGCGTCTTCTGTCCGGACGCTTTCCGCGGAGGCGGCGCTGGAGGAGGAGCTGGACCGCTACTCGCACATCATTTATTTCGGAGCGGACAGGCGGCCGCCAGCGGGACTGCTTGCCGGTTACGACGGACCGCTATTGCTCATCGGAGATCACTTGGATGAACTGCCGCAAGCCCGAACGCTGAAGGAACCGGTCGTCCGGCGAGTGGAGCGGATCGCCTCGGCGGATGGGGAATGGGCAGCGCCGGCGGATAAACTGCTCATCGACTACGGAGCGACGGGCGCCGGGGTGCTGTATACCGGTCGGTCCGGGGAAGGGGAATGGCCGCTCCTGTATAGGGAAGGGCAGACGTTTTTCGCCGCCATGACCGATGTGACCGGGACGGCCGCTGACGTGCTCGGGGAAGCCCTGTTCGACTTTTACGGAAAAAAACGGCGGGAGCCGAAAAAGTTCCTGCGGCTTGAGGACGTGCATCCGAAAACCGATCCGGACCGTCTGCGGGAGATCGGCGACTACTTGGCGGAGCGGGATATTCCGTACGCCATCACAGTCATCCCGGTCTATTCCAATCCGGAGACCGGCAAACGGGTGAAGCTTGCGCAGGAACCGGAACTCGTGGATGTGCTGCGCGATTTGCAGGAAAGCGGCGCTTCCATCATCCTGCATGGCTATTTCCACCGGTACCGTGACCAAGAGACGGGGGAAGGCTCGGAATACTGGGACATGGAATATGACCGGCCGATCTACCAGGCGAAAGACGACCGGGTTTATTTGCGGGAAGATTTTGCGGCAGATGCGGAATGGGACGCGTTCGTGGCGGAAGGGCTGGAGTTCGAGCGGGCGTACATATCGGAATCGGTCCGGAACGGTGTCGCGGAACTGACGGCGCTCGGTTTATATCCGCTTGCGTTCGAGGCGCCCCATTACACGATGTCCCAGTCCGGGCTGGCGGTGCTGAGCGAAATGTTCACGACGTATGTCGGGGAGGTCCAGACGTCGGATGCGACCTACAGCGGATCGTATGCGCCGCTGTTCAGCAGCAGGCCCGCTCAGCTCCACGGCATGCGCGCGGTGCCGGAGACGCTCGGTTATATCCGGCCGGGTGATCCGGCGGCGGAAGAAAAGATGCTCGGACGGGCCGCTTATGTATCGGCGTTTTCAGACAGCTGGCTGGCGCTGTTCTACCACCCGTATTTGGGGCTCGGGCGGCTGGAGAATGTCCTGTCCGGCATGGAGGCGTACGGGGATTATGCGTGGGTCGACCTTAAAGAACTGCCGAACCGGGTGACGGCCGGCGGAATCATCATCGAATCGCACAATGGGGAAATTTCCGTGGAGCGCACGGCGGGCGTCCTCGTCGCGCAGACCGCCCGGCAGATGTGGTGGATCGCCGTGCCGCTGGCTGTGGCGCTCCTCGTACTCTGGCTGTCCTTGAAAAGGGCGATGAGGATGAGGCGGCGGAGTGGAATTTCCTGAAATCGGTTTGCGGATTTTTTGGTGCCTGGCACCAATTATCTAATTGTGTCACACAACAAGAAAATAAGTGCCAGGCACCCGTTGTCAGAAAACGGGTGCCTGGCACTTTCATTTTCTCGCCCCGCCCACGCATGGCCTCTGAGAAGCACACCAAGTTGTCCGATGGGCGGACTCGTTGCATAATGGAAAGGGAAGAGTGCATGACAACATACGAGTTACGGGAGATGAGTGGAGTGCAGCGACTGAAAGAAACGTTCAACCAAACCGAAAAGCAGCTGGCGGGCCACGGAAAGCGGAACGTCAGCATCCTGAAAGAAGCGTTCGAAGGCGTCAGCGCCGGCATGATGAGCGACCAGTACGGCACCGGCGCGGTGATCGAGGATTTCCAGCAGAAGATGGCGGCTTTCCTCGGGAAAGAAGCGGCGGAGTTTTTTCCGAGCGGCACGATGGCCCAGCAGGCCGCATTGCGCATCTGGTCGGATGAGAAAGGGGTGCCGCGGGTGGCTTATCACCCGCTTTCGCATTTGGAGATCCATGAATCGGATGCGCTGAAAGAACTGCACCGGATAGATTCCGTTCTGCTGACGGACCCGGACAAGGTGATCACGCTCGAAGACATCCGGCGCCTTGAAGCACCCGTTTCCTGCATCCTTCTCGAACTGCCGCAGCGGGAGATCGGCGGTCAGCTGCCGCCTTATGAAGAACTGGAAGCGATTTCCGCTTATTGCCGGGAACATGGCATCCGCCTTCATATGGACGGCGCCCGGCTTCTGGAAGTCCTCCCGGTTTACGGGAAATCCGCGTCCGAGGTGAGCGCGCTGTTCGACAGCGTTTATTTATCGGTCTATAAAGGAATCGGCGGCATCGCAGGTGCGGTGCTCGCCGGAGATGCAGGGTTTATTGACCAGGCGAAGGTGTGGAAGCACCGCCACGGCGGCAACCTCATTTCGCTGTATCCGTACATCATGGCGGCGGACCACCATTTCGAAAAACGGAAAGACCGGTTCGGGGATTACTATACGGAAGCGAAAGCGCTGGCGGCGCGGTTCAGCGGACTTCCGCTCGTGACGACGCTGCCGGATGTGCCGGTGAGCAACATGTTCCACGTCCATATCAGCCTTCCGAAGGAGCAGGCGGCCCGTGCGCTGGCTGAGGTACAGGAGCAGACGGGGATCGGCATTGCCGCTTCCCTGAAGGACGCGGGGGCGGACCGGAGCTACTTCGAAATGGCGCTCGGCGATGCGTATGCCGAACTCACGGAAGCGGAGCTGGATGACTTGTTCAGCAGGCTCGGCCGGGCACTGGAGGCGGTCCGCGCGTGAGCGAATTGGCAGTGGGCGTGGACATCGGCGGTACAAAAGCGGCGATGGCTTTATTGAATAAAACCGGAGACTTGCTGGCGAAGAGGGTCATTCCGACAGACGCGGCGGTGCCGCCGGAAGAGATGATCGGGCGGATCGCCGCCGGAATCAGGGAACTGCTGGCGTCGGAGGGCGTCCCCGTGCGGAAGCTCGCGGGCATCGGCATCGGCGCTCCGGGGCCGCTCGACAGCCGGCGGGGCATCGTCAGCCGGCCGCCATATTTAGAGACGTGGACCGATGTGCCGATCGTCCGCATGATGGAAGCGGAATTTTCCGTGCCGGCTTTGCTCGAAAACGACGCCAGTGCGGCGGCAGTCGCCGAAAAGCGGTTCGGCGCCGGCCGTGACTGTGACAACTTCATCTATATGACGGTCAGCACCGGCATCGGCGCCGGATTCATCGCGGACGGCCGGCTGGTCCGCGGCTCGCGGGGCAACGCCGGCGAAATCGGCCACATCCCCGTCGACCCGGCGTTCGGCCGCTGCTTCTGCGGGCTGCACGGCTGCCTGGAAATGATCGCGTCAGGCACATCGATCGCAAAGCACGGATCGGCGATTGCGGGCCGGGAACTGACGACGAAAGATGTGTTCGATCTATACCAAGCCGGCCACCCGGAAATCGGCGCTTTCATCGGGCGGGCATTCAGCGCGATCGGTGTGGCGGCGGTGTCGCTCGTCAACACATTCGATCCCGAAAAAATCATCGTCGGGGGCGGCGTCTCGCAAGTCGGGGAACCGCTGCTGGAAGCGATCCGGTCGCACGTCAGCCGCTACGCACTCGACGCGGCCGGCCGCCGGACCGCCGTCGTGCCGGCTGAACTCCAGCACGACGAAGGCGTCATCGGCGCCGCGGCCCTGTGCTTTGAAAAAGAATGGGGAAAGTGAAAAAGAGTGAGAAAGAGTGAAAAA
>NZ_NHTN01000052.1 GCF_002167005.1 Indiicoccus explosivorum
TTTTCAAATGCAATTTAAAAGCCCGGCAGTCAGCGCTGCCGGGCTTTTAAAGTTATCGAGAAAGCAGCAATAACTGCTTTACCTCCTCAGTTCTGCCCTTCTTTTAGGAGAACCTACCGGTTCAGAAAAGGGGGAACCCGGCCCTTTCCGCAGACGGACGGGCGAGCCTCCTCACGCACTAACGCGCGCTCCGGGGTCTCTTCCTTCCGTTATTCTGCCGGAGTGGCCGAGGTTCCCCCCTTTTCTTTCTTCCACCTTTTCCTGTCCTGAGGAGAATGTGCCATGACTGATTGGCATCTCCTGTTCCATGCTTGCCGGAAGCCGCTGAACAGCCGAAGCCGGAATCAAACCGGAATAGTTTCTGTGAGACATCTAGGCCTGTGCCTCCCCACAGACTTGGATGTCCCAAACCGCCGGCCGTTGTGAAGGGACGGGTCCTGCGAGACGCCTGCGAGCAGCCGCGGTAAAGTTATGACCGCGGCTGTTTGCGACGAGCTTGCGCAGGAGCAAGGGAGCAGGTCCGGAGCGAAACAAATGGCCGGCGACTGCCCAATTTCTTTTTCATGTCCGCCGCATTCAAGATCCGGCGGATACGTTCGCTTTTTCCAGGACATTCAGTGCCTCGCGGTTGAATGCCGGAATATCATCAGGCTGCCGGCTTGTAACAAGCTGGCCGCAGCAATTCACTACTTCCTGATCCTTCACTTTCGCCCCTGCATACTCCATGTCTACTTGGATCGACTTGTAACCGGTCGCACTGCGCCCTTCCAGCGCTTTTGCCGTGATGAGCAGCTGAGGACCGTGGCAGATGGCGAAAACCGGTTTGTCACTGTCCATGAAAGACTTGGCGAACTGCACGAAACGTTCGTCCGCCCGCAGCTGGTCCGGGGAGAATCCGCCAGGGATGAACAGTGCGTCAAAGTCTTCCGGCTTTACATCATCAATGCTTTTATCGATGGCGACGGTGGCATCTCCCTGTTTGCCTTTCACTTCTTTGCCTGCTTCTTTTTCGATCGTAATCACTTCATGGCCGGCGTCCGTGAATGCTTTCGAGGGCTTCGTATATTCGACATCCTCGAACAGATCGGTGATCAGTGTGGCGATTTTAGCCATTTTCCGTCACTCCTTTTTTGTTGAAATCAGCTAAACCCGCACAATGCGGGCTACAATTATATTATTCCACGTCCGGGGTTTCCATAAACGTCTCACTTCCTGAATTTGGAGACGAACGGATTATCCTTTTCAAAAAACCGATAGGGATAATGAACCGCTTCGCCCGTGTTCTGGATACCAATCCGAGGACCGGCTTCCACTTGCGTCACCGGTTCACCCTTTGCGATAAAAAGCGGCCGCTCCGAAAAGTGGTGACCGTAATAGTCCATTGTAATGCCCATCGCTTTCGTCAGTTTTCCAGGACCGCTCGTCCATTGATAGACCGGCATGTCGCTGCGCCGTTCCCGCATGATTTCTTCCCCTGCCACCGGCTCCACCGCACGGATGAGAATGGCGCGCGGGGTTCCTTCCGGGCCGCTGACGACATTGAGCAGCGTATGCGTATGCATTTGATACGTATAGACGGACCCGGGCTTCCCAAACATGATTTCCGTCCGCTTTGTCCGTCTCCCGCCGTAGCTGTGGGCAGCCCGGTCAGTTTCTCCCATATAAGCTTCTGTTTCAACGATTTTTCCCGCCACTATGCCGGCAGCCGTTTCATGTACGACAATACAGCCGAGCAGTTCACGGGACAGTCCGAGTGTCGGCATGTCAAAAAAGTCCTGTGGCAACGGTTCGAACATTGTATTCCCTCCTGTCACTCTCCCTTTCGTTTTCCCGTTCACCGCGGCATTTAAAACAAAGGGCCCGATCGCATATAAAACGGGTCCTCACATACGGACCCGGCAGACAAAGTGTGGGATTCCAGACCGATCCGGCGAGCACCCGTCATTCAAGCCCCATCCGTTTTGCCACAATCATCTTCATCACTTCGTTCGACCCCGCATAGATGGCGGCGACCGGAATATCCCGGTAGCGGCGGGCAATTTTGTATTCTTCCATATAACCGTATCCGCCATGGAGCTGCATGCATTCGCCGGCGATTTTCTTCGCGGTATCTGTCAGCCAGTACTTTGCCATTGATACTTTCGTTACCACATCTTTACCCGCCATGTGATCTTCAATGAGCGATTCCAGGAACGAATGCCCAAGTTCGATTTCCGTTGCCATTTCTGCCAGCTTGAACTGCGTATTCTGAAATGAACCAATCGGCTTGCCGAAAGCCGTTCGCTCCTTCACATAACGAAGCGTCATTTCCAGCATGTCTTCCGAAGCGGTCTGTGCTGCGAGAGCAACAACAAGCCGTTCCTGCTGCAGTTTTTCCATGAGGTACGTGAATCCTTTTCCTTCTTCACCGATGAGATTGGCCACTGGCACCCGGCAGTCTTCGAAGTACAATTCCGATGTGTCCTGCGCGTGCATGCCGACTTTGTCGAGCTTCCGCCCTTTCGTGAAACCTGGCGTCCCTTCTTCAATCATCAGAAGCGACACCCCCCGGTGTTTCGGTTCAGCATCCGGATTCGTTTTCACTGCCGCTAACACGAGCGTTGAATGAATGCCGTTCGTGATAAATGTTTTCTGCCCGTTCACGACGTACTCATCGCCATCTCGGATGGCTGTCGTTTTAATGGCCGCAAGATCTGACCCGGCACCCGGTTCCGTCATGGCGATCGCTAATATATGCTCGCCCGTCACGCATCCTGGCAGCCAGCGCTTCTTCTGTTCATCCGTCCCGTAGGATTCGATATACGGGGCGACAATGTCATTATGGAGACCGACGCCGGTCAGACTGGCCCCGACCCGCTCCATTTCTTCTCCGATAATCACGCCGTACCGAAAGTCCGCATCCAGCCCGCCGAATTGCTCCGATACTTGCGGACAGAGGAAGCCCATTTCTCCAAGTTTTCTCCAGAAAGCCTTCGGAATCACGCGTTCCTGTTCCCACTGATCGTAATACGGCTCTGCTTCCTTCTCCAGAAACTTCCTTAGCGATTTTCGGAACAGTTCATGTTCTTCTTCTTCGAACCGGTACTTACCCATCCCCTTCACCCCTCATTTTGGCTGCATACGAATGGCACCGTCCAGCCGGATCACTTCACCATTTAATAGCGGGTTTTCGATAATATGCTGTACGAGCATTGCGTATTCTTCCGGCCTGCCGAGCCGTTTCGGAAATGGCACCCCTTGGGCGAGTGTTTCTTTCGCCGCTGCCGGCAGTCCCTCAAACATCGGCGTATCGATCAGACCCGGCGCGATTGCCATCACCCGGATTCCGGCAGAAGCAAATTCCCTCGCCAGCGGCAGCGTCATCGCGGCGACGCCGCCTTTTGAAGCGCTGTAAGCCGCCTGCCCAATTTGGCCTTCAAATGCCGCGACAGAAGCGGTATTTACGATTACTCCCTGCTCTCCCTGAGCGTCAGGTTCATTTTGCTGCATGAACGCGGCGGCGAGACGGATAACATTAAAGGTCCCGGTCAGATTCACTTTCAAAACCTTTTCAAACTGTTCAAGCGGCAGCGGCCCATTCTTTGAAACGACTTTTCCCGGCGTTCCAATGCCTGCGCAATTGATGACGGTATTGAGTCCGCCCATCCAGTGCCTGGCAGCCGCCAGATTCTGTTCTGTCTCTTCCGGATCCGTCACATCTGTCCGGAAAAACGCGGCGCCCTTTCCAAGTTCCGCGGCGAGCGCTTCTCCCTTTTCTTCGTTCAAATCAAAAATAGCCGCCATGCCGCCCGATTGAATCACGTTTTGCACAGTCGCTTTCCCAAGACCGGAAGCGCCGCCTGTTACAATCGCCTTTACTTGAGCCTTATTCATAGATCCGGCCTCTGCAGATTTTCAATTACGGTCGCATTTGCCATTCCCATGCCTTCGCAAATTGCCAGAAGCCCATATCGGCCGCCAATCCGCTCCAATTCATGGACAAGAGACACGAGCAGTTTCGTTCCTGTCGCGCCAAGCGGATGCCCCAGCGCAATAGCTCCGCCGTTGACGTTCAGTTTTTCCGGATCCGCCCCGGTCTCTTTGAGCCATGCGAGCGGCACTGGCGCAAATGCTTCATTCACCTCATACCGATCCATATCTCCGATGGTGAGGTTCGCTTTCTTCAGCGCTTTTTCTGTGGCCGCAATCGGACCCGTGAGCATCAGGGTCGGGTCTGACCCGACGACAGCGCGAGCGATGATCCGCGCTTTCGCTTCGAGTCCAAGTTCCCGCGCTTTCTCACCTGACATTAACAGAACTGCTGAAGCGCCATCACTCATCTGACTGGCGTTTCCGGCAGTGATCTGGCCATCTTCCCGGAAAGCCGGTTTCAGATCGGCCAGCACTTCTTCCGTTGTGTCCTCCCGCGGTCCTTCATCCGCCGGCGCACCGACCGGCACGATCTCCTGTGCGTATTTTCCAGCTTCTATGGCAGCAAGCGCCCGTTTATGGCTTTGAACAGCGTAGGCATCCAGTTCTTTCCGGGTAATTCCCCATTTTTCAGCGATCCGCTCAGCCGATAATCCTTGGTTAATGATCTCATACCGGTCCGTCAGTTTCTTGCTTGGCTCGGTCCCCTGCATATTGGAAAACATCGGGGAACGGGTCATGCTCTCAATTCCGCCGGCAATGACAATTTCCATATCACCTGACAGAATCGCCTGTGAGCCGAAGTGGACCGCCTGCTGGCTGGAACCGCACTGCCGGTCAATCGTCACGCCCGGCACATAATCAGGGAAGCCTGCGATCAATGCCGCCGTACGCGCAATATTGCCGCCCTGTTCTCCGGACTGCGTCACACAGCCAAGAATCACGTCCTCCACCAAGCCTTTATCCACACCAGCCCGCGAAGTTAATTCCTCAAGCACCTCTGCAGCGAGTTCATCCGGCCTCGTTCCGCTGTGTATGCCTTTTCGCCGGCCAACCGCCGTACGGACTCCTTCGATGATAACCACTTCCCGCATTGCCCCTCGCCCCTTTTGTCAAAATAAAATGAATTGTCGTTCACTTTTTATTATAGGGAAATCTTTTTCTGGTGACTACTGCCAATTACGTTAAACCTGCCGCCCTGCTTCACTTCCCTCTATTAAGTTCGCTGACTAAAAGAAGGTTTTCCAAGTGATGGCAGACCTTCGGCCAGTCAGCCGCTCCCGACCAGCTCGCGTGCTCCTGCGCAAGCTCGTCG
>NZ_NHTN01000053.1 GCF_002167005.1 Indiicoccus explosivorum
GTGCAGAGTCGAAATAGGGTGCTGCAGAGTCGAAATGGAGCGCTGCAGAGTCGAAATACACCACTCCACGCCGGACACCCAAAGACCGAACCGGCGCTGCCCCTGATAAATTAACTTTTTCCGCTTTCCATTCTTTATTAGCTGAAAACTTTTGTTATAATTATAGATAATAAGAGTCTTTAATAACCGTAATGGAATTTCCACGACAGGAGGCGGAAGAAATGGTATTTTTAAAAGACATATTGGCCAGGGATGTTGCCGTGTTTGCCTCATCGGACCGCGCTTGTATCAACCGGCTGGAGCAGAAGCTGCAGGAGCGGAATTTCCGCTGCTACACGGATACGCGCTGTTATCCGGTCTGCGTCGTGAAGTGCCCGGCGCGGGAAGCGGGGGTGGTGAAGGACTGGCTGTGCGAAACCGGATTTACATGTGATAAAGAAATGGGGAATGGAAAGCCATGAAGTATTCAAAAGCGACGGATTACGCGCTGCACACGATGATGCATCTTTCCAATGTGCCGGCCGGGCAGACGATGGGCGTGGTCCCGCTGGCGGAAGCGCAGGATGTATCGGCGACTTACTTATCGAAAATATTGACCAAGCTCGTTAAAGCGGGGCTGATCGAGTCGGCGCCGGGTGTCAACGGCGGATATAAAATCAGGAAGCGGGCGGAAGATGCGTCTTTCCTGGATGTGATCCACGCGGTCGAGGGGGAGATGTCGCTTTTCAGCTGTACGGCGGATCATGTGGAGCTGAAAGAGGATGAGGACTGCCTGATCGCTGAAGTGATGGATGAAGCGGAGCTCCACATGAAGCAGTTTCTCGGACGGAAGCTCATTAAAGACGTTGCCCGGAAGTTCAACGAACGGCATGCTGTCACTTTCAGCGATTCTTGATCGGATCGTGCAAAAATAAGTTTGACAATTGAAGTGAAACCGTTTATATTTTGTGTAACCGGTTACACACACCAGATGGGAAGTGAAGCGCCGAAATGACGACAATTCGGGATGTAGCAAAAAAAGCGGGCGTTTCTGTCGCGACGGTATCCCGCTACCTGAATGGGAACGGCTATGTGAGCAAAGACGCCGAAAAAGCCGTGGAAGCGGCTGTAAAAGAGCTCGATTATGAAATCAACCAAGTGGCCAGGTCCCTGAACACGAAAAAATCGAATTTGATCGGCCTGATCCTGCCGGATATTACGAATCCGTTTTTTCCGGAACTTGCCCGGGCGGTGGAAGACGTGGCGCTGACTTATGGCTATACCGTCATTTTGTGCAATTCGGACGAGAACCCCGAAAAGGAAAGGAATTATACGGAACAGCTGAAGAAAAAGTACATCGGCGGATTTATTGTGATCTCCAATCAGCTGGACGCGCCGCATTACACCGACATCAAACTGCCGATCGTCGCCTTGGACCGCGCCATAAATGAAAGCGTTCCCATCGTTTCTTCCAATAACCGCGAAGGGGCGGCACTCGGCACACGGGCGCTTTTGGACAGGGGCTGCCGGAATATCCTGTTCCTCCGGGGGCCAGAGGAGCTGAATCCGGCGAATGACCGCTATGAAGGTTTCATGGCGGAGATCGACGGGGCGGATGCGCATTTTTCGGTGTTGACTGGTCCTTTCCATTTCGAGGAATCGGAGGAATTGGTCGAATCTTTTCTGAAAGCGCATCCGGAGACGGACGGGATATTTGCGAGCAGTGATGTGTCGGCGGCCGGCGCTCTGAAGGCTGCGCATAAACTGGGCATAGATGTGCCGGAAGACCTCCAGATCATCGGATTCGACGGCATCTCGATGGGGGAGATGCTGTCGCCGGGACTGACGACAGTCGCACAGGACATATATGAAATGGGAGCGGTCGCAGCGCGGATGCTGATCAAGCTCATCGAAAACCAGCCGCTGGAAGAGCGGTTCCATGAAGTGCCTGTGAAACTGATAGTACGGGGAACAACGAGGAGCGTGAGGACATGATTACAGTGGTCGGAAGCATCAACATGGATCTCGTCGTGAGAAGTCCGCGTTTTCCGGAACAGGGCGAAACGATACTCGGGGATCTGTATACGACAGCGCCAGGCGGGAAAGGCGCGAACCAGGCGGTGGCGGCGGCGAGGCTCGGCAGCGGGGTCCGGATGGTCGGCGCAGTCGGCACGGACCTGTTCGGGGATGAACTGCTCGAAACGCTCAAGCAGGAAGGCATCGATGCCGAGGCGGTCACCCGTCAGGAAGGGACGAGCGGAATTGCGAACATCCTCCTGTCGGAAGGGGATAACCGGATTATCGTCGTGCCGGGCGCGAACCATAAAATCGATGAATCGCTGGCCGACCGCATGGCGTCCGTCCTGGCGGAGAGTGAAGCAGTAGTGACGCAGCTGGAGCTTCCGTTTCCGCTGGTCCGGCGGACGCTCGAAATCTGCCGGGAGCATGGCGTGCCGTCAATTTTGAATCCGGCGCCAGCTGCTGCGGAAGCGAAAGGCCTTCTGGAATTGGCCGCATACATAACACCGAATGAAACAGAAGCGGCGGCGCTTTTCGGGGCGGAATGGCTGCGTGCACTCGAGCGGTATCCGAACCGCCTCATTGTGACGCAGGGCAAGCGGGGCGCCTGTTTCCATGACGGCAAGCGGATCGTCGAAGTGCCGGGCTTCCCGGCGGAGGCAGTCGATACGACGGGTGCCGGCGATACGTTCAATGGCGCTTTGGCAGCCGCGTTCGCCGAAGGGACGGACCTGGCGGAAGCGGTCCGCTTCGCGAACGCGGCGGCATCGCTGGCGGTCGAGAAACTCGGCGCGCAGAGCGGGATGCCGTCCCGCCAGGCGGTCGCAGCGCGGATGGCAGGTGAGGAAGATTGAAAAAACAGGGCATGCTGAATCGGGATATCGCCGCCGCCCTGGCATCTTTCGGACATACCGATCTTCTCGTCATCGCGGACTGCGGACTGCCGATCCCGCCCGGTGTGCCGTGCGTCGATTTGTCGTACCGCATCGGGAAGCCGGGATTCCTGGAGATCCTTCATGCGGTGCTGGAGGACTTCGAAGCGGAAGCCGGGTTTATTGCTGAAGAAATAAAGTCGGGCAACCCGGAAACGGAAAGCGCCATCCGGGAAGCGATTGCGCCGGAATATATCAGTCACGACGAACTGAAGAAGCTGAGCGCGCAGGCCCGGCTGATCATCCGGACCGGTGAAGCGACTCCGTATGCGAACATCATCCTGCGTTCCGGTGTCATTTTTTAAAAGGAGGTGACGGCAGATGATCACCATGAAAGGGATTTCCAAGTCCTTCAGCGGCAATAAAGTATTGGACAATGTCGATTTCTCCCTCGAGAAAGGGGAAATCCACGCTTTAATGGGCGAGAACGGGGCCGGGAAATCCACGCTGATGAAAATACTGACGGGGATTTATTCAAGGGACAGCGGAACGGTCACGGTGAAAGGCAAAGAAGTGAACTTCCGGGCGCCCCGGGAAGCGGAAGAGGCCGGCATCGCGGTCATCCATCAGGAGCTGAACATCCTTCCAGACCTTTCCGTGACAGACAACCTTTTCCTCGGCAAAGAGCGGACGGCGGGTCCGACCGGAATTTTGAAAACGAAGGAGATGCGGGAACAGACCCGTTCGGTCCTGGCCGAACTCGGGCTGCACGTGAATCCTTCGCAGCCTGCGCGGACGCTGTCTGTCGGCCAGCAGCAGATCGTGGAAATCGCGAAAGCGCTGTCGGCCAATGCAGAAGTGATCATCATGGACGAACCGACCGCCGCGCTTACTGATCGGGAGATCGCCACACTGTTCGAGACCATTGAGCGGCTGCAGAAAAAGGGTGTGTCCTTCGTCTATATCTCCCACCGCATGGAAGAGATCTTCTCGATCTGTGACCGCATCACGGTCCTGCGCGACGGCGAATACGTCGGCACGAAGCGGATCGCCGATACTTCATTCGAAGAAATCGTCCAGCTGATGGTCGGCCGGGAACTGGGGGAGCGGTTCCCGAAACGGAGCGCTGACATCGGGGATGTCCGTCTGTCTGTAGCGGGTCTGAGCCGGAAAGGCTGTTTCCGGGATGTCGATTTCACCGTCAGGCAAGGGGAAGTCGTGGCGATCGCCGGACTGATGGGAGCGGGCCGGACCGAAGTGGCGCAGTCCTTATTCGGTTACAAGAAACCGGACGGCGGAACCATCGAATTCGACGGCCGCCCAGTGAAAATCGACTCCCCGCAGGCCGCCAAACGGCTGGGGATCGGCTATGTCACCGAGGACCGGAAGTCTGAAGGGCTGATCCTCGATTTCACCGTGGAAGAGAACATCAGCCTCACCAACTATGCATCCATTTCGAAGAACGGCGTCGTTTCCGCCCCTAAAGAGCGGTCCCTGTATGAGCAGATGGTGGAACGCATCGGCATCCGGACGTCCGGTCCCGATCAGGCGGTCAAGTCGCTGAGCGGCGGAAACCAGCAAAAAGTGGTCATTGCCAAATGGCTTGGCATCGCGCCGAAACTCCTCATCCTCGATGAACCGACACGCGGCGTGGACATCGGGGCGAAAAAAGAGATTTACTCCATCATCAATGGGCTCGCTGAACAAGGAGTTTCCATTCTGATGATTTCATCCGAGCTTCCTGAAGTGCTGGGAATGGCCGACCGTGTCCTCGTCATGCACGAAGGGCGGCTGGCGGCGGATCTTCCGAAAGCGGAACTGACTCAGGAACTTATCATGCATCATGCGACAGGAGGCGGGAAACTTGCTGATGAAAGCAGCTAATACTTCATTTCTGCAGAAAGTAGGGCCGCTGGCGGGCCTGATTCTGATCGTCCTCATCATTTCGATCCTGAATCCTGACTTTCTGTCCCTCACCAACATACTGAACGTCCTGCGGCAAGTGTCGATCAATGCACTGATCGCATTCGGGATGACGTTCGTCATTCTCACAGGCGGCATCGATTTGTCCGTCGGCTCGATTCTGGCGCTGACCGGCGCCGTGACGGCAAGCCTGCTGGCAAGCGGGATGGATCCGGTGCTGGCCATGCTGATCGGCCTGCTCGTCGGGACCGTTCTCGGGGCGATCAACGGCATCATCATCGCGAAAGGGAACATCGCACCATTCATTGCCACACTGGCGACCATGACCATTTATCGGGGCCTGACGCTGGTCTATACAGAAGGCCGGCCGATTTCCGGCCTCGCCGGTGACAGCCTGGTATTCGAAATGATCGGGAAAGGCTATTTTTTCTTCATCCCGGTCCCTGTCATCACCATGCTCGTGAGTTTCTTGATCCTGTTTTTCATTTTACGGAAAACGACGTTCGGCAGACGGGTCTACGCTGTCGGCGGCAATGAAGAAGCTTCAATCCTGGCCGGCATCAACGCGGACCGGATCAAAATCTACGTCTACTCACTGACGGGCCTGCTGACAGGTTTGGCGGCGCTGATCCAGACATCGCGCCTCAACTCCGCGCAGCCGACGGCAGGTGAAATGTTCGAACTGGACGCCATTGCGGCAGTGGTCCTGGGCGGCACCAGCCTGACAGGCGGACGGGGCTGGATCATCGGGACGCTGATCGGTGCCCTTATCATCGGGGTCTTGAACAACGGCCTTAACCTCATCGGGGTTTCCTCCTTCTTCCAGCAAGTGGTGAAGGGTGCAGTTATATTACTCGCGGTTCTGCTGGACCGTAAAAAAACAACTTAAAGGAGAGTGTCGGAAAATGAAGAAATACTGGTTATCGTTCCTTCTTGTCGCAGTTACATTGCTTGCCGCATGTTCGCTGGAGGCGCCGGAAACGGCGGAAGAAGCGGAAGGCGGAGAAGAAGCAGCAGATGGTGAGCAGACGATCGGCTTTTCGATCTCCACGCTGAACAACCCATTTTTCGTCACATTGAGCGAAGGGGCGGAAGCGAAAGCGGAAGAACTCGGTGCGGAACTTGAAGTCGTCGATGCACAGGATGACGCGGCCAAGCAGGTCAGCGATATCGAAGACCTGATCCAGCAGGACGTGGATCTTATCCTGGTCAATCCGGTTGATTCGGCAGCGGTCGTCACTGCAGTCGAAGCAGCGAATGAAGCCGGCATCCCGGTCATCACAGTCGACCGCAGCGCGGAAGGCGGGGAAGTCATTTCCCACATCGCTTCGGATAACGTGGCGGGCGGCGAAATGGCCGGCGAATACTTGCTGTCCTTGGTCGGTGAAGGTGCGAATGTCGCGGAACTGCAAGGAATTCCCGGTGCGTCCGCTACACGTGAACGCGGTGAAGGATTCAACAATGTAGCGGCTGACAGCCTGAATGTCGTCGCTCAGCAGACAGCCAACTTCAATCGGGCGGAAGGCCTGACGGTCATGGAGGACATTCTCCAGGCGAACCCGGATATCGAAGGTGTATTCGCCCACAATGATGAAATGGCGCTTGGCGCACTCGAAGCACTTGAAGCTGCCGGAAAAGACATCCCGGTAGTCGGCTTCGATGCGACGGAGGATGCAGTCCAAGCCGTGGAAGAAGGCCGTCTTGCCGGAACGATTGCGCAAAAACCGGAACTGATCGGCCAAAAAGCGGTGGAAACCGCGATTTCCGCTTTGGAAGGGGAAGAAGTGGAAGCTTCCATCCCGGTTGAACTGGAACTGATAAAGTGACCGACTGAGCACTGCAGCGATGCAGTGCTTTTTCTCGCGGTTTTCTGCCGGGTTTTCGGGTAAAGGAATGAAAAAGGCAGCGCTCCAGGCTGCCGGACAGGAGGGGTAGGCGTGTGCGGAAGATTTTCACTGTACTCGGATTTCAGGGTGATCGTCGACCGGTTCCATGTCGATGAAGTGACATTCGATGAAACGGAATACGAAGCAAGCTACAACATCGCACCTTCCCAGCAAGTCGTCGCCGTCATCAGTGACGGCACCGGGAACCGGCTCGGATTTCTCCGCTGGGGGCTCATTCCGCCGTGGGCGAAGGATGCGAAGATCGGCTACAAGATGATCAACGCCCGTGCGGAAACAGCGGCGGATAAACCGAGCTATCGGAATGCGTTCAAGAAAAAACGGTGCCTTGTCGTGGCCGACTCTTTCTATGAATGGCGGCGCACAGAAGACGGAAAGCAGCCGATGCTGATCAGGATGAAAAACGGGGAACCGTTCGCCTTTGCCGGCTTGTGGGAAGCGTGGAAATCACCGGAAGGGGAAACGGTCTACTCCTGCTCCATCCTGACGACCGAGCCGAACGAACTGATGGAAACCATTCATGACCGCATGCCGGTCGTGCTGGCGAAAGAAGACGAGCAGCGCTGGATCGACCCTTCGATCCAGGATGAGGAAATCCTGACGGATATGCTCAAGCCCTATGACGGAAACGAAATGGAGGCGTACCCGGTATCCCCGGACGTCAATTCCCCGAAGAACAACAGCCCTGAGCTGATCGAACGCGTCAGCTGAAACAAACGAAAAGCACTTGCCGCTCTATTCCCGGCAAGTGCTTTTTACTGCAGATTAAATATCTCTGCCCCAGATCCACCAGCTTACAGCTTCACGACGGCGATGCTTCCATTGTCCGACTTCAGGTGGAGCGAGTGCTCGCCGTTCCCGAACGTCTGCTGACGGATCTTCTCGCCGAATACGCGGATGCTTCCCCAGTCCGTGCGGGCGGTGATGACGGTATTGACCGGTTCACGGGCCGTCTCCACCGTGATGCTCCCGTTGTCCGTCTCGAGGCTGATGTCCCGCTCGAGGTCTTCCGTCAGCAGCCGGATCCGCCCGTTATCGGTTTTAGCCATAACCGAGGCATGGATGTCCGTCATGTCGATTCTGCCATTATCGGATTTCACCCGGATGTTGCCGCCTGAAATCCGGGAAAGATCCACCCTTCCGTTCGACGAACTGGCCAGCAGTTCAGCAGCGGTCACGTCTTCAAGTTCCACCCGTCCGTTATCCGACTGGGCGCGCATCCTTTCGGCACGGAGGCGCCGCCCGAGGATCCGTCCGTTATCCGACTTGAAATGGATCATCTCCGCTGCCGCCCCTTCGGCTTCAATGCGTCCGTTATCCGTTTCACAGGAAATCACACCGTACGTCCTGGAAGGGAGCTGGACGATGACGGTCGGGCTGCTGCCTGACGGTCCGAACCGGAACAATCCCCATGACTTCCGTTCTTCCTTAAGGTCGACATGGAGAGTGCGTTCCCGTACTTCCACAGTCAGATCATGCCGGTAACTTTTATCCTGCACATCGATGTGCAATTCCCCGTCATCCGATGGCAATAAAACAAGGGCACCGTTAGCGATATCGGCTTTTACATGATCGAACTCTTCTTCGCCTGCCGGAGCTACGGAAGCAAGCTGCTCCGCCGGTTTATAAGAAGCCGCCAGCTCTTCGCCGATGGAAGCGGGTGATCCCAATTCTGCTGCGATCGCTTCTTCCGATTTTCCGTCCCGCTTTCCATCCAGGAAGTATTCCCGTATGTCCTGCAGGATATCCTGCTGTTCCGTTTCGGGCAAACCGCTGATCCGCGCTTTCAACTCATTCAGAAAATGCTGTTCCGTCATGCTCCGTTCCCTCCTCGATTAATTGGTTGACGCCTTCTGTGAAGCTTTTCCATTCCTTCAGCTGCTCTGCCAGGTACTCTTTCCCCGCGTCCGTCAGGCTGTAGTATTTCCGGGGCGGACCGCCGGCGGATTCCTGAAGATATGTTGTGAAGTACCCTTCTTTCGTGAGGCGGCGAAGCAGCGGATAAACCGACCCTTCGGAAATCGCCACCCGGTTCGAGATCTTCTGGACAAGTTCATAGCCGTACCGGTCTTCTTTCGCCAGCAGCACAAGCACACACAAATCGAGCGCCCCTTTCTTGAACTGGATATTCATCATGCACCTCCTATTATTCAATAAACAGTACTGATTACTGAATACTATAATGCTTTATAACATTTAATGCAAGCTATTATACAAAATGCAGTACTGATGCAGTTGTTCCGTTTTGTGCAATAAAAAACCGATGAAAAACAAAATGGTCAATAAATGAAAGATTTATGTTCAAAACGAAAGTTGAGAGGTATAATGGATGAAAATGGGACATAAGCAGGTGACAAAATGAAAATTGATGAGACAGATAAGCGGATTCTGGAAATTTTAACGAAGAACGGCCGCGCTTCCTATGTAGACATCGGGAAGGAGTTGAACTTATCCCGTGTAGCGGTCAGGGAAAGAGTGCATCAGCTGCAGGAAGAAGGGGTGATCGAGCGGTTTACAGTCGTCATCAACAGCGAAAAGATCGGAAAGGGTGTCTCCGGCTTTTTCGAAGTCGACTGCGAACCCGCTTCATTGGTGGAAGTGGCACAGGCACTGGCGGATAATCCCCAAGTGGCGAGCTGCTATCAGATGACCGGTCCTTCAACACTCCATATGCACGTGCTGGTCGATGATTTCAAGGCGCTCGAGAAGTTCATCAATGAAGAGTTATACGCTCTGGAAGGAATCTCACGGGTGGAAAGCCACATCCTGCTAAGAAGGTTCAAGAGCAGGAGCGGACTGAAACTGTGACCGGACAAGACTGCCTGAAGGCGGTCTTTTTTTTATTCCTTCAGTAATCAGGAGGATAAGTAAGCGCTTTCTGAATGCTGAACTTTTTGACGAAAAAAATTGAAAAAAACATTCGAAAAGGAATACAATTTAGCTATTTAGATACCTTTTGAACGATTTAAACTAGGAAATATGAACTTTTTAGAATTTTAGTGTGGATTTTTAAATTTCTGTGTTTTATAATTACTTTCAACTCTTTGATTCCTTTTGTTAAACGAAAGGCTAAAAAAGATTAACAAACGAAAGGGGAGGTGGGAATGGAATGTTCGCTCTCGTAGTCAGACGTTTTTTTCAACTGCTGTTCTTGCTGTTGGGAATATCTTTTTTGGTATTCTCCTCCATGTATATTGCGCCAGGCGATCCGGCAGCCATCATTGCGGGGCCGACTGCTGCCGAGTCGGATATTGAAGCTATCCGGGATAACCTCGGGCTGAACGAACCGTTCCTTGCTCAGTACGGAAGGTATTTGAGTAACGCGGTACAAGGAGACCTCGGGTATTCCTATCAGACGAAGCAGCCGGTGTGGGAGGCGATCATGATCCGCTTTCCGAACACCTTAAAACTGGCGATCGCCAGCATGATCGTGGCAGTCATCATCGGCATTATTGCCGGACTTGTTTCGGCGCTCCGCCAGAACTCTCTGTGGGATGTATCGGCGACGACATTTGCACTTGCCGGCATCTCCATTCCGAATTTCTGGCTGGGGGCAGTTCTTATCCTGGTTTTTGCAGTGAATCTGGAATGGCTGCCAGTCGGCGGGCTGAGCAGTCCATGGTACACGCTGGATGGGGTGAAGGAGCTGATCCTGCCGGCGATCACACTCGGCACCGCATCAGCAGCGATGATCGCCAGGATGGCCCGTTCCTCGATGCTTGAAGTCATCCGTGCCGATTATGTGCGGACGGCCCGGGCAAAAGGGGTGAAGGAAGGCAGTGTCATCTGGATCCATACATTGAAAAATGCGATGATCCCGATCATCACCGTCATCGGTCTCAATTTCGGTTTCCTGCTCGGAGGGACCATCATCACGGAAAAGGTCTTCGCCATCAATGGCGTCGGCCGGCTGATGATCGATGCGATTGCTGCCCGTGATTTCCCGATGGTACAGGGTTCGGTCCTCCTGGTGGCCGCTTTGTTCGTGATCGTCAATCTGGCGGTCGACATCATTTATACGTACATCGATCCTCGGATCAGTTATGACTAACAAGGAGGGGAGTTCCATGACAACGACGGTCCAGCCGGTGCCGCACCAGGAAAATCGAAAGAAACGCGAGAAGTACTATGTCACCACGCTGAAACGGCTGTTTTCCAATAAGCTCGCGATTGCCGGTCTTGTTATCGTCGTGCTGCAAGTGCTGATGGCGATCTTCGCGCCGCTCATTACACCGTATGATCCGGTGGCGCAGAATCTGATGAAAAGTGAATTGCCGGTTTTCAGTGAAGGCCATTGGCTCGGCACCGACAATTACGGCCGGGACGTCTGGAGCCGGATCGTATACGGCGCCCGCATCTCTCTTGTCGTCGGTGTCGTCGCGGTCTCGCTCGGCCTGATCGGCGGCGTGACACTCGGACTTCTCGGCGGCTACTACCGGAAGCTCGATTCACCGATCATGCGGATCGTGGACTTGCTGTTCTCATTCCCGGGGATTTTGCTGGCGATGCTCATCATCGCCATTCTCGGGACGAGCCTCATCAACGTGGCGATCGCAATCAGTATTTGGTCGATTCCGACGTGTGCCCGTATTGTCAGGGGGTCCGTGCTTTCGGTAAAGGAAAAGGAATACATTATGGCGATGCGTTCGATGGGCGCTTCTGATCTCCGGATCATGGTGAAGCACATCCTGCCGAATATAACGGCGCCGATCATCGTGTTTGCGACGATGCGGATGGCAACAGCGATCCTCTCGACAGCGGCTCTCAGTTTTCTCGGACTCGGCGCACAGCCGCCGACACCGGAATGGGGCGCCATGATTTCGCAGGGTCAGGATTTTATGTGGTCCGCGCCGCATCTGACCATCGTACCTGGTATTGCCATCATGCTGACCGTGTTTGCCTTCAATGTCCTCGGCGACGGACTGCGCGATGCGCTTGACCCGAATATGAACATCGATTAACCAAACGAATGGGGGAAGTTACATGAAGAAACTTAACAAGAATTGGCTCGTTTTATTCGTACTCGGATTCGTCGTCATGCTGCTTGCGGCATGCGGGGGCAGCACGATTCCGGAAGAGGCGGTTACAGAAGCTTCCGAAGAAGGAGTGGAAGCGGCGGAAGACGTGGACCAGGAAATCGTTTATGCGGCAACAAGTGACGCGGTCGGTCTGTCGCCGATCATGACGAACGATTCCGTGTCGTCCAACGCCATTTCACAGATTTATGAAACACTGTTCGTCCGGAACCCGGAAACAATGGAAATCGAACCGAAACTCGCAGAATCGTACGAAACGCCGGATGACAAAACATGGGTCATCCACTTGAAAGAAGGCATCACATTCCAGGACGGTACGCCATTCAATGCGGAAGCGGTCAAATACACATTCGATAAACTGCGCGACCCGGCGACTGCCGCACCGCGTGCATCGCTCCTCGAACCGGTTGAAAGCGTGAACGTCATTGATGAAAATACTGTTGAAATCAAAACGAAATACCCGTACGGCCCGATGCTGGCGGCGCTTTCCCATACGAACGCTTCCATCGTCAGCCCGACAGCGGATCAAGCACAGGATCTGATGCAGCAGCCGGTCGGCACTGGCCCATTCCAGTTCGTCGAGTGGACACAGGGTGAATCCCTCGTCCTCGAAGACAACCCGGATTATTGGGGAGGGGCACCTGAGCTCGATAAAGTGACATTCAAAGTGGTACCTGAAATTTCGACAGCCATCTCGATGCTCCAGACAGGCGAAGTCGATTTCATCGACGGTCTGCCTTCTGATCAGATCGACCGCATCCGTTCACTGGATAATGTGGAAGTGCTTGAAAAGCCGGGCACACCGGTGTACTACCTGAACTTCAACTTCAGTAAGGAAATGAACCAGGATCCGGAATTCCGGAAAGCAGTCGCAGCAGCAATCAACCGCGACGCATTCGTTGAGAACCTGAACGGACTCGGAGTCCGCAGTGACTCCGTCATCGGACCGAAAGTATTCGGCTATACAGAAGAAGCGGACAACGGCGGACAGGCGTATGATCCGGAACTGGCAAAGCAGCTCGTTGAGGAAAACGGCTATGGCGACCAGACCATCAAAATGCTTGTTGCCAACCGCGATAATTATATGCAAATGGCTGAAATCGCACAGGCACAGCTTGCGGAAGCAGGGTTCGACGTAGCGATCGAAACGATGGAATGGGGAACGTTCCTCGATGCGACAGCAGCAGGCGAATATGACCTGACTTTCCTCGGCTGGTCGAACGTAACAGGCGACGGATCAGAGCTTCTGTACCCGAACTTCCATTCAGACAATATCGGAGCTTCGAACCGTTCACAGTACAGCAACCCGGAATTCGATGAACTTGTCAACGCATCCCGCGTGACGGTCGATCAGGACGCGCGCAAGCAAGCCCTGATCGAAGCGAATCAGCTGTTACTGGACGAAACCGCAACAGTCGTCATGAATCATGGTGTTGTAACAGCTGCAACTGCAGATGATGTACAAGGACTGAAACTGGATCCGAACGGCCAGTGGTTCCTGGAAAACGTAACAAGAGAGTAGGAGGATGAGTATGCAGGAGGCATTGCTTGAAGTGAAAAACTTAGTGACTTCCTTCCGCACAGCCGATGGGACGCTGCAGGCCGTGAAAGATGTCTCCTTCGAAGTAAAAAAAGGGGAGACGCTCTGCATCGTCGGGGAATCCGGCTGCGGCAAGAGCATCACATCCCTTTCGGTTATCGGGCTTTTGCCGCAGAACGGTTCAATCGAAAGCGGCGAAGTGCTGCTGGAAGGCAAGCCGATCCAGGATCTGTCGCACGAAGAAATGCGCAGACTCCGCGGCAACCGGATTTCGATGATTTTCCAGGAGCCGATGACGGCACTGAACCCGGTCCTGACGATCGGGTACCAGCTCCGTGAACCGCTCCTGCTCCATCGGAATGTATCCAAAAAGGAAGCGACCGTGAAAGCCATCGAGTTGCTCAAGCAAGTCGGGATCCCGTATCCAGAAAAACGGCTGAAGCAGTATCCGCATGAGCTGAGCGGCGGGATGCGCCAGCGGGTGATGATCGCCATCGCCCTGGCGTGCCATCCCGGCCTGCTGATCGCGGATGAGCCGACGACGGCACTTGATGTGACGATCCAGGCGCAGATCCTCGATTTGATCAACGACTTGAAAGAAGAGCTTGGCATGGGCGTGCTTATGATCACCCACGATATGGGTGTCGTCGCGGAAGTGGCGGACCGGGTGATGGTCATGTACGCCGGCAAGAAAGTGGAAGAAGGCACGGTGGAGGAAGTGTTCGGCAATCCGAAACATCCCTATACGAAAGGGCTTCTCAATTCCGTGCCGAACATCGATGATCCGGAATTCGAACTGGAAGCCATTCCGGGCTCCATGCCGGGATTGAACGAAGAGATTTCGGGCTGCCGGTTCCATCCGCGCTGCCAGTTCGCAATGGACAAATGCAAAGTGCTCGATCCGCCGGAATTTATTGACCGGAACGGCCATACCGCAAAATGCTGGCTTCATGAAGACGAGGAGGTGAAGGCCGATGAAAGCAATGGAACAGTCACCGCCACCGTCTGAATCGAAAGTGCTCCTTGAACTGAACGGCGTCCGGAAATACTTCCCGATCAAGGGCGGCGTGCTGAAACGCGTGCAAGGCAACGTGAAAGCGGTCGAATCAATCTCCCTGAAAGTGTTTGAAGGCGAAAGCCTCGGCGTCGTCGGCGAGTCCGGCTGCGGGAAATCGACGCTCGGCCGCACCATTCTCGGCCTCGAAGAACTGACCGACGGAAAGATCATCTTCAACGATCAGGAAATCCAGGACCTGAAGAAAAAGGAAAAAAAGAAATTCGTCAAGGAAATGCAGATGATCTTCCAGGATCCATACGCGTCGCTCAATCCGCGCCAGCGGGTGGGGCACGCCCTGGATGAAGTGTTCCGGATGCACACGAAACTGCCGGCGGATGAACGCCGGATGGCCGTCGTCGATCTGCTGAAAGAAGTCGGGCTGAAAGAGGAAAGCTACGACCGCTACCCGCATGAATTTTCAGGCGGACAGCGACAGCGCATCGGCATCGCCCGGGCGATCGCACTGAATCCGCAGTTCATCATCTGCGATGAGGCGGTATCGGCACTCGACGTATCGGTTCAGGCTCAAGTGCTGAAATTGCTGAAAACGCTGCAGCGGAAGTATAATTTGTCTTATCTGTTCATTTCGCACGACTTGGGAGTTGTCCAGTATTTCTGCGACCGGGTGCTTGTCATGTATCTCGGCAATGCGGTGGAAATGGGAACGGTTAAGGATATATTCAAACATCCGCTGCATCCGTACACACAGGCGCTTCTGTCCGCTATTCCGCGGCCGAGCGTCCACGGACGCAAGGAACGAATCCGGCTGACCGGTGATATGCCGAATCCGGCTGACCCGCCGTCGGGCTGTCCGTTCCATACGCGATGCCCGATTGCACAGGATGTGTGCGTCACCGATAAGCCGGCATGGGTGGAGCATCGGGAAAACCACTTCGCTGCTTGCCATTTTGCTTGATCCCAAGCCGGGTGCGGGCCTGACCTGCATCCGGTTTTATTTTTGGAACAGGAGGATTTGTCATGGACTATTTGAATCACCCGTTTGAATCAAAACGGAATACGGTGTTTGCAAAAAAAGGGATGGTGGCGACTTCACAGCCGCTGGCGGCGCAGGCAGGCGTTGAAATCATGCAGAAAGGCGGAAACGCCATCGACGCGGCGATTGCCGCCGCTGCTGCGCTGACGGTCGTGGAGCCGACATCGAATGGGATCGGCGGCGACGCGTTCGCACTCGTATGGGTGAAAGATAAACTGCACGGCCTGAACAGTTCCGGTCCGTCCCCGAAAAGCATTTCTGTGGATGCCGTCAAAAAGCGGGGGCACGATCAGATGCCTGTCCACGGTCTGATTCCCGTAACGGTTCCCGGTGTGCCGGCGGCCTGGGCGGAACTCGCCGAAAAGTTCGGCAGACTGCCGCTTCAGGAATCGCTGAAGCCGGCCATCCGCTACGCGGAAGAAGGCTATCCGCTCACACCGATCCTCGGCAAGTACTGGAAGCTCGCTTACACTAAGTTCAAAGAGACCTTCACGGCAGAAGAATTCAAGGCGTGGTTCGATACGTTCGCTCCGGACGGACGGGCGCCGGAAATCGGGGAGATGTGGGCTTCTCCTGGTCATGCTTCGACGCTGCGGGAAATCGGTGAAACGAACGCGCGCTCGTTTTATGAAGGGGAGCTGGCTAATAAAATCGATGCATTCATGCAGCAGCATGACGGCTTTTTGCGGAAGGAAGACTTGGCCTCTTTCCGGCCGGAATGGGTGGAGCCGATATCCGCAAACTACCGCGGATACGATGTGTGGGAAATTCCGCCGAACGGCCAGGGCATGGTCGCATTGATGGCGCTGAACGTCTTCAAGCAGCAGCAAAAACCGGTGTGGCAGTCAGCCGATACATTCCATGAACAGATCGAAGCGATGAAACTGGCATTCACAGACGGTCAGGCATTCATCACGGAACCGGAAGCGATGCCTGTAGAGACCGCTCATCTCCTTTCCGACGACTATGCGCGGAAACGGGCGGCGTCCATCACGGAAACTGCCTGCGATCCCGAACCATATGAACTTCCGAAAGGCGGAACGGTTTATTTGTCGGCCGCTGACGAAGAAGGGAACATGATCTCATACATCCAAAGCAATTACATGGGCTTCGGCTCAGGTATTGTCATCCCGGAAACAGGCATCGCCCTGCAGAACCGGGGGGCCGATTTCAAGCTCGACGACAGCCATCCGAACGTGCTGAAACCCGGCAAGCGGACATACCATACCATCATCCCCGGATTCCTGACAAAGGACGGACAAGCGGTCGGCCCGTTCGGCGTCATGGGCGGATACATGCAGCCTCAAGGTCATTTTCAAGTGGTCGCAAACACCGTCGATTATCTGCTGAATCCGCAGGCTGCGCTTGATGCGCCGCGCTGGCAATGGACCGGCGGCAAAAAAGTGCTTGTGGAACCCCATTTTCCGAACTATCTCGTTCAGGCACTCATCCGGAAAGGGCATGACGTGCAGGTGATGCCGGATGGCGGACCGTTCGGACGGGGGCAGATCATTTGGCGGAATCCGGAAACCGGTGTTCTGGCAGGCGGAACAGAATCCCGGACAGACGGGGCAGTTGCTGTGTGGTGATCCACCAGAAAACCCGGACGGCCGGTGCCAGGCCGTCCAGAGTGAAACTGAATGCGGAACTGTTCGCCGCTTTTTTCCGTGTCGGTATTTTCGGGTTCGGCGGCGGCCCGTCTTCCATTCCGCTGTTCCATCAGGAAGTCGTGAAGAAATACAAGTGGATGTCGGACGATGAGTTCGGGGATACGCTCGCCTTGGCGAACACGATGCCGGGACCGATCGCGACGAAGATGGCCGGCTATATCGGCTACCGGCTCGGCGGCATCCCCGGCAGCATGACGGCGCTTGTGGCGACTGTCCTGCCGACAGTTTTCCTGATGGTGCTGCTCCTTACGATCCTGCAGTCCAACAAGGACCTGCCGTGGGTCAGCAGCATGTCTGCTGCCGTCGTTCCTGTCGTTGGCGTCATGCTCGCCGTGCTGACATGGGATTTCCTGAAAAAGTCGGGCCAGTCGCTCGGGTGGGGAAAGGCGGTTCTGCTGACAGCGGGTGCCGTGCTCCTGATGGAAGGACTCGGCCTCCATCCGGCTTTCCTGATCCTGGCCGTCCTCATTTTTGTCTTTCTTCCATTTAATAAAGGAGGCGGGGATGAATGATTTTTTGGCAGCTGTTTATCGCGTTTCTCATTCCCGGTGTCCTAGGCTACGGCGGGGGACCGGCCTCCATCCCGCTTGTTGAAGCGGAAGTAGTGGACCGCTACGGGTGGATGACGACACAGGAATTCGGGGAAGTGCTCGCGCTCGGCAACGCATTGCCCGGTCCGATCGCCACGAAGATGGCCGGCTATATCGGTTACACGGAAGGCGGGTTCCTTGGCGCGGCCGTCGCGCTGCTCGCCGCCGTCGGACCGTCGCTTGTCCTGATGATCGGTCTGATGGTGACCTTGCTGAAATACAAGGACTCCCCGAAAGTGAAGAACATCACCAAGCTGATCCGCCCGGTCATTGCGGTTCTCCTTGGAGTCATGGCGCTGCAGTTCTTCGTGGAATCCGCGGATGAAGCGGGGATTGCGGAAACGTTATTGCTCGCAGGAGCCAGTCTTTACTTGCTGGAAGTGAAAAAAATCCACCCGGCGTTCGTCATTTTGGCAGCACTAGCCTATGGTGCGGCGACGGCGTTTATTTGAAATCCAAAAGGGAACTTCCCGGACAGTATCCGGAATAAAGGCGGAAAGAGGAACTTGTTTTCTCTTCCCGCCTTTTTCGCGTTCAAATTTCCTGTTTCTTCTTACGGGACTAGCTAAAATAAGTATGTTTAGGAGAATTAAGCAGTCAGTGTTTGATCATGCAAAAAACAGGATAACTTGGAAGTTTACTGGATAATGGGGAAAGAATATCGCTCTCCCTTTTAGGATGACAAAAAGGATTCACCTTCCAAGTTTGATTTGCAGCAAAAATAACTTCAACGATAAATACCCTCCAAAAAATAGGGTGAAGCAGAAACAAACGAGACAGGTAGGGGGGAGAGCGATGAGTCCATGGATTTGTGGGATCGTCATGGTTGCGGCGATTTGGGCAGCTAAATGGGGTGCTGACCAAATGGTGGAACCATTAAAAAAGGTCCGCAGGCAATGGGGCATTACACAAGTAGCCGGAGCCAGCCTTTTGGCTATTCTAACCGCCAGTCCTGAAGTAGGAATCAGTACAGTCAGCGCCATCCGGAACTCGGGCGATATTGGTCTCGGCACGCTGCTCGGATCCAATATCATCGCGATTCCGTTGATTATGACAGTGGCGTATGCGGCTTCCCGCAAAAAATTCGGTGGGAGCGGAAGTGACGAAGACCGAAAGGAACTGGAACGGAAACACCAGAAGCACCTGCAGGAGCATTTATTGTCATTATCCAAGCGGGCTGCAACCGTTTTGGCGCTGCCTTACATCGGGATTATTGCCATCGTTGCCCTATTGACCATGCCTCCGGACTGGCGAGGGCTTCAGCCGATTGATGGCTGGATCATACTTGGTGTGTTCTTCCTGTTTCTTGCCCAAGCTCTTTGGCGCGGAAGAAAAGAAGGGGAAGACGTGAAGTGGAGTAAAAAGCAAATCAAACTGGCTGCACTTGGTGCAGGGGCACTGATTGCGGGTGCCTACTTTACCGTTACAGCTGCTGAAAATGTCATTTCCGCCATCGGCATCTCTCAGATTATCGGTGGTATTTTCATTACGGGAACCTTAAGTACAGCGCCGGAAGTATTTAAGACCTGGAAAATCGTCGGCAGCGGTCAAACGACAGCGGGGAGCACAAGTGTTATCGGAGATAAAGCCATTACATTGTCACTGGGTCTTGTCCCACTGGCACTCGTGACGACACCTATCAACGACTTTCAGTTGTTTTGGATTAACCTGATCTTCGTCACGCTCATGCCAGTCGCGTTTTCTATCATGGTGCTGAAGAATAAACATTCTGGTTTGAAATTATGGAACGTGCTGCTGCTTGATGGGCTGCTGCTGTTGTATTTTTTCATTATCCTGAAATGGGTGCTTAATCTGTTTTAGTAGGGGAATAGATCATTAAGTGTTCAGATAATTTATGAGAAGTAACCCAGAAGCGGTGAAAGAATATAGGACTTAAAAAACGGCTGGCAGAAACAGCCGGAAACCGAAGTGCTTACACGGATGCAAAAAGCGGATTCATCGACGATATATTGAAAATGTAATTAAAGAACGACAAAAAGTCAGTAAAAAGCATTTTTGGCTCCAGCAGGTCCTATATAATTGATTCGGCTTCGTGACTGGACATTCTTTCTGAGTTTGCTACAATTATTCTTAATTCGAGATAACAGACCGGAAAGGGGACAGGCCAAAATGAAGCATCTTTTTAAAAAAGGGGCGGATGGAAGCCGGCCGACACTGCTGCTGCTCCACGGAACAGGCGGTACAGAACACGATCTGATGGGGCTTGGTGAAGAGATCGACCCGAAAGCGTCCATTCTGAGTGTGCGGGGGAACGTTTCGGAGAACGGGATGCCGCGCTTTTTCAGAAGACTGTCTGAAGGGGTTTTCGATATTGAAGATTTGAAGCTCCGGACGGAAGAATTGCACGAATTTATTCACGATGCCTCGAAGGAATATAAATTCGACCGGTCGAACGTCATCGCTGTCGGCTACTCGAATGGCGCGAACATCGCCGGCAGTTTGCTGTTCCACTACGCGGATGCGCTCCGGGGCGCGATTCTCCACCATCCGATGGTGCCGGTGCGGGATATGGAACTGCCTGATTTGACCGGTGTCCCGGTGTTCATCGGTGCCGGTACGAACGACCCGCTCTGCACGGCCAAGGAATCCGAGGACTTGAAATCGCTCCTGGAAGGGGCCGGCGCGGAAGTCGAACTCCATTGGGAAAACCAAGGCCACCAGCTGACCATGTCGGAAGTGGCGGCAGCCAAAAAATGGTATAACTCGCTTTGATTATCCCTCTTAAGTGAGTTCTTCACTATATGTAAGGGTTGAAAGAAGATCGCCGTCCCGCTTGCCGGGGCGGCTTTTTTGGCGGGCTGTTACGGAACTGTAAAAATCCACGGGTTTTAAAAAACATGACACGGGTAAATTCATTGTAGAACACGATATTGGAAAATCTAAAGGAAACGGAGGAATCAAAAATGAAAAACTACGATAACAAATTCATCGGAACATTCGACACGGAAACGGAAGTGCTCCGCAAAATCGAAGAACTGAAACAGCAGGGCTACGCGGAAAATGACATGTACGTCATGTCCAGCGATGAAAACCAGATTTCTATGGTCCGCGGACGGACGGATGTGGACGTCGAGGCTTCGCACGACAGCTGGATGGATAAGTTCATGAATTTCCTTTCCGGCGAGACGCCGACACGCGGTGCATTTGACAAAATGGGCTTGGATGCCGGTGAAGCGGACCGCTATTACAACGAAGTGAAAAGCGGGAAAATCCTGCTTTATGTCGACCGTGATTATGGCGACCACTACGAAGACCACCATGCCTATGTGGATGACGCGGCAGTTGCGTCACCGGGCCTTACCGTGGATACGAACGAATCGAACGACACGGCTTATAACACGAACCGCAATCTTGTGGAAAACGATGATCGTCTTGATACAGGCCGCATCGACGGCGGATATAAAACAGAAGGAGCTGATGAATTCGTGGGACGTGAAGACAGAGAACGCACAGAACCGATTTTGGATGCGGACCGGACAGGCCGCGTTGAGGAAACGGACGAAGAGCGCCTTCGCCTTCACGAAGAGCGTCTGAATGTCAATAAAGAAGAAGTACAGACAGGTGAAGTGAACGTCGGCAAACACACCGTCGAAGAACACCAGACGGTTGAAGTGCCGGTTGAACGGGAAGAAGTCGTCGTGGAACGCCGTCCGGTCAATGAGGAAACAACTGACGAAGTCGGCTTGAACGACCGCGCGTACGATGACAATGAAGAAATCCATATCCCGCTCAAAGAAGAGCGCGTGGAAGTGAACAAGAAAGACGTCGTCGCGGAAGAAATCGTCGTTGGCAAACGCAAAGTCAAAGATACTGAAAAAATCGATGAAACAGTCCGTCATGAAGAAGCGGACATCGAAGAAGACGTGGAAGTCAACGAAGCGGACCGGTTCGACCGGGACGACAAAGGCCGGCTGTAAAGCAGCGGCTAGCCGGACGGGGGAAACCCCGTCTTTTTTTGTGCCCGCTTTCTGTGGTAAATTAGAAGAAAGGAATTGGAATGGAGGCGGATTCATGGACGGCAAAAAACGAAGTGACGTCAGGCCGGGACTGGAAGTGGAGATCATCCTGAAGAAAGATCAGCGGACCGGCCGGACAACGCGGGGGATTGTAAAGGACCTGCTCACCAAGTCCGCGACACATCCGCATGGCATAAAAGTCCGGCTGCAGGACGGCCAGGTAGGCCGGGTGGCCAGGATCCTCGGGAACCCGGCCAATCATGAAGACAGGGCAGGAAAGCCGAACGTGCTCCTGGACAGACATTTCGGCGATGATGATTCGCCGAGCGGCCCGTCGTACGCACTGTCCGAGGAAAGGAAAGCGGAGCTGCAGAAAGAGAAGCTGGAAAAAGAGGGGGGCGGCAGGGATCCTGAAAGTTCAGAGACCATGCTCCGCCTTGATGACGAAGACTATGAACAGGAAAAATGAGGTTTGCCCGGTCCCGCCCTTTTCGCGGAGACCGGGCTTTTCCCGGCTTCCGGGAAAGATGCGCTTTTTTGAGTGAACGCGGGCACTTTTCTTGTGGTAGAATGGACAGAACGAATTCGAGTAAGGAGCAGTCGGGAATGACGAATTTTTTTCAGCGCAAACAGCAGGAGTTCGGAGTGAACCTGAACAAAATCCAGCGCAAGGCGGTGGAGCGGACAGAAGGGCCGTTACTGCTGCTTGCCTGTCCGGGTTCTGGAAAAACGACGACGATGATTATGCGGATCGGTTACCTGATTGAAGAAAAGGGGGCGGATCCCGCACGGATCAAGGCGATTACATTCAGCCGGGCTTCAGCGAAGGACATGGCGGAGCGCTTCAAGAAGTTCTTTCCGGACTTGCCGCCGGTCGATTTTTCGACCATCCACAGCCTGGCGTTCCGGATTGTCCGGGAATATTTTGCCGGCAGCCCTTACCTCATGATCGAAGGCAGCGCGAACAAAGGAATGAACAAACGCCAGCTCCTGAAGGAAATGTACCAGACGGAGATGGATGAACCGATTACGGAAGATCAGCTGGAAGAACTGATGTCGTTCATTTCGTTCGTGAAAAATAAGATGCTTCCGAAGGAAAAGTGGCGGAAACTGAAGGGGCCCTTCGAAGGTGCACCGGAAATCCTCCGTACATATGAAGCGTTCAAGGAGAACTACGACACCCGGCTCGTCGATTTTGACGACATGCTGACGCTTGCCAATGAAGCGCTTGAACGGAACGGAAAACTGCTGGTCAAATACCAGGGCGAGTGGGACTATATCCTGACGGACGAAAGCCAGGACACATCGCTCGTGCAGCACGCCATCGTCGAAAAACTGACGGCACGCCATCGCAACTTGTGCGTCGTGGCGGATGACGATCAGTCGATCTACACGTGGCGGGCGGCAGAACCGGCCTATCTGCTCCAATTCAAGACCGTTTATCCGGACGCGTACATTATGAAAATGGAGCGCAATTACCGGTCGGCGGGAATGATCGTGGACACCGCCAACCGGTTCATCAAGGCGAATAAAAAACGGCACGATAAAAACATGTTCACAGAGCGGGAAGCGGGCGAGCCGATCGTCATCCGGCGGTTCTCGTCGGAGGAAGGGCAGCTTCAGTATTTATTGAAGGAACTGAAAAAGGCGGACCATTACGGGGATACGGCGATTCTGTACCGCAATAATTCATCGTCGACGCTGCTCATGAGCGAGCTGAACCGGCTCGGCATCCCGTTTTATATGAAAGACGCGGATAACCGGTTTTTCTCTCATTGGATTGTCGAGGACATGCTGAATTTTATGCGGTTTAGCTTGAAGCCGGAGCGGGCGGATATTTATTCGAAAATCGCCGCAAAAACGAATGCGTACTGGAACGCCGGCCAGCTGAAGGCGATGAACCGGGTGAAGCCAGGCGCGCGGCATGGTTTGGATGAGATCACACGCAGTGTGACCATGAAGGATTACCAGCTGAAAATCGTGGAACAGCAGAAAAAGTGGTTCGATTCCATGCGGGATATGAAGCCATCGAAAGCGATCAAGACGATCCGGAAAGAGCTTGGGTACGACCAGATGCTCACCAGCCGGGCGGAGAAGTTCGGCATGCGCCTCAATTACCTGACAGGCATCCTGTCGACATTGGAGCAGATCGCCGCCCCGCTCCCGACCATGACCGATTTCGCGAAACGGCTGAAAGAGCTGGAAGAAGCCACACAGGATGCGAAACATGAGAAAACGGACGATATGCTGACGCTGTCCACTTTCCACAGCGCGAAAGGACTGGAGTTCGAACGTGTCTACATGATCGACTTGAACCAAGGGGTCATTCCGGCCGAAGAAGACACCGAGAACCCGGATCTTCTGGAAGAGGCGCGGCGTCTTTACTATGTCGGCATGACCCGGGCGAAAACGCATCTGGAGCTGCTCGGGTTCGATGGCGAATCCCAGTTTACAGCGGAAGTCCGTGAGCTGGCAGAACGGAAAGAGGCGCCCGCTGCCCGGCGTCGGGAAACAGCAGCGGCGGCAGTGCCGGCAGCTGTGCCGGCGGGAGTGAAAATCCCGCGGAACCCGAATGCCATCCGGGATGCGGAGATGCTGAAGGAAGGGACGCATATCCGGCACCGCGTATTCGGCCCCGGTGAAATCACGGAACGGACGGCCGACCGCATTTGGGTGCAGTTCGGCAAGCAGCTGAAGGAGTTCTCCATCGAGATCTGCCTCAGCCATAAACTGCTCGAAAAGGCAGAATAACAGAAATAGAGAAACGTTGCCCTGTTCCGCAGGGCAGCACGTGAGGGAAAAGGATGAGAATCAGAGATTGGGACCGCAGTCTGAAAGTCCGACTGATCGGCGAGCTTTTTGTGAACACCAGTTTTTGGATGGTGTTTCCGTTTTTAGCGATTTATTTTGCTGAGGAATTCGGCAAGACGACGGCGGGCGTGCTGCTCGTGCTGTCGCAAGTGTTTTCAGTGGCGGCCAACCTCGTCGGCGGGTACTGCGCTGACCGGTTCGGCCGGCGGACGATGCTCGTGTTCGCTTCCGTGGGACAGGGCGTGTCCTTTTTTATTTTTGCTTTAGCCAATTCGCCTTGGCTCGATTCGCCGATCCTGGGATTCGCAGCCTTTACACTGGCCGGCATGTGCGGGTCGCTGTACTGGCCGGCGAGCCAGGCGATGGTGGCGGACGTCGTGCCGGAAGAACACCGGAGCGATGTGTTCGCCATTTTCTATACAGCCATCAATATCTCAGTCGTCATCGGACCGATTGCGGGTGCCGCGCTGTTCTTCTCGTATCGGTTCGAACTGCTGCTGGCCATCGCGGTGATCTTTTTCGCGCTCGCCGCCGCCCTGCGGTTCCTGGCGAACGAGACGTTGAAATTCGCTTCGCCGGACGAGCTCGCCACCGATCCGGAAAAGGGGTGGACCCGAGCGGTCGCCAAGCAGCTGAAGGAATACCGCGTCATTTTGAATGACCGGCTCTTTTTGCTGTTCGTCGCCGCGGGGATTCTTGGCGCGCAGACATTCATGCAGCTGGATCTCCTGTTTCCTGTCTACTTGCAGGAAGCGATCGAGGTCCAGGCGATTGGCACATTCTTCGGTACCACGTGGACGGTCACAGGGGAAGAGGCATTCGGCTACCTGCTCTCAGAGAATGGGCTGCTTGTCGCACTGACGACGGTCATCATCACCCGATTTGTCGTGAAATTCCCGGAAAAATGGGTATTCTTCACATCCGCCCTTCTTTACGCGGTTGCCATGCTCATATTCCCGGTAACGGATCTGTTCTGGATCTTCGTCGCCGCTATGGCGATTTTCACGCTCGGTGAATTGATGACCGCCGGGCTCCAGCAGAGCTTCATTTCGAAACTGGCACCCGAGCACATGCGCGGACAGTACTTTGCCGCGGCGAGCCTCCGGTACACGATCGGCCGGATGATCGCGCCGCTGTCCATCCCGATGACCGCTTGGATCGGGTTCGGCTGGACATTCGCCATCCTGGCGATTTTGTCGGTCATCAGCGGCTTCGTGTATTTGCTGATGTTCGCTGGATATGAAAAACGGCCATCCCACTGAGGGATGGCCATTTTTATTGTCCGGCTCCAGCGTGAGCCGGAGCTGAACAAGAGGTGTGTATTTTGCTGATCACTTCGAATCCTGTTTCACCATGCGGACAAGCATATGCGCGAGCATGTGCTGTTCGTCTTTTTTACCGACTTTCCACAGTTCCTGCAGCAAGTGCTCTTCACGGTTGCGCGGCTCCTCTTTTTTCGCCAGGTAGTCAGCGACTTTCGTAGCCAGATGGGCAAGACGCTCTTCGCTCATACCCATTTTCTCACCGAGTTCCACTTTTCCGCCCAAATACTGTTTAAAGTGTTCGAAGTTCTCCAGGATTTCCTCTTTCTTTTCCTTGTTGACGTTTTTCAGTTCTTCTTGTACGCGTTTGTCCATATTTTCCATTTTTAATTCCTCCTCTTACAAAAGATTCGTAACAACTTGTTCCTTTTTACTGTTTACCCGGACCTCCGTATGATTTAAACAAGATCGTTGTCTGAATACTTGCGCAAAGCTGTCCGATGAATTAGGCTTGGGTTATCAGGTAAATAAGGAGGATGAGGACTGTATGACATTGTACGAAAAACTGCAGGAGCTGAAAGACTTCCGCTGTGACGACCGCTGTGTACTGACTGTTTACCTCAACACCGATCCTGCAGACCGTGATCATCAGAATGGGGCTTGGAAAATCGAACTGAAATCCGGGCTGAAACGGCTCGATCAGTATTTGGCCGCCTCAAAGGATGACAAGGAATTGAAAGCGTTCAAAAAAATGAAAGAGCGTGTACTGAAAGAGATCGAGGATCACCAGAGTGACCTTCATAAAGGGGTGATCCTTTTCGCCTCTCCTCACGAGAATCTTTGGTCCGTCCATTATGTCCAAGTACCGGTGGAAAGCGAATTCTATTGGGAAGACCGGCCGATGACGGAGCAGTTCGAAAAACTGCTGAAAGCCTATCCTTCCTCCGCCGTCGTGCTGCCGAGCTATGCGGAAATCCGGCTGCTCGATACGGAACTCGGAACGGTCCGGGAGGAAGTCTATTACGAATTCGACCATGGGATCGATGTATGGCATGAACGGAAAGGAAATACTTCGACCAGCGGCAGCAACAACCGCTTGCCGGAACTGGACGCGCGCATGAGGGAGAACTTGAACCGGTTCTACAAGGAAATCGCTTCGAAAGTCGAGGATATGAAAAATGGCCGCGGCTGGAAGGAGATCCATATCATCGGTGAAACGGAATCCGCCAACACCTTTGCCGAATCGCTCCGCGGAAAACCGGACAGCACGAAGTATAAAAACTTGAATAACGCAGTGGCGAAAAAAGTGCTCTTCGAAGTATTCGATAACTGAGGAAGGAAGCCCCGGCTGGGATTGCCGGGGCTTTTTTCGGTCTGACAGTGGAGGCTGGCTCAGGTAGAATGAAAGAAAGGAGTGAGGAGATGCTTGAAGGTATCACATACAGCAATTACAGCACGGTTCCGAAAGAGACGTGGGACAAAGCGGTGAAGATGATCCTGATGAAGGAAGGCATTCCGGATGAGGCGGCGGCCCGGTTTTCGCTCGGTGCGAATATCGTCTATAAAGCCGGCGGATCCACAGTACTGAAACTGTTTCCGCCGTTCCATGAAGACGGGTTCCGGGCGGAGAAAGCGGTCCTCGAACTGCTCGGCTGGGCGAACGTGCCGGCGGAGACGCCTGAACTCCTCCGCTCCAGTGAATTCGAAGGCTGGCCGTATTTGCTGATGTCATTTGTGGAAGGGGAACTGGCGATCGAACGGTGGGAACGACTGGACCGGCAGGAAAAGCTTCAATATGCGACGGATTTGGGGAAGCTCATCCGCGCTGTCCACCGGCTGGATGCGTCTGCCGCCGGTCCGCTGCCTGATGAATGGGAAAAGTTCATCCGAAAACAGAAAGACCGGCTGGCTGCTCACCATCGGGCAGCCGGCGTACCGGAACACTTGGTGGCTGAAATGCCGGCGTATTTGGAAGCGGCGGATTTGTCATCCAAGCGGCATGTCCTGTTGACCGGTGAATACACCCCGTTCAATCTCCTGATGAAAGAAGGGGCGGACGGCTGGCGGATTTCCGGGCTGATCGATTTTGCCGACTGTTTCATCGGGAATCCGAAGTACGATCTGCTTGGGCCGATTTTATTCAACTTCCATATGGAAGAAGGGCTGACGGCCGCTTTTCTTGAAGCATATGGACTGACGCTTACGGACAGGCTGCGCCGCGAGCTGATGGCGCTTCTGCTGATCCACCGGTTCAGTGATTTGCCGGCGTATATGGAAGGGAGCCAGGCTGCCCGAGAAGCGGATCATCTGACCGATTTGGCCGGTGTATTCTTCCCGTGGTGATTGTCACTTCACAGCTGGGCAGAACGTGCAAACGGCAAAGTCGGGGAGCTCTTTGTAAAGACAGCACGTTTTTCTGAGCGGCCGGGTGACTGCCTGTTCGAGCGTGGAATTTCCGAGAAGGCTGTGGACATACGACTTCCGGATCGGCTGCCAATTCCGTGCGTCCGTCAGCCATTCCAAATCTTCTGCAGCCCGCCGGGGATTCCGCTTTTCCAGGTTTGCGTAGAACCAGAGCACCGAGCCGAGCACGTTTTCCCACAAGATGACCGGCGATATTTTCACGTGCGTCCGGAAAGCCTGGATCAGAGCTTCCATCTGTTCCAATAAAACATGGCGGAATGCCTCGAAGCGCTTGTCCGTGTCAATCGGTATATAAAGCGCCGGGTCTGCGTGCGTCTCGAGCAGCGGGTAACCGAATTTTTGTACACGGCCGAACTGAAGGTCCTGCCACGGGCCGCTGAAATAGCAACCGTCCTGAGTGATGAGTTCGAACTGGGAAGAAATGAACAGTGCATACTGCCGGAAAAAATAGGAGACCGCCACGCCGTCATTCTTCGCGCCGCACCAGTCCTTCAGTTCGTTTATCATATCGGGTATGCCGGCGAGAGGGTATTCCGGTGCCGTGCCGGTGATGACGGACTGATTGGCAAGCCGGTGTTTCAGGGAGAAGGGGATTTCCATCAAAAACACTCCTTTCTTTCTCTAGCATACCAGTGAATTACACGAATGGAGCGCTGAATTACGCGAATGAGGCACTGAGTCACGCGAATGAAACAACGGCATGCACAACAAAAACGCCCCGCGAGCCGCGGGGCGTTTCGTTTGTCGTTCATTCTTTTATTAAGCCAGCTGGAGCTGGACGGATGGACCGAAGAATTCATAGTGGATCTGCTCTTCGCCAAAGCCGATCGCCTGCAGTTCGCGGATCATCGCTTCCATGAACGGGACCGGTCCGCAGACGTAGATGTCGCTGTCTGCTTCGATCAGGCGTTCGAGGACATCCCGTGTGATGAAGCCGTTCGGCTGATCTGAATAGAATGCCTGGTACATGACATTCGGCATGCCGTCCGCCAGGCGGGATACGTCATCCTGGAAGGCGGCGATCGCTTCATTGCGGGCGCCATGAAGGAAGACGGTCGGGCGGTCAGGCGTTTTCGTAGCCACCGTTTCGAACATACTCATCATCGGTGTGATCCCGACGCCGCCGGAGATGAAGGCGACAGGCGTTGTTTTCGATTCATCAAGGACGAATTCGCCGGCCGGTGCGCTCACTTCGATGGTATCTCCTTCATTGACCGATTCATGCAGGTGGACGGAGACGACGCCGTTCGGATCGTTATCCGCTTCGCGCTTGACGGAAATGCGGAATTCGTCCGGGCGGGAAGCTTGCGAAAGGCTGTACTGGCGGATGTGGGTATATTCCTGTCCCGGGATATTCAGACGGACGGAAATGTACTGGCCGGCCTTGTATTCAGGGACATCCAAACCGTCTGCCGGTTTCAGGTAAAACGATGTGATGATGTCGCTTTCCTTCACTTTGCGGGCGACGGTGAAGTCCTTAAAGAATTTCCAGCCATTCTCTTTTTCTTCCGTCTGCTCATACATGTTCGCTTCCACGCCGATGAAAGCGTCCGCGATGACGCCATACGCTTCACCCCACGCGTTGATGATGTCATCAGTGGCTGCGTCGCCAAGGACAGTCTTGATCGCTTTCAGTAAATATTCGCCGACAATCGGGTAATGTTCCGGTTTTATGCCGAGGCTGACGTGCTTGTGCGCAATCTGCACGACAGCCGGAAGGATGTTTTCCAGGTTATCGATATGGACAGCAGCCGCGTAGACCGTATTCGCGAGAGCGGCCTGCTGGCGGCCCTGGGACTGGTTGGCGTGATTGAAAATGTTCAGAAGCTCCGGATGGGCCTCGAACATGGTCTTATAGAATTCACTCGTGATTTTCGTCCCGTGTTCCGCAAGGACCGGGGCGGTGGCTTTGACGATTTCTCTCGTTTCTTGTGACAGCATGTAAATCGCTCCTTTTGTTTTGTACAAGTCCACTATATACCTGATGACGAATAAAAGATATATTTTGAATACCACTTTAACAGAACCGTCACAATCCCTGAAAAGACTAGGGAATCCCCTTATGTTATAATGCGATTCAGGAAGGTGAACCGAATGAGACTGACGATGTATACCGATTTTTCCTTGCGGATCCTGCTGTATCTCGGAGCGAAAGAACAGGAAGAGCTGTCGACGATCAAGGAAATTTCGGAAGCATATCAAATATCGAAGAACCATTTGATGAAGGTGTCGCATGAACTCGGGAAAGCGGGGTTTATTGAAACGGTGAGGGGAAGGGGCGGCGGAATCCGGCTGGCGCTTCCTCCGGAGGAGATCAACATCGGGGCGGTCGTGAAGCGGATGGAGGATGATTTCCATCTGGTGGAGTGCTTCAGTGCTGAAGGAAACACATGTCCGATCGCACCTGTCTGCGGACTGAAAGGGGTGCTCGCCCAGGCGCTGAAAGCGTATCTCGATGTCCTTTCGCAGTATACGCTGGCGGATCTTTTGGCAAACCGGGCAGCGCTCCGGATGATTTTGCAGCCGGGTGTTTCACTCACATAAAAAAACGACTCGCGGTGGAGTCGTTTTTTGTATCCTGGCGCTGTCCTGATTACAAGTCGACGGTTTTCGGTTCTTCGCCTTTTGTGTTCATCACGCGGACGTGGTCAGGGTCGATTTTCAGAATCAGGAGATCCGGGTCGTCCGGACCGTCGAACCAGCCGTCGAGTTTGTCATTCCATACTTTTTCCTTCAGGTTTTCATCATCCGATTCGGAGATTTTGCCTTCGATCTCTAAATACTGGTCGCCGAACCCTTCACCTTCATAGCCGATCAGCACATGTGCGTTCGGGTTCGCTTCCACATCTTCGGTTTTATGTGTTTTTTTGCTCGTCGCCGTGTAAAGCGTGAAACCGTCATGGAAAAATGTCATATAGCGGGAATGGGGCTTGCTGTTGTTCACCGTGGCCAGCGTGCCGATCACATTGTTGTTCAGGATATCCATCGCCTGCTGCCGTGTGTCCTTCTGTGCCATTCGATCATCTCCTTTTTGCGCGTCTCCAGATTTTATTCCCGCCGTGCGGATATCCGAAACAGACAGAGGTCAAAAGAATCAGAAAGTGATATAATGATTGGTACATTGGAAACAGATCCAAGATGCAAGGAGTTGTCCGTATGAAAAAAAATCCATCCATTAATATAGAAGGGCTGCAGTTTGCCTGGGAGCCGGAAGATGGCCGCTTTCTGTTTGAAGGGGAAGATGCGGTGCTGTTCTGGATTTCTTCAGCGATGAAGACATTTTTCGATTCGATTGAGGAAGTGGCGGGTGAAGAATCCGCAGCGGTTGTGCTGGAAGCGACGGGGTTCCGGCAGGGACTCGTGGTGGGCGAATATTTCAAGAACCTCCATGTTCCGCTGGAGGAAGCAATGGGTCTGATCCAGAATACATATGGATCCGCCGGCTGGGGAGTCATCACCGTGCAGAAGCTGGACACGGAAGCGAATACAGCGGAAGTGACCCTGCGGGACAGCTGGGAACATAAAATCACTGTTGCACAGGGAAAGACGGCAGGCGGGCGTTTCCTGCCGGCTCACTATGCCGGCATTTTCACCGGTCTGATGAAACAGAACATCTGGTATGAGACGGTGCACCATCAGATTGAAGGGCATGACAGCACGGTTGTCCGTTATTTTCCATCGGATGTTACTGTTAAGGAGAACATCCACCGGCTGGCCCGGACGAAGGAAGCGGAACAGATCCAGCTGCTGGAGCAGTCCGTGGAGGAGAAGACAAAAGAGCTGAATGAACTGATCAAGGAAATTTCTTCGCCGATCATCCCGGTGCTGGATGGCATCGTCGTCGTTCCGCTGCTCGGCGACTATGACGAGACCCGGGCGGAAGAACTGATATCAAAGACACTGGAGAATTTGCCGCGGCATAAGGCGGAATACTTGGTGCTCGATTTGACGGGGCTGAATGATAACTTCTCGGAGCAGACGGCCGCCCTGATCGACAAGATCGGCTCCGCGGCTTCATTGATCGGATCGACGGCGATTCTCGTCGGCGTGTCGGCGCAGCTCGGGACAGCTGTCGCCCAGTCGGGCATCGGGCTCAACCGGTTCCAGTGTTTCCGGACACTGCAGCACGGCATTTACTATGCGCTTGCGCAGCGGGGGAAGCAGATTATCTGAAAAAGGGAAAGCGGAGCGCGTTTTGCGCTCCGCTTCATTTTTTAGCAAATGCTTCGGCGATGCCGATGACCGCCTTCGCTGCTTGTTCCATGTTGTCCGCTGAGATGAATTCATATTGGCCGTGGAAGTTCTCGCCGCCGGTGAACAAGTTCGGCGTCGGCAGTCCCATGTACGACAGCTGGGAACCGTCCGTACCGCCGCGGACCGGGATGATCTTCGGCTCGATGCCGAGATCCTTCAGCACCTGTTCGGCTTTATCGACAATTTCCATGACCGGTTCGATTTTCTCGCGCATATTGTAGTACTGGTCTTCCATTTGGAGTTCGACGGCGCTGTCCCCGTATTCCGCTTTCAGTTTCTCCACCGTCTCGCGCATGAGTGCTTTTTTCGCTTCGAACTTGTCGCGGTCGAAATCGCGGATGATGTAGGACAGCACCGTCCGCTCCACGTCGCCGTGGAAACTGTTCAAGTGGATGAATCCCTCATAGCCCTCCGTATTCTCGGGGACTTCGTCTGCCGGCATGTGCTGCTGGAAACTGACGGCCGCTGTGACGGCGTTGACCATCTTATCTTTCGCGGAGCCGGGGTGAACGCTCTTGCCGCGGAACGTCACTTTCGCGGCGGCGGCGTTGAAGCTTTCGTACTGCAGTTCGCCGAGCGGACCGCCGTCGACCGTATAGGCGAAATCGGCACCAAACCGGCCGACGTCGAATTTGTGCGGCCCGAGCCCGATTTCCTCATCCGGCGTGAAGGCGACACGGATCTTGCCGTGCTTCACTTCGGGATGCCGGGCGAGGTAGTCCATCGCTGTCATGATTTCTGCGATGCCGGCTTTATTGTCCGCACCGAGGAGGGTCGTGCCGTCCGTCGTGATCAATGTATGGCCGATGTAATTTTTTAGGTCCGGAAAGTCGGCGGGGGACAGCGTGACGGAATCGTTCAGCGTGATATCGCCGCCGTCGTAACTGTCGACCCGCTGCGGATTGACGTTCTTTCCGGTGAAATCGGTCGCCGTGTCGACGTGTGCGAGGAAGCCGATGACCGGGAATTCGCCTTCCGCATTGGCCGGCAATGTAGCGAATAAATACCCGTTTGCATCCGTTTCGACGTCTTCCAGTCCGATGGCTTTCATTTCGTCTTCCAGGACGCGGAGCAAGTCCCACTGGCCGGGCGTGGAAGGGGTCGTGCCGCTTTCCGCGTCGGACTGTGTATCGATTTTCGCATAGCGGACGAGCCGCTCGATCAGCTGTTCTTTCAAGGTATTGCCTCCTTATGTACAAGTGGTTTTATTTTACCACAACACTAAAAAACAGGCCCCGGGGGAAGGGGGCCTGCTCGGATCACTGGTTTTTCGCTGCCCGGGACCGGGCGTGGTCCGCTTTGATCTGCTCGAGGAGCGCGGCATCGGTCAGGAGCCGGTAGCCGGTGCGGGCGAGGGCACCCGCGCCGCGGATCAGTGCTTCATCACCTTCAGGGGACTTGGCCGCTTCCCGGAATTCGGCGGTATGGCCGATGAGGGTGTCCGGTCCGATTTTGATGTACGGGTGGGCCGTCGGGACTTCGTGGCTGACGTTGCCCGCATCCGTCGACCCGAGTCCCTGGGAACGTTCCGGCGCGACAGTCTCACCGGAAGCCGTCAGTTCTTCGCGAACGACTTCATCGAGTGCCGGTGTCAGGACGAAATCCTTCACTTCATTCTGGAACCGCTCGATCTTGACGGAAGCGCCTGTCGCAAGCGCGGCGCCTTGGGCCGCAGCCTGGATCCGTTCTGAAATGGCTGATGCTTTTTTCCAGGAATCCGCCCGGATGAAAAAGCGGGCGGAAGCGTATTCCGGAATGATATTCGGTGCGTCGCCGCCGTGGGTGATGATGCCGTGCACGCGGGCGTCGTCCGGCAGCTGCTGGCGCAGCGCATTGACGCTGTTGAACAGCTGGATGACCGCGTCGAGCGCGTTGATGCCTTCTTCCGGAGCGCCTGCCGCATGCGCCGGCTTGCCGTAAAAGTGGAAGTCGAGCGGATCGACCGCAAGCGACGGGCCGGTGACGGCTGTCCTGCCGGAAGGGTGCGCCATGAGGGCGGCGTCGATTCCTTCCAGGAGGCCGGCTTTCACGAAACTGCCTTTCGCGCTGCCGTTCGGTCCGCCTTCTTCCGCGGGCGTGCCGAGCACGACGACCCGGCCGCCGGTCTCAGGCAGCGTTTCAGCGAGCGCGATGGCGGCCGCCACGCTCGTCGTGCCGATGATGTTGTGGCCGCAGGCATGACCCAAGCCCGGCAGCGCGTCGTATTCCGCCAAGTACGCAATGGCTGGTCCCGGCACACCGCTGTCCTTGCTGGCGAAAAAGGCGGTTTCGTGTCCGGCGACGCCGCGCTCGACCGTGAAGCCGGCGTCTTCCAAAATTTTTGTGAGTTTGCCGCTCGCAAAAACTTCCTGATTTCCGATCTCCGGCCGGGCATGGATTTCCTGGCTCGTTTGGATGTACAGTTCGCGTCCTGCTTCAATGGACTGTTCGATGATCCCTTTCGTTTCCGCTATGGATGTCATGGGGGTTCCTCCTTTGGTTTATTTATAATCGACGAGCTCTTCGACCGGGATAAATGTCGGGATTTGCGCACCCTCGGTGTAATCCACGATGAATTCAGCCGTTTCTTCCTGCTGATAAATATCGACGATCGTCTGGAACGCCTCGTTATCCGCTTCGTCTTCGCGGGCGGCGATCAGGTTGATGTACGGTTTTGCCGTATCGCTTTCACGGGCGATCGGATCTTCGGTCGGGTTCAGCCCCGCATCGACGGCGATGCCGTTATTGATGACGGACGCCGCGACATCAGGCATAGCACGCGGTGTATGGCCGGCGACCATCGGTACGATTTCGATGTTCTTCGGATTCTCGGTGATGTGCTCGACGGTCCCCGTCAGTCCCGCCTCCTCGGAAAGTGTGATCAGTCCCGCTTCGTCCAGCAGCAGGAGGGCGCGGCCCATGTTCGTCGCTTCATTCGGCACGGCGATCTTGGCGCCTTCCGGCAGTTCTTCCACCGACTCGTATTTATCGGAATAGAGGCCCATCGGCGCGATGACCGTGGAGCCGATCGGCACGACATTGTCGATATTATGTTCTTCCATGAATGCGTCGAAGTACGAAATGGTCTGGAACGCGTTCAAGTCCAGTTCCCCTTCGGCGAGCGCGATGTTCGGCGCGACATAGTCGGAGAAGGTGACGACTTCGAGATCGATCCCTTCCTTCTCCGCTTTATCGGCGATGTAGTCCCAGACGGTCGTGTCCGAGCCGCTGATGCCGACCGTGACTTCCGTCAGGCCTTCCGCCGCTCCTCCTTCTTCGCTGCATGCGCCGAGAAGGAGTGCGAGACTTGCTGCTGATAAGATGGCTGCTGTTTTTTTCATGATTGATTTCCTCCAGTTATGGTGTGATTGGTTTTATTTGAATAAAAGCGGTTCAGCTTCTCCGCAGTTTTTTCGACAGGACGTTGCCGCCGGTCTGGACCCCTTGGACGAGTACGACCAGGATGGCGACCGTCAGGATCATGACGCCGGTATCGAACCGCTGGTAGCCGTATGTGATGGCCAGATCGCCGAGTCCGCCGCCGCCGACCGCGCCGGCCATCGCGGAAGCCCCGATCAGGCCGATGATGGCGATGGTCATGACGAGCACGAGTGAACTGCGGGCTTCCGGGATGAGAAAGCGGAAGACGATCTGACCGGGCGTGGCGCCCATCGCTTTCGCCGCTTCGACGACCCCGTTGTCGACTTCAAGGAGCGAGTTTTCGATCAGCCGGGCGATATACGGACCGGCGTAGAACACGAGCGGCACGATCGCCGCTGTCGTTCCGATGGATGTGCCGACGATCAGCCGCGTGAGCGGAATGATGGCGACCAGCAGGATGATGAACGGGATGGAACGGAAAACGTTCACGACCGCGTTCAGGACGTTGAATACCGGCTCGTTTTCGAGCAGGTGGCCTTTGCGCGTGACGACGAGCAGGATGCCGAGCGGGAAGCCGATCAAAAGGGAAAAGCCGAACGACACGCCCGTCATGTAAAGTGTTTCCCACAGCGCTTCAATGATTTGTTCGCGATCAACTAGCATAGCTGTTCAGCTCCTCTGCCAATACAGGACTGTTCCGGATCTCGAGCAGCGCCCGCTGGATTTCCGCCGGATTCCCGCTGAATTCCACAATCAGGTTGCCGTACGGGATGCCCTGGAGTTCGGTGATGTTGCCGAACAGGACGTTCAGCTCGAGATCGTAGCGGCGGGACAGCTGCGAAATGAGCGGGTATGCCACAGACTCGCCGGTGAACTGGATCCGGTAGATCGGCTGCTGCCTGTCCGTGTTCCGGATCTGCTTCAGCAGCTTTTCCGGAAGTTCATCATTCATGACGGACCGGACGAAGCGCCGGGTGGTGGCATGCTGGGGGTTCGAGAACACGTCGAACACGGTGCCCTGTTCAATGACCTGGCCGTCCTCAAGGACCGCCACTTTATCGCACACTTCCCGGATGACCGCCATTTCGTGGGTGATCAGCAGGATCGTGATTTTGTATTTCCGGTTCACTTCCCGGAGCAGGTCGAGAATCGACTGGGTCGTCTGGGGATCGAGTGCTGACGTCGCTTCGTCGCACAGCAGCACCGACGGGTTCGTCGCGAGCGCCCGGGCGATGCCGATCCGCTGTTTTTGGCCTCCCGACAGCTGCTCCGGGTACTTATCCGCCTGATCGGCAAGGCCGACAAACTCCAGCAGTTCCGTCACACGTGTCCGGATCTCCGCTTTCGGTGTTTTGGACAGGATGAGCGGCATCGCGATGTTGGTGAACACCGTCTTGGAAGTCAGCAAGTTAAAGTGCTGGAAGATCATCCCGATGTCTTTCCGGGCCGCCCGGATTTCCTTGGGGGACAGGGCCGATATATCCCGGCCATGGATTTTCACCGTCCCGGCGGATGGCCGTTCCAGCAGGTTGACGGTCCGGATGAGCGAACTTTTTCCGGCGCCGCTGAAACCGATGACGCCATAGATCTCCCCGGTCCCGACGGTCAGGTCGATGCCGTTCAGCGCATGGACTTCACGCTTCCCGGATTTGTATGTTTTCGTGACGCCTTCGAATTGGATCATTGCCTTGCCTCCTCAATAAGTTGTAGTCGAATAAAAAACAAAAGAAGCCCTCTTTTTTCTCAACCAGCAAGAAAAAAGAGGGCTTCAATAGTAAAGCCACCCTTCTCATCTTCCAAATGCGCAGGTGCGCATTTGCAGGAGTTGGCACAGTGTCCGCTCAATGCGGACCCGCTGCCGAAACGTCATAGGGCCTGTCCCTCGGTTTCTCTGGATAAGAAAGTGATGCGTGTTATTCGATTCGTGATACCTACTTTATGGGCTCGGTCATCAAAAGTCAACAACATTTTGAAAAAAATATTTACGCAGCTTTCGCCGGTTTCTTCCGGAACACGGCGGACACTTTGTTTTCCGTGCCGTCCGCGATGCGGCGGATATTGTCGATGTGCTTCCATACCGCCATGATGAACAGGGCGGAAGCGATGGCGACCGGCCAGATGCCGGATGCCGGTCCGGCGGCGGTGAAGATGAAGACCGCATAGAGCGCGAGCACACCGATGACAAGATAATCGGTCACGAGCGACAAGGCGACGAGGAGCGCGAGCCCCGCAAGGCCGAACCGCCAGTCGAGTGCCAGCAGCACCCCAATCACGGCCGCCGTCCCTTTCCCGCCGTCGAATCCCATATAGAACGGGAAGTTATGGCCCATGACAGCGGCGGCACCGGTCAAAAACAGCAGCGTCCACACAGCCTGCGGCGGAAGCGCAGCATCCGCCAGCAGCAGCCGGAGCAGCAGGACCGCCGCTGCCCCTTTCCCGATATCGATCGCCGCGACGAGCGCCCCGTACTTCCAGCCGAGCACGATGGCGGCGTTCGATGCACCTGAATTCTTCACCCCTTCCGATTTGATATTCACCCCTGAAAGCATCCGTGCCGCAACGGAGCCGTGCACTGCGCCAATCGAATAACCGATCGCCAGTGCGGCAGCAAGCCAGCCTGCCATGACCATCCCTCCCGAATAAAAATTCTGTTACTCCATTAAACGCTTCTGCCGGGCTGCAGGTTTCAGAATTCTCCGGAATTTCCTTGACATGCCTGCCGGAAGTTCTCTATACTGACCTACAAGATGGAAAACTGAATCGGATCACTCTTATCAAGAGAGGCGGAGGGATTAGGCCCTGTGATGCCCGGCAACCGCCAAGCTGCTGCTTGGAATGGTGCCAAGTCCTACAGACCGCATTGCGGTCTGACAGATGAGAGGAGGTTTGTCTGCGAAAGCGGCCCTCTTCTTCACGAGAGGCGCTTTTTTTCGTTCCTCCTCATCTGCTTTCCATCGGGATGACCATTGACAGAAAATTGGTGCCAGGCACGAATTTTCAGTTAACTTAAACTAAGAGGAGGAAACGACATGACAGACTTCAAACCGGAAACACAATTGCTTCACGGGGGACAGGCGCCGGATGCGGGAACAGGGGCACGCGGCGTGCCGATCCACAAAACGACATCCTATGTGTTCAAGGACACGGAGCACGCGCAGAATCTGTTTGCATTGAAAGAAGCGGGTAACATCTATTCCCGCATCATGAATCCGACGGTGGACGTATTCGAACAGCGTACGACGCTTTTGGAAGGCGGGACGGCGGCGGTCGCGCTGTCTTCCGGCATGGCGGCGATCGCGTTTTCGATCCTGAACGTGGCGGGAGCCGGTGACGAAATCGTCGCCGACAGCAATCTCTACGGCGGCACCTACAATCTGTTCGCGACGTCGCTCCCGCGCTACGGCATCACGGTGAAGTTCGTGGACGGGACAGACCCGGAGAACTTCGGGAAAGCGATCACAGATAAGACGAAAGCGGTGTTCGGTGAGATCATCGGCAACCCGAGCCTGCACGTGCTCGATGTGGAGCGGGTAGCGGAAGTGGCCCATTCGCACGGCGTCCCGTTTTTTATCGATAACACTTTCGCATCGCCGTTCGGCAGCAATCCGATCGAGTTCGGGGCGGACGTCGTCATCCATTCGGCGACAAAGTGGATCGGCGGACACGGCACCGCGATCGGCGGCATCGCAGTGGACGCCGGCAAGTTCGACTGGACGGGCGGCCGGTTCCCGGGCTTCACGGAACCGGATCAGACGTATCACGGCATCCGCTACGGCGTCGATGTGCCGGATGCGGCGTTTGCGACGAAGCTCCGCGTCCAGCTGCTGCGCGATTTCGGACCGTCACTGAGCCCGGAAAGCGCGCACACCTTCCTGCAGGGGCTGGAAACGCTGCATTTGCGCATTCCGCGCCATAGCGAAAATGCCGGGAAAGTGGCAGCGTATCTGAAAGACCATCCGCAGGTGGAATGGGTGAATTATATCGGATTCGAAGATCACCCGTCCTACAGCCGCGCGCAGAAGTACTTGAAGGATACGTTCGGCTCGATCGTCAATTTCGGCATTAAAGGCGGCCGCGAAGCCGGCCGGAAGCTGATTGACAGCGTAACCCTCTGGTCGCACGTGGCGAACGTGGGTGATGCTAAGTCGCTGATCATCCATCCGGCATCCACGACACATCAGCAGCTGCAGGCGGAAGAACTGCAGAAAGCGGGTGTGACGGAGGAACTCATCCGGCTGTCGGTCGGGCTGGAGAACCCGGAAGATTTGATTGCAGATCTGGAACAGGCGATCCGCGCGGCGGCGCCTGCCAACGTTTAAGGGGGAATAAATGATGGAAACGGTCGAAATCGGTCCGCATGAGCTGGAATCGGGGGATGTGCTGCCCGAAACTGTGCTGGCATACGAAGATACCGGCAATCCGGAAGGGCCCGTCGTCCTTATATGCCATGCACTGACAGGCGATCAGTACGCCGCGGGCGGCTGGTGGAAAGGGCTGATCGGCCCCGGAAAAGCAGTGGACACCGACCGTTTCCGAGTCCTTTCATTCAATGCGATCGGCGGGTGCCACGGATCGACCGGCCCGCTCTCCGTCAACCCTGCAACAGGGGAACAATACAGAAGCGCGTTTCCGGCGGTCACGGTCCGCGATATGGTCAGGGCCGAGCGGAAAGGGCTCGATCTCCTTGGCGTCGGAAAGATGAGGGCGGTCATCGGCGGGTCGCTCGGCGGGATGCGGGCGCTCGAATGGGGAAGCCAGTATCCCGGAATGCTGGATTTCGTCATTCCGGTCGCAGCATCGCCTGCCCTCAGTCCATATGGCATCGCCTTCAACACGATCGGCATCCGTGCCATCGAGAACGATCCGCTGTTTCTGAACGGCCACTATGAGAGTTCGGCCGATCTGAAAGGGCTTGAGATCGCGCGCATGGCCGCCATGGTGACTTACAGAAGCGATAAGCTCTTCGCTGAACGCTTCGGACGGGACCATAACGGCGAAATGTTCGAAGTGGAATCGTACCTTGATCACCAGGGCGCGAAATTGGCGAGGCGCTTCGACGCCAACTCGTACATCACGCTGCTCCGGGCGATGAATTCACACGATGTATCGGAGGAGAAAATCGAAACCGGGATTTTCGCACTGTCGTTCACGAATGACTTGCTTTATCCGTCCACCGGGATGAGCGACTGGCTGAAAAAACAGCCGGCAGCCGAACACGAACTAGTGGAAACGGTTTACGGCCATGATGGGTTTTTAGTGGAATTCGAGAAATGGGGCTACCTCATCAAGGACCGGCTGGAACAGGATGACTGACTGAAAAAGGATCCGCGGGCGGAATCGCCTGCGGGTCCTTTTTCTCTGCCTAATCCTCGTCCTGGATATCCGGGTCGTCAGGGACCGGCGTCGCCAGCCATTCTTCCAGTTCCTGCTTGGCGACCTCCAGCTGTTCAAAATGCCGTTCGAATTGAGAGGTGTTGATCAAGTACTGGGTTCCGTCATGGACCGCGCGGATGCGGCCCTCGAGCACATAGCGGATCACTTGTTCCTCAGGCATCGACAAATAAGCGGCGGTTTCCGTGATCGTCCGATACATGAGATCCACCTCCTCTTTGTTTCAGTATAAATTGATATGCCGGCTGGCTCAATCATCGGGACTCCGCTCGGTTCATCTTTTTGCATATAGCCGGCGGGGCGGCAGTGTGGTATTTTTAGGAAAGATTTTCATGGATTAAGGCGGCTGGTGAAGGGCCGGTCCTGCTTTTAAGCAATAAACCCTGTGCCGCATGGGTGAAGCGGAATAACGCACAGAAACACGGCATAACGCACGCAAAACGGAAATAACGCACTCAAAACGGAAATAACGCACGCAAAACGGAAATAACGCACGCAAATGGCACACTGCCGATTGCAAACCGCATTTCAGACAATAAAACCGGAGGAATCATCCATGGCTTACTTATTCGTCCTGCTTGGCGCCATCCTTTGGGGGACGACCGGCACCGCACAATCATTCATCGAAGGGGAAGCGCATCCGCTCACGATCGGTGCGTTCCGCCTGGCGATCGGCGGCTTTTCATTGCTGATTTTCGCAGCCGCCGCAGGCAAATTGAAGCTGAACAGAACCGCCGGAGCCTCGGTGTTCCTTTCAGCCGTCAGCATGGCGCTGTTCCAGCCGCTGTTCTTTTCATCCGTCCAGCTGACCGGCATCGCGGTCGGCACTGTTGTAACGATCGGCAGTGCGCCGATGCTTTCCGGCATCATCGAGTGGCTGTTTTTGAAGCGGCGGCCGGACCGGGTCTGGGTGCTGGCGACAGCGCTGGCGATCGCAGGCTGCATCCTGCTGTTCGCGGAAGGGGAGACGCTGACGATCGATCCGGCCGGTGTGCTGGCGGGGCTCGGCGGCGGTCTCGCGTTCGCCACGTACGCCACCGTCAGCAAGCAGGCGCTCGAGCGGATGGATACCGTTTCCGCTGTCGCGGTCATTTTCTCGCTCGCCGCGCTTTTGCTGCTGCCGTTTTTATGGGTGTTCGATACCGGCTACGCGGCGGAAGCGGGCAATCTGGCGGTGCTGCTGTATCTCGGCATCGGAGCCACGACGCTTGCCTATATGTTGTTTTCCGCGGGACTCCGGCACATCCGTTCATCGGCGGCCGTCACGCTGTCGCTCGCCGAGCCGCTGACGGCCGCGCTCCTTGGTGTCCTGCTCGTCGGGGAGACGCTCAGTGCGCTAGCCTGGACAGGGGTGGCGCTGCTGCTTGCCGGAATTGTGGCGCTTTCCGCGAAGCGGTGGATTTCTTAAGAATTTCTTCATTTATTCCATCGGTTGGGCTTAAGATTTTCGGGTTACACTAAACCTGGAAGTGAATGGAGGGGGAACGGATGACGCAGTTTACCGTGCTTGTGACGGATGACGATCAGGATATCCGGGACGGCATCGAGATTTATTTGAAAAATGAAGGCTACCGCGTCCTGAAGGCGGCGAACGGTCTGGAGGCGCTTGAGCTGCTGGCGGAGAATGAGGTCCATGTCATCATACTGGATATCATGATGCCGAAAATGGATGGGATCCGGGCGACGTTCCGCATACGGGAGGAGCGCAACATCCCGATCATCATGCTGAGCGCGAAAGCGGAGGAGTCGGATAAAATCCACGGCCTGTCGGTGGGGGCGGATGACTACGTCACGAAGCCGTTCCATCCGATGGAACTCATCGCGCGGGTGAAGTCACAGCTCCGACGTTACGTTACACTCGGCACTTACGAGGAAAAAACCCGCCAGCTGGAGATCGACGGACTCTCCCTGGATCCGGAAGCGAAAGAAGTACTGCTCGACGGAGAGCCGATCCGGCTGACACCGATCGAGTATAAGATCACGGAGCTGCTGATGACGAATGCCGGCCGGGTGTTCTCGATCCGAGACATTTACGAGCGGGTCTGGAACGAGCCGGCGTACAACGCGGAAAATATCGTGGCGGTACATATCCGGAAAATCCGGGAAAAAATCGAGGCGGATCCGAAAAATCCGCGGTACGTGAAGGTGGTGTGGGGCATTGGCTACAAAATGGAAAAGTGATCTCTGGTCGATCATCGCTGTCGTCATCGGCCTTTTCACGTTAATGTATTGTTTCGGCTCGCTGTTCGAGATCGCGCTCGATCAGCGGTCGGCGGAACTGCTGACGCTGCTGCAGCAAAGAGCGGGAGGCGGGGAGTGAGATGCAGAAATGGCTATGGCTGTTCAGTCTGAGTGTTTTGCTGATGAGTCTGTTCGCGCTGGATGATGCCGGAACCGCCCGGTGGCCGCTGTTGCTCGTGTTGATTCCCTTAATCTCTGTCGCGGGCCTCATCCTGTACTCGATCAAATTCGACCGGAAGTGGTTCGAGGCCGATCGGTTCCGCGCATGGACCGGGGAATGGCCGTTCGAAGGGAAAGTCCTGCTGCTGGCAGCTACGGTTTTCTTCGTCTTGCTCGCCCTGGACAAATTTTACATCGAGCTGTTCTGGGAGCTGGCGTACGGGTATGTTTTCAGTTTCCCTCATATCCCGACGCTCTTGATCGCCATCGCGCTGTCGGTTCTGCTGCTGGCCGCTGTAATCATGCAAGCCGTCTGGCTCTGGGAAGAGTACCGGGAACCGGACCGGCTCATCGCAGATATGCGGGACGGGATCACTGCCCGTTTCATCGGCTACTCAAAACTGGCTTACCAGAACCGGAAGATCCGGACACAAGTGCTGCTGCTGCTGACTGTCGTGTTCTTCTGGGGGGCGGGGACGGCGATCACCGTGCTCTACCCGCCGCTGCTGCTCGTCCTCGTGCCGGCGAGCCTCCTGATCGGGCTCCCGGTGCTTTATGGACTTGTCAAGCGCTTCGGCTATTTGGCCCAGCTGATCGACGGGACGGACCAATTGGCGGCAGGCAGGCTGGCCGGGGATTTGCCGGTGCGCGGGAAATCGGTTTTGGCAGGTCATGCGAGAGCGCTGAATACACTGAAGGAAGGGGTCCGGCTGTCGCTGTCGGAACAGGCGAAAAGCGAACGGCTGAAGACCGAACTGATCACGAACGTCAGCCACGACCTCCGCACACCGCTGACCTCGATCATCACCTATACCGATCTGCTGAAAAACCCATCACTTCCTGAAGAGGACCGGCAGTCGTACGTCGGCATACTCGACCGGAAATCCCAGCGGCTGAAAGTGCTGATCGAAGACTTGTTCGAAGTGTCCAAAATGGCATCGGGCAATATGGACCTGCAGCGTCAGAAAGTGGATGCCGCCCAGCTCATGCAGCAGGCGCTGGCGGAGCACGAAGAAGACATCACGGAATCCGGTCTCCTTTTCCGGGTGACGGCGCCGGAACGCCCGCTCATCATTTACGCGGACGGGCAGAAATGGTGGCGGCTCATGGACAACCTCATTCTTAACGCAATCAAATACGCGCTCCCGGGAACGCGGGTCTATGTTTCATTGAAAGAAGAGGCGGGACAGGCGGAATTCACGATCAAAAATGTCACGCGCCACGAAATCGGCACGGATACCGATGAACTGTTTGAACGGTTCAAGCGGGGAGATACGTCGAGAGGGACGGAAGGGTCGGGGCTCGGCCTCGCCATCGCCCAGTCGATCGCCGGTCTCCATGGCGGGAATCTCCGGATCGATGTCGACGGGGATCTGTTCAAAGTGACGGTGACGATGCCGGCAGCCTGATTTCGAAGGGGGGTTTTTGGGTATACATGGGAATAAAGGAACCTTCGAAAGGATGAACCCAATGGAAACAGCAACCTTCACCATCAAGAACATCCCCGGCGAACGGGCGATCGAGACGCTGGATAAAAAACTGCTCGACGCACCCGGCGTGGAGCGGGCGCTCGTCGATGTCGAAGAAGAGCGGGTGACCGTCGAATATGACCGGGAACGGATTTCGGAAGAACAGCTCGTGCTGCGGATCAAGGAGCACGGCTGTGAAATAGTGGAGTGAATGATAATAATCGCCGGGGAACCGGTCCTATTTTGAGGTGCGAAAACCTGAATAATATTGTAAAGGAGATCCAATTCACAGTTGAATGGGTCTCCTGTTTTTTTACCGTTAAATTAATGTTTTTCAAACAAACACTTTTTCCAGACAATTGAAATTAGGAGTATACCACAGTAAACTAATGATTGAGTCATCACTTGTAATCATTGATATCAGAAAATTAAGATAAATTGATTTGCTTTTCCATTTTTTCGCTTCCTGCAAGAAGTATGAAAGGCGGTGGAATTTCGGCCAAAGACCTGTATCATTAAATCGGCAACTGACTTTACGTTAAAACGCCGAGTTGCTTAATGTATGAATACCCATGATAACTTTACTTCACTTTGCTGAAAAAATGCAGATTCTAAGTCAAAGGAAGTGTCTTTTGATGCGTAAATATTCTTTTTACCTTTTATTGATTTTTCTCCCACTTTCATTGTTAGCTTGTCAAAAAACGATGGATGAAACCAACGCTAATAAAAACGTGGAATCTCAAGAACTAGCTTTTTCAAAAGATGGAATCAGTATCAAAACAGAGGAAGAAGTTTATAAAGTCGATACTCCTGAAATTATACTAGTAGTAGAAAATGAATCTGAAGAAACCTTTAGATCAGGCGCCAATTTTGAGATAGAGAAAAAAACAGACGGACAGTGGCATGAGTTCCCATTAGCATCTACATTCATTCCAGCAATCGGCTTAGACCTTCCTGCTGGCAAAACTGGAAAACTAAAATTACTGACAGAGGATTTAAAATATAAGCTCTCACCCGGGGTTTATCGAGCGATCTTCGCAGGTCAAGCTTCAATTTTTAAAGTAACAGAATAAATTTTGTGCGCTGATAAATTGATTTTTCGTCAACCGCAGCAGAGATGATCAACATTCTCGCATTTATCTCAGGGTCAGAAAGCGTCCGCCTGAAGCGATTTCTTCAGATCATTACGATTCCCCCGGCGCGATCAGCCGGTGCTCGAATGCATAGATGACGGCCTGCGTGCGGTCATGGACATCAAGTTTTGCCAGCAGGTTGCTGACGTGCGTCTTCACCGTCTTCAGCGCGATGTACAGCTCGTCGGCAATCTCCTGGTTCGAGTAGCCTTTCGCCAGCAGCAGGAGGATCTCCATTTCCCGCTCCGTCAATTCCTCATGCGGCACGCGCCCGTGACGCATCCGCTTCATCATTTTGTTCATCACTTCCGGCTCAAGCACCGGCGTCCCGGTCACCGTTTCCCGGATCGATGCGGCGACGCGGGCCGCTTTCGATGTCTTCAATATGTAGCTGACAGCGCCTGCCTCGAGGGCGGGCACGACTTTGTCGTCGTCGATGAAACTCGTGACGACCATGATTTTCGCTTCAGGCCATTGGCGGACGATCTCGGCGGTCGCTTCGGCGCCGTTCATGCCGGGCATCACCATGTCCATCAGGACGATATCCGGCCGGAGCCGGAGCGCCATTTCCACCGCTTCCTTGCCATCCGCCGCTTCGCCGACCACTTCCATGTCGGCCTGTGCCTGTAAATACGCCGATACCCCGATGCGCACCATTTCATGGTCATCTGCGAGCAGGATCCGTATCATGCGGTTCTCTCCTTTCAGCCGGTACTTTCACTTCCACGATCGTCCCTTCGGAAGGGACGGAGACGATTTTGCTGACCGCCCCGATTTCCACTGCACGCTCTTCGATGTGCTTCAGCCCGTAGCTGGCGGACTTCGCCTGCTCACCGCCGAAACCGATGCCGTTGTCTTCGATGCGGAGGATCGCCTGGCCGTCCCGTTCGACGAATAAAACCTGGACTTCCGTCGCTTTCGAGTGACGGAGCGTATTCGACAGCGTTTCCTGCGCGATGCGGAACAGATGGTCCTCCGCTCCTTTCGGAAGCGGCACTTCCTCCAGCCGGCTGGTGATTTCAAGCGTCACTTTTTCTTTCAGTTCATCAAGCAGTTCGGAAAGCCCTTCCCGGAGTGATTTATCGTGCAGCGCCGCGGGTCGGAGGTGCAGAAGAAGCGCCCGCATCTCGAGCTGCGCCTGCTGGACGATTTTCTCAGTTTGCAGCAGCACCGGCTCCGCTTCCCGGGTCTCTGTCATGGACGACAGCAGCATGGACGCGGCGAACAGCTGCTGGGACACGGAATCATGCAGTTCTCGGGCGAGCCGTTGCCGCTCGATGATCAGCTGCTCCTGAATCAGTTTTTCCTGGGTTTCCGCCCTTTCATTGGAAATCCGGGTCAGGCTCGTCCGCTGTGATTCCAGCAGATTGCCCATCCGGATGAGCGACGGGCGCAATTCTGCCGGAATGGTCCGCAGTTCCGCCAGTCCGACCGCCCGTTCTTCATTCTGTGCCAGCGATTCGAGCACCTGTCCCGTTTCTTTGATGGCCGTCCTCGACGACAGCTCGATCCACCAGGCGAGACCGGCTGCTAGGGACGCGGCCAAAACGAACAGCCACACGCCGACGGGCATCCCGGCCTCCGTCTCTGTCCACAGGAACAGCCAGTTCCCGGACGGCTGCCCGAGGAATAGGGTGAGAAGACCGATCGCGACAGCAGAAAACAGCAGCAGCAGCCCGAAACTCCGGGACACGATCGTGTTCATTGCCGGATCACCTCCACATCGCCCATCCAGGTCGTCAGGGAAATGATCAGTTCGCGCTGTGAAGCTTCCTCCTGACTGTATCCATCATGGGCCTGAACCGTGCTGTAAAGGATCCGCTGCTTCGGGTTGCTGAACAGCCGCGCATCTCCGTAGAGGGTGGAATAAAACACGCGGACCGGCACTTCATACGGGACGATGATCCGCACTTTTCCGAATCCCTGCCGGATGGAAATGAGGGACGTCCGTTTCGGAAGCACCGTCCGGGTCACATCGATCCGGAGATCTCCGGCCAGGCCCTGAACGTGGATATCTTTCCATTCGTACGCTTCAGCCGGCGTCGACTGGGCCGAGAACAGTTTATTGCGGATCAGTCCGCGGCCATCGGCTTTCGGTTCCGATCCGCCCATAAGCGGGACTTCCTGCTGGGAATTTTCCCCTCTCCACAGCCGGACCATCAGCACCAGGGCAGTCACGAGCACGACGAACCGGAGCGTCCACAGCGACAGGATGGCCGCTGCCAAAAACAGGACGCCGAGCCAGAACAGCGCTTTGCCGAACCGGTGATAATTGCGCGTGCCGATATACATGAAAATGAAGCCGAGAACGGCTAAAAAGACCGTGCCGTTATGGAAGAATGTCGATTCCACGAACAGCAGGACAAAAATCAGCAGCAGGAAAAACACTTGCTGATTCGTCGTGAATTGGCGCAGCATACCGGTCGCTCCTTTCGTCAGTGTGCGGGATTCCGGCGGATTCCTGATAAAACGGTCCGGAAGCATTCCGCCCCCGGACCTTGTCTTATTGTCAGTTTACCTGATTTCTTCGCCGTGTGCGCTGTTTTTTTCGAGCGCTTCGAGCCGGTGCACGAGCACATTCTGTTCGTGCTGTTCTTCGATCCGGCTGCCGAGCCGTTCGATGTACGAATTCATTTCGTCAGCAGTCCCGAAGCCTTCCTCATCCTTTTCCGGGTGGAGCACCCGGTCCATGTAGACGTTCGCCCGTGTCGCGTTTTCCTTGCCCATCAGCTGGAGCTGGCGGATTTTCATGTCTTTCACTTTATGCTTCATGTCTTCGTATTTCTGTTCCAGGAGCTGATACTCCTTGCGGTTGTCCGCGATGCTGGCTTCCAGCGTGCTGACCCGTCCGCTGTACGCCGCCGTTTCACGTTCGGCGAACTGCGCGAGTTCTTCTTCGCCGGCGGCAGCGGCAAGTTCCTGCTGGCGGCTGCGTTTTTCGAGCAGGGCAGACGCTTCTTCCAGTTCTTTCTCCAGCTTGGTGATCAGCTGTGACTGGCGTTCGAGCCATTTGCCGGTATCCGCTGTCTGCTGTTCCGCATCCTTGATATACCGGTTGAGGAGCGCGAGCGGATTTTGCTGTTCTTTTTTTGTGAGCAGTGCGTCGATGTCGGATGCAAAGGCGAATTTCAGACGGTTCCATGCAGTTGTCATCATTGATTTCCTCCTTATTTGGTGAGTTCTTTCCATTGTTTTTCAAAATTCGTGAACGGATCGTTTTTGCGGGTCATGCGCACTTCGTCGCCGTTCCACTTGCGCCAGACCATCCACAGGACGACGAGCGCCGCGACGGCGAAGAACGCGGGCACATTCGAGATGGCGGTGATCACACCGACAGCCGCCACAATGCCCCACCAGATTTTTGCGAGTGTGGAAATGCTCGTGCGGTAAAAGCGGACGCCGACGTAGATGACCAGAGCCGAGACGATCAGGCCGAGGAGCGAACCAAGATTCGCGAGCGCCACGATTCCTGCCGTAATGCCGATGACTGCGAGCCAAAATTTGTTCATCGTATTGCCTCCTTGATTGAGTGTGCAGCGCCTTTGCCGCTGCCGTGTTTACATTCTTATCGTATCAGCGTGCCGGTTCTTGCCAAACGGACTTCGACCGCATTTTGAGCTAAGACTTGAGGCTGAGTTTTCGATGGGACTTCCAAAAAAACCATAGACTTCCTTAATTGGGCGCGATAAAATTTAATAGTATGAATAGTGATTTCTTTCAGAAAGGGGAAATGGTTATGCAGGCATTGAGCAGAGCCGCCAACAGGCTCATGGAGCGCTATTTGCCGGATCCGTACATATTTGTCGTCATTCTTACGCTCGCTGTGTTCTTGTTGGGGCTCGCATTGACTCCGTCCAGCCCGTTCGAGATGGTGCTGTACTGGGGAGAAGGATTCTGGGCGCTTCTGACCTTCGCCATGCAGATGGTCATCGTCCTCGTCGCCGGACACGTGCTGGCGAGTTCGCCGTTCTTCCAGAAAATCCTGGTCGGACTGGCATCTACGGCGAAATCGGCAGGGAGTGCGATTTTGCTCGTGACGGTCGTCTCCATGATTGCCTCTTGGATCAACTGGGGATTCGGTTTGGTCATCGGTGCCCTGTTTGCGCGCGAGCTCGCCAAGAAAGTGCCGAAAGTGGATTACCGGCTGCTTATTGCAAGCGCTTACAGCGGATTCGTCGTCTGGCACGGCGGCCTGGCGGGGTCCATCCCGCTGTCCGTGGCGACACCGGACCATCCGTTCGCTGAATTGATCGGCATCATCCCGACGACAGAGACGATCTTCTCACCGCTGAATTTGACGATCGTGGCGCTGCTGTTCCTGACAATTCCGGTGCTGAACCGGCTGATGATGCCGAAAGAGGAGGAAACGGTATCCGTCGATCCCGAACTGCTGAAGCCGCAGCCTGAACCGGCGGCGGCCGTCGAAGCGACGCCGGCTTCGCGGCTCGAGGACAGCGCGGCCGTCTCCCTGGTCATCGGTGCGCTCGGCATTGCGTACTTGGCCATTTATTTCTCGGCGAACGGGTTCAACTTGAACCTGAACATCGTCAACTTCATTTTCCTGTTCCTCGGCATCGTTCTGCACGGAACGCCGCGCAGGTTCCTGAACGCCGTAGCGAATGCGGTCAAAGGCGCGGGGGGCATCATCATCCAGTTCCCGTTCTATGCAGGGATTATGGGCATGATGACCGCTTCGGGCCTGGCAGCGGTCATTTCAGAAGGCTTCGTCAGCATCTCGACGCCTGAGACGTTCCCGCTGTTTGCGTTCCTGTCCGCGGGACTTGTGAACTTTTTCGTGCCTTCCGGCGGCGGACAGTGGGCTGTTCAGGCACCGGTCATGCTCGATGCGGCCGCGTCGCTCGATGTCAGCTTCGCTAAAACCGCGATGGCTGTCGCCTGGGGTGACGCCTGGACGAACTTGATCCAGCCATTCTGGGCGCTTCCGGCACTGGCCATTGCCGGACTGCGGGCAAAGGACATCATGGGTTACTGTGTATTCGTCCTCGTCCTGAGCGGCGTCATCATCGGCGCCGTGTTCCTGATCATGTAACGAAAACCGGAACTTTCTTCCGGCCCGAACGTCTTTTATTGGCAGCTGCTCTCCGGAGCGGCTGTTTTTTTGCTATGATGGAGGGTATACGGAAAATAAAAGCCGGCGCCCCGATCGGGTGCCGGCTGTCCGCAAACAGGAGGAAAAGGGTTTATGGAAAATTGGATTACAGACGCGATGGCGAATTACGGCTACTGGGGCGTGTTTTTCCTCATCATGCTTGAGAACGTATTTCCGCCCATCCCGTCTGAAGTCATTCTGACATTCGGCGGCTTCATGACGGCGACAACCCGTCTGACCGTCTTCGGCGTCATCGCCGTCTCGACAGCCGGATCCGTCGCGGGCGCCATCATTCTGTACGGTGTCGGCCGTTTCATGAGTATCGCCCGGCTGGAACGGATCATTGAAAAACACGGCAAATGGCTGCGGCTTGAAAAGGAAGATCTGCATAAAGCAAATGGCTGGTTTATGAGATATGGCATCTGGACTGTGTTCTTTTGCCGGTTCATCCCGCTCATCCGGAGCCTGATTTCGATTCCGGCAGGCAGTTCCGGCATGCATCTTGTGCCGTTCCTCGTCTTCACGACGCTCGGTACGATCATCTGGAACACGGTGCTTGTGTGGCTCGGCGCGTCTGTCGGGGAAAATTGGGAAGACGTCGTGGCGAAGTTCGATGTATTCTCGAACGTCGTCTACGTGCTGCTCGTGGTGTTATTCGTGGCGGCTGTCATTTGGTATATTCGTCTTGTGAAAGACAGAAAGTGATAACTGCCGGCATTTGCCGGCGGTTTTTTTAATTGTTACACTTAATAGAAAATAGATTGACTGGAGGTAAAAAAGTGAAACCGATTGTGTACGTGACCCGTAAATTACCTGATGAGGCAATCGCCGCGCTCGGCGATCAAGTGGAAGTCCGGATGTGGAAAGAAGAAGAGACGCCGGTGCCCCGCGATATTCTCCTGAAAGAAGCGGCGGAAGCGACGGCGATCTGGTCGATGCTGTCGGATGCGATCGACCGGGAACTTATCGAGAAGGCGCCGAACTTGAAGATCATTTCGAATCTGGCGGTCGGCTACAACAACATCGATCTCGATGCGGCCCGGGATAACGGCGTGATCGTCACGAACACACCTGATGCGCTGACGGAAGCGACGGCGGATCTCACATTCGCCCTGCTGCTGTCGACCGCCCGCCGGCTGTCGGAAGCGTCGCGTGCGCTGCGGGCAGGCGAGTGGAAAGCATGGACACCGCTCGGTTTCACAGGGCAGGACGTGTACGGCGCCACAATCGGCATCATCGGTATGGGCCGGATCGGGGAAGCGGTCGCGCGCCGGGCGAAAGGGTTCGGCATGCGGGTCCTGTATCATAACCGGACGCGCCGGCGGTTCGAGGACTTCATTTATTCGGATTTCGATGAACTGCTGAAGGAATCGGATTTCGTCGTGCTGCTGACACCGTATACATCGGAAACCGCCGGCATGATCGGCGAACGGGAACTCGGCCTCATGAAAGAAACGGCGTGTCTCATCAACGTCGCCCGCGGCGGTATCGTGGACGAAAAAGCGCTGGAGAAGGCGCTGAAGGACGGCGGAATCTGGGCGGCAGGTCTCGACGTCTTCGAGCAGGAGCCGGTGCCGACGGATCACCCGCTGCTGTCGCTGCCGAACGTCACGGTCACACCGCACATCGGAAGCGCCAGTATCCAGGCGCGCCACGCCATGATGCAGCTCAATGCGGAAGCGATATTGGCGTGCATCGGCAAAAAAGAAGTACAAAATCGGGTTTGTTAAAAAGGAGAGATGAAGATGGGTATGTTCGGGAAAATGGCGTCGGATGCGCTCGGGCTGAGCGACATCGGATCCGTCATCAAAAAGGAAGACTATGACAAGGTGGATGCGGACGATTACGTTATGCACGAAGACGGGGAGAAGATTTTTTTCCTGATCAAATCGAAGTCGGATGAATACTGCTTTACGAATAAAGCCCTGATCCACGTCGATGGCGCGAACGCCGCCAGCAAAAAGCGGACGCTGAAGCGCTTCGACTACTACCAGCACACGGTATCGAACGTGGCGCTCGAAACCGCAGGCACAGTCGACCTTGATGTGGAGATCAAGTTCACGATCGGCGGTCAGGTGCTGTCGATCGATGTGCACAAAAAGTTCCTGGCGGAAATCAAGGATTTGTACAAAGCGCTCATCGCCCTGTCACGCATCACCGAAGAAAATGCGAAAATGCTGAAATTCGCGGACCGCAGCCTCGATGTCGCAGCCAGTTCCATCGGCCGTGCCGGCGGGCAGGGCGGCAACCCGGCAGAGCAGTACGTGAACATCAATGAGCATGTTTTCAGCTGGCTGACAGGCAAGTACGAGGAGTACACGAAGAAAGACTTCACGGACGTGTTCGAGAAGTATATTTTGAATTAAATCGGCAGCCGCTCCGGCACGGGGCGGCTGTTCGTTTTTAGACGGGGGAGCTGTTACTACCGAAAAAGGGTTCGTTACTGCCAAATGAGGGTCCGTTACTACCAAATGAGGGTTCGTTACTACCGGAAACGGGGTAGATACTTCCAAATGTGAAAAATCAGCATCCATTCATAAAAAACCGCTGAAATTTTTGTCCCCCGATTTTTATTCTC
>NZ_NHTN01000054.1 GCF_002167005.1 Indiicoccus explosivorum
ATCGAACCCGCGATCTCCTGCGTGACAGGCAGGCATGTTAACCGCTACACCACAGGACCGGGATTGGTTGCGGGGGCAGGATTTGAACCCGCGACCTTTGGGTTATGAGCCCAACGAGCTACCGGACTGCTCCACCCCGCGATAATATTATGCAGTAGAAATTTGGTTCATCTACGCTTTCAGCATTGCAGTGGAGTAGACACCTGCGTCGGTTTCACCGACTCGTGTTAATCGCTGTCTTCGTACAGCGATTTGCTCCACCCCGCGACATTAATAGTAGTGATACTTTGTTTCATCTACGCATTCAGCATTGCAGTGATAGACACCTGCGCCGGTTCCACCGACTCGGTGTTAATCGCTGTCTTCGTACAGCGATTCGCTCCACCCTTACTTACGAAAGGTTCTTTTGATGCGTCACTTACGTACGAGAAAGTAAAAAAGTGAGTCCACTCATTTTAAAAAATGGAGGAGGAAGAGGGATTCGAACCCCCGCGGGATTTGACTCCCCTGTCGGTTTTCAAGACCGATCCCTTCAGCCAGACTTGGGTATTCCTCCAGGATAATAATTAAATGGTGGACCTTGCAGGACTCGAACCTGCGACCGGACGGTTATGAGCCGTCTGCTCTAACCAACTGAGCTAAAGGTCCTTTAAAGAGATGGCGGCAGAGGGGATCGAACCCCCGACCTTACGGGTATGAACCGTACGCTCTAGCCAGCTGAGCTACGCCGCCAGGATCTTTATGATAGTTGGTGGAGCCTAGCGGGATCGAACCGCTGACCTCCTGCGTGCAAGGCAGGCGCTCTCCCAGCTGAGCTAAGGCCCCATGATAACTGGTCGGGAAGACAGGATTCGAACCTGCGACCCCTTGGTCCCAAACCAAGTGCTCTACCAAGCTGAGCTACTTCCCGAACATATATTTGTTTCTATGTATGGATACAATAAAACAAATATGGCGCGCCCGGCAGAAGTCGAATCCACAACCTTCTGATCCGTAGTCAGACGCTCTATCCAATTGAGCTACGGGCGCGTATCTGGTTTTGTTCAAAAAAATGGAGCGGAAGACGGGGGTCGAACCCGCGACCTCCACCTTGGCAAGGTGGCGTTCTACCACTGAACTACTTCCGCTAGACATGGTGCGGATGAAGGGAGTCGAACCCCCACGCCCGGTAAAGGGCACTAGAGCCTGATTCTAGCGCGTCTGCCAGTTCCGCCACATCCGCATGTCTGTTGTTATTAAATTACCTTAATAACAAAATGGTGAGCCATGAAGGAC
>NZ_NHTN01000055.1 GCF_002167005.1 Indiicoccus explosivorum
GTGCGAAATGCGGGCATGCGGATGCGCGCCTGCATGAAGATGCGGTGCATGAATATGTGTCATTTACAGATGAACCGCTGACGAATCGGCGGCTACGTGAATTTTGGGGTTTGGAATCACGGGATGTCGCGTATCGGGTGCTAAAGAGTTTGAGCAGTGAAAAAAGAAATCAAAATAAAAATCGTGAATACATCGTAAATATCCAGCATCAAAATAGCTGAACGCGCATAAATCTCGCTGAACGCGCATAAATTCCGCTGAACGCGCATAAATTCCGCTGAACGCGCATAAATCCCGATGAACGCGCATAAATCCGGCTGAACGCGCATAAATCTCGCTGAACGCGCATAAATCCCGCTGAACGCGCATAAACCATCAAAAAGAAAGGACCTGATACGATGACTCCATTCAAACGCGACATCAAAGACCACTGGCGTGTCCGCTACAACAAAAACGGCTATCCCCATGTGCAGCAGGGCTTCATCATTCCCCCGGACCGGATGGAGGAATTCGACCCGTTCCTCATCATGGCGGAGGACTGGTTCAAGCGCGGCACCTTTTCCGACCATCCGCATCGCGGGTTTCAGACGATCACCTATGTGATCGACGGCCGGCTTGAACATTCGGATAACGCGGGCGGCTATTCGGTACTCGACGCCGGCGATGTCCAATACATGAACGCCGGCGCGGGTGCCATCCACGCCGAGGAAGCGGTGGATGATGACCTGATCCATACGCTCCAGCTATGGCTGAACCTCCCGAAATCAAAAAAGAACACCCCCGCGAGCTACCAGAACGCCTACGCGGAAGACGCGGCGGAAGTGGAAATCGATGGCGGCCGTCTTCGGGTTTATTCGGGCGACATTGCAGGTGTCAAAGGACCGATCGACAGCGTTGTGCCATTCACGATGACGGAAATTTCCCTTCAGGCGGGAGCCGCTTATACGCACCGGATTCCGGCGGACCATACGGCATTCCTGTATGTCCTGGCCGGGGAAATAAAGGCGGGCGAATCAAAGACGAAACTCGCCAAAACAGATGCGGCGCTTCTCACAAAAAGCGGAACCGGGGACAGCGAATTCAGCATAACGGCAGACACGCGGGCGAAACTCCTTGTTTATTCCGCTGAACCAATTAAAGAAGAAGTGGTGGCGAGAGGGCCGTTCGTCATGAATACGATGGAGGAGATCCAGGAAGCGTACGCCGACTTCCGGGCAGGCAAATTCGGCGCTCCCTCCCAGCGATAGCCGCGAGCCGCTAAGTTGTAACTGCCGCAAATTTTTAGTATGATAGATGGCAGTGCAAATTTTGAAATGAGGGCGAACTAATGAAACCATCCATCTATGGCATGACCATGGAACAGCTGAAGACGTGGTTTATGGACAACGGCCAGAAGGCGTACCGGGCGACGCAAGTATGGGACTGGTTATATACGAAACGTGTGACTTCGTTTGCGGACATGAGCAACATCGGCAAAGCGGCCGTCGAACTGCTGGAAGAGAACTTCGAACTCCACACGATGGACGTGGCAGTGAAGCAGGAATCGAAGGACGGAACGATTAAATTCCTGTTCCGGCTGGCCGATGGCAATCTCATCGAGACGGTGCTTATGCGCTTCAGCTACGGCGCATCCGTCTGCGTGACGACGCAGGTCGGCTGCAACATCGGCTGCAGTTTCTGCGCGAGCGGACTGCTGAAGAAAAGCCGCGATCTGTCCGCCGGTGAAATCGTCGAACAGATCATGAACGTGCAGAAGCACTTCGACGAGCAGGGCAAGGACGAGCGGGTCAGCCACATCGTCGTCATGGGCATCGGTGAACCGTTCGATAACTACGACAACCTGATGGGCTTCCTGAATATCGTCAACGATCAGAAAGGCTTGTCCATCGGTGCACGGCATATCACAGTTTCGACGAGCGGCATCGTACCGAAAATATACGAGTATGCGGAAGAAGGCCTGCAGATCAACTTGGCGATCTCGATCCACGCGCCGACGAACGAACTGCGTACCCGCATCATGAAGATCAACCGGGCGTATCCGGTCGAAAAACTGATGGCGGCAATTGATTATTACCTCGAGAAGACGAACCGGCGGATTACGTTCGAGTATATCCTGCTCCACGACGTGAACGACCACGAGCAGGAAGCGCGCCAGCTGGCGAAGCTCCTGCAGGATAAGCGGCATCTGTCGTATGTCAATCTCATTCCGTACAATCCGGTCGATGAACACGGCCAGTACCAGCGCAGCACGCCGGAAGCGATCAAGGCGTTTTACGAAACGCTGAAGAAGCACGGCATCAACTGCGGTGTCCGTCTGGAAAACGGCACGGACATCGACGCGGCATGCGGTCAGCTCCGAAGCAAACAGATCAAGAAAAAGCAGACAGTTTAATCTTGCACACCCGGAAAACCGGGTGTGTTTTTTTATCGTCTCTAAGAGGGATTCCCTGTAATATTACCGTCGCTTTTGTAACAAATTCTTAATGTGCATGTTGCTGGTTTTCCTAATAAAGGACAGATACAATGCTAATAGTAATAAAGAACGCAAGAAATTAATATATCAAATGGAGGAATTCGGGTTGAAAAAATCTCTTTTACTCGTAAGTGCACTATCTGGCACGTTGGTGTTCGGAACAGCGGTTGCAGTTGACGGACAGCCTGCCAGCGAAGTTCCAGGATTTTCTGGCAAGGAAGTCGCCTTCGAAGCGCTGCCCGCGGCACCAGAAGTAAAAGGGGTGAGTACCGCCCAGCCGTCCGCCGATATTTTGAATGTCGCGGATCAGTACCTCGGCGCCAATTATCTGCTTGGCGCCAGCACGTCGCGCACTGATGCGTTCGACTGCTCCTCGTTTTCAAAACGGGTCTTTTCGGAGCTCGGCATTGAACTGCCCCGCCATTCGGCCGCACAGGCTGAACTCGGCGAAAAAGTGCCGATGAAGGATCTGCAGAAGGGCGACCTCGTGTATTTTGCGACTTCCGAGACCGGCGGTGTCAGCCACGTAGGCATTTATGCCGGGGACGGCGAGATGATCAGTGCCCAGAACGGCGGCGTGAAATATGCGCCGATCGATGAAGGGTACTGGAACGAGCACTTCTTGTTTGCAAAGCGGGTATTGTCATAATTGAAACGTGAAGAGGGCTCCGGCGCTCTTTTTTTATTTGCCTCCGAACGATGTTTAATTCCGGGGGCACTTAGGGAAATACAGCTAATAAGAAAATTTCAGTAAAGGAAGTGGATTACAGAATGGTCAGTATTGCAGTGGAACATCCATTTACAGACATCCGCCGCGCACTCGAGAAGAAGGGGTACCAGGCGGATATGATCGAGCAGAAGATGGATGCGGTCAGCTATGACGTCGTTGTCGTACGCGACTCGCAGGACTTCGCGGATTTCCGCATGAGCGGATCGCTCGTGGAAGCGCGCGGCCGGACCGTCAATGAAGTCGTGGAAGAAGTGGAAGAGCGCCTTGCGCGCGCAGGCAAGATTACGGAAGAACCGCCGAAAAAAGGCTCAGGCAGCAGCTTTGCAGCCGGCCTCGCTACCGGCGCGGCAGCCGGGGCAGCGGCAGCGCTCCTGCTGACACCGAAGAGCGGTAAGGAAATGCAGCAGATCGTCAAAGAAAAAAGCAGCCAAGTGAAGGAAAAAATGCCGAGCTCGGGCGGTTCCGGCCAGTCCCAGGACCAGTCTTCCGGCGGCAAGATGAGCCAGCTGAAAGACAAAGCGAGCCAGGTGAAAGACAAGGCGAGCCAAGTGAAAGACAAAGCGAAGGACATGAAAGAACAGGCTACAGGCAAGGCATCTGAACTGAAAGAGAAGAAAGACATGATGCAGGCGCAGAAAGAAGTGGCCGAGGAAATCAAGGCGGAAGAGAAGGCCCGTAAAGAGCATGAAAAAGCGGAGAAGCACGCTGAGAAAGAAATGAAGAAAGCGGAGAAAGAATCGAACAAAGCCGGCAGCGGCGGCGTAAAAGTGTTCGAACTGGAAGACGCCGAAGTCCAGCACGATGACAACGAAGTCGTCGTGAAACAGGCGGATAACAAGAACAATAAAAAATAAAATGGAAAAAAGCTCCCGGAAGAGAATTTCCGGGAGCTTTTGTGCCGTTTTGGCTGCCGCTAGACGACCGTTTCCGGTTCCATTTCGGCATCCGGCTCAGGCACACGCGATAAAATGATGAGTCCGATGACGAACAGTACGATCAGGCTGAAGACCCCTTTGCTGGAATCACCGGTGAGCTGCGCGGTCACACCGACGAGAAGCGGCCCCATGATGGACGCGAACTTGCCGAAGATGTTGTAAAACCCGAAGAACTCGTTGGAATTCTGTTTCGGCACGAGTTTTCCGAAATAGGAGCGGCTAAGCGCTTGGATGCCGCCCTGGCTCGTCGCGACGAGCATGGCGAGAATCCAGAAATCGGTGACCGTCTCAAGAAAGTACGCGTACGTGCAGACAATGATATAGACGGAAATGCCGACATACAGCATCCGCTTCGCCCCGAACTTTTCGGCAAGCCGGCCATATAAAATAGCGAACGGAGCAGCGACGACTTGTGTGGCGAACAAGACGATCAGCAGGCTGACGGTGCCGATGCCGAGATCGGTCCCGTAGGCGGTCGACATGGAGATAATCGTCCCGACACCATCGATATAGAAGAAATAGGCCACCAGAAATAAAAACAGCGCTTTGTACTGACGGATGTTCCGGATGGTCTTGCCGAGCCGCCGGAAGCTCTGGCCCACGAGACCCGGTTCGCGCTTAAGGAAATGGCGCTGATGGACGTGGCGGAACATCGGGATGGCGAAAAGTCCCCACCAAAGGGCGGTGATCAGGAAGGCGATCCTGCTCGCATTCACAGGGGAAACGGGAATCGTGCCGCTTTGCGCCAGGACAATGATGGCGATCGAGATGATGAATGGGATGGTGCTGCCGATGTAGCCGAGCCCGAACCCCCTGGCGGAAACCCGGTTCATCTTTTCTTCTGTCGTGACATCGGTGATGAACGCGTCGTAGAACACGTTGGCGCCGGTGGAGCCGAGCGCGGCGAGCGTGTAGCAGACGAGGAGCCAGAGCCATTCATCCGCGGGAATGAGCGCGAGGGCGGCTGTCGCGCCCACACCCAGAAAGAAGAAAGCGGTGAAGAACCGTTTTTTCATGCCTTCGTAGTCGGCGATTGTGCCGAGGATAGGGCCGATCATGGCCAGGATGAATGTAAAAATGGCGATCGTGTAACCGAGATAGGCGGTGGAATTGGCTGCGCTGACGCCGGCTTCGGTGGCGGCCGCTTTGTAAAAGATCGGGAAGACCGCGGTCGTGATGATGATGGAATAAGCGGAACTCGCCCAGTCATAGAGCATCCAGCTCTTTTCTTCTTTCGTGTAATGAAACTTCATGCGCATTTCGGTCTCCTTTGGCCTGAGAATTAACTCCATTGTACTAGAAAACCGGATGGAAAGAAGGGAAATTTCAGAAACTTTAAGTGCCCGCAATTGGAGAATCCGCCGATGACAGGTAGAATGGAAGAAAACCGAGGAGGAAATGAATTTGACTGCCCCTTTTCCGATTGAATCAGTACGTTCCCAATTTACAGCCCTTCACCGGACGGTGAGAGGCCGGCCTCTCGTTTATTTCGACGGACCGGGCGGCACGCAGATGGCTGATCAGGCCTCTGAAGCGATGCTGCGCTACATACATAACGGCATGGCGAATTTGCATGGCGCTTTTCCGACCAGCCAGGAAACGGATGAGCTGCTCGAAAACGTCCGGGGATCTGTGGCGAATCTTCTGAACAGCGAGCCGCAGGAAATCGCATTCGGCCCGAACATGACGACCCTTGCATTTTCCATCGCCAGAGCCCTGTCAGAACGGATCGCTGAAGGGGATGAAATCGTCGTCACCGAACTCGATCACCGGGCGAATGTCGATCCGTGGCGGACGCTCGCTGAAGACCGCGGTGCCACTGTGAAGTTCATCCCGCTCGATCCGGAAACCCACACGCTCGATTTGTCGGGCTTGGATGAAATAATTACGGAGAAAACGAAGATCGTGGCTGCCGGCATGTCATCGAATGTGACAGGCACCATTACAGATCTGGAGCCGATCATTCAAAAAGCGAAAAGTGCCGGAGCTCTCGTCATTTTGGATGCAGTACACGCCGTCCCGCACATCCCCGTCGATTTCAAGGCGCTCGGAGCGGATATCCTTCTGTGTTCCGCTTATAAATTCTTCGGTCCGCATGTCGGGATTGCTGCCATCCGTGAAGAACTGTTCAGCGGACTGAATGTGTACAAGCTTGTCCCGTCGCCTGGCGGGATTCCGTATAAACTGGAAACAGGAACACAGAACCACGAAGGGATTGCCGGTCTCGGAGGCGCGCTGTCCTTTCTCGAACGCCTGGGGGAAGGGGACACGCAGCGGGAACGGTACGTCTCCGCACTCGAGAGGATCGAAGCATATGAGCAGGAAGTGACGCAGGACCTTGAAGAATTTTTCCGGAGCCTTCCAGGGCTGGTTTTGTACCGGGCAGGGGAAGAAATCCGCAAGACACCGACGTTCGCTTTCCGCATCGAAGGGGCCGCTCCGCGCGAAATCGCCGAATGGCTCGGCGGCCGCTGGGGGATCTGCGTGGGGGACAGTGACTTCTATGCTTCGACGATGGCCGACGTCTTCGGTGTCCGGGATACCGGCGGCTGGGTGCGGATCGGACTCGCCCCTTACAATACCGCTGAGGAAGTGGAGCGCTTCAAAGCGGGGCTCATGCAGTATTTGGAACAGCGGGGATGAGAGGTTATCTTTCGAATTTTTTCGGGAGATGTGTTATTTTTAGAAAGGAAGTATGATTCCAACATGATAATCATTCTAAGAGGAGGCTTTTGTAAATGAAGGACGAAAACAGCAAAAACAATCAGTCTGGAAACAGCGAAGAGCGCGAGACGCTCACGACCCGCCAGGGCCATCCGGTCGTCAACAACCAGGATATCCGCACAGTCGGCAACCGCGGTCCAGGAACGCTTGAAAACTATCACTTCATCGAAAAAATCTCCCACTTCGACCGCGAAGAAGTGCCTGAACGGATCGTGCACGCACGCGGGGCAGGCGCATTCGGTTACTTTGAAACATATGGCACAGTCGGAGACGAGCCTGTTGAAAAGTACACACGCGCGAAAGTGTTCTCCGGCAAGGGTAAGCAGACTCCTGTCCTCGTCCGTTTCTCCACAGTGGCAGGCGGCAAGGATTCACCGGAAACCGCCCGTGACCCGCGCGGATTCGCTGTGAAATTCTATACGGAAGACGGCAACTGGGATCTCGTCGGCAACAACATCAAGATCTTCTTCATCCGCGACGCCATGAAATTCCCGGACATGATCCACGCATTCAAAGCGGACCCGGCTTCGAACATCCCGAACCCGGAACGCATGTTTGATTTCGTCGCACGCACACCGGAAGCGACGCACATGATCACGTGGGTGTTCTCACCATGGGGAATCCCGGCGAACTACCGCGAAATGGAAGGCTCAGGCGTAAATACATACAAATGGGTCAACGAAAAAGGCGAAGCGGTACTCGTCAAGTATCACTGGGAGCCGAAGCAGGGCGTGCGCAACCTGACGCAGGACGAAGCGGACGCAATCCAGGCGAAAAACGTCGGGCATGCGACGCAGGACCTGTACGAAGCGATCGAGCGCGGCGATTACCCGGAATGGGAACTCCAAGTGCAGATCATGAGCGATGACGAGCACCCGGAACTCGACTTCGACCCGCTTGACGACACGAAATTGTGGCCGACGGACAAGTTCCCGATGCTGCCGGTCGGACGCATGGTGCTGGACCGCAACCCGGTCGACTACCACGCGGAAATCGAGCAGTCGGCGTTCGGGACAGGCGTCCTCGTCGACGGACTCGACTTCTCCGACGATAAGATGCTTCAGGGCCGCACATTCTCGTACTCGGACACCCAGCGCTACCGCGTAGGCGCCAACTACCTGAAACTGCCGGTCAACGCGCCGAAAAACAATGTGCGCACGAACCAGCACCGCGGCGCGATGGACGTCCACCGTCCGGAAGAAGCGGGCGGCAACCCGCACATCAACTACGAGCCATCCGTCGTCGGCGGTCTGCAGGAAGCGGATCCGGGAAGCAACAAAGAGTATCAGCCGGAATACAACGCGCGTCTCGTGCGCCAGCCGATCGACCGCACGAACAACTTCGGCCAGGCGGGCGAAACGTACCGCAACTTCGAAGACTGGGAGCGCGATGAGCTGATCAGCAACCTCGGCGGCGCACTCGCCATCTGCGACAAGCGCATCCAGGAACAGATGATCGAGAACTTCACGAAAGCGGACGAAGATTACGGCCGCCGCGTGAAGGAAGCGATCGAAAAAAACATGAAAGATATGAACTTGAACGGCGAAGGCACGCTCCGTGCGAACAAAGCCGTGAAGCAGGCGGAAGAGCAAGGCCATCCGTCACACCGATAAATTGAGCAGCCCGTCAGGCATAGAACCTGGCGGGTTTTTTGGTGCCTCAAAAAAAACGATTTTTTTCAAACACTTTGCCCGGCTCATCCGTTATCTGTATGAAACCGGCAAAAATAGAAAGGAGGGACGGCGTGGAAGCAGCTGAGATGCAGGAAATATACGAAAACCTGAAAGACGATCTTCTGCGCTTCGCCCGTTCCATTGCCCGGCACGAGCAGGAAGCATTCGACCTCGTGCAGGACGCCGCGGAAAAGTCACTGAAGCAGGAAGAGCTTGCGGCTCTCCCGCTCCACAAGCAGCGCGCCTGGTTTTTCCGGGTCATGAAAAACCGATTGATCGACGACCGGCGGAAGGACAGGCGGCTGTCGAAACTGGAAGGGACAGAGGAAGAGGAGGATTTCCCGGAACCGCTGTTCCTGGGCAGCCGCCTTGAAACGATGGAACTGCTGTCCAGACTCGATTCCGAGCTGAGCGATATCGTCTTTAAGCGGTACTGGCTCCAGATGACGAGCAAGGAAATCGGCGAACAGCTCGGGATGCCGGCGGCGACTGTCCGGTACAAACTGCACTTCGCCATCAAGAAACTAAGAAAACAATTGGAGGCTGAAATGAAATGAATAAACGGATCGGGAATGTGGGCGTACTGAACTTATTGAACGCGACAGAGGAAAGTGTGAAAAGTGCCGGAACGATCGGCAATATCGGAGCGGTCCTGTACCGGGCCGGCCAAGGCCATCTGCTGACCGCGCTTTCGGCGGGCAATGTCGGCTCCACTGTCGAAGTGCCGGAAGGCTATAGCCATTACAACGGATTGCTCGAAATCGACCGCAATTACCTGGAATCGCTCAATAAACCGCTGAAAATGGTGGTGAATGGCGCGGTGCTCATAAAAAAAGATGTCACAGAAGCGCTCCTAGCCAAAGAAGAACTGCAACTGATCATCAACGGCGCCCTGTATGCGCCGGATACCCTCAAAGGGGCAGCGAGCCAGCGGTTCCCAGGAGGCACCCGTGAAGTGAAAGGGTATTCCGGCAATCTCCGGTTCGAGAATGGGCAGCTCACCGTCACGAATTCATTCCTTGCAGCTGCAGAAGAGCCGCTCCACTTGGCTGTCAACGGCATGCTCGAGCTGGAGAAGGACCTGGATATCGAACTGCTGCGCGAAAAAATCGCGAAAGCCGAAGTGAACGGTCTTATCCGGCTGTATGAAGATCAGGAAGCTGCGCTCAATAAAAAACTGTCCGTGCAAGGATCCATGGAAATCATTCCTTCCGGGTACGAATGGCTGAAGAAAGCGCGCCGGCTCAACGCCCGGTCGATCCGCCCCCTGAAAGGCAAGAAGGTCTACACGAAGAATCCGATTTTATTCGAATCGGACGTGGCGCGGGAAGACTTGGAAACGATCGAAAAAATCCAGTCCGCTTCCTATATTGTATGCAGTGAGGAACTGGAGGATCTCATGTACGAAAGACTCGGGAACCTGGAGACGGAAGTGCTCGCTTATGCGGATGATTTCATCTTCATCGAAGGAGAGCAGGTCTGGAACGAAGCGCAGCTGGAAGCGATTGGACGTCCTGCCGCCATCATCGTGGAAGGCAAGCTGAAGCTCGCGGAAGACGTGAAGCCGGAAAGCGTGAAAGAGAAGGTCGCCTCACTCGATCTGTTCGGCGAAATCCAGTCCGACAGTGCGGAAGTGAGGGCCGCCATGCAGGCGAAGCTGCGGGTGAACGAAGGACTGGTATCGGAAATGCGCGAAGCCGAGGAAAACAATTTGCAGAACATCGGGGAATTATCGCTTTAAACTAAAGGAGGAGTCCATTATGTATCACTCAGATGAAATGACAGCCCGTCAGAAAATGGAAGACATGCGTGCGGAGATCGCGAACAACCGTCAGCAGCGGAAAGCGGACAAGCCGTCATCGCGAGTGACATTGTGGATGCTGCTGCTGACCGCCCTCCGCCTGCGGTGAACATGAGAACGGAAAACCCGGATCCCAGTGATCCGGGTTTTTGCCGTTTTCAGTAAGAAAAGTTCCGATGCGAGAAACCGGCATGACAATTTTGAAAATAAAAGTTTGAAAATTTCGCTTTTTATACGATAATAGGAGTAGAGTGTTTTTTTGCCGACCGGATTTTGAATCCCGTCGGCTGAAATCCTGCTTCGGGAATGGAAAAAGTAAGGAGAGGTGCGAATCATGAAACAGAACAGCCGGGCGGCGCCGAAATTGCCCGACAGTATAGAGAAAAAGAGCTGGAACGAAGCGGCGAAAGACCGATACATAGGCAGCTGCCGGATCACCGACGAAGTGATCGCCAGAGGACCGGAAGAAACGTTGCGGTTCGACCAAGTCAGCTTTGAAAACGTTACATTCCAGGAGATCAGCTGGCCGGACAGCGAGTGGCTCGATGTCCAGTTCATCGGCTGCGATCTGTCCAATGCGGATCTGCGGGAAGCGGTGTTCCGCCGGGCTGAATTCCGGGAATGCAAACTCATCGGGACAGAATTCACGGAGAGTTCAATGAAAGATGTGCTGTTCGAGAAATGTATCATGAATTATTCGATGTTCAGCCTGTCATCCATCGAAAAAGCGGATTTTCTGCACAGTTCATTGCGGGATGCCGAATTTTATGAAGTGAAGCTCAAACAGTCCGGCTTTATTCATTGTGAACTGTCCGGGATGAATTTGGGAGAGACGGAACTGGACGGCGTGGATTTGTCGACCAGCACATATGAATCAATCCAAGTCACCGCGGATAAACTTAAGGGATGTATCGTGACGCCTGAGCAGGCGATCGGCTTCGCCAGACAGCTGGGGCTCATCATCAAAGAAAATGATGAATGAAAAGCCATTCAGTTTCCGGTATAGTAATTCATAGAACAGCTGGAAGTTATTACTATACTTGTATCATATTTTTTCTAACAATTGCTTAAATTTTTACTTAAATAATGTTTTTTGATATAATAAAATAAAAAGCAAGATTTTTAGCACAAAAATAGTTCGAATCGTTCATGAAATATTCAATCTTAACGTTTCAGTTTTATGGTAGAATGGGTAAAGTGAACAGTAAATTTTAAATTATCAGTTAAATAAGGAAGGACAGAGAGAGAATGGAAACTATCGGGAGAAAAATCAGAGAGCTGCGTGAACAGCGGAACTTGTCAGATGAGGAGTTTGCAAAAGCTCTCGGCATCGCGAAAAGTACAGTGTGGGCATATGAAGGCGGAAAGAAATTGATCACAGTCACACATCTCGCAAACATTGCGGACTTTTTTGGTGTATCGACGGATTTTCTTCTCGACCGCTCAACAGAGCAGGTGCAGCTTGATCTGCAAAATAAACAAGGACTGAGCGGTTATACGTTCGTCGTGGACAACCGGCCGATGAATGAAGATGAGATTGCGGATGCCGCAAACTATATCCAAGTAAGACGCCGGATGGGGAACTACGGAAATCTATAGGGGAACAACTGGGGCCCATTCGGACGGTACTGCCGTCCGGGTGGGTTTTTCAAATGGGCGGCCGGACGGGAAAAACGGGGTAGACCGGATGAACAAAGAGAAGGGGATGGGACAGATGAAGCTGGATAAATATATCGTCTTTGAGGCATACCGGCTCGGAATCCTCCTTAATTTGCTGAAACCGGAAGACCTGATCGAACAAATCGACCGGCTGATCGTGGAAAAGGACACAGAGGAAATCCCGCACGTATTCTATGTGCTGTCTTTGGCGCGTGACCGGAAGCGCATGCTTGAGCTGCTGACGGATCTGACCCAGGGAATAAACGAAGAGATGCCGGCCTGCATCATTGCCGGCCTGCTGTATCAGGAACGTGAAAAAAGGCCGAGGGAAGAGCTTTTTGAACTGGCAGGGCTGCTGAAGCAGCTTGTCAAAGATCCGGCGGATGAAATCATCGTGGAGCTGGATGGTCTGAAAGAACAGCACGATCGCATGCAGGAAGCTTATGGACTCCGCTTCAGACGGAAGAAAGCGCGTGACCGGCTGTTTCAGAAGACCGAAAATAGGCTCATCGAGCTGCTGAAAACCCATGAAAAATACGCGGAACAGTTCCGATCGTATGACTGGAGTGAACCGGAATGATTTTTCCTTCAAAAAAAGACTGGTGGCTCGGTGTGATCATTTTAGGAAGCGCGGTCCTCTGTCTCGCAATCCCCTTCATCGAAGGCGACTGGATTGCAGGAGTTCTCCTGCTGCCGCTGGGAGGCGGCATGCTGTGGCTCTGGTTTTCAACCCGCTACATACTCACAGATGAAAAACTGATCGTCCGCTACGGGCCGTTCCGGCATGAAATAGCCGTCTCGGCAATCACGAATGTCCGGAAAACGAAGAACCCTTTTTCATCACCCGCATTATCATTGAAGCGCCTGGAGATCAATTATTCACCTTACGGCACCATCCTCATCTCCCCGAAAAACCGCGATGACTTCATTCGGCTGCTACTGGAAATAAACCCGGGAATCTCCGTCGGCTCTCCGTTTTGATTCCTCTCTGTTTAGTCTTTCCTTGCTCGGGAAAATAGTGTAAGAGGCAGATGAACAGGAGGGATTCGAAAATGGCTAAGACGATTTTCATCACCGGTGCGGGAAGCGGGCTTGGAAAAGGCGCCGCGCTCGGACTGGCGGAAAAAGGGCATAAAATCATCGCTGGCGTGGAAATTCTTCCGCAGAAGACAGATTTGATCCGGGAAGCGGAAGAGCGCGGGCTGGAGATAGAAGTGCTGAAACTCGATATTACGAATCCGCGGGACGTCTCGCGGATTGAGGACTATGATTTCGATATATTTGTCGCGAACGCGGCGATCAACGAAGAAGGGCCGCTCGCGGAAGTGCCGATGGACCGGTTCCGGGCGCTGTTCGAAGTGAACGTGTTCGGCACCTTGGCGACAGCGCAGGAAGCCATCCGCCATTTCGTGAAAAAAGGGTCCGGCAAAATCATTTTCACGAGCTCCATGGCCGGCATTGCGGCCTCCAAATTCGTCGGACCGTACAGCGCGACTAAACACGCGATCGAAGCGCTGGCCGAAACACTCCGCAAAGAAATGAAAGACTTCGGTATCCAAGTGGCCACCATCAATCCCGGCACCTTCGAAACCGGATTCAACCGCCGGGCGGCTGAAGAGAAGTGGGAATGGTACGACCAGGATAAAAACTTCACCCCGAAGGAAAGCATGGAAAAAGCGGAAGAAGGGCTCAAGGACCAGTATGATCCGGAAGGCATGATCGAGAAGATGATCGAAATCATTCCGGCCGATCATCACAAATTTCGCACCGTGTATCCGGAAGCGACGGAAGAGCAGCTGAAGAAGACGCAGAAAGAGCGATGGGAGATGGAGATTTAGAAACAGCAAAAGACTTGGACAGCGGAAGCCGTCCAAGTCTTTTTTGATGATTATTTAAAGATTTTCACTTGACCGACGGAGCCGTCAGCACTCTGTCCGGACACGCGGAATTTCAGGCCATACGTCGGCACGTTGCGTCCTGCATCCACGAGGCCCGGGTTGCTGTAATCGGCACTGTCGTCAAACAGCGGATTGCGCTGCGTGTAGTTGTCTTTCATTGTGAACTGGCCAGGGTAATCCAAGAACATTTGAGCTTCCTTATTGTAGTTGAATGCAGCATCGTGAACCTGGTAACGTGTTGAGCCAACAGCGCCGTCATTCCAGTAGTTCGTATGCTGATCTGAATCGACTACTCCAAGGAACCCTTCGCCTGGATGGACGCCAGTCCAGTTGTTGTCATACGTCTCATCCACATACCAGACGACGAGGCCCTGGTCGAAGCTCATGAGGGTTGCGCCACGTTTAATGTGGCTGAGGCCCTCATCCACGCCATTATGGGAACGCCATTCCAGTAAATAGTAGTGATCTGTGGTGAATGTTCCGTCGCTCTGTTCGAATCCGCCGAGAGTGAATGGAGTCGCCGCTTCAGCACCATCAGCGAAAATTTCGCTGCCATCCGTTGTGACAGAGATGTTGTCGGCGAAGAATCCATTCAGGTTCGTTGCCCAATCCGTCATATACCGGAATTGAATCTGGATCTGCTGGCCGGCATACGCGCTCAAGTCAAAGGACTGTTCTGTCCAGCCGTTGCTCGATCCTGTGTATCCTGGTAAGTTTTCTTTGATTTCTGGATAACCATCCGGATGGATCTCATTCACTGTGCTTCCATTCGAGAGGGACGTCCAGGTTGCTCCTCCGTCTGTGGAGACTTGGACCATTGCAAAATCCCAATCCTGCTCAATATCGTACCAGGCATCGAAAGTCAAAGTAGCATTGGTGGCAGCAGTCAAATCGACTGACACGGACATCTTATGATCTATTTCGTCACCTTTGCCGCTATAGTAAGCTTTTTCGCCGCCAGCAGGTTCTGCAAGAACATTCACTTTGTCAGGAAGTTCGATGCGGACAGCATCGTTGTTGGTCCCTTTTGTCACACCTTCATCCAGCAGTACGGTCTGTCCGGTTGCCGTCACTTCTCCCGCATTCAGCGTCGTGCCGCTCAGCCAGTTGCCTCCGTGGATAGCCTGCAGCATTTCCCGGGCATACGGACTGAATCCTGTCGGTTCTGTTCCAGGCACTTTACCTGCCCAGCTGCCGCTCGACATGATGGACCAGTAGGAAACCGGTTCGCCTGCACCCGAGTAAATCGTGTCATATTCATCCGGCAAGCCGAGGTCGTGGCCGTATTCGTGGACGAACACACCCGCTGCACCATCCTCCGGCTCTATTGTGTAGTCGTAAGCGCCCAGCAGTCCGCCAAAACGGTCGCTGTCGGATGTGCCGCCAGGAACAGCGATGAGCCCGCCCAAGTTCCAGCGGTGCGACCAGATGGCGTCGCCTCCAAGAGATCCGCCGCCTGCTTCCTCACCGACACCCGCGTGGATCACCATCAGATGATCGATGATGCCGTCCGGCTCGGCGTAAACGCCATCACCATCATAGTCGTCACGGTCCCAGACGTCGTATTCCGAAAGATCCACATTCGGATCCTCCCCGGCTTTTGCGAGAGCTTCGTATACGAGCTGTCGTGGGCGTGCATCATTGCCATCCGGAGTCGGATAATTTCCGCCGTAATAAGCGGCCGGGTGATCCGCTGTGTACCAGCCTGCTACCGTGCCGTCGACCGTATAGCTGCCGCCGGACTGCTTTTCGTAATACTGTTTCATGGAAGTGAAATTCTCGCCATTGGGGCCGGTGTAGCCGTCAGGTCCGAAAATCATGTTTTGGAAATGATCAAGCGGGTAGTCCTCATAGAACATATCCGTCTCTTCTTGTGTGATGGAACTGTGCGGATAGTCAGGAAATTCGATGGCCAGCACAAGGACTTTATCCTTCCGGACTTCTCCATTGTACTGTTCGGGCTGACCGGTCCAGGCGTAGTTGTTTTCCCGAGTTTATTTCCTTTACCACTGAGAAGGCCAGCATCCTCCGCTTTTTCTTTCAGTGAGTTTTCATGCTGTTTTCCAAAAGCAGTTTTTTCTTTTTCCGCTTCCTGACCGGCTTCGGCCTTTTCTTTCAAGTAAGCACCGAGCGCTTTGTCAATCGTTGCCGGGCTGGCGCCTTTAACGATTCTGCCTTCTTCCTGAAGCATGCTGATCAGCCGTTCATCATTGGCGAGACCGATATCAACCGGTGCGCCGGTGACTTCTCCAGGCACGAATTCTGTAAGGAGAGGATGAGTGGCAGGTTCAGTTGCCGGCTGATCACTCCCTTTACCTTTATTTCCGTTGTCATTCTGTCCTTTAGCTGCTTCAGCAACGGGTACGTTCGAAAAGTCGCCGACTGAAAAACTGCTGAAACTCAAGGCTGCCGCAATGGCGGTAGTGACGAATACGTTCTTCTTCAAGAAATTTCCCCCTTAAATAAATTTGGAGTGCTTGGTTAACGATTAAATATTCTAACAATTACTATATATTACGGGGTTCGAAAAGGCTATAAGTTTTTTAATAAGAAATGAAATAGATTCGGTTGTACTATCACAGGCTGAAAGCTTAGGGTAAAAAGAACCAATTAAACTCAATTTTTTTATAAAATAAGGCCAAAAGAAAGAGATTCTCCTCTTATTCATCAATTTTTGGAACCAAATCAACACTTATTCCGTTGTATGAATGAATATTCCGAAAAGATATTGTACTTTTGACCTGTTTCAACTATACTGGAAATGTTTCACACCTTACCAGATAGGAGGAACTGCAAAATGAAAAAAACACTTAGAGTTCTTGTTCTCTCAGCGGTTGTGTTCGGAATGTTCGGCACTTCCGCAATGGCTGCGCCGGCTCAGTCGGAACCTTTGAATGCACCTTTGATTGTCGTTGGCTGGTAAGCTCATATTGTAGGGGGGAACCCGATAGAGTACTATATTCTTTGACGGGAATATTTAAGTTCTTTTTTAATACTCGACGAAAGGGTGTAGGCTCTTGAACGGTTTCTCTTTCTTAAAGAATTCCTCTCTAGAAAGTGTTAAAAACGACTCCACCTCCATTGCGCTACTAGGCCATGGCGACGGTGTTGAAGTGATGAAACAAAAGATAGCACCTGGGAAACTGCTTGTCCTATTCCCGAGTGACAATGCAGATGCTACAGAATTTTACTATATAATTGATGGTTGCATAACAGGAGAAGTAGATAGTGAAGATCTAGAAATGAAGGCAGGAGATTTTTTTTCAGCTAAGGGACTTGAAGGGACAGTTCAATTTCGTGCAAAAACAGAAGTAACTGTTTTAATAGTGACAACCGAGCCGCTGTTCCATTATCTCAGCAACGAAATAGCTGAACTCAGGAAAGTCGGAGAACAAGTCGAGCAAAAAGACCGCTATACATATAACCATAGTTCAAGAGTGGCTAATTATGCCGTGAAAACTGCTGCAAAGATGACTTTAGCGAAAGAAGAAGTGAAAAGTCTGATGATCGCCGCCATCCTCCACGATATCGGCAAGATCAATGTGCCGGAGGAAGTCCTCAATAAAGTTGAAAAGCTTACTGATGAGGAGTTCGGCCTCCTGAAGCGCCATCCGATCGACGGGGCGGATATGGTGAGGAAGACCGCATACGCCCACATCGCACCGATCATCGAGCAGCATCACGAGCGGATCAATGGCTCAGGCTATCCGTTCGGATTGGAATCCGGGGACATCTTGACCGAAGCCAAGATCATCGGGGTCTGCGATACGTTCGATGCCATGACCGAGGACCGTTCCTACCGGAAAGCGGATTCGGCGGAAGCGGCCGTGGAGGAAATCCGCCGGCTGCGGGGGATTCTTTATGATCCGGAAGTCGTGGACGCATTCATGGAAGTGCTGTCCGAAGAAGGACGGATCCGCAGCAGCTGACCGAAAGGAATCCGGACAGAAGGCGAGCCGAGGTATAGTTCCGCGTCCTCCGATTTTCTGAAAGGTTTGAAAACAGCCGTTTTCGTCTATAGTATTCCATAGTGTATTTTTACTAAATGGAAGGGGAGACGGATAATGGCGAGAAGATCAGGCGGCACATTCGGAAAGCTTGCCCTGCTTGGCATCGGTGCCTTGATTGGTTCCATGGCTGCGAAAAACAAGTCGGGAACGTCTTCATCGGGCAGCGGAAGCATGAATAAGGGCGATATGCAGCAAAAGCTGCAGAAAGGCCTGGATACGCTCAACAAGCAGTCGGGCGGTATGGTCGACAAGATGAAGCCGCAAATCAGCAAGGCGCTCGACAAGGCGAAAGACGCCATCGAGAAGCAGCAGCAGACGATGAATCAGGGGCAGAGCTCTTCAGGCGGCACGGGTACCGGAAGCGGAACTTCAGGGAATACGTTCAGCAGCACGACAGGCGCTTCGGGAACGGCGCCGACCGGTACGCCGACACCGGGCGGAACACCTGCCGGCACTTCTTCGACGACGGCCGCCGGAACGGACGGACCGGGTGCATACCGGCAGAGCGGGACCACGTTCGGCGGAGATCCGCTTACAGGCGAACCGGAGCCGGCGAAGCCTGGCAATGTCAAAAATTTCGAGCCGCCGAAGACGACCGAGTATGACAGTTCCGACAAGAATAAATAACGGAATACCGCACGGAAAAGCTAGTGCCCGACAGTGCCGGGCTTAGCTTTTTTATTACATATTTCTGTCGGAATTTTTAGAAAGGAGAACAGCGATGTTTGAAACTTACCAATCAAACCATTTTTTGATGAAATGTTCGACAGCAATGGAGATCCGAAACCGCATTACCGGAAATTTTATGATCTCATACAGCAGTATTCGGAAGAAGAACTTCGGGAAAAGCACGTAACAGCACAGCTTTCTTTCCTCAGGCAGGGAATCACGTTCACCGTCTACAACGAGGAGAGCGGCAGCACAGAACGGACGATGCCGTTCGATTTCGTGCCGATCATCATCCCGCCTGAAGAATGGGAGACGATCGAGAAGGGGATGGTACAGCGCGTAGAAGCGCTGAATTTATTCCTCGAAGACATCTACAACAGCCAAAAGATTTTGGAGGAAGGGATCGTTCCCCGTCATTTGGTGGAAAACAACCCGTATTACTATGCCAAACAAGTGAAAGGCATTTCGGTCCCGCTCAACAACCACATTTTCCTTGCCGGCGTGGACTTGATCCGCGATGAAAACGGCAAATATCACGTGCTGGAAGATAACTTGCGCAATCCGTCCGGCATGTCCTACGTTTACCAGAACCGCTACGTCATGCGGCAGGTGTATCCGGAGCTGTTCGGCCGGCATGTCATCGAGACGCTCGAACACCAGCTGTCCTATCTCCACGAAGCGGTGCTGGACCACGGGCCGGCAGTGGAAGGCAGGAAACCCTTCGCAGTGCTGCTGACACCCGGCACTTATAATTCCGCGTATTATGACCACGTGTTCCTTGCACAGCAGATGGGCATGCAGCTCGTCGAAGGACGGGACCTGCTCGTGAAAAATGACGTGGTCTACATGAAATCGACGCGCGGCCTGAAGCAGGTGGACATCATTTATCGCCGGATCGATGATGATTTCCTTGACCCGGAAGCGTTCCGGGAAGATTCCGCGCTCGGGGTCACCGGCCTGATGCGGGCGTATAGAGCGGGGAACGTGGCCATCCTGAACGGCGTCGGGAACGGGGTCGCGGACGACAAGGCGATCTACGCCTATGTGCCGGAAATGATCCGCTATTACTTGAATGAAGAGCCGATCATCGCCAACGTGAAGACGTATATGCTCGACCGGGAAGATGAGCGGGCTTACGTGCTGGATCACCTGGAAGAGCTCGTCGTGAAAAATGTCGGCGCGTCCGGCGGCTACGACATGCTGATCGGACCGCATGCTTCGAAAGAACTCATTGAAGAGTTCCGCCAGAAGATCATCGAGAGCCCGCATCAATACATCGCCCAGCCGACATTGAAACTGTCGCGGGCACCCGCATACCAGGGGGAAGAATTTTATCCGTGCCACGTAGACCTGCGGGTGTTCGTCATGCGTGGGAAGGAATCCCATGTCCTGCCGGGCGGGCTGTCGAGAGTCGCCCTTAAGAAAGGGTCGCTTGTCGTCAACTCCTCTCAAGGCGGCGGCGGAAAGGACACCTGGGTGTTCAAACAGGAAAGGAGGGATGGCTGATGCTGAGCCGAGTGGCGAACTCGCTTTATTGGATGTCCCGGAACGCGGAGCGGGCGGAGAATAATGCCAGGATCCTCGATGCCCAGCTCTTGAAGCAGATTGAAGCATCAAGCGAGGAAATCGAATGGGAACGGGACTGGCGCCTGATTTTCGAAATTTGCGCATCGACTGCGGAAATGGAGAACATAACTGATTCGTCCGACGGAGAAGATAAGTTCGCGCGGTTCCTTGCACTGTCCCGGGAAAATCCGAATTCCGTCCTGAACTGCATCGGCTATGTCCGGGAAAACGCCCGGACGAGCCGCGACCATATCCCTGAAGACTATTGGCAGGCTTGGAATTCAAGCCATTTGGAACTGAAGGATACGAAACTCGAAGGAGCGTCGGTCCGTGAGATGCGGGCGTTTCTCGATAAAGTCAGGACAACGGCGGTCCTGTCGCAAGGAATCGTCGAATCCGCCATGACCCGCGATATGGCGTACCAGATCATTAAAATCGCGAAATGGCTGGAACGGGCGGAGAAGACTGCCCGCATCCTGAATGTCGTCTGCGAACGGACGAGGGAACGCCAGCTTGCGGCGGGCGTGGACGATTACTATTACTGGCGTGCCGCCCTGCGCATGGTGAACGGCTATGAGGCTTATCTGAAGGACCATCCGCCGAGACTCGATCCGCGCCCCGTACTCGAATTCCTGGTGTCGGAGGATTCTTTCCCGCGGTCGATCCGCTATTGCATGGAACACGTCCGGGACGCGGTATCGGCGATTGAAAACGGGAAGATCCGCCATTATTCCCAGAACCTTTTCCTGGCATTGGACCGCCTGCTGGAATCGCTGAAAAGCCTGAATGTGCAGCGGATGGATTCAGAGGAAATGATGGACTTCCTCAACCGCTTCCAGAACGACTGCAACGAAATCGGGATGATCTTCTCAAGCACTTATTACTTGAGCGAGCCGGCGTTCCAGAAGCAGTCCCAAGGCCAGCCGGTGTATAACAGCTACAGAGCCCAGATGCCGATGAAGTACAAAATCGAGCATACCAATATATTCGACTACGATTCGATCGTCGATCAGAGCATGAACTCGATCCGTCTGAAGCCCCGGACGGATGAATGCCAGCGGCTCCTGTCTTATCGGGCGGATATCGAACCCGCGACGATGACGACGGAATATACGGATATCTGGGGCAACAGCGTCGAGACGTTTTACATTGCGGAGCATCACCAGCACCTGGAGGTGAGGACCACGTCCATCGTCAGTGTACAGCGGAGCCCGTTCGTCCGGCGGCTCGATTACTCCCCGGAGATGAACGCGATTTTTTATTCGCAGCTGTTCCGCGAGCACTACTTCGCCTATTTGAGCAACACGTCGTACACGTACTTGACGCCGGAACAAATAGCGGAAGTGGATGACGAAATCGGCGAAATGACGAATCCGGTCCAGTATGCGCTGGATGCGATGGATTTCATCCATGACCGGTATGAATACAACGGGCAGTCGACCGACGTCAATACGATGGCGCAGGAATCGTTCGGCCTCCGGAAAGGTGTCTGTCAGGATATCACGCATGCCATGCTCGGCGCTTTGCGGGCGAAAGGCATTCCCGCCCGCTACGTCAGCGGCTACTTGTATGTCGGTGAAAACTCGGCGCTTGTCGGGGATGCGGCCAGCCATGCCTGGGTGGAATTCATGGTGCCGGGGATCGGCTGGGTCGGCCTTGATCCGACAAACAGCGTGGAAGCCCTGGAGAATCATATCCGTGTGGGGGTCGGACGCGACTATAACGACGTCAGCCCCGTACAGGGTGTCTACCGGGGCGGCAATCAGAGACTGGACGTCAAAGTGTCCGTCAGCCTTCTCGAAAGCTGAATAGAGCGACAGGCGATTAACGGGCGCCAGGCAGGCGGCTTTCCCGCGGAAACAGGATGCGGGGAAGCCGTTTTTTGATTCATGGATCATGAAAACGGGCGTGATGGAGGACTGGGGTCAGCTGCTTTCACACAAAGAATGAATTGAAAATTCATTGAATTCCGTGGACGGAATTTTCAATAAAATGTTGCAGGTTTTCCTGCAAAGAGGTATAATAAAAAAAGTAATTTGAGTCTGGCTACGGGCTGGAGGTGAAAGTCTTGCAGGAAATACTGCAGAGCATTGCAAATTCGTATAAGGATTTCAGTGCCGGTCAAAAAAAAGTGGGCGACTTGTTCATCGAGCAGCCTATTTTCCTCGCCTTTTCTTCTGCGCTGGAAGTCGGGCGGAAGGTGAACGTCAGTGAATCGACGGTTATCCGCTGGGCGCAGAAGCTCGGGTACAAAGGGTATGCGGAGTTCCAGCAGATTGTGCAGCAAAAGCTGGCGCAGGAGCGTCTCGAACAGCTGAACGCCGATGAAACCCCTCAGCAGGGCAGCCAGTCGCTATTGAGAAACCTTTTGAACTCGGACATCAGCAACCTTCAGCAGCTGAAGCAGTCGATCAACGAGGAAGACTTGCTGCAGGCAGTGGATCTCATCAGTCAGGCCGAGCGGATTTATGTGACCGGCAACACGTTTGATTACGGAATGGCTTATTCCTTCACGACCTGGCTCAGCCATACACTGGATCATACGGAAATGCTTATTTACGGAGACGGGCAGTATTACTTGCAGCTATCGAGATTGAACCCTGCCAGCACAGTCATCGCGTTCGCGTTCCCGCGATATGAAAAAATGGTGACCGAGACCGTGGAGACGGCGAAAGAGCAGGGGGCAAGGATTGTATTGATCACCGATTCGTCTGCAGCTCCAGCAGCGGAATTTGCGGATATTGCGCTGGAAGTGCCGATGAATTCCGACCTCGGGATCGACTCGTACACGGCCGCGAGTGCGCTTCTCACTTCCATCATGCGGTTTCTGTTCGTGAAGGAACATGAAAAAGTGAAGCGGAATTACGACCGGACGGAAGCGATGTACATGAAAAAGAACGTCTATCATTAATTCGGATGGGAAAGGCGATGGACAGGAACGCTCAATTTACAGCTACTCCCCGGTCCGACCGGCCGGGCGACTATAAAAGGAAAAGGGGAGAATGGAATGAAAAAGAAATATCCACTTATAGGAGCGCTTATTGCAACTGGCATGATCATCGGGGCATGCGGAGAAGAAGCCGCGGAACCGGCGGAACCTGAAGGTGAAGCGGGCGGGGAAGGCAATGAACTGAACCTCGTAAACCCAGGGCAGTTCACGACCGCCTCAAGCGGTCTCTATAAGCCGTTCAATTACACGGAAGACGGCGAACTGACAGGGTTCGATATCGCAATCTCCAAAGCGCTTGCCGAAGAGATGGGGCTGGAGCCGAATCCGGTGACGACGCCATGGGAGACAATCATCCAGGCGCTGATCGGTGAAAAATTCGATGCGGTCGTCGGTTCGATGGCCATCACCGATGAGCGGGCCGAGACGGTCGCGTTCTCTGATCCGTATTACCTGTCCGGCGGTAAAATTTTCGTTGCTGAAGACAACACTGAAATCCAGGGGCCGGAAGACCTCGAAGGCGTGACCATCGGCGTTGTCGCCCAGTCTACGTATGATGAAGCCGCTCAGGAGTACACGGATGACATCCAGTATTACAACAGTGACGTCACAGCCTTGCAGGACTTGACGACCGGCCGTCTCGATGCCGTCATCACGGCGGATATCGTGGGCTATGAGGCGATGGAATCCGGCCTTGAGATCAAGGATGTCGGCAAGAACTTGTGGATTGAAGAAGCGGCTGTCGCTGTCCGTCCTGAAGATGAAGCCCTTCTTGAAGAAGTCAATCGCGCGCTCGATGCAATTATCGAAGACGGTACGTATGCCGAAATCTCTGAAGAATGGTTCGGCAGAAACCTCCTGGAAACAGAAACGGAAGGCGTCGAAATCCTGCGATAAGCTGAAAGAGGGGAAGCCTGATGGAACGGATTCAAACAATATTTGCTATTTTTCTTGATACGTGGCCGGGATTCCTCGAAGCGGTTGTCATCACGCTTGAACTGACAGCCGTTTCGGTAGTCCTCGGGACGCTGCTCGGCTTGATTTTTGCATTGATGAAAATTTCGAAGTCCAAGATCTTTCAAGGGATTGCGAACTTCTACATTACCGTCATCCGCGGGACACCGCTGATCGTTCAGATCATGTTCCTGTATTTCGGGATTACGGAAATTGTCGTCCTGGACGCCTTTTGGGCGGGGTCCATCGCCCTCGGTGTCCATAATGGAGCGTACATCGCGGAGATTTTCCGTGGCGCCATACAGGGAATCGACTACGGGCAGACGGAAGCCAGCCGCGCGCTCGGTATGACGAACTCGCAGACCATGCGCCGGATCGTCTTTCCGCAGGCGCTCCGCCGTTCGATTCCGCCGCTCGGGAACCAGTTCATCATCACACTGAAGGACTCTTCGCTCGTTTACCTGATCGGGGTTTCCGAACTCTTCGCGATTGCGACCAGGGAAGCAGCCGCTTCCTTCAAGCAATTCGAGACGTACATCGTGGTCGGGGCCTATTACCTGGCGTTAGTCCTGATCTTCAGTTACTTGCTGAAATGGTATGAGAACAGACTCGATGTGGATAAAGCATAAGGGGGGACGGACATGATTACAGGAGAAGATATCCATAAATCTTTTGGCGATCTGGAAGTGCTGAAAGGGATCGATCTGCATGTCGAGCCCCAAGAAGTTGTCGTTCTGGTCGGAGTCAGCGGATCTGGGAAAAGCACGCTGCTCCGCTGCTTCAATTTTTTGGAGATGATCAATAGCGGGAAAATCATAATCGACGGCAAAGAGATAAATCCGAAGAAGGACAACCTTTCGGAAATCCGGGCGGAAGTGGGGATGGTGTTCCAGCATTTTAACTTATTCCCTCATAAGACGGTGCTTGAAAATGTAATGGAAGCCCCTGTCGTCGTCAAAAAAGAGAAGAAAGAAATCGCACAGAAGAAGGGCCTGGAACTGCTGGATAAAGTAGGGCTGGGCGATAAAGCGGACGTCTACCCGAGTAAGCTGTCGGGCGGACAGAAGCAGCGCGTGGCCATCGCGCGTGCGCTCGCCATGGAACCGAAAGTGCTGCTCTTCGATGAGCCGACATCGGCGCTCGACCCTGAACTGGTCGGAGAGGTGCTGCAGGTTATGAAGCAGCTTGCCGAAGAAGGGATGACCATGGTCGTCGTGACGCATGAAATGAGTTTCGCCCGTGAAGTGGCGGACCGCGTCATCATGCTCGACAAGGGCCGGATCATCGAATCGGCCGATCCGGTGACGTTTTTCGAGAATCCGTCACACGAACGGACAAAGCAGTTCATCCAGATGGTCAAATGAACACAGAAGCGAAAAAGGGCTCCGGCAGCGAATGCGCCGGGCCCTTTTTTCATGCTAGCCGTTGCCGCAGCACACAGGCCGGGCAGATACGGGGTCTCACCAATCGATTTCATCCGGGTACTCTTTATTGAACCCCACCTCATGGATCGGTTTTTTAGGCGGACCAGCGACTTTCAGCACTTCTTGCCGGAATGACTGGTAATCCTGGTCCTGCTGGGCGATTTTCATGGCGACGGCGGCCAGGTTCTGTTCCCGCTCTTCCTTTGTCCAGTCGATCATTTTCAAGTTTAGCATATCCACGTACTGGACGGCATACTCTTCGACGGAAGTGTCACCGGCATACGCCTGCCGGACACTCTCAATCGCGTCATACGGGATGTGACCCTGCAGGCAGTCCAGAACGAGAGCCTGAAAATTCCTGACTGTGTTCAGGTCGAGGTCCCACTCCGGATGGGCGGCTTCTTGCTTATATAACCGGATGAAATCCTTCAGTGCCACCACGGCGAACAGCGCTTCCGGCCACAGAACTTCGACGGAGAAGTAAATATTCTTATCCGGTGCGATGAACCCGTGCTGGACTTTGATGTGCTCGTGCAGGCCGTTGAAGACCTTCTCGACGTTCCGGTCCCCTTGCGCCGCATGGCGGACTTCGTAGCAAATGCCCAAGATCCGCATCCGGGCGCCTTCATAGCCATAGTATTTGTTTTCATCGCCTATCACCTTATAGAACGACATCACCAAGTTATCCAAGTCGAAATAATCTCCGCTGATTTTGATGCCCGCCTGATTGGGCGTGGCTGTCACTGCGAGCATTGCGATTCCTCCTTATCGTTTCGGTGTGTAGCCGAGTTCGCTGAACAGGCGGGTCCGTTCTTCTTCCGATAAATCGCGCCATTCGCCTGTTTTGAGGCCGTTCAGCCGGATATTCATGATGCGGACGCGCCGGAGTGCGCGCACCTCGTAACCGAGAGCGGCGCACATCCGGCGGATCTGCCGGTTCAGCCCTTGCTTGAGGGTGATGCGGAACCGGTTGCGGCCGGCCCGTTCGGTGACAGCGGGCAGCGTCCGTGTCCCGAGGATCTCGACACCTTCCGCCATCCGCTCAAGGAATTCGTCGGTGACGGGCTTATCGACCGTGACGATGTATTCCTTTTCGTGCTCGTTCTCCGCCCGCAGAATTTCATTGACGATGTCTCCATCATTCGTCAATAAAATAAGGCCCTCCGATTCCTTATCCAGCCGGCCCACGTGGAAAATCCGCAGCGGATGGCCGACGAAATCAATGATATTCCCTTCGATATGGCGTTCAGTCGTACTCGTGATGCCGGCGGGTTTGTTCAGTTTGATGTAGACGTATTCTTCCGCGGGCTGTTCGATCAGTTCGCCATCCACCCGCACCTCGTCTCCGGGAGAAACTTTGCTGCCAAGCTCGGCGGCCTTCCCGTTGATCGTCACGCGTCCGGCCTCGATGAATTTGTCGGCACCGCGCCGGGAAGTGATGCCTGTCTCGCTCAAGAATTTATTGATCCGCATAATAAAACCCTCTCATTTTTTCAGTCACATTTCCCAGTATACCCGCTGGCCGGGAAAATAAAAAATTTATCCGAAATAGAACCCTAGTAATTGCAAAGTTACGATTTTTTTGACAATATAAAAGGGTAGCCTGTATGTAAGCGCATACACCGGTCTGCAGTTTACACCAAAAAGGGAGGAATGGAGAAATGGTTTACGCAATACCGAATTCGGAAGGGACAAAAGTGATTTTCAAGGACCGCTACGATAATTTCATCGGCGGGTCATGGCGCGCGCCGGAGAAAGGCCAGTACTTCGACAATGTATCGCCGGTGACCGGAAAACCGTTCACGCAAATAGCCCGTTCGACTGCCGAAGACATAGAAGCGGCCATTGATGCGGCCCATGCGGCTTTCACTACGTGGGGCAAAACATCTGTGACTGAACGATCGAACATACTCCTGAAAATTGCAGACCGGATGGAACAGAATTTGGAGAAACTGGCAGTAGCCGAGACGTGGGATAACGGAAAAGCGGTCAGGGAGACGCTCAATGCGGACTTGCCGCTGGCGATCGATCACTTCCGCTACTTCGCAGGCGTCATCCGTGCACAGGAAGGCTCAATCGGTGAAATCGACAAAGATACAGTGGCGTACCATTTCCATGAGCCGCTCGGTGTTGTCGGGCAGATCATCCCGTGGAACTTCCCGCTGCTGATGGCTACCTGGAAACTCGCTCCGGCGCTCGCTGCCGGAAACTGCGTCGTGCTGAAGCCGGCTGAACAGACACCGGCAAGCATTCTCGTGTGGGCCGAGCTCATTGAAGACCTTCTGCCGCCGGGCGTCCTCAACATTGTCAACGGGTTCGGCCTCGAAGCCGGAAAGCCGCTCGCATCGAATCCGCGCATCAGTAAAGTGGCGTTCACCGGTGAAACGACGACAGGCCGGCTGATCATGCAGTATGCATCGCAAAATCTCATTCCGGTGACATTGGAACTGGGCGGTAAATCGCCGAACATCTTCTTCAAGGACGTCATGGACGAGGATGATTCTTTCCTCGATAAAGCGATCGAAGGATTCGTCATGTTCGCGCTCAATCAGGGCGAAGTATGTACGTGCCCTTCCCGTGCACTGATCCACGAGGATATTTACGATGCGTTCATGGAGCGCGCACTGAAGCGGATCGAAGCGATCAAAGTCGGCGACCCGCTGGATCCGGAAACGATGATGGGGGCCCAAGCCTCGAGCGAACAGCTCGAAAAGATCCTCTCTTACATCGATATCGGCAAGCAGGAGGGGGCGGAAGTGCTCATCGGCGGTGAACGCAATGTGCTGGAAGGCGATCTCCGTGAAGGCTATTATGTGAAGCCGACCGTCTTCAAAGGCCACAACAAGATGCGCATTTTCCAGGAAGAGATTTTCGGTCCCGTCGTATCGGTGACGACATTCAAGACGAAGGAAGAAGCGCTCGAAATCGCCAACGACACGCTGTATGGGCTCGGTGCAGGCATCTGGACACGCGACACGAACACAGCGTTCCGTTTCGGCCGCGGTATCCAGGCGGGCCGCGTATGGACGAACTGCTATCACCAGTACCCGGCGCACGCGGCGTTCGGCGGCTACAAGCAGTCCGGCATCGGCCGCGAAAACCATAAGATGATGCTGGAACATTACCAGCAGACGAAAAACATGCTCGTCAGCTACAGCACGGACCCGGCTGGATTCTTTTAAGCCGAAAGGAGAGGCGGTTTATGGTTGAACGCGTCAAGGCGACGGAAGCGGCACTGGAACTGATCGATTTGCTGAAAGAGAAGCATGGGCCCGTCATGTTCCATCAGTCGGGCGGCTGCTGCGACGGCAGTTCACCGATGTGTTTTCCGGAAGGGGAATTCCTCGTCGGCGACCAGGATGTGCTCCTCGGTGAAATCGGCGGGAGTAAGTTCTACATGCACCGGTCGCAATTCGATTACTGGAGCCATACACAGCTCATCATCGACGTGGTGGACGGCAGGGGCGGGATGTTCTCGCTGGAAGGCGTGGAAGGGAAGCGGTTCCTGACCCGTTCCCGGCCGTTTTCGGAAGAAGAGATGAAAGAGCTGCAGGGACAGGAAGTTTGAAGGAAGGCAGTCCGCAGGGGCTGCTTTTTTTCTGCTGGAAAACCTTCAGGGAAAAGGATTTTCGCCATGATGCGAAGAATCAGATGAAGAACCGAAAACGGATTGAGGAGGCGGAGAATATGATCAGCAAGCTCGGGCAAGTCATGATTTATGTCAGGGACCAAAGGGCGTGTGTGGAATTCTGGACGGAGAAAATGGGGTTCGAACTGGTTGCCGAGCACCGGATCGGGGAAATTGAATGGTTCGAACTATCACCGGGGGCAGAGGGCGGAACGAACCTTGTGCTCCATGACAAAGAGAAAATTGCTCAGCTGGAACCGGAGCTGGATCTCGGCGTGCCATCACTCCTGTTCTTTTCAGATGAACTCGAGGAACTCCGCAGCAGTCTGACGGCCAAAGGTGTGAAAACCGGAGAAATCACGGAGATGCCGGGCGGAAGAGTGTTTAATTTTGCGGATCCGGAAGACAACTACTTTGCGGTCAAAGAGACGGGAGGCGAGTCTTGAAGGCAATTGCCTATAAAGGGAACTGGTGTTCTTTTATTGTGCTTAAAGCGTTGCTGTGTATGGATTTCACTTCTTTGAAATGATATAATAGAGAGAACGAAAGGTGGTCGTTCTCTTGTCGAAATCTGTTAAACAAATAACACCGGATCAGACCGAACGCGCTGTTTTGAGCGCTGCCCATTCCCTGTTGACTGAAGGGTTCGATGTATCGGGGGAGGACCAGGAATTTGTCCGGCTGTTTTTGTCCGGCGATCGGACGGAACGCCAATTCCATGAAGCCGTCAAAGCGAAGTATGATGTCTAAGTATAGGCACACGTCCTTCTACTGCTATCCGGGCACCGATGTTCTCATCAATAAATTCGATATCCGCGATGAAGAAAAATTGAAGGAAATCGAGAAAGTGTATACGCTATTCCGGCTGTCGGAGCTGCATTTAAGCCGACCGGCCGACCCGCCGGATATGGAGGCATTCCTGGAAATCCATCGCCGGATTTTTCAGGATGTTTACGATTTCGCCGGCGAATTGAGAAAGGAAATGATTTCAAAAGGAAATTCCGCTTTCGCCCATCCCGACTTCATTGAGCCGCAGCTGCGTGAGATTTTCGATGGCCTGAAAAGGGAGCGGTATTTAAAGGGACTTCCGAAAAATGAACTCATTCCGCGTCTTGCCTATTATTTAAGTGAACTCAATGCGCTCCACCCGTTCCGGGAAGGGAATGGCCGGTCAGTCCGCGAATTTTCGCGCCAGCTGATGCAGGGGGCCGGATATGAGTTGAAGTGGGAACAGATTGAAGAGCCTGCCTTCATCATCAATGCGTTTGTGGATTCTTTTTATGGGGACAATGCACGGCTCGAAGCGATTTTATCCGAAATACTTCACGAAAAAGGTCCGGGCAGCTGACTGCCCGGACCTTTTCTAGTCCGTTTTCCCCAAATTTTCTTCCAGCCATCGGATGCCGAATTCGACAAGCGGACGCATTTCAACGACTTGGGTCTTCGCCTGGCCAAGCTGCCCTTCTTTGATGTCGCCAGGGTAAGCAGCGGCGATTTCCGGGAACCGGCCGGAGTCGGTGTCGGCCTGGATGAATGTCTGCCAAATGCGTTTGCCGTCTTTCATGACAGCTGCTCCCTGCGGATAAGAGCCCCAAATTTCCTGTTCGTATTCCGCGAAATGGAGCGCGGTGCATGAATCGAATCCTACGCCGATGAGCACAATCTTGACGTCGGCCTTCATCATTTTGCCGAGCGGCGAACTCTCACCGAACGAATCATCGATCGGGTGTTCGCTCATCCAGTCTTCTGCTTTCCGGCCCCAAGCCATGAAAGAATGAGCGGGATGCATGCTGCGGATGGTGCCGGGATGCCGGTGGAAGCATTCCGCGATGCGTCCCATACCGCGCATCGATGACAAGTGCGGGTCATAAGCCGGATAGTGGTCCCGGATCGCCTGGTGCCATTCTTTGGGCACGGGAGGTGCTTCCCAGTACATAGGATCGGAATTATCGGCCGATTGCGCCGGCATCACGATCGTGCCTTCCGCCGTCACCGTTTCAAGCAGCGCTTCGACGACCGCCTGCGCGCCGCCAGCCACCCAGCCGATTGCACTGAGCGATGAGTGGACGATGATTTCATCACCCTTTTCGATTCCCAAGGCATTCAAGTCTTTCTTCAGTTTCTCTTTTGTCTGCAATTCTCTTGAACTCATGACAGTCATCAATTCCGTCATCCTCATTCCCCCTGAAATCAATATAGCATAACCGGTCACCTGTAATGCAAAAAGCCGTCAGTCCGACGGCTTTTCGACGTTCGACAGGGCATCGCCTGCCTGCTTTTTAATGATTGATAAACTGCCGTCCGTCTCGAGAACGACTGCCTTCACTTCGCTCATTGTCCCGATGCCCTGCTTGCGGATTGCCTGAAGGATTTCAACTTCTAAGACACGCTCGCTTTTCATGGCTTCCCTGTAATACGTTCCTTCCGAATACAGGAGTTTGGGGTTAGCTTTCACTAAGTTGGTGAACTTATCCGATCGATAAGATAGGAATGTAACTGCAAACTGGGCAAAAACCAGAATCGCGAAGCCGAGAATTCCCTCGATCAGACTGATGCTGGTGTTAAGAATGACGGATGATATCGCCGAGCCGAAGGCGATTGTGATAATGAAGTCGAACATATTGAGTTTAGACAGTGTCCGTTTTTTGGAGATGCGCAGTAGGATCACGAGCGCGATATATGCAAGAATCCCTCCCAGAATAATTTGCTTAAAACTTTGCATCGTAATTTCAAACATATATCTCTTCCTTTCATAAGAAATTAGAATAAAGAAACATAAAAACTATAGAATTTATTTATAATTGTTCCGGGCGTATGATGGAGACAGTGAGGAGTGATCATATGGAATTCATTACCCTATTTTTGATTGGATTAACAGCGACCACGATAGGGACGATGGCAGGAGGAGGCGGCATGATCAGCCTGCCGGCGATGTTGCTGCTCGGCATACCGGTCCATTCGGCGATCGGAGCGAACAAAGTTTCGAATACCGTTTCATCACTGTCGAGTTTTCTCGTCGTCTACCGAAAAAAACAAGTGACACTGAAAGAGGCGTTTCTGATTTTGCCGTTCAGTCTGACAGGCGGTGTGCTTGGCGGCCTGCTGGCAGTCAGCTTCACGGAAGAGACGATGAAACTGGTGGCTGTTATCCTGCTGGCGTTCGCATTCGCTGTTTCATTCATCGGCAAACAGGATTTCAGCGGTGGAAAAATGTTCTCGCTGCGCGGGAAAGGTGCTGGCGGCCTGCTTGGCGCCGGCGTGTATGACGGGATGTTCGGGCCGGGCAATGGCACGCTTCTCATGATGCTGTTCGGCAAGCTGAATCTCTCCTACATGCGCTCGGTAGGACTTACGAGAATCGCTGTATTCTCGAGCTGCATCGGGGCCGCCGCCACATATATCGCGGCCGGGGCGATCATCTGGCCGCTGACGGCCGCCCTGCTGCTCGGCTCGCTGAGCGGTGCGCAGGTCGGTGTCCGGCTTGCCGGAAAGCTGAAGCCCCAATACGTCAAACCGATGCTGCGCCTCGTGACGGTTCTGCTGATCCTGCAGATCACCTGGCAGCGATGAAGAGCGAAGTGTTGTAAGAGAAAGGGTATTAACCATGAACCGGTAAGACGATGAAAAAACTCCCTTTATTAGGGAGTTTTTTTAATGATGTACGGGATCGCGGCCGCCCGAGTAGTAATAGAGCGTTTCGATCAGGCGGGATTTCTGCCGCTTGATGGTGTGGGCGGAAACATTGAGCAGAAGGGAGAAGCCGGATTCGAATGTCAGCCGGACTTCGCGTCCCATCGGTTCGATCATGTAGTCCTGATTGAAAATCCAGGCGCATTCCGGCTGGTTCGGGGACATGGTCGGGAACGCACCGACTCCGGATGGCGAAATCAGGACCGGTGTTTTTT
>NZ_NHTN01000056.1 GCF_002167005.1 Indiicoccus explosivorum
AGCCGGATTTATGCGCGTTCGGCGGGATTTATGCGCGTTCAGCAAGATTTATGCGCGTTCGGCGCAACACGTTTTTTATTCCGAATAAAACCCTGCCGATTCGGCAGGGTTCCTCATCAAATCAATTCTTTCCGCATATCCACTTGTTCAGATGTCAGTTCGAATCCCCGTTCTTTCAAAGCTTCATGGGTAAGCGGACTGCGATTGACCGGCACGTTGACGGCGACGCGCCGGATATCGCCGGCGTATCCGTCGAACGCCTCATTAAGCAGCCGGCGGATGACAGCCAGTCCTTCCCCATACGCCGGATCTGCTTCACACTGGAGCACAACAGTGGCGATATGTTTTCCGCCGCTGTCCGTCACTTTCCGATAGACGACATACCCGACAGGCGTGCCGGCGTCATTTTTCGCGATGATTGCTTCGCCTCCTTTGGCGCTCTGCCACATCGTCTGCCACGGATAATCGGCGCGGTAGAACGGAAGGCGGGATGCTTCTTCCGGAGACTTGATTTCCGTACGGCCGTCCGCCGGCGTTTCGCTTTCCGCCCCGATCTTGCCGTTCAGGTGCAGGAACTGGAGACGGTCGATGATTCTGTAGCCCGTTTTTTCGTAAAGGGCGATGGCGGGTTCATTCCCACTAATCGCTTCGAGCGTTGCGACTTCCGCCCCTGCCTCCCGGAGGAGTTCCAGGGAACGCTCCATCATCCGTCTGCCGATTCCGGTGCCCCGGGCGGACGAAGCGACGCCAGTCCCGCCATTCCAGCCGACTTTACGCCCGCCGGTTTCCCGGATGCCGTTCAGGACGAGTCCGGCCGGCTCTCCGTCCCGGAATGCGACGACGGAAAGAGCGGGATCGAGGTCTTCCTGGGTCATTCGGCTGCTGAACGCTTCTTCGGTCATCGTCATATCAAAAAAATACCCCTCGAATCCTTTATTCCACGCGTCGGTCCCTTCCGTCACCGTGCAGTCGGACAATTGTTTAATTTGCATCATGCGGCACACCTCCTGATTCTTTGCGGTTCGCGAGCCGAACCATTTTTTTGCGGAGCTCTTCACGGTTCCATTCGATGACCCGTTCTTCTTTCACCGACAGTTTCCGCTTTTTCACTTTCGGATTTTTGGAACGGATGTAGCCTTCCATCATGAGCGAAACGCTCAAGACGGCGATGGATATGAAAGCGACCGGCGCCAGGGGCAGCCAGGGCGCTCCCTGGAGATAGCGGAATGAGTTGCCGAACAGGCCAGCCCATTCGTAGGAAATCGACATCGGCGGGTCTGCAGCCAGCGGATCATAGCTTACTTTCGTTCCGCCGAGGAACAGATCGAGAAGGCCGAGATGCGCCAGCACGATGAACGTTTCGATCACTTGCTGGCCATACAGGACGGCGAGTTTCTCCCGCATCTGGGGAAATAAATGCCGGTGCACGAGCCGGAGCCGGTTCGCGCCGAGCGTCCGGGCCGCCATCACATATTCGCGGCGGTAAAGGAGCGATGCCTCATTGCCGATCAGCACTGCAACGATCGGTGCAGTGAGGAGCGCCATTATCAGGATTTGGATGGCGATCCGCTCCCAGAGCGTTGTTTCAAAACCGCCCTGCGGCATCCACAATACCGGAAACAGCACGTAAGCGGCGAAAACGCTGAGCGGAATATAATGGAGGGAATCCGCAAGGCCGCCGATCCACGCCCGATGGCGCTGCAGGTATACGGCCAGGATATAGCCGAGCGGAATGGCGATCAGCATCCGGATCGCCGCCACCAGCAAGGCGGCAATGATCGTGTACTTAGCACCGAGAATGATTTTCCCGAGCATGTCATAGCCGAACGGATCGGAACCGAGCGGCATCTCCCAATTCGGCGAAATCGGCGGCGCTTCGACCACCCGATCGCCTTCCATCAGGAACATCACCTGCTGCGGAACAGTTCCCCAAAGCCACTCATACGCGAAACTGCTGACGAGCAGAAGCGAAAGGACGGTGAAGCCGATGAGAAAAAACGGCTGTCTCCACATTCAGAGCACCTCCCTGCCGTAAAGCCGGCGCAGAAAGAACCATTCGCCGATGCTGTACAGCAAAAACACGGGCAGGAAAAAACTGAAAACCGTGATCAGGAACACTTCCGGCGTCATATTTTCCTGCCAGAACAGGATGATGCCGGGCAGATTGAACATCAGTTCCAGCACGAACAGGTTGGACAGCATGAACCAGACTGTCTTTTTCGACTGGAAAAACACGCTTGTCACAGCGTTGCGGAAGACGTGGAGCAGGACGATGAGCGCTTTCGAGTACCCGAGTGACCGGGCGAATTCAGCGTACAGCTGACGTTCCTCTTCTTGGAACGTCAGCATGCTGAGCCGGTAAAGCTGGACCATCGGCAGGATCATCAGGCAGGTCACCGGCAGCCAATAGATCGGGCTGTCGGCGAGCGCCGCAATGCTGGAAATGAGGATTCCGGTCTTTTTGAAAATCCAGATGACCGCCAGCTGCGCGAGCATGATGACGAGAAGGTCCGGTATGGATTCCAGGAAATAAAGGCCGAGTTTCACCCGCTCCCGCCACCGGTCCGGAAGCATCATGGTCAGCACCGTCAGCAAAAGCGCGAGAACCACTGCGACGGCCAGCGCAGCGAATAAAATCTGGAGCGAATACGTTATGTAGGCGAAAATATCCGGAAACAGCGGCATCTCCCGCTGTGCACGGAAATTCATGATGGCGATGTCCTGGATCGGCCACAGCGATGCCAGTACGTTTTTGATCGTCTCGGCGTAAAGCCGGAGACGGATTTCTCCAGAGACGAACCCGGCAACCAGGACCGGAAGTCCGCTTGCCAGAACGATTCCGATAATCGAGCAAACGAATTTAAGTAAAAATTTCACACAGTCTCCCCCATTTTTTGAACATTCTTTATTATATGATGCTTTTTTCCAAACCGTAAAGCAGGACTGTCGCATTCCTCTGCAAAATTTTCTATACTGTGAGAATAGGGATTTTGGACTGAAGGAGGAAACCCATGGAACCGGTGGAACCGAAAAAATTGCAGGCGGCGCTCGACGCGTTTGCCGGCAAGGAACTTTATCTTCACCTTGAAACGACGAACGGGGCCTATGCCAGCCATTTCAATGAGGGATTCTTCAATGCCAGCGCATTCATCCGCAACGTCGCCATCACGTACGAGCTCGGCAAAGTGGTCGGGGACAGTCCGCACCGCGTCGGCCTGAAGCTGCCGTATGGCTGGGTCTATGCGCAGGGAATCACTCATTATGAACTCGACGGCAAAGGCAGGCTGCTGCTCGCCGGCCATGACGCATCCGGAAAATTGGCGGTGGCGCTCGAACTGAGCGAAACACCGTTCGCTTACTGAGGAGGAAACTATGACGCTACCAGCAGAACGTCACGTACTAGTCGTGTTCCCGCATCCTGACGATGAGGCGTTTGGCGTATCGGGGACCATATCCACTTATATCGAACAGGACATACCCGTTACATATGCCTGCCTGACGCTCGGTGAAATGGGCCGCAATCTCGGGAATCCCCCATTCGCAACGAGGGAATCGCTTCCAGAAATCCGGAAAAAAGAGCTTCTCGCTTCAGCGGAAGCGATGGGGCTCACCGACCTCCGCATGCTCGGCCTGCGGGATAAGACCCTTGAATTTGAAGACGACGAGAAGATGGTGCAGCTGATGTCCGGTCTGATCGAGGAAACGGATCCGTCGCTTATCATCACCTTTTACCCGGACTACGCCGTCCACCCCGATCACGAAGCGACGGCACGCGCGGTCATCCGGGCGGTCCGCCGCATGGAGGACCGGCCGAAACTGTACTGTGTCGCCTTTTCGAATGATACCCTCACAAGGCTCGGGGAGCCGGACGTAATCCATGATATTTCGCCGGTCCGGGAGAAAAAGATGAGTTCGATGCGCGCGCACATCTCACAGACCGCCTGGATGCTCGAAGAGATGGAGCATAAACTTGCCCAAGGCGACACGGAAGCCGAAAACTGGCTGATCAAAGAACGGTTCTATACGTACAGATGGCATGAGGATTTCGAAGACAGCTTCTGATCATTTTAGCCTTTTCCTGCGGAAGGGGCTATTTTTTTTCGACAAATTCCGCTACGATAGGAAAGGATGTCCGCCGAAGAAAAAAAGCGGACGCTGCAATCAGTTACATACTTCAAGGAGGAACATTATGAAAACGCATTCACCATCCACATGGGCGCTGTTTTTGATTCCGTCCATCCTCGGTATCCTGCTGTTCATCGTGCCGCTGGATACGGCGGACGGCGTCATGGTCATTGTGGCGATCCTCGCCAACTGGTTCGCCGGACTGATCACCGGTTACGTCTCTTGGATCGTTACGCTGCTGCTGATCATTGCAGCCGTGGGCGCACTTATTTATTTACCGAAACGGCCGCCGACCGCCGATGAACAGGTGCCATTCATCGAAAAACTGTTCAACGTCCACTGGTTCTGGGTCATTGTCCGTGTGCTCGGCGCCGCGTTCGCCCTCATGGTCATGTTCGAACTCGGGCCGGAAGCGGTCTGGAGCGACGTGACAGGCGGACTGCTGCTGTCGCCGGAAGGCCTGCTCGCATTCCTGTTCACGATTTTCCTTTTCGCCGGACTGCTGCTGCCGCTCCTCATGAACTTCGGGCTGCTCGAATTCTTCGGGACGCTCATGGTGAAGATCATGCGGCCGCTGTTCAAGCTGCCGGGCCGGTCATCCATTGACGCGCTCGCATCCTGGGTCGGTGACGGAACAATCGGTGTCCTGCTGACGAGCCAGCAGTACGAACAGAACCGCTACACGAAAAAAGAAGCGGCGATCATCGGGACAACGTTCTCGGTCGTTTCCATCACGTTCGCAATCGTCGTCATCACGGAAGTCGGCATGAGCGAGTACTTCCTGTCCTACTACGGAACGGTCATCCTGGCCGGTGTCGTGCTCGGGCTCATCATGCCGCGCATTTATCCGCTGTCACGCAAAGAGACCGTTTTCGCTGACGGTCAGCCGCAGGAATCCCAGAACGAGGATATTCCGGAAGGCTATCATCCCGTCCAGCACGGAGCCGAATTGGCGCTGGCCAAAGCGGATCAGAACCGCTCGCTGAAAAAGTTCTTCGTCGACGGATTCAAAAACGTCCTCGACATGTGGATCGGCGTGGCGCCGGTCGTCATGGCGTTCGGGACGATCGCGCTCGTCCTCGCGGAATTCACGTCGTTCTTCACGATTCTCGGCGCACCGTTCGAGCCGTACCTCGAGCTACTGAACATCCCGGAAGCGGATGAAGCGGCCCAGCTCATGGTAGTCGGGTTCGCGGATATGTTCCTGCCGGTCCTGCTCGCGAACGGCATGATCGAATCGCAGCTGACGTTATTCGTCGTCGCGGCGGTTTCCGTCACGCAGCTGATTTACATGTCGGAAGTCGGCGGCTTGCTGCTCGGCTCGAAGATTCCGGTCAACATTCTGGATCTCGTCGTCATCTTCCTGCTGCGCACCGTCATTTCCCTGCCGATCATCGCAGGCGTGGCGCACTTGCTGTTTTAATTGAATGAAAAAGGAGAGGCTGAGCGATCAGCCTCTTTTTTGATGCCTTCCATTCAAGAAAGGGGGATTCTTGCTAATAAGACGCGGACTGTTCAAAAGGGTTCCACTGTTCTGAAATTTATAATCTGCAATAATGCGCCGGCATACTGATCGAATCGGTATGCCGGCGGTCTTTTACGCGCGTGCGGTTTTCTGTTTCAGTTTTTCAAGCATATCCGCTGTCATCTCATCCAGGCCGAATTTCACCCGGAATCCCCATTCCTCTTTCGCAGCGGAAGCGTCGATGCTGTCCGGCCAGCTGTCGGCGATGGCCTGCCGCATCGGATCGACGTCATAGGACAAGCTGAAATCCGGGATGTGCCGGCGGATCGACGCGGCGATCTCTTCAGGCTCGAAACTCATCGCTGTCACATTGAAAGCATTGCGGTGAACAAGCTTCGAAGGATCCGCTTCCATAAGATCGACAATCGCCTGGAGGGCATCCGGCATGTACATCATGTCCATATACGTCCCTTCCGCTATGTAGGAAGTGTACATCCCTTTTTCGATCGCCTGATAATAAATATCGACGGCATAATCCGTCGTCCCGCCGCCCGGAGGGGTGACGTACGAAACGAGCCCCGGAAACCGCACGCCGCGTGTATCGACGCCGAAACGGTGGAAATAGTAATCGCTCAGCAATTCGCCCGCGACTTTATTGACCCCGTACATCGTCGTCGGCCGCTGCAGCGTGTCCTGCGGCGTGTCTTGTTTCGGGGTCGACGGCCCGAATGCGCCGATCGAACTCGGTGTGAAGAATTGCAGTTTCTCCTCCCGCGCCACTTCCAGCGCGTTGACGAGCCCGCCCATGTTCAGATTCCAGGCGAGCTGCGGATTCTCCTCGGCTTTCGCCGACAGCAGCGCCGCCATGTGCATGATCGTATCCGCCTTGAATTCCTTCGCGAGTTCCCCCATGCGCTTTGCGTCTGTCACGTCCAGGATTTCAAACGGTCCGTCCGCCTCCTCTGATGGCCGGATATCCGTCGCCAGCACATTTTCTGCGCCATATACACTCCGGAGCTTGCCCGTCAGTTCCGAGCCGATCTGCCCGAGCGCCCCTGTAATCAATATGCGTTTCACCTGCTGTTCCTCCTTTAAAATAAAACCGTGAAAGCGTTTTCTTTCCCTGTTTCTGACCCTTATCAATTATACGGGGGACTGGGCAAGAGGACAACCTGGAACCGGCATAAAAGAAGCGCCGCCCATCAGGCAGCGCAATCCGGTTTTTATTGAATGACACCGAGCTCTTTTCCGACTTTTTCATAGACGGCAAGCGCATCATCGAGCATTTCTTTTGTGTGGGCGGCCGTCGGCATGTTGCGGACACGGCCGGTTCCCTTGGGCACCGTCGGGAAGACGATGGACTTCGCGTAGACGCCTTCTTCATACAGCCGCTTCGAGAACTGCTGGGTCAGTTTCTCTTCGCCGATGATGCAAGGCGTGATCGGCGTCTCGGAATCTCCGATGTCGAATCCGAGCTCTTTCAGCCCTTTCTTCAGGTAGTCGCCGTTTTCCCACAGCTTGTCGTGCAGCTCCGTCGATGCCATGATCATCCGGAGCGCTTCCTTGATGGCCGCGACGTCCCCAGGCGTGACCGCTGTCGAGAATAAAAACGGGCGCGAGCGCACGCGGAGCCAGTCGATCAGGTTCTGCTTGCCGGCGACGTAGCCGCCGACGACGCCGACCGCTTTCGACAGCGTGCCCATCTGCATGTCGACTTCCTTTTCGAGGCCGAAATGCTTCACTGTGCCTTTCCCTTTACCGGTTACGCCGGAGCCATGGGCATCATCGACGTATGTAATGAGGTCGAACTCTTTCGCGATTTCCACGATTTCCGGCAATTTCGCGATGTCGCCGTCCATCGAGAACACGCCGTCTGTGATGACCATGACCTTATTGTACTGGCCGGATTCCGTCGCTTCTTTCGCTTTCGCGCGGAGGTCTTCCATGTCGGAATGCTTGTAGGCGATGATCTTCGCCTTCGACAGCCGGCAGCCGTCGATAATGGACGCGTGGTTCAGCTGATCGGACAGAATGGCGTCATTCTTGTCCATGACCGCAGAAATCGCCGCCATGTTGCAATTGAAGCCGGACTGGTACGAAATCGCCGCTTCCGTCCCTTTGAATTCAGCGAGCAGTTCCTCGAGTTCCACGTGCAGGTCGAGCGTTCCGTTGATCGAGCGCACGGCTCCCGCGCCGACACCGTATTTATCGATCGTTTTTTTCGCCACTTCTTTCAGCGTATCATTCGTCGACAGGCCGAGGTAGTTGTTCGACGACAGGTTGATCAGTTCTTTGCCGCGGATCTGAATCGTGGCGCCGTTCGGGCCTTCGACCGGATCCACTTCGTTGTACAGTCCCTGCTCTTTCAGTTCCTGCAGGTTGTCGTTCAGGAATTTATCGAGTGTTTTTGACAATGTCCTCTTCCTTTCCTTCGCAAGAATTCTCACTATGTATCTTACCATACTTGATGGTGGGGGCGTTTGCGTGCGTTATTTCCGTTTTGCGTGCGTTATTCTCGGTTTGCGTGCGATAATCCTTTTTCTTATGCAAAAAATCAAAAAAGCGGGCCGCAGCCCGCTTTCCCATTACTTCTTGCTATTCTTGCCTTTCCCTTTGTTCGGGTTATCGACTTTGTACTTTACTTCATACGTAAATTCCTGTGCATTGCCTTGTCCAGGAATAGCGGCATACGACGTGATCATTTTCACGTTGCCTTCGCGGAGCACTTGCTGCAGGTCCAATGCTTCTTCTTCCGTCACATTGAATGGATCCACATGGAATACGTGCTGCTTACCGTTTTTCTTCGTCTGGATGAATGTCGTTGTGAAGTCGACATATTCACCTTTAATTTCGCCGAGCGAGCTGAACGGCTCCGTCGAAGAACCATCAGAAGAGAATTCACCGAGCTGGATGTTGTCCACGAACCAGCCTGCGTCGTTGTAGCCCCAATCCGTCAGGTTCCGGAATGAAACAAGCACTTCCTGGCCGGCGTATGCGGAAAGGTCGAATGTTTCTGTCGCCCAGTCTTCAGGATGACCAGTGAATCCAGGAACATTCTCTTTGATTTTCGGATAGCCTTCCTCGACTACATCCGTGCGCGTGTTGTCATTCGCCAGGGAAGTCCACGTTTCGCCATTATCAGTCGATACTTGGACAACCGCGTAATCCCAGCTTTCTTCAATGTCATAATAATGATCGAATGTCAGTACCGGATTGTCAGCAGGCACGGTCGCTTCGAAAATCATTTTCTGGTCTGCTTCGTCCCCGTTGTTCGCGTGGAGCACCTGGTTGCCGGAACCGAGCGGATCGGCTACAGTTGCCCATTCGAGCGGCAGGAAGTCGACGCCGTCAAATTCCATGCCGCGCACCGTCCGGTCGAAATTGAACTCCTTGAAGTCGCCGCCCCAAGCCGGAACGCCCTCTTTTTCAAACGTTTTCGCTTTTTCGAAGTCGACGGTCTTACCGCGCACATCGCCTTCGGAACCGACCGGCAGGCTGCGGAGGTCGATACTGTCGATGTTGTAATCGCTGCTGACGTTCGAGTTATCCAGCGTCAGTGCAGTCATGAAGTCCTGATAAAGGTCTTTGAATGACTTATCGGAACCGTATTCCGCAAGTTTCTTATCAACGCTTGCCATACCCTGGTTCTCGCCGTCGACCGCCAGTTCACGGATAAACTCTTTACCGAACTTGTCGTTCATGTACAACGTGAACAAGTACGTCTGGCCATAATCGGCGATCGTTTCCGGACCGGTTTTAGCCGCGGTATGCTCATCCCAGTTCACGAGCGAGTTTTCCGGGTGATCCAGGTAGAAATTGATGGATCCGGCATCGTGGCCATAGCCGCCGAGGTATTCAGAGAATGTCGAGAAACCTTCGTTCAGCCATGTGGTTTCTGCCCCGTCGTGATCCGCCTGGATCAGGTGCTGCAGTTCATGGATTGTCGTGCCGAAGAATGTATTCTCGAGACGTGTGTCCCACGAGTTTGTATCGACGGTGATGATGTTGCGGTCCATATAATTCTCAAGCGTCTGCCAGAAGAAACCGGCGACGAAGAATGGATAATCCGGGTTGTTCCAGCCTTCATCCTGCACGTTGTCGACAAGCATGATGATTTTGTCCGATCCTTCATAGTAACCTTCCGGCAACCCGACCATCCCAGGGAGAGGCGAATGCGAGCCGTCCAGCGAATCCGGTGTGCCGAAGAAATCGGTCGCTTTCGGATAAATGTTGCTGTCGAACTCCGCTGCAAGTTTATCCACTTGCGCTTGCGTCACGACGTCAGCCGGCTTCGGGTTTTTTGGTCCATATGCCAAGTCGTTCGCGACCCAAATTTCGACATTGTCGCCGACACTGCGGAGTGTGAATTCCTTGAACTTCAGATTGCGGTTCAGGAACAGTTTCGTTCCGCCGTCGTATGTGAACGGGCTGTCTTCACTTGCTTCCGCCCCATCGCCAGCCGTTTCATCAGCAAGCTGATTCTTCACTTGATCAGCCTGCGCTTTAATCTTCTCTTCCGCCAGCTTCTGGAACTCTTCACTTTCTGCCAGCTGATTCAGCTGCTGGTCGATATCAACGCGGTCGCCGTACTTCTCGACGTTCCAGTTCTCCGTCTGCGCTTTCGGTTCTTCTACGCCCGCGGTCGCCGCCGGTGCTGCCAATGAGAGTGCCAGTGCGCTTGCTGTCAGGATTGTTGCCCATTTGCTTTTGCTCAATTGAGTTTCCCCTTCCGATACCCTTTTTTGGATGCCTTGCCTGAATTTTTCAACTGTTACCAGATTATCATTTCTGACAATTATAAAAAATATGTACATTACCCTGTTTATCTGCTCACGAAACAAGTATATTTACCTATTTGCATTAAGTCCTAAAGACACAAAAAAAGAAGCCGCCTTTTCGGCGGCTTCTTTCCTTCCTTTATTTCAGCGCGTTGTCGAGGTCTTCGATCAAGTCTTCCACATCTTCAATGCCGACCGAAATCCGGACCAGGCCTTCGGAGATGCCGAGTTCCGCGCGGCGTTCCGGCGGAATCGACGCGTGCGTCATGAGCGACGGCACAGAAATGAGGCTTTCCACGGCGCCGAGGCTTTCGGCCAGTGTGAAGTAGCGGACTTTTTCGAGCAATTTGTGCGCGTTGTCCACGGTACCGACGTCAAACGAAATCATGCCGCCGAATCCTGTTGCCTGTTTCTTCATCGTTTCATGTCCGCGGTGGTTTTCGAGGCCCGGGTAAAAGACTTTTTTAATGGCTTCGTGACCGTCCAGGAATTCCGCGACCCGCTGGGCGTTGACAATGGTCTCTTCCATCCGGATGCCGAGCGTCTTCTGGCCGCGGATCAAGAGCCAGCAGTCCTGAGGGCCCGGAACCGCGCCGACTGAGTTCTGGATGAAGTGAAGATCCGAAGCCAGCTGTTCCGAATTCACGACGGCGAGTCCGGCCACGACGTCGCTGTGCCCGCCGATGTATTTGGTGGCACTGTGCAGCACGATGTCCGCGCCGAGCGCGATCGGGCTCTGCAGATACGGCGTCATGAACGTGTTGTCGACGATCGTCAGCAAGTCCTTCGATTTCGCGAATGCCGCCACTTCCTTGATATCCGTCACTTTCAATAAAGGATTGGTCGGCGTTTCGATGAAAATCGCTTTCGTGTTATCCTTGACCGCCGCTTTCACTTCGTCCAGGTCGCCGGTGTCGACGAATGTGTGCTCCAGACCGAAACGGTTCAGCACTTTCGTCATGACGCGGTATGTACCGCCGTAGACATCATCCGTCAGGACGATATGGTCCCCTGCGGAGAACATCATCATGATGGATGAAATCGCCGCCATGCCTGAACCGAACGCGAAACCGGCGTGCCCGCCTTCGACGTCGGCGATCAGTTCTTCGAGCGCGTGGCGCGTCGGGTTGCCGGTCCGGGAATATTCGTACTTGAAGTTCCCGACCCCTTCCTGCTTGTATGTGCTTACTTGGTAGATCGGCGTGGAGACGGCCCCTGTGTGCTCATCCCCGAAAATGCCGCCATGGATCAGTCGTGTTTTCGGTCTCATGTTGCATCCTCCTCTTCGAATGTCCGTCCGTATATATTCTGGCTCATGTAGCGGTCGCTGGAATCAGCGAAAACCGTGACGATGCGGCTGCCGGGCCTGGCTGTTTCCGCTTCACGGAGCGCCGCGGCGAACGCCGCGCCTGATGAGCTCCCGACAAGGAGCCCTTCTTCCGCGGCCAGCGTCTTCAGCGCTTCAAACGCTTCCTTGTCCGGAATGGTATGGATGGCGTCGAAGTACGATTCATCCATGTATTCCGGCAAAAATTCCATGCCGATGCCTTCCGTCAGATGCGGACCCGGCTCGCCGCCGTTTAAAATCGATCCTTCCGGTTCGACGATGACCGTGCGGACGGCCGGATCCTTCCCTTTCAAAAAACGGCTCATCCCCATGAACGTGCCGCCGGAACCGGCGCCCGCCACGAAAATGTCGAGCTCTCCATCCAGCGCTTCCCATACTTCCGGCCCCATCGTCTTCACGTACGCCGCCGGATTTGCGGGATTGCCGAACTGAAGCGGCAGAAAAGCGCGTTCTTTCGCCGCAAGCTCTTTCGCTTTTGCGATCGCGCCTTTCATTCCTTCGTCCGTTGGTGTATTGATCACTTCTGCGCCGAGCGCCCGCATGAGTGTCTGCTTTTCCATGCTGAACTTTTCAGGGACGACGAACTTGACGCGATAGCCTTTGCCGATTGCGGCGACAGCCAGGCCGATCCCCGTGTTCCCGGCCGTCGGCTCGATGATGGTCCCGCCTGGTTCCAGGACACCGCGAGCTTCCGCGTCTTCGATCAGCGCCACTCCGAGCCGGTCCTTGACGCTGCCGCCGGGGTTAAAAAATTCCAGTTTCGCAAAAATACGGCAGCTGTTCGGAATCGCCACATGCGTCAGTTCAAGAAGGGGCGTATTTCCGATCAGCTGCTGTATCGTCGTTGCGTATTTCATTATGCCGTCTCTTCCGGGAAGATGATGTGCCATTCATCACGCTTCGCCAGCATCTCGCGCGCCAGCTCCTGCGCATCTTCCAGGCTGTGGCTCGCCGCCCAGCCGCACTGCACTTCATTGCTTGCCGGCACTTCCGTCGCTTCCAGGACATCCTTCAGTGTCGCTTCGATGATATTCAGCACATCCTCGTAATCATCGTGGTTGATCAGGGACAGGTAGAATCCGGTCTGGCAGCCCATCGGTCCGATATCGATGATCTTGTCCGAGTGGTTGCGGCTCAGTTCCGCCATCAGGTGCTCGAGCGAATGCAGCCCTTTCATTTCCATGTGTTCTTTGTTCGGCTGCTTGAATCGGATATCATACTTGTGGAGCGTATCTCCGTTCGCGCCTTCTTTGACACCGGCGAGACGGACGTACGGCGCCGCCACTTTCGTATGGTCGAGATTGAAGCTTTCCACGTTCATTTTTTTCATCGTGCGTCTCCTCCTTCTTGTTTCGATGCATCGATCAGCCAGACGAAATCGTTCAGCTGCGTGAACACCACTGTGAAGCCTGCCTGTTCGAACAGTTCCCGCATGACCGGAACCGTCGTATAGTACTCCCGTTTCAAGTCTTCAGCGACATTGGTGAACCCGCGGTCTTCTTCGTAACGGATCCGCTCCCGCTTCGCTTGTTCCGTCGCGAAGACGGTATCGGCGAAGACCACTTTGCCGCCTGCGGGCAGTTCTTCGGCATAGCGTTTCACCGCGCGGGCCTTCTCTTCGTCGGTCAAGTGATGGAATGCATACGTGCTGACAAAGGTCCGGGGGTCGACGCCCGGCTCGTATGACAGGAAATCCCCGTCCACGATGCGCGCTTCCGGGAATTTGGCGGAAGCCGCTTTCCTCATGGCATCATTCGGTTCGACACCGACTGCTTCCAGATTGCGTTCCAGCAGTTTCTTCAGAAGATTGCCGGTGCCTGTCCCGAATTCGACGACCGGACTTTCCGCCCGCATCGCCACGGATTCCAGGATGCCGTCATAGTGCTTGAAGACATCCGCGTATTCCGGGTCATGCCCGCCGACCGACTCGTCATATGAATCTGCCCATTCATCGAATATCTCTACGAATTCGCGTCCCATACGCAATTCTCCTTTAGTTGAGCCTTTTTTTGAAAATAAAACCTATCGATTCACTCGGTTTTATTTATACCACAATCGCAAGGACCGCTTCAACTTTCCGGATTGCATCAGAACCGCACTGCAGGCGGTGTTCCGCCCTTCTCCGCGAGCACCCGCTCCAGCAGCGCGCGGCATTGCGGGATGGACTGCTGGGCGATGAGGCCGGTGCCGAATGCGACGATGACCGTCCCCGCACCGACGGGGCCGCCGAGCAGCCAGCCGAGCACCGCGACCGTCACTTCGATGATCGAGCGGACCGTCCGGATGCTTAGGCCCGACCGCTCCACGAGGAACAGCATGAGCCCATCGCGCGGTCCGGCCCCCATCTGCGGCGACACATAAAGCCCGATGCCGTATGCGTACACGAAAAGACCCGCGACAAAAATGACAATCTGCCCGGCAAACGACTGGATATCCGGCAAAACGAAATTGAAAATATCAATGAACACGCCGATCAGCACCATATTCAGCACTGTCCCGAGTTTCGGAATCTTCCGGGTCGCCCCCATGGTGACTGCGACGATCGCCAGCCCGATCAGGATGGACCACGTGCCGATGGTGAGCCCGAAATTCTTGAACAGGCCGATCGCCAGCACATCCCAAGGCCCCACTCCCATCATCCGGCCTTTGATCATCATTGATATCCCGAGCGCCAAAATCATCAGACCAACTGTAAAAAAGACCCAATTGACCGCTGTTCTCTTTACCAAATCCATTCCTTCTTTCCTGAGGGCTGAAACCTTTCAAGTGAGGTCAGCGAACTGGGCATCCGCCGCTTTCGCCAAATCTCCCGGCGCCAGCTTGAGCTGCATGCCGACTTTCCCCGCCGACACGATCATCGTCTCCAAATTCTCCGCCTGCCTGTCAATAAACGACGGATAGTGCTTTTTCATGCCGAGCGGCGAGCAGCCGCCGCGCACGTAGCCGGTCACTGCCGTGATATCCTTCACCGGCAGCATCTCGATCTTCTTTTCGCCCGCGGCTTTCGCCGCCAGCTTCAGATCGAGTTCATCCGCCACCGGGATGATGAACACATATGGCTGCCTGTCCGCCCCCTGCGCCACGAGCGTCTTATACACTTCGGAAGGCGCGGCACCGATTTTGGCGGCGACGGACACGCCGTCGACCTTGCCGTCTTCCGTCTCATACTGCAGCACTTCATATCTCATGTTCTCCCGGTCCAGGATCCGGGCCGCATTCGTCTTCGCCGGTTTCTTCGCCACGCGGTTTCCTCCTAGTCCTGCTGCTCCATCAGTTTCTTCAGTGCATCCGCCATCGCCGTGTTCTTCGGTTCATCCTGTTTCTTCAGGTACTGATTGACGTCACGCTTCGATGCTTTCGACTGCGATTTCTTCTTTTTCTGCTCGAACACCGACAGCTTCTCCCGGTGTCCGCACTTGCACGTGAAGATCCGGCCGTCCCCTTCGCCGCGCAGTTCCATGCGCTTATGGCACACCGGACAGCGCGCGTTCGTCTGGACCGCAATCTTTTTCCGGAATCCGCATTCGCGGTCCTGGCACACATGCATCTTGCCGCGCTTGCCGTTCACTTCGAGCAGCGGTTTGCCGCAGTCCGGGCACATCTTACCGGTGACGTTATCGTGCTTGAACTTCCGGTCGCTCGACTTGATTTCCGACACGGCGCGCTTCGCGAACGAAATCATTTCCGTCATGAAGACATCTTTCTTCAGCTCGCCTTTCTCGATCCGCTTCAGCTTCTGCTCCCATTCGGCCGTCAGTTTCGGCGACTTCAAGTCCTCCGGCACGAGGTCGAGCAGCTGCCGCCCTTTCGACGTCACAAGCAGATCATTGCCGCGCTTCTCGATGAGGAACGTGCCGAACAGCTTATCGATGATATCCGCCCGCGTCGCCACCGTGCCGAGCCCGCCCGTTTCCCCGAGCGTCTTGATGAGCGCTTTCGACTCGCCCGACATGAACGCCGACGGATTCTCCATCGCGCCGAGCAGCGTCCCTTCATTGAAATACGGCGGCGGCTTCGTCTTGCCTTCAGTCAGCGTGACCGCTTTGACCGGAAATTTCTGTCCTTTATTGAATAAAGGAAGGGTCTCTTCCCCTTCTTCGAGATCGCTGTCTTCCGCCCGCTTCCAGCCGGCGCTGCGGATCGTCTTCCCCTTCGCCGTAAAGGTCTCGCCTCCGACATCGAGCGTCACCGTCGTCCGGTCGTATTCATGCGGCGGCAGGAACACGGCGAGGAAACGCCGGGCGATGAGATCGTACAGCGTCTTCTCGCGGTCCGACATGTCATAAAGCGGCGCCGTCTCTTCCGTCGGGATGATGGCGTGGTGATCCGAAACCTTCGCGTTGTCAATGACGCCTTTCTGCGGCACGGCTTTGCCGGTCAGGATCTGATTCGCCGCCGCGCGGTTCGCACCCTTACCTGCCGCTTTCACGCGGTCCTTCAGCGTATCCTGCATGTCCGACGACAAATGCTTCGAATCGGTCCGCGGATACGTCACCGCCTTGTGCCGTTCGTACAGATTCTGCAGCGTGTTCAGCGTCTCTTTCGCCGACCAGCCGAAGCGCTTGTACGCTTCTTTCTGAAGTTCCGTCAAGTCGAATAAAGGCGGTGCCGGCTGTTTTTTCGGCACGGTCTTCACTTCCGTGACGGTGCCTTCGGTTACAGCATCAAGTTTCTTGAACAGCGCATCGATCTTTTCTTTATTGAACGAATTCGTGTTGCTGCCATCCGTCCACATGAAGGCCGTCTCGGGGGTGATCGCCTGGAGCCCCCAGTACGGTTTCGGCTTGAAGTTCTTGATCTCTTCTTCCCGCTCGGCGATCATGGCGAGCGTCGGCGTCTGCACGCGGCCTGTCGACAGCTGCGCATTGTGTTTCACGGTGAGCGCGCGCGTGGCGTTGATGCCGACGACCCAGTCCGCTTCAGAGCGGGCGACCGCCGCTTCGAATAGGCTATCGTACTTGCGGCCGTCTTTCAGGTTATTGAAGCCGTCTTTGATCGCCTTATCGGTGACCGAGGAAATCCAGAGACGCCGGATCGGCTTTGCCGTCTTCGTCTTTTCCAGGATCCAGCGGGCGACGAGCTCCCCTTCTCGCCCGGCGTCCGTCGCGATGATGACGTCGTTCACATCGCCGCGGCGGAGCTGGGCTTTCACCGCATTGTACTGCTTCATCGATTGTTTGATCGGCACGAGCTTGAACGGATCCGGAATGATCGGCAGCGTCTCCATTTTCCATTCTTTGAGTGACGCATCGTACTGTTCAGGCTGTGCCTGTGTCACGAGATGGCCGAGTGCCCACGTGACGATATAATTCTTGCCTTCGAAAAACCCGTTGCCTTTCTGATTGGCGCCGAGCACGCGGGCGATATCGCGGGCGACCGACGGTTTTTCTGCCAGCACTACTGATTTTGTCATGTTTTCTACCCCATTTCTGCCGTTCCATTATAACACGGCCGCCTGTCGCACAAAAAACCTCCTGCGGCTGCAGGAGGTTTCCGTACGCTGATCAGAGCTGTCGTTACCGGCTGGCAAAACCCGCTCGCTTTCCGCGGGCAGCCGGCAAGTCGCTTCGACCGCAAGCGGTCTCCAGGGTCTCGCCTTGGCTGCTCTTCCCGCAGGAGTCTCGCAAGTTTTGTCTTGCCGGCTAACGAAAAAACGATATGTCGCTCTCAGTCTGCAGCAGTCAGAAATTTTTATTCCCTCAATAAGTCGACAAGTCCATTGAAATTGACGCCGAAGGAAAGGAAAGAAACCCATGCCAAAACCGTATGCTCCTGCATCGCTTCGCTGCTTCGTCGCAAAGGCAGCCCTCACAGAATTCGGTCTACCTTTCCTGCGGAAAAACTGGCTGTCCGAGAATCCGTAAACCCGCGATAGCGGGTGCGGAGGCTCGGCAGTCAGTCCGCGGAAAGGGCATGGATTTCTCCTTTTCGAGACGTCTGATTCAACCTTACGGATTATCGACGGTTTCTTTCGACAGCTGCTGGCTCATTTCCGCGTACTGGACGAACACGCGCGCGAGTTCGCGCAGCCGGTCCAATACGTCTTCATCCGCAATCCGGTTGTTTTCGTCGAAATGCGATGAATGCGTATAGACGTAGTTCGGTGTGACGAGACAGCGGAAGTAGTCCAGAATCGGCTTCAGCTGGTTTTCAATGACGAGATGGTGCTGGTACGTGCCGCCGTTCGCCACGATCGAGACCGGTTTGTACCGCATTGTTCGGGGATGGATCAAATCGAATGTATTTTTCAGGACGCCCGGGATCGACCCCTGGAAAATCGGCGACGCAATAATGTAGGCATCCGCTTCCTCGAAACGCCGGGCGATTTCCTGCATGTCACTGTTATAGCCGTCCATCGGCCGTCCGTCGACAAATTCATGATCGTAATCGGCCAGGCTCAAAAAATCGAGTTTCAGACTCGGCCCGTACTCTTCCACGTATTTTCTTACCTGTTCGAGGACGGCGCCCGTTTTGCTGCCGACGATCGTACCGTCCACCAGTAACACTTTCATATCCGTGTACCCTCCTCCTGCTGCAATACTTTCACTATAGCAGACAGCGTGCTGCCATGTCCTATAAGCGGACTCGGATTTAACCCGGCACCGGCGCTTAAATGCCGGCGCCGTTTTTGATGCGCTGGTTTTCGAGGCGTTCCTTGATCCGTTTCTGTTGGCGCTCAGGCGGCGCCAGTGAAAGAAGCGTGTCCCCCGGCTGCGGTTCGATATGCTGATCGGCAATATAGAACTCGATGCCGCCGGATGCCCGGACGACCGCCAGGAGGATCGTCCCCTCGTGCCAGTCATCGAGAAAATCTTTGTACGTGAACTGCTCGGTGATCGTCGTCCGGCGGAGTTCATAGCCTTCCGCCATTTTCTGTTCAAGCTGATGGATGTTCCATTCATGGCCGAAAAGGATCCGCACGGTCATGGAATTCCGGAGATCTTTCGGGTCCGCCTGGTGGATCGCCGTCTGGTACAAGTTCTCACGGCCGAAATGCGGAACGAAATTATTGACGACAAGGGCGTTGTACGAATCGACTTCCGTTGCGGCGACAAGGGTCGGAAAAGGAGTCATGTCGACATCGTACTCAGTGTGCTCTGACAAGACTTCCCCCGTATAGGTCGGAACGCCGGCATGGCGGGCGGCCTGCAGCCGGCCCCAGGACCTGTCCATGATGAGGACGCGTTTATTCATATCCTTAAGGACGGAAGCCAGTCTCGTTGTAAACCGGTTGGCACCGACGAATAAAACACCGGGCTCGTCCGAGAACGCGAGATCCAATTTCCGTGCAATCCAGCCGATCGTAAAGCCGTGGGCCACGACCGTTGAAAAGACGAGCGCCAATGTCAGCGCGGTCAGGAGTTCCGCGTCCTCGTAGCCTGCTTCCAGAAGGACACTTCCAAAGTATCCTGAAACAGTCAGCGCCACGATTCCCCGCGGCGCGATCCAGCCGACCAGAAGCCTTTCTTTCCACGTCATGTCGGTGCCGATCGCCGCGATCCACACAGCGAGCGGACGGACGACGAACAGGATGACGAGCACATAAGCGAGGATGCCCCAATCGAAAATGGCAAGAAGGACATCCGTCGTCAGCGAAGCCGTCAGCATGATGAAGACGCTGGCGATCAGCAGAACGGAAATGTTCTCCTTGAAGTGCCTCATGTCCCCGATGGAGGAGATGTTCATATTCGCCATAATGATTCCCATCGCGGTGACCGCGAGTAGGCCGGTTTCATGCATGATGGCATCCGACAGGGCGAACGTGAAGAGCACGACCGCGAAAACAGCCGGCGCTTTCAAGTACTCCGGCACCTTCCCGCGCTCGAACAGCTGCCCCATCCCCCATCCTGCCGCAGCGCCGATGATGGCGGCGAACAGTGACGCGAGAAAGAACATGCCGAACGCCCCGCCGGTGACCTCCCCTTCAAAAAACAGGACCGCATGGTAAGCGAACAGCGCAAGGAGCGCGCCGAACGGGTCGACGATGATCCCTTCCCATTTCAGGAGAGCGGCAGGGCGCGGCTTCAGTTTCGCCTGCCGGAGCATCGGCAGGATGACGGTCGGTCCGGTGACGATGAACAGGCCTCCGATGACGAAAGCCACCGGCAGCGACAGCCCCGCCAGGGAATGGGCCGCATACGATCCGGCGATCCAGGTGATGAAGGCGCCTACGGTGACGAGCCGCAGGACCGGACGGTTGAATCCTCTGATCTCTTTAAAATTCAAGTTCAGGCTGCCTTCAAAAAGGATGATGGCGACCGCGAGCGAGATGAACGGGCGGAACAGCTCACCGAAACTTTCTTCAGGTGAAATAAGCCCGAGAAGCGGACCGGCAATCAGGCCGGCGATTGACATGAGGACGATGGCCGGCAATTTGAATACCCAGGCCAGCCATTGTGAGACGATACCGAGTGCGATGATCAGCATCAGTTCGAAAAGCAGTGAATCGATGGGTTTCCCCCCCTTTTTTCTATATGGAACATGGTTTTTCAGTCAGTATACCTTTTTTATTACCCAAGCAAAAAACTTTCAACCTGAATTCATGGGGAATGTTGTGCTATACTGGTATCAAAAATCAGGTGATGACATGGACAGACAGCAGCTGGAACGGGAAATCGCAGAGCTGAAAAGCGATTATATCAGACAGCAGGGCGATATTGAAAAACTTGAATCGACCGGCCACGGAAAAATGATCGAAAAAGCGGAAGCGCGGCTCGATGCAATGGAACAGCGCTTGAAAGAACTGAACCGCCAGCTCGCGGAACTGTGAGCGGCGGCTTTTTTTGAGGAAATTGGAGGAATTTCAGAAATGAGTTTATTGACAGTAGAAAATTTGAGCCACACATTCGGCGACCGGACACTGTTCAAGGATGTGTCCTTCCGCCTTGTCGAAGGGGAGCATGTCGGCCTCGTCGGCGCGAACGGCGTCGGCAAATCGACACTCATGAATATTTTGACCGGCCAGCTCATCCACGACGGCGGGAAAGTGGACTGGCTGCCGAAAACACATTACGGTTATCTGGACCAGCATACGCAGCTGAAGCCGGGGCAATCGATGCGGGAAACGCTGCAGGACGCCTTCCTGCCGCTTTACGAAAAAGAGGCGGAACTGAACGAAATCGCCGACCGGATGGCGGAGGCGGATCCGGACACACTGGAATCATTGCTCGGGGACATGGCGGAAATCCAGGACGCACTCGAAGCCGGCGATTTCTACTCGCTCGATGTCAAAGTGGAAGAGGTCGCCCGAGGGCTTGGCCTGGATGCGATCGGCCTTGACCGCGACGTCTCGACATTATCAGGAGGGCAGCGGACAAAAGTGCTGCTGGCGAAGCTGCTGCTTGAAAAGCCGAAAGTGCTGCTGCTCGACGAGCCGACAAACTATTTGGATGAAGAGCACGTCTCCTGGCTGTCCAATTACTTGAAAAATTACCCACACGCCTTCCTCCTGATTTCACACGACACGGAATTCATGAGTGGCGTGACGGACGTCATTTTCCACCTGGAGTTCTCGAAACTGTCCCGCTATACCGCGACGTATGAGAAGTTCCTGGAACTTGCCGAGCTCAATAAACGCCAGCACATCGACGCGTTTGAAAAACAGCAGGAGTTCATTAAAAAACAGGAAGACTTTATCGCCAAAAATAAAGCCCGCTATTCAACGACAGGACGTGCGAAGTCCCGCCAGAAGCAGCTGGACCGGATGGAGCGGATCGACCGGCCGGAGACGGCGGCGAAACCCCAGTTCGGATTCAAGGAATCACGCAGCCCAAGCCGCTACGTCATCGAAGCGGAGAACCTCGAGATCGGGTACGGCGATCCTTTGCTGCCGCCGCTGACATTCGAAATCGAACGGGGCGAGAAGATCGCGCTCGTCGGGATGAACGGAGTCGGGAAGTCGACGCTCCTGAAGACGATGCTCGGGAAGATCCAGCCGCTGGGCGGCACCGTGATCCGCGGGGATTACCTGAACCCGAGTTATTTCGAACAGGAAGTGAAAGCCGGCACGGAAACGCCGATCGATGTCATCTGGGCATCCTACCCATCGATGGAGCAGAGCCAGGTGCGGGGCGCGCTCGCCCGGACCGGCCTGAAAAGCGAGCACATCGCCCGGCCGATGAACAGCCTGAGCGGCGGTGAGCAGGCGAAAGTGCGGCTCTGCCGGCTGATGATGGAAGAAAGCAACTGGCTCGTATTCGATGAGCCGACCAATCACCTGGATGTCGACGCGAAAGCGGAACTGAAGCGCGCCATGCAGGCGTATAAGGGTACGATCGTGCTGGTCAGCCACGAGCCTGATTTCTATGAAGGCCTGGCGACAAAGGTCTGGGACGTGGAAGACTGGATCAGCGCCGGCTCCATCAAATAGTCGATGAATGACGCAAGGCCGCCCCTTTTCAGGAGCGGCCTTTCCCATTTTCAGTATGTCGTTATTTTCAGCGCTTTTTGCAGCGCGTAGATTCCCCGCTGCCACCTGGTCCAGTCGTTCTGATAGGCTTCGGCGTCGAGCGTGTACAGCGCGTCTTCATTGCGCCACAGCCGTTCGAAGTACGCTTCCATTTCCTTCACCAGTCCGCTGTTCGCCGGCGCTTCGATCCGGAGATTAGCTTCCAGGTTATAGTCATCGAGCGTGCGTTCCGTGTAATTGGATGATCCGCCGGAAATCACAACGCCCTCCGCTGTCCGGATCATGATCGTTTTCGTATGGTACTGTCCGACAACAGTATTATACCAGCGGATCTGCAGATTCGGGGGGGAATCCCGGAGGATTTCATGGACGACCGGCCGGTTCGGAATCCCGCTCTTTTCCCGTCCGAACGAATTTTTGTTCGGATCGAGGATGATCCGGATATCCGCTCCGCGGCCTGCCGCTTCCTCGATGGCCTCGATAATATCCCGCTTCGCCAAAAAGAACATGCCGAGCCAGACATCGTCACCCTCGCCGGCCTCCTCCAAGTCTTCAAGCAGCGCATGGAGCGTCTGCTGTTCGGTCAAGTACTGGACCCGGTACGGCCCTTCTTCAGCCGTCACTTCGGCGCGCGGCAGTTCCGGCCCGCCAGACATCAGCGAGACCGCTTCCTCCGCCTCCAAAATGTCATTCAGCACTTCCCCGCTGACTTTGAACGCCATATTCCCATGCAGGCCGCTCGCGTTGTGCGGGTTCGCGGAACTTACAATCGCTTCCTTTTCTGTAACGATTGTTTTCCGGTGGTTCGCTTTCACATTGAGAAGCGTCGAATAGGACGGAAGGGTCAGGTCCGGCGCATCCTTTGCCATCGGGTTCGGGAGCCAGCCTTCTCCCCGATTGGCCGGCCACTGGAAAAACAGCCGGTATAGCCCCGAGTAGAGCGGGAACGAATCCCGGAGCTGGTGCAGATCCGTAATGACCACTTCGATACCGGCCGACTGCATGCGGTCAAGATATGGACTTCCATAAGATCCGTAGCCGATATTCAGCGGATCGGTAATGAAGAAAATCGGCATATCCGGATTGGCTTCCTTCTTCGCCACTAAATGATCGGTCAATGTCCCGGCGATGTCCGGAAAGTCTTTTCCCCGGGTTCCGTAATGGTCGAATAAAAAATAATCCGCCACAATGAATTGTTCCGCCTCGTCGATTACAGCATAAATTTCCTGGAAGATTTCCAATTCAGATTCGAGCCCTTTTCCTTCCTGGTCCTGCGCGAATGAAAGATCGGTCAGCATCTCTACCGAACCGGCAGTCCTGAATTCCCCTTCATACGAAATTCCTGAAGGCAGCGGCTTGAACGTATGCCAGACGATCATACTTGCGTAAAGCACCAGCACTGCAGCAAGCGGCCAAAAAAGCAGCCGTTTCCGCCGGATCCCCTTTCTCTGCCGTTTCATCCCGGCACCCCTCTCCCATTCTCCGAAAACATGGTGACGGCGGAAAATCCGCCGCCCTTTCTTTTAAAAAGTCGTGATGCGCAGCGCTTTTTGAATGTTATACACTGCCGTGTGGACCGGACTCAGCTCATCTTCGTAAGCGGACCAGTCCAGCGTGAAGTCAGCTCCGTCATTCGTCCACAAACGCCGGAAGTATGCGAGCACATCTTCCGCAAGCGGACTGCCGGAAGCCGACTCGATGCGGAGGACGCTTTCCGCATTGTGGTTCCGGAGTGAGCGTTCCGTAAAGTTGGCGGAGCCGCCTGTGATGACCATCCTGTCCCCCGCCCGGACAGCAAGCAGTTTCGTATGGAACTCTCCGGTCGGAATGTTATACCATCGGATCTGCACTTTCCCATCTGTCCGCTCGATCAGTTTTTCCGCAACCGGCCGGTTCGGGAGTCCATTGCTGTCATGGCCGAAAGCGACCCTGTTCGGATCGAGGATGAGACGCACTTCCGCCCCCCGTTCCGCAGCTGACTGGATAGCCCGCAGCACTTTGGCATCCGACAGGAACAGCATACCAAGCCAGACTTCATCCCCTTTGCCGGCAGACGCCAAATCCGGCAGGACGGCTTTCACAATCTCTTTTTCTGTCAGATATTGGACGATATAAGGGCTGTCCCGGTCAGCCGTCAAAGAAGACGGCCGCGGCAGGCGCGGTCCGCCGGAAAAGAGGGAGACCGCTTCTTCGGCCTCCAGAATATCGCAGAGGACCGGCCCGCCCAGCCGGAACGCGACATTGCAGTTGAGGCCGCTCGGATCATGCGGATTGGCTGAGCTTACAATCGCCTCCTTCTCGGACACAACCGTTTTCCGGTGATCCGCCCGGATATTGAACATCGATAAATAAGATGAAAGGGTGAAATCCGGAGCGTTCTTGTCCAGCGGATTGGGCAGCCAGCCCTTTCCTTTCCGGTCATCCGCCAGCGGAATCAATCGGTACAGGCCTGAAAACAGCGGAATCGAATCCCGAAGCCGGTCCAGGCTGACATAAACGGTCTCCGCACCAGCAGACCGCAGTTGTGCCACTTCCGGCGGTTCGTAGGAACCGTAACCGGAACTGATGGGATCTGTGAGAAGGCAGATCCTGATTTCCGGGGATTCCTCCATTTTACGGAGAAGGTCCTCCATTAGCCGCTGCGCGATTTTCGGTTCTCCATCCCGGTGCTTTCCGTAATGGCCGAACAGGAAAACGTCCAGTACGATGAATTCCTCAGCTTCTTGGATCAGCCTGCAAATGGCATCAAAAATCGCCGTCTCCTGCCGCCGTTCCCCATTTTTCATGTATGTGAGATCTGTGAGAAAGCTGACTTCATCTGCCCGCCGGCGTTCTCCCTTGAATGCGAGACCCGGCGGCAAGGGTTTATTCATATGCCAGAGCATCGCCCCCGCGTACAGTATGCCGATGCCGGTCATTGCGGACCGCAGCCGCCGTTTTTTCCGGTTTTTCCGTCTCTTTTTTTGTTCCATGCATTCCCTCCTCATTCTCATGGTTTCAGTACCGCCGGCTGTCATTGCTTGCCGGTTCCTGCCGGCCATCCGATTCTTTTCTTCTATTATACCAATCCGACCGGAATGAGAGAATGAAAAAACAGCCGGATCCACTCCGGCTGTCTGCTGTTTATGCGGTCATGATATAGTCGCTCGCCTGGCGGTCAGCAAGCATCAGTTCCTTCAGTCGCTGTTTCGCACGGAACAGACGCGATTTGACTGTACCGACGGATACTTTCATTTCGGCTGCAATTTCGTTCAAGGACAGCTGGTGCACGTAGAAATACAGGATTGTTGTGCGGTAAATACTGTCGAGCTCGGCGATTTTTTGGCGCATGAGCACGGCGGCATCCTGCTTTTCCGCAATTTCTTCGGCGCCCGCTTCATCCGATGCGATCAGATCGAGCAGGGAAACGTCGAGTCCTTCCGGCTGGGGCATGATGTGACGGCTCCGACGGACGTTTTTCCGATAGCGGTCGCGGAATGTGTTCATGCAGACGGTCGTGAGCCAGGCTTTCGCATGCTCGATGTTTCCGTTCCTGCCTTCAGAGCGGACAACTTTCAGCCAGACATCCTGCATCAAGTCTTCCGCTTCGTCTTTATTGCGCGTCAATTTTAAGCATAAATGGTAAATATACCGGTTGTATTCAGTGTACAAGGCTTCCATTGTGCCGCCTCCGTTCTGTTCTGCTGTTAATCACAGTTTGCCAGACACTAGGCTTACCCTCTATCGCATTCACTTTCAGTTTACTTACAAACGTGTAAGCACCTTGACTTCGAAGAGATCGCTTTAAGCAGACGCTCTCTGCCTTAGGATGCGGGAACTGCAGCCAGCGTGATAGGACGTTGCGGGGCCGGCTGCCGAGGGATGGCCGGCTAGAAGCGGCAAATGAAAAAAGCTCCCGCACGCGGCGAAAGCTTAGACGGGAACTTCCATGGAATTTTTTGTGATGGTCAGCCGGATGATTTTATTGCGCTCCACTTCATCCACCCTGACGACAAGATTCTCATACTCAAATTCTTCCCCTTCATCAGGCACATGGCCCAGCTGCTGGAGAACGAAGCCCGCCACCGTATCATTGTCATCTTCAGGGAGTTCGATGCTGAAGGCTTCGTTGACGTCTTCGATTTCAAGGCGCCCGTGGCAGGAGATCCGGTCCTCGGTCATCGCGAAGATCAGCGCATCGTCTTCCTTGTCGGTCTCATCTTCGATGTCCTTACCGATCATTTCTTCAATGATGTCCTCTGTCGTGACGAGGCCGAGCGTGCCGCCGTATTCGTCGAGGACGATCGCCATATGCTTTTTCTTGCCAAGCATCATTCTGAACACTTTCTCGACACTTACCGATTCGGCAACGAACATCGGATTGTCGTCCATCAGTTCGCCCAGCGTCAGCGCAGGATTCACAGACCACTCAATGAGCCGCTTCGTATAGAAAAGGCCGATGATGTTATCGAGGTTTTCCTCATAAACCGGATACCTCGTATACGGATGGCTCAAGATGATGTCCCGCACTTCTTCATACGTCGATTCAATCGGAATCCCCACTGTATCCGTCCGGTGCGTCTCCATGACGTCCGAAACGTCCTTGGATGAAAAATCAAGGACGCCCATGAGGCGGAGCGATTCTTCCTCTTCGAACGTCCCTTCGCTTGAAGCGATATCAACCATCGACCGGAGTTCTTCTTTCGTAAGTGTCGCTTCCTTTACCTGCCCTCTTGAGATGAGCCGGATGAAGACGTTGGTGAACTGCGCGAGAATCCAGGTCAGCGGCCTCAAGACTGTGACGAGCACAGAAATGACTGGCGCGACGACATAAGCGACCCGGTCAGCGAACGTCGCAGCGATGGTCTTCGGCAGCACTTCGCCGAATACGATCAGCACAACGGTCAGAATACCGGTCGCCAAACCGACTTCCCACCCGCGGGTGATGGCGATGGTCGTAACGAGCGTCGGGAGCATGATGTTCGCGATGTTATTCCCGATCAGAATCGTCGTGATCATTCGGTCCGGCTTCGAGACGAGCCGCAGAACACGCTGCGCCGCAGCGTCTTCCTGTTCAGCCCGAAGCTGGACCTTCATCCTGTTAACTGCAGTGAGTGCAGTCTCGCTTCCCGACAGGAAAAATGACATGGCCAAGAAAAAAGCGAGCGCTATGAACAATTTTGTTTCCTCCAGTATAAAGCTGTAAAAATGATAGTTAAGCTGTTCCGTTCCCGGAACTTCCGAGCTCTTTCTCTGCCATTCATTATATCATAGGGATTTTCAAAATGTCGAAACCCCTGCCCCTTGTGCTATACTGTTTCCGAAAATCGGCAATCAGAAATGGAGGAATTCAGTTGAATCTCGAACTCGACCAGTATTTCGAACAGCAGCGCGACAGCCATTTGGATGAATTGAAGGAATTTTTGCGGATCCCCTCCGTCAGTTCATTGAATGTACATAAAGACGATGTCCGGCATGCGGCATCATGGCTTGAAAAAGCGTTGACGAAAGCCGGATTCGACAACGTCGCGGTCGAAGAGACCGGCGGCCATCCCGTCGTTTATGCCGACTGGCTTCATGCGGAAGGCAAACCGACCGTCCTCGTATATGGCCACTACGATGTGCAGCCGGTCGATCCGCTTCATTTATGGGAGACAGAGCCATTCGATCCGCAGATCCGGGACAATAAAATCTTCGCCCGCGGCGCAAGTGACGACAAAGGCCAGACGTTCATGCACATTAAAGCGGCGGAAGCCCTTCTGAAACAGGAAGGCCGGCTGCCCGTCAACATGAAATTCATCATAGAAGGTGAAGAGGAGATCGGCAGCCCCAGTCTTCCGGCGTATGTGGAAGCGAATAAAGAACGGCTCACTGCGGATCTCGTCATCATTTCCGATACCGGCATGTACGGCCCCGGCCGACCCGCTGTCTGCTACGGGCTCCGGGGACTCGCCGGCATCCAGATCGATGTGAAAGGACCGAAAGGCGATCTGCACTCCGGCCTCTACGGCGGCGCCATCCAGAATCCCCTGCATGCCATTGCGGAAATCGTCGCCTCTTTCCATGATAAAGACGGCACGGTGCAAGTCGAAGGATTCTACGAGGATGTCCGCCCGGTGACGGAGGAAGAGCGGGCGGCTTATCGGGAACTCAGCTTCGACACGGAAGCCGAAAAACGCGCCCTCGGAATCACGGAAGATTTCGGGGAACCGGGCTATTCATTCATCGAGCGCACTTGGGTGCGGCCTACCCTCGAAGCGAACGGCATTTTCGGCGGGTTTTCCGGAGAAGGCATCAAAACGGTCATTCCGGCAGAGGCCGGCGCAAAAATCACTTGCCGGCTCGTGCCCGACCAGGAACCGGAAGATATCATCAGCAAACTGCGCCGCCACATCGACACACATAAACCCGCCGGTGTCACGGTGACGATCACCGAGTTCGATAAAGGCAATCCGTTCATCACGCCATTCGACCACCCGGCCATCCAGGCAGCGGGGAAATCCTATGAAAAAGTCTACGGCGTCCCGACTGTATTCACCCGCATGGGCGGCTCCGTGCCGATTGTCGCCGAGTTCGATAAGATTCTTGGGATTCCGGTCGTACTCATGGGGTTCGGTCTGTCATCCGAGAACTTCCATGCGCCGAACGAGCATTTCCATTTGGAGAACTTCGATAAAGGGCTCCGGGTCATTTCCGATTACCTGCATAAAGCGGCAGCATTCTGATTTGCCGTGCTATCGGCAAAACAGAGATCAGGCTTAACGCTGAACGCGCATAAATC
>NZ_NHTN01000058.1 GCF_002167005.1 Indiicoccus explosivorum
CTGTCATGTTCGCTCTTCTCTTAGGAATTGTCGGGGCGCTGGCTCCATGCCAGCTGACCGGGAATATCGGAGCGGTGACGTTCTATGGGAATAAATCCTTTCAGAACGGTCTGGCATGGAAAGATGTCTTGTTTTTCAATGCCGGTAAAATTATGGTTTTCACACTTCTCGGCGTTTTCTTTTGGGTGTTGGGAAGCGGGTTCGAGAATGAATTGACCGCGTACTTTCCTTGGATCCGAAAGATGACAGGACCGCTGTTTATGCTGGTGGGTCTGTTTTTATTGGGCCTGATCAAGTTTCGGCTTCCCGGCAGACTTGCAGCGATGGCCGGAAACCGTTTTGCCGACGGGCGGGCCGGTTCGTTTTTAATGGGTGCCGGATTTTCGCTCGGTTTTTGTCCGACGATGTTCATTCTGTTCTTTTTCACGCTGATGCCGGTCGCCGTGACGGTTCCGTACGGCCTGGTTCTCCCTGGGCTCTTCGCGCTCGGCACGTCCCTGCCGCTCCTGCTGGCGATTTTTTTGATCTGGTATTACGGTGCGGGCGGGGCGGTCCTGAAGAAAGGCCGAAAATTCGGTTTCTATATGCAGCGGATTGCCGGTATCCTGCTTATCCTTCTTGGTCTGTTTGATGCGCTCACATACTGGACAATTTGATGGCTGCCAGTCAGACTGATGGATGATTGTTAAAACGGGAGTGGAAACGTGTGAAAGGAAAAGAAATCAGAGGAAATTGCCGGGCCGGGAAATTCAATGGAATGGTCCGGAGCAAGGTTCGGCGGGCCTCCGGCGGATGATCGGGAAAAGCATTGTCGCAAAATTGGGTGTCAGCATTTTGCTTCTTGTGCTGGCCGTCTTGCTGCCGCTTGGCTTTGTGCTGAATCAGTTATTCACGAATTTCTACTTCAATGAAACCGCGAATGAATTGATGACACTGACAGACCAGTACGCCGACGCGATTTCATCAGTGGAAGACGGACAGCTCGATCTGTATGAGCGGCTGGCGTCCCTTACAGGGAAAGAACTGCTTGTGGTGGACAGCAGCCGGATAGTCGTCGCCGATTCAGGGATCCCGGGCATCAGCGAAGGGGAACGCATGTCAAAAGAACTGCTGTCGGCTCTGGCAGAAAGTGCAGTGCAGCACAAAGAGACCGTATTCGTCCCTGGAGGCGCCGCCTATTTGAGTGCCGGCAAGCCGATATATGATGGCAGCGGACTTTCGGGGGGAGTTTTCGTTCTGGACTCCGTAACGGAGCTGAACCGGTCGCTTGCTGCAGTAAAGCAGTCTGTTCTGCTGGCCGGCACAGGAGCGGTCCTGCTGGCCATCGGTTTCATTTTCATTTTGACACGCAAACTCTCTATGCCTCTTCTCAGCATGGAGAAGGTTACACGGACCATAGCTAAAGGGAATTTGGAAGCACGCGTGGCAGAAGGTGCGGATGACGAGATCGGTTCACTTTCTGACGCTATCAATGATTTGGCGGTCGAGCTCCAGCGGATCCAAGTGAATCGCCGGCAGTTTTTTGCTGATATATCTCATGAGCTCCAGACACCCGTCACGTATTTGAAAGGGTACGCTGCTGCGCTGGAAAAGAATCTTTACCAGACTGATGAGGAGCGGCGGCAATTCGAGCGGATTATCGCCCAAGAAGCGAGCCGGCTGTCCCGGCTGATTTCGGAACTGTTCGATTTGGCGAAAATGGAAGAAGGGAAAATCGTTCTCACTATGGAAGCGGTGGACCTTTGTGAAATCACAGAAAATGTATTGGAAAAGATGGAAATTACAGCAAAAGACAAAGGGATCCAACTGGAATTCCGCAGGCCGGATTCAGTACCGCTCATTCATGGGGATGGCATGCGAATCGAGCAGATTTTGACGAATCTGCTGGAAAACGCAGTAAAATATACCGGGGACGGAACGGTGAAAGTGACTGTCCGGAATTCAGGCGATGTTGTGGAAACAGTTGTTGAAGATACTGGGCCTGGCATCCCTCCAGCAGACTTGCCCTACGTTTTCGACCGTTTCTACCGGGTCGAAAAATCACGTTCCCGGGAACATGGCGGAACAGGGCTTGGACTCGCCATTGTCAAACGGCTGACTGAATTGCAGGGCGGCACAGTATCGGTGACGAGCACGACAGGAAAGGGGACGGCATTCATCCTTTCCTTTTCCGCCATGAAGGAGGAATCCGTGTGAAGAAAGCTGAAACTGCAGCGGCCGTTTTCCTGATCGCTGCCGGTGTCCTCTGTTTAACCATGTCTGCCGGCTGGTTCATCGAACCGCAGTTCACCGCTGTGATGGCAACGTTCATGCAGGTCTGTCTGTGGATGGGACTTCCGATCGCGGCAGCAGGCACCTTATACTGGCATATTAAACAAAGCAGGAGGCAATGACTATGAAAAAAATAATGATACCCGCCATTTTGATTTCCGCGGCGGCTTTAGCTGCTTGTTCAGCGGAAGAAGAACCGGCAATGGAAGTGGAAGAAGCGGTCGAGGAAACAGACGCGGAGGCGGTTCCGGCTGAAGAAGACGGAGCGGAAGAAGAAACAGCTGAAACGGAAGAAGCTGCTGAAGCGGTGCCGACGGAAAGTGAAATCGAATTGACCCATGTCCACGGTCTGGGCATCACGGGCGACGGCGCTGCCCTTTACGTGCCGGCGCACGATGGGCTGAAAGTGTTCGAAGATAGCGTATGGCGCGCAGCAGAGGTTGCCCCGCATGACTTCATGGGCTTTTCGATGGTCGACGACGGCTTCTACACGAGCGGGCATCCAGCGCCGGGATCTGATCTGAAGAACCCGTTCGGCGTTTCCCGTTCGACCGATATGGGCGAAACGCTGGAGAATTTGAGCCTGTATGGCGAAATCGATTTCCACGCAATGGACGTCGGGTACAATTCACACGCCATTTACGTCATAAATCCGCAGCCGAACTCCGTCATGGATGAAGCCGGCCTTTATTATTCGACGGATGATGCGGCAACGTGGACACACAGCGCCGCGGAAGGCATATCCGGTCAGCTGATGGCCATTGCGGTCCATCCGACGGAAGAAGGGACGGTGGCGGCAGCCGGGGAACAGGGGGTGTTCGTTTCTGAAGACTTCGGCGAAACGTTCACGGAAGTCACGGACATCCCATCCACGGCGGTCGAGTTTGCACCGGATGGCACACTGCTGGCAGGCGGCGTGGCGGATCCGTTCACGCTGACTGTCTTCAGTGATGACTTTTCGGAAGGGACTGCGCTCCCGATTCCTGAACTTTCCGGCCAGAACGCGATCAGCTATATCGCAGTGAATCCGGAAAACGAAGAGCAGATCTTCTTCTCCACATTCGAGCGGGATATCTATCTGTCGGAAGACGGCGGCGAGAGCTGGGAGCAGATTGCAGACAACGGCACCGGCATCGATTTGGTGCAGCCATAAACGCTGCGATTTTGGCTGTGGAACTTTCAGCGGAAGAACGGAGGGAAGAGGATGAGAGCGAAAAAAATGCCTGCTGCCTTATTACTGGCGTTCCTTGCACTGCCCATAGCCGCGACCTCCGGGTTCGCAGGCGGTGGGAACGGCATGATGACCGGTGGCGGGGACGGAATGATGGGCCGGATGGGAACTGAAGACCATGCGGAAATGATGGGTGCGATGGACTCGTCCGTCGGGCAGGAGATGGTGGAGGCATGCACAGATTTCATGTCGTCTTCTGAAGAAGGGCGGACGGAGTGATCCGTTACAATGGGTCTTTGCGCAATTTTCGCAATGCCTGCCCCTTGTTCTTCTATGCTCGGATATCAGGAATGAAAGCACAAGGCTGATGAACGGCCAGCGGATCCTTAAACAGCCGCCGGCAGCGGGAGTGATGAGCAGATGGGTACGAGAGACCGGGTATTGATCGTGGACGACGAGTGGCAGATGCGGAATTTATTGAAAGTGCTTTTATATCCGTCATTTGATGCAGAGGAAGCGGAAGATGGTGAAGAGGCCCTTGCACTTTTGAAGAAAAAGAGTTTCAGCCTTGTGATTCTGGATCTCATGATGCCGGGGATAAGCGGATGGGAAGTATGCGAAAAAATCCGGGAAGAGAAGCAAGTGCCGATTCTCATGCTCACAGCCCGCGGCGACACAAAAGACAAAGTGGAAGGATTCACGGCGGGGGCAGATGATTATCTGGTAAAACCGTTTGAACCGGAAGAGCTCGTTGCGAGGGTGAAGGCGCTCGTCCGACGCGCCCGGGCAGGCGGGCAGATTGAAACAGATGTACTGGAAGCCGCCGATTTGAAAATCGACAGAACGGCACGGCTCATTTATGCGGGGAATACCATAGTTGAACTCACGCCTAAGGAGTTCGAGCTAGTTGAACTTCTGGCTGTCAACGACAAAGTCATTTTCACAAGAGACATGCTGATGGCCCGTATTTGGGAGACTCACCAGGAGCCGGACATCAGGACCACAGACACCCATATTAAAAATATCCGGGAAAAATTCAGAAAGGGCGGCCTTTCCTTCAACCCCATCCGGACCGTTTGGGGGAAGGGGTACAGGTTCCAGAAACCTGAATCGTAACCGCGGCATTACAATTCAATACCGGCAGGCTGTAGTTGACGCGCTTATTTGAAGACCAAAGTTCTTCCAGGAATCAAAAGGTTCCAGGAAGAGCTTTTTTATGTTGGGCATTCCCGGTTCAGAATATACTGCCTTGCTATTTTGTCAGTCTATTCCTAAAATAAAGACAAGAGCTGTAAAAAAATGGGGAGGTGCCGTTTATGAAGCTGAACGTGGAGCAGCGCCGGATCGTGGAACTGGAGCCGGCTGGTCCGATGCTTGTAAAGGGCGTGGCGGGGTCGGGGAAGACGACGGTGGCCATTAGGCGGATTAATTTTCTGAAGGATCATTATTGCCATGAAGAAGATGACCGGATTCTATTGGTCACTTACAATAAAACCTTGCTCCGCTACATAAAGCATCAATACGCCCGGCTGGCGGATACGGAGGAATCCGCGGCGGGGCTGTTCGCGTCGGATGCTGAAGTGAAAATCGCGACGATCGACAGCCTCATGTACAGCGCATTCAAGAGCTATGTGGCCCGGACGGGGAAGAAACTCGAAATCGCCCCGAAGGAGCTGCAGCATAAGAAGATGATCCTGGCGATCCACCACGTGAAAAAGTCCTTTCCGGATGTGAAGCTGCTGTCGCCGAAAAACAGCTTCTTCCTGGCAGAGGAAGCGGAGTGGATCGAGGCGTGCGCCATAACGGACGTGGAAGCTTACCAGTCGGCGGACCGGATCGGCCGGGCGGCAGGCGGCGGGAATACCCCTCAGAAACTCATGAAGAATTCGGACGTGCGGGCGGCCATTTTTGAAGTATCGCGCCAATACAGCGAACTGCTTGCGAAGGAAGGCATGGTCACTTTCAAGCGGATGAACATGCTGGCGCTGGAAGAAGCGCGTCAGGGCCGGGGTAAACGCTACACGCATATCATCATCGACGAGAGCCAGGATCTGACCCGTGTGCAGCTGGAATTCCTGAAGGAATTGTATATGGAGAAAGCGCATTCATCGCTGATGTTCGTCGCGGATAACACGCAGAGCATCTACGGGCAGTCATGGCTCGGCAAAGGCCGGCCGTACACGACAATCGGGTTCGACATGAGCGGGAAATCGCGGGCGCTCAGCAAAAATTACCGGACGACGACCGAGATTTCGACTGCCGCCTTCCACTTGATCGAAGCGGACGAAAGCATCCGGTCGAACGTGGATTTCGTCAAACCGGCACTGATCGACCGGCACGGGCACCCGCCGATCTACCGGTTTTTCCCGGCACCCCAGCAGCAGCTGCGGTTCCTCATCGATGAAATCGCACTGCTGAGAAACGATTATGCGCTGTCCGACATATGCGTGGTCGCCCGCGGCAACCGCAGCCTCGAGAGCACGGCGGCCGGACTCAACGCCGCCGGCATCCCGAGCGAGATCCTGCAGCGCGACGAACCGGACTTTGAATCCAATCAAGTGAAACTGGTGACGATGCACTCCATCAAAGGGCTCGAATTCAAAGTCATTTTCCTGATCGATCTGAATAAAGGACTGATCCCGCAAGATCTTCACGCAGATGCGGACGATCAGAAAACGGTTGAATCGGATGAGCGCAAACTGCTGTACGTCGGCATGACCCGCGCGAATGAACTGCTGTATATGTCATCCGTCAAACAGCCGTCCAAATTCATCCGCGAGTTCGATTTCAGGCAGTTCCGGATGAAGAAGGACGCTTCGCTGAAACCGTTCGAATCCATCACTTTGGAAGAGTATCAGCTGACCGGCCAGCTCGTCGATCTTCATTCCAAAGAAGAGCTTACGCGCCAGTGGCTGATCCGCGAGCTGCACCGGACGTACGGCTATCCGTATGAGCTCATGGAACTCGAATTCCAGGTCCAGCAGTTCTCGAAAAAAGGGTATTGCGACATCGCCGTCATGGTGTATGCCGATGGAGAAGCGCGGCCGTACATCCTCGCGGAAGTGAAGAAGTTCGGCAGCGGAATCGGGGAAGCCGCCGTCCAGCTAAAATCCTACATGGAAGCGGACAGCCGGGCATTTTACGGCATCGCCACCGATGGACTTGAAGTCAAAATCCTGGACCGGAACGGCGAAGAAGTGCAGGACCTGCCGAAATGCCGGCCGCAGTTCCTGCCAGAAATGAAAAACAGGCGGCTGTACACGAATTTCAAAAACGGGAAAAGCTATGATTACATGACGGACGGGGACGATGCCGGGCAGATCGAAATCCGGGAAGCAGGACAAGAAGTGCTGCTGCAGATCCATGAAACCGCGGAGGTTCCGCTGATGGGGGACGTGGCGGCGGGCAAACCGGCGCTGGCTGCCGAGTCCTACGAAGCTACTGTTACCCTCCCGAGGGACTGGGTGGTATCGCCGCGTGAGACGTTCTGTCTCACCGTGACAGGTGACAGCATGGCCGGCGCAGGGATCGATAAGGGCGACACCGTCATCGTCCACCGGCAGAGCGCCGCGTCGAACGGGGATATCGTCATCGCCGTGATCGATCAGGAAGCGACGATGAAAAAATACATGCCGATGGGCAGTGAAATTTTACTCGTGTCGGAAAATCCGGCCTATGAACCGATTTTGATGCGCGGGGAGGACGTGCGGATCAACGGCCGCGTCATCGGGGTGCTGAAAAAATGATTTTTTACTGTCCCTGTGCTGCGCATGATTCAGAATAGTTCCGTACACAGGGACCTAAAAAAGCGTATCCGGACACCGGCACGGGCGGCGGGGTGCGCTTTTTTTGAGGCGGCTCAGCACCTCATGCGGACGGTCCGGAATCATCCTTTTACGGATCCATTATTCGAAACGTATTGAATACACAGAAAAATTCATCTAGAATCAATACATTGCCATTGGGGGAGCAGCGTCGTTTCTTCCGGCAGTACATCATGGGGAGGGAAACATATGGGCAAAGATCTGCGCATTAAAAGTAAAGTCTTCAGCGATGGCGCGATGCGTGCGCCGAACCGGGCGATGCTGCGGGCTGTCGGCCTGAAAGACGAAGATTTCGAAAAGCCGATGATCGGCATCGCCAGCACATGGAGTGAGGTCACGCCATGCAACATCCATATCCATGACTTGGCCGTCAGTTCCAAGAAAGGGGCCAAGTCAGCCGGCGGCGTCCCGTTCATCTTCAATACGATCACCGTCTCGGACGGGATATCGATGGGGACCGAAGGAATGCGGTTTTCGCTTCCGAGCCGCGACGTCATTGCGGATTCGATCGAAACGGTCGTCGGTGCTGAAAACTTGGACGGTCTTGTGGCGATCGGCGGCTGCGATAAAAATATCCCCGGCTGCCTCATCGCGATCGCCAATTCGGAAGTTCCTGCGGTATTCGTCTACGGAGGGACGATTTCCCCCGGTGTCCATGACGGCCAGAACATCGACATTGTGTCTGTATTCGAAGGGGTCGGCCAGTATAACAGCGGGGCCATTCCGGAAGAAAAGCTGAGAAGCATCGAATGCAGCGCCTGTCCGGGGGCCGGTTCGTGCGGCGGGATGTATACCGCCAACACGATGGCTTCCGCTGCCGAAGCGATGGGCATGAGCCTGCCGGGCAGTTCATCGAACCCGGCCGAAGCCGCGCTGAAGCTGCAGGATTGCGAAGAAGCCGGAAAAGCCGTCGTCGGCCTGCTGGAGAAAGGCATTTATCCGAAGGACATCATGACGAAAGAGGCGTTCGAAAATGCGATCACTGTCGTGATGGCGCTCGGCGGCTCGACGAATGCGATTTTGCATTTATTGGCGATTGCCCATGCCGTTCAAGTCGATTTGACGATCGACGACTTCAACCGGCTGCAGAAAAAAGTGCCTCACATTGCCGATCTGAAACCGAGCGGCAAGTTCGTCATGGAAGATCTGCATCGGGTGGGCGGCGTCCAGGCAGTCATGAAATTGCTGCTGGAAGCCGGCTACCTCCACGGCGACTGCCTGACCGTGACCGGAAAAACAGTGGCGGAGAACTTGAAGGACGCGCCGGACCTTGCGGAAGGGCAGCAAGTGATCGTGCCGTTCGATAACCCGAAGCGGAAAGATGGACCGCTGATCGTGCTGAAAGGGAATTTGTCCCCGTCAGGCGCGGTGGCGAAAGTATCAGGTGTCAAAGTGAAGCGCCATACCGGCCCGGCCCGTGTATTCAACACGGAAAAAGAAGCGACGGCAGCCGTCGTGGATAACCGGATCAACGACGGGGATGTGCTGGTCATCCGCTATGTGGGACCGAAAGGCGGACCTGGCATGCCGGAGATGCTGTCGATATCCGCCATCCTGGTCGGAAAAGGCATGGGGGAATCCGTCGCGCTGCTGACGGACGGCCGTTTCTCGGGCGGCACCCACGGACTGGTCGTCGGCCATATTGCGCCTGAAGCGCAGGAGGGCGGTCCGATCGCTTTCCTGGAAGAAGGCGATATGGTGACGATCGACTCGGAGCGGCGCGAGATTTTCATGGACGTGTCTTCTGAAGAGCTTGAAGCGCGCCGGAAAAAATGGACCGCTCCTCCGCTGTACAGAAAAGGCGTGCTCGGAAAATATGCGCATAACGTCTCCTGTTCATCGAAAGGTGCCGTGACGGATTACCTGAACGGCTGAAGCCGTTTTTTCCGCAATAAAAGCAGCCGTGCCAACGATGAAGGCAGGAAGAGGAATCCGTTTCCTCTTCCTGCTTTTTTTTGCATGTAATTTTCGGAGGCAAACGAGCGTTCACGGAGCGAACGCCGGTCCCTTCCGCCAAAACAGAAAAAACGCGAAAAAATTTTTAAAAAACCAAAAGCGCAGTGCATCAACGATGTAAGCGGATTCAAAAAAATCAAAGATTCTAAATTAGCTAAAAACTTAAATAACAGTGTTGACACCGGTATTTTAAGGCGATAAGATTACAGGAATTTAAGAAACCCCAACACCGGCACCTCAGGAATTATGGCCGAAATTTCAGCGGAAAGAAGTGGACATCATGGCGAATCAGGTTATTTTCATGAACGGCGAATTCGTAAACAAAGAAGATGCGAAAGTTTCTGTGTATGACCACGGGTTTTTATACGGAGACGGAGTCTTCGAAGGGATCAGAAGTTACGACGGCAACATCTTCCGGCTCGAAGAGCACTTGGAGCGGCTTTACGATTCCGCCAAGTCCATTATGCTCGACATTCCTTACACCGTTGAGGAGATGACGGACATCATGACGGAGACCCTCCGTCAGAACGGATTGCGGGATGCATATATCCGCCTCGTGGTTTCAAGGGGCGTCGGCAACCTGGGGCTGGATCCCGCAAGCTGCGGCCGTCCGAATGTGATCGTGATTGCCGAAGAGCTGGCGCTGTTCCCGAAAACATTATATGAGACAGGCATCGAAATCGTTTCGGTGGCGACGAGGCGCAACCGCTCGGACGTCTTGAGCCCGAAAGTGAAATCCCTGAATTACTTGAATAACATTCTCGTCAAGATCGAAGCGAACCTGGCCGGCGTGCCGGAAGCCCTTATGATGAACGAACAGGGATATGTGGCGGAAGGATCGGCAGATAACATCTTCATCGTCAAAAAGGGGAAGCTGCTGACGCCTCCCGGGTATGTCGGGGCGCTTGAAGGCATCACCCGCAACGCCGTGATTGAACTGGCCGCCCGGAAAGGGTACGACATCCAGGAAGATGTCTTCACAAGGCACGACGTGTACATCGCGGATGAAGTGTTCCTGACAGGCACGGCCGCCGAGGTGATTTCCGTCATCAAGGTGGATGGCCGGACGATCGGTGACGGGAAACCGGGACCGGTGACAAGAGATTTGCTGCATTCATTCCGTCAGCTCGTACAGGAAGACGGCGTGAAAGTTTACGAAGAAAAAGTCGGTGTTCAGTAGGACAGCAGAATAGCCGTAACACAATGATGAGGACGCAAGCGAATGGAGTCCTGTATTCGACAGAGAGCCGGTAATGGTGGAAGCCGGCAATACAGCCATCCGCTTCTCACCTCTGAGTGAAATGCTGAAAGGGTCTTCCCGCATAAGCATTTCCGGAACCCGGACCGACCGGGTTCCGTTACCAAAAGGATAAGCCTGGCTTATCCATGAGGCTGCAGCGATGCAGTGAACCAGGGTGGTACCATGAAGCTTTTTCATCCCTGCGCAGAAGAGATTTTTTCTGTGCGGATGAAAAGGCTTTTTCTTTTGGCCGGCGGAAGACCCACAGACGCCGGCAGAAATATGAAAAGGAGGCGGAAAAATTGGAAGTGAATGTACAGACGCGGGACACAGCGGTCCAAACAGAACAGAAAAGCGGGGCTGATCTCCTGATCGAGCTGCTGAAAGAGCAGGAAGTCGAACTGATTTTTGGTTATCCCGGAGGCGCCGTGCTTCCGATTTACGACGCCTTGTATAAAAACCCGATCCGCCATGTGCTTGCGCGGCACGAGCAGGGAGCGATCCACGCGGCAGAAGGCTATGCCCGTGTTTCCGGAAAAACCGGAGTTGTCCTTGCCACTTCGGGGCCGGGCGCCACGAATCTGGTGACCGGCATCGCGGACGCCATGCTCGACTCCCTGCCGCTCGTGGTGTTCACCGGGCAGGTGGCCACGACGGTCATCGGGACAGACGCGTTCCAGGAAGCGGACATCGTCAGCATCACCCAGCCCATCACGAAGCATAACTACCAAGTGAAAAATGCGGAGGACTTGCCGCGCATCGTCAAAGAGGCGTTCTACATCGCGTCGACCGGACGGCCGGACCCGTGGTGGTGGACATCCCGAAAAACATTGCTGCGGGACCGTCGGCAGCGGTTCCGGCAGAAGAAGTGCGGCTGCCAGGCTACCAGCCGACAACGGCACCGAACTACTTGCAGATCCAAAAAGCGGTGCAGGCACTGAAGGAAGCGAAGCAGCCGCTCATCCTTGCGGGGGCCGGCGTGCTGGCCGCGGAAGCTTCAGCGGAACTGCAGGCATTCGCCGAACGGCACAGCATCCCGGTCACGAACACACTCCTTGGTCTCGGCAGTATGCCGGGAACCCATGAACTGTTCCTCGGGATGGCCGGCATGCACGGCACCTATACGGCGAACACCGCCATCTGCCAGTGCGACGTGCTCTTGAACATCGGCGCCCGGTTCGATGACCGGCTGACGGGCAATTTGGCATCGTTCGCGCCGAACGCCAAAGTGATCCATATCGATATCGACCCGGCGGAGATCGGCAAGAACGTCCCGACGGACATCCCGATCGTAGCGGATGCCAGGAAAGCTTTGACGGCGCTGCTCGGACAGCCGTTCACCCGGCAGGATACAGAAGGCTGGCTGGACGGACTGGCTGCGAATAAAACCGAGTATCCGCTCTGGTACACCGGAAGCAGTGAAGAGCACATCCTCCCGCAGCAGGCGGTCGAGCTGATCCGCCGGCTGACGGGCGGCGATGCCATCGTGACGACGGATGTCGGCCAGCATCAGATGTGGGCAGCCCAGTACTACGCATTCAACAGTCCGCATAACTGGGTCACTTCCGGGGGGCTCGGGACCATGGGATTCGGCTTTCCGGCCGCGATCGGCGCCCAGCTGGCAAAACCGGATGAACTCGTGGTGGCGGTCGTCGGCGACGCCGGCTTCCAGATGACGCTGCAGGAACTTTCGCTTTTACAGGAACTGCGGCTGCCGGTCAAAGTGGTGATCATGAACAACCAGAGCCTCGGAATGGTCCGGCAGTGGCAGGAGACATTCTACGAAGAACGGTATTCCCAGTCGCTGATCCACGTGCAGCCGGATTTTGTGAAATTGGCACAGGCCTACGGAATCGATGCCTACAAAGCGGAGACGCCGGCGGAAGCGGAAACGGTTTTCCGTGAAGCGTTCGCGTCGGACAGACCGGCTCTGATCGACTGCCGGGTCCTGCAGCTCGAAAACGTCTACCCGATGGTGGCGCCGGGGAAAGGGCTGAACGAAATGATCGGGGTGACAGGAAAATGAAGCGGATCATAACAGCGACAGTCATCAATCAGAGCGGCGTCCTGAACCGGGTGACGGGTCTATTGATGAAACGGCAATTCAATATCGAAAGCATTTCAGTCGGCCTCACCGAACAGGCCGGCGTGTCGAAAATGACATTCGTCGTCAACGTGGAAGACGAACGGAAACTGGAACAGCTGCTGAAACAGCTCCAGAAACAGATCGATGTGCTGAAAGTCCATGACATCACGGATAAAGCCACAGTCGTCCGGGAGCTGGCGCTGATCAAAGTGGCGTCTCCTCCTGCGGCGCGCGGGGAAATCTACAGCATCGCGGAACCATTCCGGGCGACCGTCATCGACATGGGCAAAAATGTCACGACGTTCCAAGTGACCGGCGAACCGGAGAAAATCGATGCCTTCATCGACCTGCTGAAACCGTACGGTGTAAAAGAACTGACGCGGAGCGGTGTATCGGCATTCGTCCGGGAAACGCAAAAACCTTATACAGCCCAGCTGTCCATTCTATAAAACGAACCCAACCATCCGAGGAGGAATAAACAATGGCGAAAATGTACTATAACCAAGACGTAAACGAACAGGTGCTTCAAGGAAAGACGATCGCGATCATCGGTTACGGATCGCAAGGCCACGCACACGCCCGCAACTTGAAGGATTCCGGCTATGATGTCGTCGTCGGCGTCCGGCCCGGCAAATCATTCGAGAAAGCCCAGGCGGACGGGCTTCGGGTGACGGACGCTGCGGAAGCGGCCCAGGCGGCGGATGTCATCATGGTGCTGGTGCCGGATGAGCGCCAGACCGAAGTGTACAACGAAGCGATCCAGCCGGCACTCAAGGCGGGGAAATCCCTTGTTTTCGCCCACGGGTTCAATATCCACTTTAATCAGATCGTGCCGCCGCCGGATGTGGACGTGTTCCTTGTCGCTCCGAAAGGCCCCGGCCATCTCGTGCGCCGGACTTACGAATCCGGCGCAGGTGTCCCGGCTTTATTCGCAGTCCATCAGGATGTGAGCGGCCAGGCGGAAGATGTGGCCCTCGCTTACGCGAAAGGGATCGGCGCGGCTCGGGCCGGCGTCTTGGAAACGACCTTCAAGGAAGAGACCGAGACCGACCTCTTCGGCGAACAGGCTGTGCTGTGCGGGGGGCTGACGTCTCTCGTGAAAGCCGGATTCGAAACGCTCGTGGAAGCGGGCTATCAGCCGGAATTGGCCTACTTCGAATGTCTCCATGAGCTGAAACTGATCGTCGACCTGATGTACGAAGGCGGACTGTCGGGCATGCGCTACTCGATTTCGGACACCGCCCAGTGGGGGGACTTCGTATCCGGCCCGCGCGTGGTCGACGAAGGGACGAAAGACCGGATGAAAGACATCCTGAAAGACATCCAGACCGGCAAGTTCGCAAAAGGCTGGCTGCTTGAAAATCAGCTGAACCGCCCGGAATTCCGGGCGATTGAACAAGCCGAGGAAACCCACCAGATCGAGCAGGTCGGCCGGGAATTGCGTGCCATGATGCCGTTTGTGAACCCGGCAAAAGAAGAAACCCGGAAAGAGGTGACGGCGGATGCGAAAAATTGACATTTTCGACACGACATTGCGGGACGGAGAACAGTCAGCCGGCATTAACCTGAACACGGCGGAGAAGATCGAAATCGCCCGCCAGCTGGAACGGCTCGGTGTCACCGTCATCGAGTCCGGCTTCCCGGCCGCTTCCCCAGGGGATTTCGATGCGGTGCAGCGAATCGCCGGCACGGTGAAGAACTCGATCGTAACCGGTCTGGCCCGCTCGGTCAAACGGGATATCGACCGGGCGTGGGAAGCGCTGCGCGGCGCGGAACAGCCGCATGTCCATATCTTCCTGGCGACTTCACCGATCCATATGGAACACAAACTGATGAAGACACCGGACCAGGTCGTGGAAGCGGCCGTCGAGTCTGTGAAATATGCCCGCCGTTTCTTCCCGCTTGTCCAGTGGTCGGCCGAGGATGCGTCCCGGTCGGATCTGGAATTCCTTGCCCGGATCATCGGGGAAGTGGTGGAAGCGGGCGCGACGACCATCAACATTCCGGATACCGTCGGATACGCCACACCGCAGGAATACGGTGAAATGTTCCGCTACTTGAAAGAGAACGTGAAAGGGATCGACCGCGTGAAGCTGTCGGCCCATTGCCATAATGACCTCGGAATGGCGACCGCCAACACGCTGGCGGCGATCGAAAACGGTGCCGATCAGGTGGAAGGCACGATCAACGGCATCGGGGAGCGGGCAGGAAACGTGGCGCTGGAAGAAATAGCGGTGGCGCTGCATATCCGCAAGCCGGTGTATGAAGTCGAGACGTCGGTGAATTTCCATGAAATCAAGCGGACCAGCCAGCTCGTCAGCCAGCTGACCGGCAGCATCATCCAGCCGAACAAAGCGGTCGTCGGCAAGAACGCATTCGCCCACGAATCCGGCATCCATCAGGACGGCATGCTGAAGAATCCGCTGACATACGAAATCATCACGCCGGAACTGATCGGGGACGCAGCGACGGAACTTGTCCTCGGAAAACACTCCGGGCGTCATGCCTTCAAAGACCGGGCCATCAAGATGGGCTTCGAGCTGAGCGAAGAGAAACTGAACAACGCCTTTGCGGAATTCAAAAAACTTGCGGACCGCAAAAAAGTGATTGTGGAAGAAGATCTGATGGTGCTGCTCACGGATCAGCAGATCCACGACGAGGACGTGCCGGTGTATGAACTTGCCAGTGTGCAGGTGCAGTACGGTACTGCGCACGTTCCGACCGCGACGGTCACCGCCTATTCACCGGAAGGGGAATTGATCAGTGAAGCGGCGACGGGTGCCGGCTCGGTCGAAGCGATCTTCAATACGCTGGAACGGGTCGTCAAAGAGGAAGTGCATATCCTCGATTACCGGGTCACTTCCATCGGGAAAGGGCGCGACGCCCTCGGTGAAGCGGTCATCAACATGAGTTACGGCGGGGAGACCGTGACCGGACGCGACGCGGCACAGGATGTGCTGGAAGCGACGGCGAAAGCGTACTTGAACGCAGTGAACCGCCAAGTGGCAAAAACGGAAGCGAGACTGAAAGCAGCGGCAATTTAACGATAAACCCCACTTCGAGGAGGAGATCAATATGGTGAAAAACATCGCAGTAATGCCTGGTGACGGAATCGGTCCGGAAGTGACGGAAGCGGCAGTGGAAGTACTTCGGGCGGTGGCGCGGCGCTATGGCCACGCATTCCGGTTCAATTACGCAGCCATCGGAGGGGATGCGATCGAACAGTTCGGCCATCCGCTCCCGGAAGAGACGATCGCAGCCTGCCGTGCGAGCGATGCGGCCATCCTCGGTGCTGTCGGAGGGCCGAAATGGGATCAGCAGCCATCGCACCTGCGGCCCGAACAGGGCCTGCTCGGCATCCGGAAAGAGTTTGGCCTGTTCACTAATATCCGGCCGGTCAAAGCGGTGCCTTCACTGCTTGGCTCTTCTCCGCTGAAGGAGGAAGTGGCCCAAGACGTCGATCTGGTGATCGTCCGCGAACTGACAGGCGGCGTCTATTTCGGTGAACCGAAGCAGCGGTCGCCGAAAGGGGCGGTCGATACGATGGTTTATTCGCGGGAAGAAATCGAACGGATCGTCGATCAGGCATTCCGGATCGCCCGGACGCGCAACGGGAAAGTCACGTCGGTCGACAAAGCGAATGTCCTGGAGACGAGCAAGCTGTGGCGCGAAGTGGTCGAGGAAAAGAAAGCCGGTTATCCGGATGTGGAAGTGGAGCACATGCTCGTCGATACGGCGGCGATGAAACTGATCACCGATCCCCGGTCGTTCGACGTCATCGTCACGGAAAATATGTTCGGCGACATCTTGAGCGATGAAGCGTCGGTCATCACCGGGTCTCTCGGCATGTTGCCATCCGCCAGCATCCGGACCGACGGATTCGGCATTTACGAACCGGTCCACGGTTCTGCACCGGATATCGCGGGACAGAACAAAGCGAATCCGACGGCGGCGATCCTGTCGGCGGCGATGATGCTGAAGCACTCATTCGGCCTCCATACCGAAGCGGCCGCTGTGGAAGAAGCCGTGGCGGGTGTACTCGAAGACGGCTACTGCACAGGCGATATCGCAGGCGCGGGCAAGCGGGTCATCTCGACAGGCGCATTCGCCGCGCAAGTCATCGAAGAACTGGAACGGGAATTCGTCTCCGAACACATCATGTATTCTTATCGCTAAAGAAAGGAGCAGCTGCCATGCCAAAGACGATCATCGAAAAAATCTGGGAACAGCACGTTGTATACGAAGAAGAAGGAAAACCGGATCTGCTTTACATCGACCTGCATCTGCTGCATGAAGTCACATCCCCTCAGGCGTTCGAGGGGCTGCGGCTCAACGGGCGCAGCGTCAGGCGGCCGGATCTGTGCTTTGCCACCATGGATCACAATGTGCCGACGCGGAACCGGAACATCATCACGGACCCCATTTCCCGGAAGCAGATCAAAACGCTTCAGGAGAATTGTGAAGAGTTCGGTGTTCCGCTCGCAGGCATCGACCATCCGGATCAGGGCATCGTCCATGTGATCGGACCCGAGCTCGGTCTCACCCAGCCCGGCAAAACGATTGTCTGCGGAGACAGCCACACATCCACGCACGGCGCGTTCGGTGCGCTGGCGTTCGGGATCGGGACGAGTGAAGTCGAGCATGTGCTTTCGACGCAGACTCTCTGGCAGTCACGGCCGAAGACGATGGAAATCCGGATTGACGGTGAACTCGGATTCGGTGTGGCCGCTAAAGACGTCATCCTCGCCATCATCGCGAAGTTCGGGATCGATGTGGGGACCGGGCATATTGTGGAATATACCGGGGAAGCCGTCCGGAAGCTATCGATGGAAGAGCGGATGACGATCTGCAACATGTCCATCGAAGCGGGCGCACGCGCCGGATTGATCAGCCCCGACGAAACGACGGTCGAGTACATGAAGGGCCGCCGGCATGTACCGCAAGGGGCGGCGTTCGAAGAGGCGGCCGACCGCTGGCGGGCGCTGGCCAGTGATCCGGGGGCCGTCTATGACACAACCTTGACGATCCATGCGGATGAAATTTCGCCGTTTGTGACGTGGGGAACGAACCCGTCCATGGGATCCGGAATTGCCGGGACGGTGCCGATGCTGACGGACTTCGATAAAGAGGCGGACCGGGAAGCTGTCCGGAAAGCGCTGGCGTATATGAACCTCGAGGAAGGCGTTCCGCTCGATTCCATCGAAATCCAGCACGTCTTCATCGGATCCTGCACGAACGCCCGTCTCGCGGATCTGCGCGCGGCAAGCGAAATCGTGAAGGGCAGAAACGTCCATCCGGCCGTCCGGGCCATTGTCGTACCGGGCTCTGCATCGGTCAAACGGGCGGCGGAAGAAGAAGGGATTGACCAAATTTTCCTGGATGCCGGTTTCGAATGGCGGGAAACGGGCTGCAGCATGTGCCTGGCAATGAATGAAGATGCAGTTCCGGCCGGAGAGAGATGCGCTTCGACGTCGAACCGGAACTTCGAAGGCCGCCAGGGGGCAGGTTCCATGACCCACCTCGTCAGCCCGGTGATGGCTGCTGCAGCGGCGGTCGAAGGACGACTGACCGATGTCCGGAATTACTTGAAAGAGCCGGTGCCATCGGCATAAAACAGCAGAGGAGGCGCAGCCATGCAGCCGATTAACGAAATTCACAGTGTGATGACACCGCTCGACCGGCAAAATGTGGATACCGACCAGATCATTTCCAAAGAATTCCTGAAGCGTATCGAGCGGACCGGTTTCGGAAAGTACTTGTTTTATCATTGGCGGTTCCGGCCGGACGGCAGTCCCGACAATGATTTTGTCCTGAACGACCCGCGGTATGCCGGCTCTGATATCCTGGTGGCGCAGGATAACTTCGGCTGCGGCTCATCGCGTGAACACGCACCTTGGGCGATCCAGGATTACGGATTCAAGGCGGTCATCGCGCCGAGCTTCGCGGATATTTTCTATAATAATTGCGTGAAGAACGGCCTGTTGCCGATCCGGCTTCCGGAAGAGGCAGTGTCGGAGCTTCTTGAAAAGGGGAAACGGGAACCTTATCAGCTTCAGATCAGCCTCGAAGACCAGACCGTACGGGGGGCGGACGGAACCGTCCATTCCTTCGAAATCGATCCGTACTGGAAACAGATGCTGCTGAACGGCTGGGATGAGATTTCGCTGACATTCCAATACGAACCGCATATCGAAGCTTACGAAAAAAAGACGGCACGTGCTTGAAGTGCCGTCCGGAACATCATATTACTTTAGTTAGGAGATGAGTTTCTTGGGAATTCCTATGACACAGAAGGGCTATACCATGCGCTGAACCGCCTTTCACCGATCATCCACCGCACACCGTGCAAGCAGTCGGCCACACTGAACAGACTGACAGGCAAAAGCATTGATCTGAAGCTTGAAAATCTGCAGAAGACCGGATCATTCAAAGTGCGCGGCGCTTACAATAAAATCAGTCAGCTTCCGGACAGCGCCTGTTCGGGCGGAATCATTGCCGCTTCTGCGGGAAACCATGCACAGGGCGTGGCGCTTGCCGGCCGGGCACGCGGTGTCCCGGTGACCGTGTTCATGCCGGAGACGACGCCTCAGGCAAAAGTGACCGCGACCCGGCAATACGGAGCCGCGGTGAAATTGACCGGCAGCGGGTTCGACGAGGCTTATGCTGCCGCCAGAGAAGAACAGGCGGTGACGGGTGCCGTGTTCGTCCATCCTTTTGACGATCCGGCCATCATCGAGGGCCAGGCGACAGTCGCTCTGGAAATGCTCCAGCAGTGCCCGGACCTCGACACCCTGCTCGTCCCGGCGGGCGGCGGAGGGCTTCTTGCCGGGACGGCTATAGCGGTTAAAGCGCTCCGTCCGTCGGTCCGTGTCATCGGTATCCAGACGGAATCCGCGCCGGCCATCGCTTCGCTCTTCCGCAGCATTCCGCCAATAATCCCGGGCGGTCCTGCCATTGCCGAAGGCATCATGGTGAAAACGCCGGGCAAGTTGACGACGGACATCATTTCATCCCTGGTGGATGACGTGTGGACTGTGACGGAGCGGGAGATTTCATCGGCGATCCTCTTCATGCTGGAACGGGAAAAGATGCTGGTCGAAGGAGCGGGGGCTGCCACGACGGCGGCCGCGCTACACGGTTATTTGCCGGCGTCGGCCAGGAAAGTCGGCGCCATCGTCAGCGGCGGGAATCTGGACGTGTCCCGGCTGGCTGAATGCAGGGAGCTGTCAGCAGGCGTGGCGGTCGGATAGGCCAGGTGCCTGTGTCAGACGCAATTCCAGACCATAGGTACAAAAAAAGAATCGCGCTCAATCCGCTGTCCGGCGGTTTGGGTGCGATTCTTTTTGATGGCAGCGAACGGTTTCCGGGTCAGTGCCTCCGGAAAATCACTCCTCCATGACGATGGCCCCTTTGAACATGCTGCCGTGGAGTTCCGCTAATTTACCCGCCATCGTTTCCGGGGAATCTTTGAAATCCTGCTTAATCCAATAAAAGAAAAATCCGAGACTGCCGTATGTGAGGAAATAATTCATCGCGGCAATATCCGCCGTTGTCTCCTCTTCGAGTTTCAAACGGGAACGGGCAACCTCTGCGAGGCTCTCACAAAATTGGTTCTGCGACCCTGGAAGCACTTCACCTTCGATGATCAGCGAAAAAATGAACTGGTTTTCATAAATGTATTCGAAAATCGGCAGATGCCGCCTGACATCCCGGGAGGAGAAGCGTTTCATATCGCGGAAGCTGTTGCGGAAATGGGATTTCAGCCCTTCCAAGTAATCGCCGACAACAGCCGCGAGTAAGGCATTCAAATCCTTATAGTGGGAGTAGAAGGTCACCCTGTTGCATCCCGCCTTCTGCGCGACCATCGTGACTGAAAGTTCCTGTAAGTCTTTTTCTTCCAATAAATTCAGCAACGCATTCTTTAAGTTTTGCTGGGTCCGAAGAATGCGGCGGTCTTCACTTGCTGTCATGGTCCATCCTCCTTCTGGTGACCGAAACGTGAACAGGTTCGATGAATTCATTATGACATCGGAAGAATTAGATAGACAACCGCCATACTTATCTGTTAATTTACATGTGTAGCATAAAAGAAACATTTTTAGGAGGAATTGCAGATGGGGCGATTAACAGGGAAAGTGGCCGTTGTCACAGGAGCTGCTCAAGGAATGGGGGCTGTCCACGCCAAACGGTTCATTGAGGAAGGAGCGCAAGTGGTCCTGACTGACCTGAACGAAGAAAAAGGGAAAGCTCTCGCTGACGAACTTGGCAGTGAAGCGCTGTTCGTGAAACAGAACGTCACGGACGCCGGAGATTGGAAGGCAGTCATCACAAAGGCGGAAGAAGCATTCGGACCGGTCAGTGTTCTTGTGAATAATGCGGGAATCACAATGGCTAAATCGATGCTGCAGATGACAGAAGAGGAATACCGGCGGATTGTCGACATCAACCAAGTTTCTGTTTTCCTCGGTATGCAGGCAGTCGTTCCTTCCATGCAAAAGGCGGGAGGCGGTTCCATCGTAAATATTTCTTCCATGAATGGGCTGGTGGCAGGTGCCATCGGTTATACCGATACGAAGTTCGCTGTCCGCGGAATGACAAAAGCAGCTGCGATCGAGTGTGCCCATTACGGCATCCGTGTCAATTCTGTACACCCGGGCGTCATTGCGACGCCGATGGTGGTCCAGGAAGATACAAAAGCGGCGGTGGAAGAGTTTGCTAAACACATTCCGCTGAAACGTGTGGCTCAGCCGGAAGAGGTGGCGAACATGGTCCTTTTCCTTGCTTCCGAGGAATCAGCTTATTCCACAGGCTCCGAGTTCGTGATCGACGGCGGACTGACAGCTCAATAATAGATGCTTACGCTGGCCGCTATCATTTCAGATAGCGGCTTTTTCCTGCTGGTTCCGTCTCTTTGTCAGGTGCCTGTGCCAGACGCAATTCCAGACCATAGGTACAAAATAAAAATCGCGCCCAATCCGCTGTCCGGCGGTTTGGGCGCGATTCTTTTTGATGGCACAGGCCGTTAAGAAACGTGGTGCCGGCCCCGCGGGATCGCGAATGGGGAGCCGGAGACCGGATCATCGATGACGAGGCAGTCCAGTCCGAAGATGTCCCGGACCCGTTCGCTCGTGATCACTTCCGACGGCGCGCCTTCCGCAACCAGTCTTCCTTCCCGGAGGGCGAAGATATGATCGGCGTAGCGGGCGGAAAGGTTGATGTCGTGCAGGACCATGACGATCGTCGTGCCGTACTTCCGGTTCAGGTCGGTGAGCAAGTCGAGGATTTCGACTTGATAGGTGATATCCAGAAACGTCGTCGGTTCATCGAGGAACAGGATATCGGTCTGCTGGGCAAGGGCCATGGCGATCCAGACGCGCTGACGCTGCCCGCCGGAAAGCTCATCGATGCTGCGATTGGCCAGTTCCGTGATATCCATGATGCGCATCGCTTCGGCGACAGCCTCGTAGTCTTTTTTCGACCAGCCGCTCAGGAGCGACTGATGCGGAAAACGGCCGCGGCCGACGAGATCGGCGACCGAGATCCCTTCCGGTACGATCGGGGACTGCGGAAGCAGTCCGAGAACACGGGCAAGCTGCTTGGTCGGGATTTTGCTGAGGGCTTTGCCGTCGAGTGTGATGTCACCGGACGACGCTTTGTTCAGCCGGGACAGCGTCTTAAGCAGCGTCGATTTCCCGCATGCGTTCGCGCCGATGATGACGCTGATTTTATTGCTCGGGACTGTCAGGCTGACTCCGTCGATGACGGTTTTCCGCTCATACCCGGCAACCACCTGTTTTGCCTGGAATGTATGGGTCTGTCTCATTACAACTCTCCTCTTTTATTCATCCGGATCAGCAGGAAAATCAAGTACGGCGCGCCGAGGATACCCGTGATGATGCCGACCGGATAGCGGGTCTCGAACGCGAACTGGCCGATCAAATCTGCAGCAAGGACAAGGCAGACGCCGACGAGACCGGCGGGAATGGCGTTTGAAAACCCGCTGCCGACGAGCCGTTTGGCGATTGGTCCTGCGAGGAATGAAACGAACGCGATCGGTCCGGTCACAGCCGTGGCGATGGCGATCATGACGACGGAACTGACGATGAGCGCGATTCTCACCATATCTGCATTTACACCGACTGAAACGGCCGCCTGTTCGCCAAGCTCCAGGATGCTGAGGTGCTTGCCGAGTGCCACAATGACCGGAGCGAGCAGGAGCACGGACAGGATGAGCGGCGGCAGTTCATGGAGCTGCGAGCCATTCAGGCTCCCGCTCAGCCAGCGGAACGCTGCCGGCAGGTCCTGTTCATCGCCGATCAGCAGCAAGTAGGAAATCAGTGCGTTCAGCATCGCCTGGATCCCGATTCCGATGAGGATCAGCCGGCCGATGGAAAATGAACTCCCTTTCGCCAGTACATAAATGAGCAGTACTGTCGCAAGCCCGGCAGCAATGGAAGCGGCGGAAACGATGGCGCCGCTTGTCTGCAGGACGACGATGCAGAAAACGGCCGCGGCGCTGGAACCGGCGGTGATGCCGATGACGTTCGGATTGGCGAGCGGATTGCGGAGCATCGTCTGGAATGTGTTGCCCGCGATGCCGAAGGCGAATCCGGCGAAGAATCCCGCGAGCAGGCGGGGAAGGCGGATCACTTCAATGGCGAATGAAGCGCCGTCGATTTGTTCGCCGGCCAGTACCCGGACCACATCGGGAATCGGATAAATGGTATTGCCGAGAAGCAGCATCGCGCAGCTGAGCAGGAACGCGAGCGCACTGAGTGTGCCTGTGACAAAGAGCCAGCGCCGGTGCCGCCTCTGCCTTCCGGTCCGGATCCAGTCCATGGATGAACTTGTCATAACGATCTCACCTTCATATTCATGGTCAGAATGATCAGGATCGGCGCACCGACGAACGCGGTGACCACGCCGACTTCCAGTTCGCCCGGACTGCCGAGCAGGCGGCCGATGACATCGGAAACGATCAGGATGGCGGCGCCGGCCACCGCGGACATCGGCACCACGAACCGCAGATCTGCGCCGAGGATGAGCCGCATGACGTGGGTCGCGAGCAGGCCGATGAATCCGATCGGTCCGGCCAGCGCAGTTGCCGCACCGCACAGCAGCACCGCGCCAAGTGCGGCGAGCAGCCGGAGCGTGCCGGTTTTGACGCCGAGGCCGGTGGCGGCTTCGTCACCGAGCGCCAGGGCATTCAGCGCCGGGGAAGTGAGGAGCGCGATCGCGATGCCTGCAGACAGGAACGGCAGGAATGTCCCGATCGCGTCCCAATTGCCGGCGCCGATGCTGCCCACCTGCCAGAACCTGAACTGGTCCATCACTTGAGCGCGGGGGATCATGATGGCCATGACGAGTGACGAAAGCGCTGCGCTTGTCGCCGCACCGGCGAGCACGAGCTTGAGCGGTGTCGCACCGCTCCTGCCGAGCGATCCGATTCCGAAGACAACCGCCGCAGTGACGGTCGCCCCGGCGAGCGCAAACCAAATGTATTCGCCCGCCGAACTGATCTGGAGGAAGGCGATTCCGCACACGACGGCCAGGGCAGCTCCGGTATTCACACCGAGGATACTCGGGTCAGCGATGGGATTGCGGGTGACCGACTGCATGAGGGCGCCCGAAACGCCGAGTGCCGCCCCGCACAGCAGGCCGAAGACGGTCCGGGCAATCCGCTGGCGGACCACTTCCGCCTCGTACGTCTCCACTGAAGGCCGGAACAGTCCATCCGCCACATCACTCACTTCCACGATGCGGGAGCCGAACGCCAGGGAAGCGAGCACGCAAAGAAGGAGCAGCAGCAGACTGACTGCCAGCACGGCCGGAAAATTCCGGGGGATGTGCAGGTCATGCTTGTCGGGCGCTTGAACGGTCGGACTAGTCATCCAGCTGATCGATGGCCCCGCCGATTAATTCCAGATACTCGTCGATGGTGTATTCGATGGCGAGCGGGTTCGGGTTGCCGGCAGCCGCGAGCGGCGTATTATTGCCGACGAAAACGACTGAGCCGCGCTCGATGGCCGGGATCTGGCCGAGAAGCGGATCCGCTTTCACCGCTTCATAAAGGCTTTCATCGCCGTAGCCGATGATGATGTCGGCATCATTCAGGATATCCGCATTTTCCGCACTGACCGGCAATGCGTACGCGGAAGGATCCGTGATCTGGCTCGTGACGCTTTCCGGATATTCCATGCCGAGTTCTTCCAGGAAGGCTCCCCGCGGGTCAGCCGGTGTGTAAATGTGGAACTCCGACAAGTTTTTTGCAGAGAAGTTGACCCAGGCGACTTTCTTGCCCGCGATTTTCGGATAGCCAGCCACCGCATCCGCGATGAGCTGTTCCGTGTCTTCGACCAGCTGCTCGCCTTCTTCCTCCATTCCCATTCCTTTCGCATTCAGGAGGACCTGGTCCCGCCAGGTCGTTGTCCACGGTCCGTCCTGGTAAGCGACGACCGGCGCAATCTGGCTGAGAATATCGTAGTCCTCCTGGGTTATGCCGGAGTAGGCGGCGAGAATGACGTCCGGATCGGCATCGGAAATCGCTTCAAAGTCAAGGCCATCCGTATCCTGGAAAATGTTCGGGTCTTCCGCTCCGAGTTCTTCGAGTGCTTGGGCCGTCCACGGAAGCAGTCCGCTGTCATCCTGCACACCGTAATTGGCGGCGGAAAATCCGACAGGGACGACACCGAGCGCCAGCGCCACATCGTGGTTCGCCCACTGGACGGTCACAATCCGTTCCGGTTCTTCCGTGATTTCCGTTTCACCGAATGCGTGCTCGATCACGATCGGATACTCCGAACCGGTGCTCTCTGCAGCGGTCCCGGTTTCCGGAGCTGAAGCCGTCTCTTCCTGGCCGGCACATCCGGCGAGCAGGAGCAGGGCGCCCGCCGAGACGGCGAGGGCGGTTAATGGGGACTGTTTTTTCAGTTGCATGAAGAATCATCCTTTTCTTTTGTTGGAATTGGTTAAGCGGAGTGCAATTGCCGGCTCATCGCCGGCGGCTTTACAGAATAAATTATGTATATAGGCTGAAACAGCCATCTTTTCACAAAGCGGGCAACGGGGTCGGAAAGATGATGTGGCACAAATGACTGAAGTGGCGCGGAACCATCGCCTCCTCTAATTGATATTGAGAATTATTATCAACGTACTGATAATAACTCTCAATTGAAAGGCTGTCAAACCGGACCCGGATTTTTTATCCAGTTATGAATCTTTATTAACGGGAAGTAAAAGTTGTTTTAAGCTTTCCCCGAATCCGGCCGCAGGCTGTCCGGCCATGGTACAGTGAAACCGGAATCCGGCATTTTGGCTGCGCGCGCAACTCGCAGCCATCTCACAATGAGCAGGAGGCGGTAATCGGAAATGGAAATGGTCAAACGGCATTTTGGCGCAGTCGCTGCAGGGCTTCCGCTCATTCTTCAGCTCCTGCTGAACCTGTCCCTCGTTTTCCTGGCCGCTATACTGGCGGTCCTCCTCATCCGAGAGCTGATCGGATTGAGCGGTATTGTCCTGACTGAAGAAGCAGGGGATTATAAGGCATTTCTGGAGAGCATTCTCGTGTTCTTCCTCTACTTCGAATTCATTTCGATGATCGTGAAATATTTCAAAGAGAATTACCACTTTCCGCTCCGCTATTTCATTTACATCGGCATCACAGCGATGATCCGGCTGATCATCGTCGAGCACCACGACCCGATTGCTACGTTCTACTACTCTCTCGTCATCCTGATCCTGGTCATCGGTTACTTTATCCTGAACGTGGCACCGCGGGTGCGTCCGGACAGCCGCCGTCAGTTTTTGAAACCGGCTCCGTTTGAAGGGCGTGTGTACAGGGAAGATGCGGAGTAACAGAAAAAAACGGGCCTCAGGACAAAGGAGGAGGACGAGTTGGAAAATCATTCGTTTTCCAAAGGATGGATATGGCATGAGATGGATTTTGCCGATCCGGATCAGCTACAGGTCCTTCTTGCGGATTACCATGTGCCGGATGACTGGATCCGGCATGTTTACAAAGAGGATCAGAATACGCTTCAGATGAACCGGACCGCCGGCGGGAAGGAATCCTTGTGGGGAACTATCACGTATAAGCAGCGGCCCGACAAACGGGAAGCGGAGAAAATGATGCATTTTTTCATCAGCCGTGAGGTGCTCGTCACTGCGCACCTGGATTTCGGGAGCCTGGAAAGCCTGGATAAGGACCGGATATTGACCAATATGGAATCGGTAGCGAGCCCCTTGGAGGGATTCATGGCGATTTTGGATGATGTCACGACCAGTTTCCTGTCACAAATTGACGCCCTTGAAGTGGACATCCGGAAACTGATGTGGGAGCTGGAAGAAGAGAATGGAGAAAAGGTGCTGGATCGGCTGATGAACTTGCGCCACCAGCTGCTGGTCATGAAAAACCTGATCATTCCCATTTCCGAGTTGCATATGGCATCGAAGGAAGCGTTCAGCGAAGATTGCCGGGAAAAATTCTTTGACAGGGTCGGCCGCCAGATCCATCGCTGTGAGTATTTGATCAGCCAGTACACGGAAGAAGTAAGCACAATGGTCGACCTTGAGGAAGTGACCGCTTCTGTCATGGGCAATGAAATCATGAAATCCCTTACCGTCATCACCTTGCTGTTCACGCCGATTTCAGCTTGGGGCGCCTGGTGGGGTATGAACTTCAAATATATGCCCGAACTGGATGAGAAGTATGGGTACTTGTTTGCGGCACTGTTCATCCTAATCAACACCGCGCTCCTGTTTTTCTTCCTGAAGACAAAAGGCTGGATGGGCGATATTTTGAACAGGAAAAAGCGATGAAAAAGGGGTGCCCGGCGGAGCCTGAAAGGGTCCGCCGGGCGCTGTTTTCTTTTTAAGGCAGGCACCCGATGAAGGAGGTGAATTCTTCTTCATTCGGAACTGATTCATATTCTTAAAAATTATGGCATGGCTGCCGATAAAGATAAAAATACAGATTTTTTTATAATAATTAGTGAAATGCCGGCATTTGCTGGGTAAAATGATAAAATACACCAAAAATTTTGTGAGTGGTCAATGAAGGGAATGGGCTAGTTTGGAGGAATTGCCGGAAGGAAAAGTAGTGAAATTGAATCATCTCCTCGATTTCTTTAAAAAAACCGGGCAGACGAATCTGAATTTATTCGGTGAAGATATCAGTATTTTCTTTTGGAGCTATAACGTCAAAACAGCAACGCTTTTTGTGACACCCGGCGTTGAACGGATCTATGGGGATTCGGCGGAAAATATGATGGGACCGGATCTGTGGCTAGAGCGGGTCCATCCCGATCATCAGGATATCCTGACGAAACTTAAAAGGACGTTCGCGGCGCACGAAGCATTCGACTTCAAGTTCAAAGTGCAGCGGAATGATGGAGAAGTTGTCTGGGTCCGGATGAAAGGGAAACCGGTTTTCAGCGCAGAAGGGGAACCCCTTCAGCTGAACGGATTTACGATGGATATTTCTTCCGAGAAAAAGACCGAAGAGGATCTGCGGGAATCGGTCATGAAATACCAGACACTCATCGACAAGAGCGCGCATGCTGTCTACATTGCGCAGGACGGCGTACTTGTGTTCGTAAATGCTCAATTCGAAGAGATGATGGGCTATTCGGAGAAAGAATTGATCGGGATGAGTTATTATGAGCTACTTGATGAAGAAAGCGCGGAAATCGCGCTCATGCGGTTCCTCCAGTCGATGCATGGCAAAAGTGTGGGGACTCAGGAACTGCGTCTTGTGCGGAAGGACGGTTCGAAAATCATCGCCGAGCTCCGGTCCGCTTCGATTGAATATAAGGGAGCTCCGGCGATGATGGGAACTATTTTAGATGTGACGGAAAAGAAACTGGCACTGGCCAGCGCGGAAAAGCTTGCTTTTTATGATGATTTGACGGGATTGCCGAATCGGAACCACTTTTACGATGAAGTCAGCAGGTACTGGAACCGTCCTAAAGGACAGCCGGCGAAGTTCGCGCTGCTGTTCATCGATCTGGACCAGCTGAAGCGGGTGAACGACGCTTACGGGCACCACGTCGGAGATGCGGTGATCCGGGATGCAGGACGGGAACTGCAGAAAATCTTGGAGCCGGCGGGCTTCATTGCACGGTACGGCGGGGATGAATTTGTGGCGTTGGTCGAGTGCGATTCCAGGCGCGAAGCGGAAGAACTGGCGGAAGAGGTGATCCGCCGCGTTCCCGCTGCACTTCCGAATGATCTGTCGGTCACACCGACAGTCGGCATGAGTTTTTGCCCCGATCACGGGAAGGAAGTGGAAACCCTCCTGAAATACGCGGATGTCGCCATGTACTACTCGAAGCGGGATGAGAACCGGAAAATCAGTCATTGCACATACAGCGAAGAACTTAACGATAAAACGGTGATGGAAAACCGCCTGGTCAGTGACATGCAGAAGGCGCTGAAAAATCAGGAGTTCCGCTTGATGTATCAGCCGAAGATCGATTTGAAGACGAGAGAGGTGACCGGAGCCGAAGCGCTCCTTCGCTGGCACCATCCGGCTTACGGATTTGTGTCGCCGCTCGACTTCATTCCGTTAGCGGAGAAGACGGGGCACATCCACAGAATCGGGGAATGGGTGCTGAAGCAGGCGATGGCGGATATCCAGTCGATAGGGACACCGATTATGCTGAACGTCAACATCTCTTCCCGCCAATTGCTTTCGGATCATTTTTTTGTGAATTTGACCGCCCTGCTGGATGAGACCGGTTACCCGCCGGAACGGCTGAATCTCGAGATCACGGAAAGCGTGGTCCTTTACGACATCGACAGGACGATGGACGTTCTGGAGCAGCTGCGGAAGCTGGGCGTCTGTGTGTCCTTGGATGACTTCGGCACCGGGTATTCGTCACTCAGTTATTTGACAAAGCTGGCCGTCGATTACTTGAAGATCGACCGGTCGTTCATCCTGGATATGGAAGAGAATGAATCCAAGGCGCTGATTACGAAATCGATCATCGATGTCGCGCACAGCCTGAAGATGAAAGTGGTGGCGGAAGGCATCGAGACGGCCGGCCAAGAGAAAATTCTCCGCGGGATGTCATGCGATTTCGGACAGGGGTATTTATTCAGCCGGCCGCTCCCGCTGGAAGATTTCAAAGCACACTTAAAAGAAGTGAAACCGGTCAGCTGACCGGGGTTCAGACCGGAAAAAAGCTGAAGTACGGACTTCGGCTTTTTTCTGTGCCCGCCATCCTGTAACTTCTAACGGATGAAGCCGTCTGATTCTTTACATGGAAAGGAGGCGTGTGCAATGAAATCGATGCTGTCAGGCTTGCTGGTATTGCTGCTGGTTCTTTCCGGATCCTCACAGCCAGCTTCAGCAGCCATGGAACCGGAAGAAGTTGAACGGGTCCATGCCGAAGCACCGCTCCATCTGACCGGTGAAGTGACAGAGGATGTCCTTCTTTTCCAAAATGAAGAACACTCGCAGACCCGTGAAATGACGCTGGAAATCGAAGCAGTGCTCAAACAGCCGGAAAATGCGGAATTGCCCTCTTCTCTCCCGATTCAATATACATACATTCCTTCCTGGGTCCAGATGACAGGCGGAGAGAAAATGGATATTGCAGTCGGTGACCGGATTGAAATCTGGCTGGAACCGGAAGACGGGAATTGGCATCCGGTGCTGTCCGGAACATCGGTCAAGCACTTATACTACATTGACCCCCGCTCTGAACACATGCGGAAGCCGTTTCTGATGACAGTGCAAGATTTCCTGGAAATCCGCTATCCGTTTGCGTTCATCCTCGTCTTATTGGTTCTGGTGTTTCTGACGGTGGCGGGCGCGATGAAGGTTATCGAAGACTTTCACCGCCGGTTCGGCTGACAGGCCGGCGAATCATTTCGGCGGCGAAGGGCATGAAAATAGAAACAGGACCATTCGGATCTTCAGGTATATTCAGAACCTGAAGGTTTTTTTATCGGTGAAATGATCGAAAAAAAGAAATAAAGATTTAAAATTTATTAAATTTTTCTATTAACTTATGCTTTTTTTATGGTAAGGTAGGGAAAAGTTTTATGGAGGCCCAGCCGATTCCGTTCAGCTGGCGACCAGGATAAGGGGGGATGAAATCAACAATCAGCAGAAGTGATACATTCTGGAACAGTACGCTGTCAAGAAATCTTGGACATCCGGCAGCCTCGATTTCGCTGGAAAAATGCAACATGTGTGTAACCGGTTCCAGAACCCGGCGCAGAACCGGTCTGAAAAACAGCTGATGGTCTCCTGTACAGAGGCCCGCCTTGGGATACGTTTGCGGATCACCGGTACCTCCCCTGCATTCTCCTTCGTCAGGAACTCCATTGCGTTATACCGTTTTGAGGACTGATCCCATTCCGCATCGTGATTCATCAACTTAACAGAACGAAAGGAAGAATATTGAATGGCACAAATGCTGGCAATTGCGGTTTTACTGTTTGCTCTGTACATAGGCGAAGTCGTTTCGATTCGCACAAAAGCTTGGATTCCTTCCATCTTCATCAGCGGGGTCCTCTTCCTGCTGGGATACTGGACATTCTTTCCGCCGGATATCGTAGCAATCGCCGGAATCCCCGCCGCGGTGGCTGTCCTCCTCATTTATTTGCTGATCGTGAATATGGGGACGCTGCTGTCGCTGCAGGAACTGAAAAAGCAATGGCGGACGATCCTGATCGCCATTTCAGGGATCCTCGGGATTATCGCCGCCCTGTTCGGCATCGGGCTGCTCCTGTTCGATTTCCAGACGATCGTGGTCGCCATTCCGCCGCTGGTCGGCGGGCTCGTCTCCGCGCTGATCATGTCTGAAGGCGCGACAGCGGCAGGGCTTCCGACGCTGGCGGTCTTCGCTATCGTCATTTATGTCATGCAAGGGTTTGCGGGCTATCCGCTCACTTCGATCATGCTGAAACGGGAAGGCAGGAACCTTCTTGAAAGGTACCGCAACAACGACCTGCCCGAACAGAAACTGGTCAGCGAGGAGACGTCGGAACTTGCGGAAGAAGTGAAGGAACCGCGTCTGTTTGCGAGAATGCCGGCAAAATACGATACGGACTTCTTCAAGTTTCTTCGCCTTGCGATCGTCGGTTACTTGGCTTACCTGACATCAGTGCTGGCTGCGCCGCTTGTGGAAATCAGCCCGTTCGTGCTGTGTCTGCTGTTCGGTGTCATCGGCCGAAGCGTCGGATTCCTTGAACGTCATCCGCTCCAGAAGGCGAATGGCTTCGGTTTCGCGATAGCGGGTCTCCTGCTGTACATCTTCGACGGCCTGAAAAACGCGACCCCGAGTATGATGCTTGAACTGCTTTACCCGCTCATCGCCTGCATCATCATCGGTGTCGCAGGCATGTATCTGTTCTCGTTCATCATCGGGAAGATTCTGAAAGTCAGCAAGGAAATGGCTTTCGCCGTATCGCTCACTGCGCTTTATGGATTTCCGGCGGACTACATCATCACTGTCGAAGTGATCAATGCGCTGACAAAAGATGAAAAAGAACGCGAAGTGCTGACCGGCTACATGCTGCCGCCGATGCTCGTCGGCGGCTTCATCACCGTGACGATCGTGTCGGTCGTCCTCGCGGGAATCTTTGTCGGATTCCTATAATTTACAATAAAAAAGGTTTTGTTAAAGAATAGTGCAGACTTTTTCAACTGCAAAACATATGGAGCAGACAGCGGAAAGTGGAGCTGTTTTGCGGAATATCAACAGAGACGTTTCACATAACCACAAAAGAAATGGAGGCTGCTATGGCTGCTGAACAGAACAATCCGGTCTATGCTGATTTGCTGAACGCGTACGATGAAAAACTGACCCATTCGGGAATAAACGGCGAGCGCGTCGCCCGGCGGCTGTACGAACTTTCCCGCATCGGGTATACGGAACCCGGCGGCGTGCGGCGTCCCGGTCTTTCCGCTGAGGAAAAACAAGCGAAGGCGCTCGTGAAACAGTGGATGGAAGAAGCGGGTCTCGCCGTTTCGGAAGACGGGGCCGGAAACGTTTTCGGCCGTCTTGAAGGGAAGAAGGGCAGTGCCAAAGCGATCGCTTCAGGTTCGCATGTCGACAGCGTGCCGAACGGCGGGAATTTTGACGGCCCGCTGGGCGTCCTGTCTGCGCTGGAAGTGGCTGAATCCTGGAAAGAAACGGGCTACGTGCCTGAGAAACCGTATGAAGTGATTATTTTCACGGATGAAGAAGGTTCCCGGTTCAACAGCGGGCTGACCGGAAGCCGGGCGGTGACTGGAGACATTCCCGAGGCCGAAATGGCACAGCTCCGTGATTATGACGGGAAAATGCTCGAACAGGTGCTGCTGGAATACGGCAGCACCCTTTCCGGCTTTAAAAGCGCAGTCCGGGACCTGGATGAGCTGGAACTGTTCGTCGAAGTCCATATCGAGCAGGGGAAACGGCTTGAAGCGGCGCAGCAGCCGGTCGGCATTGTCAGCGGAATCGCGGGACCGGCTTGGTTGGAAATGGAATGGACCGGACAGGCGGGGCACGCCGGCAATACACCCATGACCGGCCGGAAGGATCCCTTGGCCGCGGCGGCAGCGCTGATCCAGCGGATTCCGGATATACCCGGAGAAGTGAGTGACACGGCGGTCGCCACGGTCGGGAAGCTGGAAGTGGCGCCGAACGGGATCAACGTAATACCGGAAAAAGTGATTATGCACGCCGACATCCGGGACATCCAAGAAGAGACGCGGGACCGGCTGCTTGAACGGATCATCGCGGAAGCGGAGGAAGTGGCCGCCGGACGGGGGATCAGGCTGGATATTAAACAGAATACGCGGATCATGCCTGTCCCGATCGGTGGTGAGCTTCAGGCGTCGCTCGCCCGGTCGCTGGAGAGTTTCGGCATCGAGCCGACTTACATCCCGAGCGGTGCCGGACATGATGCGATGATTCTTGGCCGGCACTTGCCGGTTGCGATGCTGTTTGTCAGAAGCCGGGACGGGATCAGCCACAATCCGAAAGAATGGTCTTCCCTGAACGATTGTGTCCTGGGGATCCACGTGCTGAAGGATTTTATTGAAAAAAGGATGGATTCCTGAAGAGAGACGGGACTCGCCCGCAGGAATCACGAATTGAAGGAGGAATCAGATTGGCGACGAAATGGGAGAACATCACACTTTATACAGGACGCGGCGAAAAATTCCGGGAGTCGGCCATCGTTGTGGAAGGCGGCCGTATTGTGGCGGCCGGCGATGAAGCGGTCCGGATGACGGCGGATGAGACGGTGGACGGAAGCGGGAAAACGGCGGTGCCCGGCTTTTTCGATATGCATGTCCACTTGGGAATGGACGGGGATGCGGACCCTTTCGCGCAAATTGAAAAAGACTCCCAGGCGACGGCGGCTTACCGCCATTATGTCAACGGGCAGAAACAGCTGAAAGCGGGAGTGACGAGCGTCCGGAATCTCGGTTCCAAGTGGCACATCGATCTCGAATTCCGGAACGCGGTGAATGCCGGTCTGATGGCAGGTCCCGCTGTTTACGGTTCCGGGCAGGCGATCGTCATGACCGGCGGGCACGGGTATCCGTTCTCGACGGAAGCGGACGGGGAAGACGGGGTCCGGAAAGCGGCGCGTTCGACGCTGAAAGCCGGCGCTGACGTGCTGAAACTGATGGCGACCGGCGGGGTCATGACACCGGGTGTGGACCCGGGATCACCGCAGCTGTCGGAAAAGGAAATGCGCGCAGCCGTCGAAGAAGCGAAGCATGCCGGGAAAACGACCGCTTCCCATGCCCAAGGGACAGAAGGAATCCAGAACGCCGTGCGGGCTGGGATCACCACCATCGAACACGGCATTTTCCTCGACGATGAGACGATCGAACTCATGCTGGAGTATGGAACGGTCCTTGTTCCGACGCTTGCTGCTCCGTATTATATTGTCCAGAACGCGGAATCCGGCGCAATTCCGCCGCACGCGGTGAAGAAAGCGGTCCACTGCTTTGATGTGCATCAGGAAAGTTTCCGGAAAGCGCTCAAAGCCGGGGTCAAGATCGCTGCCGGTACCGATGCGGGGACGCCGTTCAATCTCCACGGCGATTTCGCCAAGGAGCTGGAACTCATGAACGCCTATGGCATGCCGGTCCGTGATATCATTACAGCAGCCACCTACCATGCTGCGGAGACGCTGAACGTCCACCATAAGACAGGATCGCTCGAAAAAGGGAAAACGGCTGATTTCGTTCTCCTCAACGGAGATCCAGAAGACGGGATCGGCGCATTCCGTGATGTCCATGCTGTGTATAAAGAAGGCGGACGCGTCTGACCGCACCGCGTTTTGAAATGAATCATGACAAAAAGGCGGCAGCCGGGCGGCAGGAAAAAGCAGGAGGGATCTGATCGTGGGACAGCGCAGCGACTTTGAGGTGAATTTCGGGGAGATAAAATCATCGGCACCCGCCATCAGCCCGGACCTTCAATTGGTCATGGTGGTGAGCGGCAGCCTGACCATTGAGACGAACAGCCGCTATTACCCGCTGGAAGAAAAAGATCTGCTCGTCATCAACCGCAATCAGCTTTATCAGGCGGACGGAAGGGCAGGGAACCGGGTATTGACGGTGTCTGTATCGGGCCAATACCTGGACCGATACTATGCCGCTTACCGCAACAGCCGGTTCGAATGCTATTCCAGGGAGATCGACATGGGGCGGGAAAAGCTGGTCAAAACTATACGGAAGCTGTTGGCTGAGACGCTGGTGTCTCATTACCAGCAAGAAGAAACGCATCAGCTGGCCATCCAGTCCAACATCAGCAGCATCCTGATCATCTTGGCGCGCGGATTCAAGCACCGGGCGAGCAGCCTGGAAAAAGTCAGCACGAGCGACTACCGGCTGAAGCAGATCATCCAATTCGTTGAAGACAACTACGAACAGCCCATCACCCTTTCGGAAACAGCGGACCGGTTCCATCTCTCCGCAGGGTACTTGTCACGTTATTTCAAACAGGAGACGGGCATCGGATTCAACCGGTTCCTGATGGAAATCCGCCTGGCGCATGCGGTGAAAGATCTGCTCTACACCACCAAACCCATCGCGCAGATTGCCATGAACAACGGGTTTCCGAACACCGGCTCCCTGGCGAAGCTCTTCAAAGAAACGTATGGGGAGACGCTGAAAACCTACCGTGAGAACCACCGGGATACGAAAGCGCCGGAAACGTCCCCGCGTGAAGAGGCAGGTTCCCGGCCGGACAGCCTGCGGGATATTTTAAGGAAACTCCAAGTGTTTCTCGAGGAGGATGAGACAGAGGCCTATCCGAATACAGGATCGACCGCCGTCAACTTGGCGATCGATGCATCACTGACACCGGCGGGGAAAGTCATGCATGCGGATCATCACCTTTCCATCGGCGAACTCCGGGAAGTCCTCAAGGAAGGCGTGCGGTCGCAGCTGCTGACCGCAAAATCGGAACTGGGCCTGAAGTATGTCGGAATCGACAGACTGATCCGCGGCACCACACTCATCCCCCCGGTGGAGACGGATGAAACCGTTGCGACCACTTCCCCGTACTACAATGCGGACTTTGCCCTGACGTTTCTGCAGAAACATGGGTTTTCGCTGTTCGTCCGCGTCGATTACCAGGAAATTTCAGAGGACGAAGCCCTCTTTTTCGCGGAATTGGAGCTGTTTTTGAAGCATTGTCTGAACGTCTACGGTGAGACATTTTTGGCGTCCTGGCATTTCATGTTTTATGAGCCTTCCGCGACGGCGGTGAGCGGCAGTGAAATGAAGCGGGTCTACCTGAAACTCCACGACATGCTGAAACACTTTATGCCAAGTGCTCGTGTCGGCACGTCGCCGCCTTTTTCAAGGATATCTTTACATCGGTTGATCGTTATGCGATAAATCCATGCTTTGAATGACTTGATTTCCGAATATGTGTGACGCTGCTGAAATACTGTGACAAACACTTCCTGTACCACGTCCTGAGCCATTTCCCAATCTTTTAAATAAGTAAAAGCAAGTCTAGTCAGCGAT
>NZ_NHTN01000059.1 GCF_002167005.1 Indiicoccus explosivorum
TCGCTGGGCACACCAGGCAGCCGCCGAAGCAAAATTGCTTCGGCAGCTGCTTTTTTATATTGAATTGAAGTGACAGCTAAAAGCTTTTCCCATCGATACGGCTTGCCATATGAGCCGAAGCTGGTATAATAGAACTTGTCGCTTAGGTGAGAAGTACTCAGCTATAGTTATGGTCCCGTGGTGTAGCGGTTAACATGCCTGCCTGTCACGCAGGAGATCGCGGGTTCGATTCCCGTCGGGACCGCCATTTTGATATGCTCATAAACACAGCACCTATGCTGTGTTTATTTTTTTGTATATGGCGGGAAAGTCCGCTACACTATGAACAGAATCGCAAAAGGGGTTTTGGGAAATGACCTATGAAGCAACGGTATATTCGCCCGACGAAACGGAAGCACTTGCTGGTAAGTTGGCGCTTTTACTGAAGCCGCGTGATTTAGTGACATTAGAAGGGGATTTGGGGGCAGGCAAGACAACCTTCACAAAAGGCTTGGCCAAAGGGCTGGGCATAGAACGGACCGTGAATTCTCCTACCTTCACTATCGTTAAACAGTACGAAGGCCGTTTGGGATTGAACCATATTGATGCTTACCGTCTGGAAGACAGCGATGAGGATATCGGATTCGAAGAACTTCTCGGAAGCGACGCAGTGACGGTCGTAGAGTGGGCGCAATTCATTGAAGAATACTTACCAGCGAAACGGCTGGAAATCCGTATCAGGCGGGAATCGGAGAACATCCGCCACGTCTCTTTCCACCCATATGGAGACCGGTATGAACTTATCTGCAAGGAGCTGATGGAATGACGTGGCTAGGAATCGATACTTCAAACTCTCCTCTTGCAGTAGGTCTCGTTAAAGATGGCGTAACACTCATTGAAGAGACTTCCAACTTGAAGATCAATCATTCCCTGACAGCAATGCCGGCTGTGGAATCGCTGCTGCATCGGGCCTCGCTTAAACCAGGGGATCTGACACATATCGCGGTTGCCCAAGGACCAGGTTCTTATACCGGTGTCCGGATCGGCATGACGATTGCAAAGACACTCGCATGGTCACTCGGACTTCCGCTTGTTCCAGTCTCCAGTCTTAAGATTCTAGCGGCGAACGGTCGCTATTTCAATGGCATGATCTGTCCGATCATTGACGCCCGTCGCGGCACCGTCTATGCTGGTACATTCAAAGGACCATCTCTTCTTTCGGCGGAACCTGAAGCCCATCAGGAGCTTTCTGATTTACTGGGGCGTCTGGAGACAGCAGAAGGAACCATCTTGTTCGCGGGATCAGACGCATCACAGCATGAGGAGACGATCCGGAATGCATTAGGTGATCGGGCGTTATTTCTTGGATCACATAACCGGCTGCCGCGGGCATCTGAACTGATTCGATTGGCGATGGAAGAAACGCCAGTTAATGCCCATGCGGCGGTGCCGGAGTATCGGCGACTGGCAGAAGCGGAAGCAAACTACCTGAAGGCCCGGAAAGGACCGGCAACATGAATAACGAACCGGTATTCCGGCGGATGACGGATCGTGATATCGATCAAGTTTTTGCCATTGAACTGAAGTCTTTCACGATTCCCTGGACGAAAGAAGCCTTTTATCACGAGATGCAGCACAATGAAAATGCGCTTTATCTTGTTGCGGAATTGGGAAGCCGGATTGTGGGCTATTGCGGAATGTGGCTCATCATCGATGAAGCGCACATCACGAATGTTGCCGTCCTGCCTGAAGCCCGTGGAAGGAAAATCGGGGAAGGACTTATGCGTTCGGCAATTGCGGCTGCCCGTGCACAGGGAGCCCGTCACATGACTCTCGAAGTCCGGGTAAGCAATAAAGTCGCCCAGAACTTATATCGGAAGCTTGGTTTTATTGAAGGCGGAATACGGAAAAGATACTATACAGATAACTACGAGGATGCGCTCGTAATGTGGGTGAGTTTTCATGACAATGGATAAATATATACTCGGGATTGAAACAAGCTGCGATGAGACGGCCGCTTCTGTCGTAAAGAATGGCACAGAGATTATTTCGAATGTGGTCGCTTCGCAAATCGACAGCCATAAACGATTCGGTGGGGTCGTACCGGAAGTGGCTTCGCGTCATCATGTCGAACGGATTACCATGGTGATTGAAGAAGCGCTCAGCCAAGCCGATATGGAACCTGAAGAGCTGACGGCAGTTGCCGTGACAGAAGGTCCCGGACTCGTAGGAGCGCTTTTGATCGGCGTCAATGCTGCAAAGGCCTTTGCTTTTGCGAACGGTCTTCCCCTTATAGGGGTCCATCACATAGCAGGGCATATCTACGCTAATCGGCTCGTCCAGGAAATGGATTTTCCATTGCTTGCACTGGTTATTTCAGGCGGGCACACAGAATTGATTTACATGGAAAGTCATGGGAGTTTTGATGTAATTGGCGAAACACGGGATGATGCAGCGGGTGAAGCATTTGATAAAGTCGCACGCTCGCTGAAACTGCCATACCCCGGAGGGCCGCATGTCGACCGGCTTGCCCAGGAAAGCAGAGAAACGGTCCAGTTCCCGCGCGTCTGGCTTGAGACAGAATCCTATGACTTCAGCTTTAGCGGGCTGAAATCCGCTGTGCTGAACCACTTGCATAATGCGGCTCAGCGGGGAGAGGAGGCGGACCCTGCGGCGATAGCAAGGGGCTTCCAGGAGAGTGTGGTGGAAGTGGTGACCGGCAAGACGGTGCGTGCGGCCGAAGCATATGGCGTCCGCCAAGTTATTGCGGCAGGCGGAGTGGCCGCCAATAAGGGGCTAAGGACTTCCCTCCAAGCCGCTTTCGCGGAAAAGGGAATTCCATTTTATATTCCGCCGCTTCCGCTTTGTACAGATAATGCAGCGATGATCGCAGCGGCGGGAACAGTGATGTATGAGCAAGGAATTCGAAGTACAATGGCAATGAATGGCCGTCCGGGATTGATTCTTCAGTCCTGGAAAGAAAAAAGCGGATTTTCTGTCTGAACCGGGACGGAAAACCGCTTTTTTCATTATCGCAGGCAATTGTTTCTGTCAATAGAGAACATTTGTACTTATGCACATTTTGTGAATAACCTGTGTATAAGTAGAGGGTAAATAGGCCCGGTTCCTATATATTGTGTGTGGTTATTCAACCAAGTTTGTGTATAACTTTTTCTTTTTCTGTGGATAATGTGTAAAAGTCTGTTGATAGCCGTTGTTGTCACGAGGTATTTGTGAATAACTTTGTGGAAATGAAAAAGTTGATCAAAGCCCTTGACCAACATATAGGAATAAGAATAAGCCTTTATGTTTTCCCGTTAAGAAGGATATTAAACAAAAAACCGCATGCGGCTGCATGCGGTCATGTCATGAACGTCTCCAGTTCTTCCTGAAGTTCTACCCAGCGTTCCGTTTCCCGGTCGTGGGTTTCCTTCAATTGTTCCAGCTCCCGCTGCAAGGGCAGGACACGCTCATGGTCCTGAAACACTTCAGGATTACACAATTGTTCTTCAATGGCTGCAATCTGCTCATCAAGTTCTCCGATGTCTGCTTCCAAGGATGCAAGCTGGCGGGTCAGCTGGCGCTCCCGCTTTTGGATATCCTTATCAAACCGTCCGGTGGTCTGACGGGAAGTCTGGGCTAGGGGTTTCGCGGCTTCTTCGGCGAGTGCTTGCAGCTCTTCAGCTTCCTGTTTCTTTTCCAGATAGTAATCATAGTCGCCAAGGAATTCCTCGGTTCCTTCCGGCGTCAGTTCAATCACTTTTGTGGCAATCCGGTTCATGAAGTAGCGGTCGTGCGACACAAAGAGGATGGTGCCGGGATAATCGATGAGTGCTGCTTCAAGCACTTCTTTGCTATCGAGATCCAGATGGTTCGTCGGTTCATCGAGAATAAGGACATTAGCTTTTTGCATCATGAGCTTTGACAGCGCCACTCGGGCTTTTTCGCCGCCTGACAGGGAAGAGACCGGTTTCAGGACATCGTCTCCAGTGAAAAGGAAATTGCCCAAGATACCCCGTATGTCTTTTTCTGGAACTTGAGGATATTCATCCCACAATTCATTGAGGACGGTCTTATTTCCCGTCAGTTCTGCCTGTTCTTGGTCATAGTAACCGATGTGGACGCCGGTGCCGCGCTGGATGGTTCCGGACAGAAGGGTATCATTCTTGACGATCGCTTCCAGCAATGTCGATTTGCCGACGCCGTTCGGTCCGACAAGCGCCAGGCTGTCCCCCCGGAAAAGCTTAAAGGAGATGTTATGGGCGACCGGCTCTTCTCCGTAACCGATGGAAACGTCATCCGCCATAAGTACGTCATTGCCGCTCTGCCGACGGATGGAGAAGCCGAAGCGCGCCGACTTTTCATCGCCTTCAGGCGCGTCCATCCAATCCGTCTTTTCAAGGACCTTGCGTCTGCTTTGCGCCATTTTCGTTGTTGACGCGCGGACGATATTCTTCTGGACGAACTCTTCAAGTTTCGCTTTTTCTTCCTGCTGTTTATCATATTGCTTCCGGTCGAGTTCGTATTGCTTTGCCTTTTCTTCTAAATAACGGGTGTAATTCCCGGTGAATCGCTTCATTCTGCGCCGGGAAACTTCGTAGACCGTCGTCACGACTTGGTCAAGGAAGTAGCGGTCGTGTGAAACGATCAGCAGAGCGCCGGGATAACCTTTCAAATAGGATTCGAGCCAGCGGAGCGTTTCGATGTCCAGGTGGTTGGTCGGCTCATCGAGGATAAGCAGCTGTGGTTTCTCCAGCAGGAGTTTGGCCAGCATAAGCCGGGTTTTCTGGCCGCCGGAAAGCGTGGCGACCGGTTTATCATAATCTTCAGGATAGAACTTCATTCCGTGGAGCACAGCGCGGGTATCGGATTCATACTGGTAACCGCCCCCGTCCTTGAACGTATGCTGCAGTGTATCATATTCGGCCATCACTTTACGGGTCAGCTGGGGATCATTGTAGACGTCAGGATCGGCCATCTTCTGTTCCAGCTGCCGCAAGTTCCGTTCCTGTTTGCGGAACCGTTCGAATACGGTCATCATTTCATCCCAGACTGTCCGGGGGGAATCAATTCCCGAGTGCTGCTCAAGGTAGCCGGTTGTCAGGTCCTTCGGCATGATGATTTCGCCGCCGTCATAAGACATCTCGCCCGCTATGATTTTCAAAAGTGTCGATTTGCCGGCTCCGTTGCGTCCGACGAGTGCGACACGGTCACGGTGCTGCACTTCCAATTTCACCCCGGAGAGTACTTCTTCCGCTCCGAATGACTTCTGGATGTTGTTCACTTGTAATACGATCATCCGGTTCACCTCAATTCTGTTTCAAGTTTAGCCGAAGTACTGCCGCTGTGCAACGGACCGGCTTTACAGAACCTTTGTCCTCGGGTAAGATAGTAACGATTTGACAAGACTGCAGGAGGGTGTTTTCCTTGATTGAAGCTTCAAAGATCCCGCAGGCGACGGCGAAACGGCTGCCGCTGTATTACCGGTTTTTGCAGAACTTTGCGAATGCCGGCAAAGTCCGCGTGTCCTCCCGCGAGTTGAGTGAAGCCATGAAGATTGATTCTGCGACGATCCGCCGGGATTTTTCACATTTCGGTGCATTCGGGAAGAAAGGCTACGGTTATCATGTCCAGGAGCTGCTCGAGTTTTTTCGCGGAATCCTCGACCGGGATGAAGCAACGAATGTCGCGCTGATCGGTGTCGGCAGTCTCGGGAATGCCTTCTTGAAATATAACTTTCAGCGGAACCACAATACGAAGATCGTGCTGGCGTTCGACACCGGCAGTCCGGCGGAAGGGGAAGAGCAGAGCGGCATTATGACCTATCACCCCGACCTTCTGGAAGAGAAACTGCTGGAATTCGGCATCGAACTCGTCATTCTGACCGTGCCGTCAAGCGCGGCCCAGGAGATGGCCGACCGGCTTGCAGCCACAAACATTAAAGGGATTTTGAATTTCACGCCCGTCCGCATCGATGTGCCGGAGCGGATCCGCATCCATACTATTGATCTGTCAGTCGAACTGCAGACGCTTATATATTTTATCCGTCAGCAAGAGACGTAAAACCGTCACATTTGGAAAACCGCTGCAAATAGCCAAAGTACAGGCGATGCGCTAAAATAGAGTCATACTGTTAGGAGGTGTCCGATACGATGCCAGGTCCGCTTAGTCTGATTGTCATTGCAATCGTTGCCCTGATCATTTTCGGTCCGAAGAAACTGCCTGAGTTTGGAAGAGCATTCGGCTCTTCGCTCCGTGAATTCAAGAATGCGACAAAAGGGCTCATCGATGATGAAGATGAAACCGCAACAAAGAAAGACGACCAAAAAGAAGTAAAGTAAGGATGTCATTTTAATGAAACAGAACGATATGACGCTGGTCGAACATATAGAGGAATTGCGAAAACGGCTAGCGATCATAGTCGTTTTCTTTCTGTTGGCGCTTGTCGTAAGCTTTTTTCTGTCCGGTCCGCTGATTGAATACCTGCAGTTCAACGACCATGCAGAGGATCTGGAGCTTAACGCGTTCAAGATTACAGACCCGCTGAAGATTTACTTGGAAGTCATGCTGATTTTGGCCGCGGTCATCATTTCACCGGTCATCCTGTATCAAGTTTGGGCGTTCGTCAGTCCGGGACTCCACGAGAACGAACGGAAAGTGACGCTCAGCTATATCCCGTTTTCCATGCTGTTGTTCCTCGGAGGCGTCGCATTTGGATACTTCATCTTGTTTCCGTACGCCATCGGATTCATGCTCCGGATTTCAGAGAGTCTGGAAATCGTAGAGACAATCGGTATCACCGAATACTTTACGTTCCTCTTCCAGATGACACTGCCATTCGGCGCTGTGTTCCAGCTTCCCGTGCTGATGCTGTTCCTGACACGACTTGGCGTTCTGACGCCGATGCAGATGATCCAGCTGCGGAAATACGCGTATTTCATTCTGATCGTCATTGCGGCCTTTGTTACGCCGCCTGATATCATTTCACACCTGATGGTCACTGTGCCGCTTCTTCTGTTATACGAGGCGAGCATCGTAATCGCAAAGGTCGGTTACCGGAAACACTTGAAGGCTGAACAGCAGCAGATCATCGAAGAACAGCAAGAGGCTGTCCCGAAGCGCCCATAGAGCGCAGAGGACAGCCTCTTTTTAAATAGGAATAAAACCGGAGCCGGTTCAGTCTGTACCGGCTCTGCAAAACCTGCTCGCTTTCTGTGGGCAGCCAAAAGGAATGGTACTGGGGATACTTGCAAGTATATTTCAGAATTGGAGACTATCAGATTAAAAGAAAAGAAAAAATCCATGCTGCTCCTGCGGGAAAACTGATTGTCCGAGACCCCGTAAGCCCGCGGCAACGGGTGCGGAGGCCCGGCAGTCAATCCGCGGAAAGGGCATGGGTTTTTCTTTTCAAATTCAAATCGATTGTCACCCCTGCAGCCGCTGGAGTTCTTCCAGCTGGCGCATGAAGTTCTCGATTTTATCCATGTTCAGCTGGATCAGCATGACGTAGCCATTCAGCAGCATATGGGCGATGATCGGTGTGATGATGCGCTTCGTCCGCTGGTACAGGAACGCCAGGATAAGCCCTGTGGTGAAGTACAGGAGCAGGTGGATGAATTCCATATGGACGGCAGCGAATGCGAGTGCGCTGATGGCTGTCGCCAGCCAGAAATTCATCGTCTGGTTCAGTGAACCGAAGACGACGCGGCGGAACACGAGTTCCTCCAGGATCGGGCCGAAGACGACGACGGCAATGACCATGATCGGCGCGGCAGCAGCCACGGTGGCGATGCTCGCTGTGTTGGCGGAACCGGGTTCAATCCCGATGGCGACTTCGATGAGGGCTGCAGCCGTCTGGCCGATGAGGAGCAGGAAGAAACCGAGCACGCCCCAGCCGATGGCAGCCCACATGCTGGAACTCTTGCCTTTCCAAATATCGAAAAAGCGCTTGTCACGCGCGATGAAGATCAGGATGGCGAGCAGTCCGAGGCCGAATGTGATGAACGTCACCCAGCCGGCCGCAGAGAACCGGGCGGCCTGTTCGGCAAGTCCCTGATTCTCGAAATAATTGAACAGCGGGATGATGAGAAAGATGCCGGAAACTTGGGCGATGATATAAATGAGCAGAATGAACAGCGCGGTGCGCCGGGTTTTATTTGCAGAAGAACGTTTCGTAGCCATGAGCCAGTCCTTTCCTGATGGGGAATCCTTTTCCCCTATTGTAGAGCTTTAAAAACATCGCCGCAAAGATTAAAATTTTTCACCTTCCTACTTGCAAAAATGCGGTGCAGTAAGTAAACTGATAATTGGATTAGCACTCAGCTACAAAGAGTGCTAACAACAGATGGATCACATATTTTGAGGAGGGTGTTTCAATTGTTAAGACCATTGGGAGATCGTGTTGTTATCGAGCTCGTCGAAGCGGAAGAGAAAACTTCCAGCGGAATCGTCCTGCCGGGTTCGGCTCAGGAAAAGCCGCAGGAGGGCAAAGTGATCGCCGTCGGCGCAGGTGCGCTGCTGGACAACGGTCAGCGCGGTGAAATGGAAGTCAAAGAAGGCGACCGCATCATTTTCTCGAAGTATGCTGGGACTGAAGTGAAATCGGAAGGCAAAGAATATCTCGTCTTGCGCGAAAGCGACATTCTGGCAGTAATCGGATAATCCATTTTATCGAGACAGGAGGAATTGAACGATGGCAAAAGACATTAAATTCTCAGAAGATGCACGCAGCCTGATGGCGCGTGGTGTGGATCAGCTTGCAAACGCGGTGAAAGTGACACTTGGACCGAAAGGGCGCAACGTCGTGCTGGAAAAGAAATTCGGCTCGCCGCTCATCACGAATGACGGGGTGACGATCGCGAAGGAAATCGAACTCGAAGACGCATTCGAAAACATGGGTGCGAAACTCGTGGCGGAAGTTGCTTCCAAAACGAACGACATCGCAGGTGACGGAACGACGACTGCGACTGTCCTTGCCCAGGCGATGATCCGCGAAGGGCTGAAGAATGTCACAGCAGGTGCGAACCCTGTCGGCATCCGCCGCGGAATCGAACTGGCAGTAGAACGTGCGCTTGGCGAACTGAAAGACATTTCGAAGCCGATCCAGGGCAAAGAAGAGATCTCCCAGGTAGCCGCCATTTCTTCCGGGGACGATGAAGTCGGCCAGCTGATCGCGGAAGCGATGGAGCGCGTCGGCAACGACGGCGTCATCACGATTGAAGAATCACGCGGCTTCACTACAGAACTCGATGTCGTCGAAGGGATGCAATTCGACCGCGGTTACGCGTCTCCTTACATGGTGACAGATTCCGACAAAATGGAAGCAGTCCTTGAAAACCCGTATATCCTCATTACCGATAAGAAAATCGGCAACATTCAGGAAGTGCTGCCGGTACTCGAACAAGTTGTCCAGCAGAGCAGACCGCTTCTTCTCATCGCGGAAGACGTGGAAGGCGAAGCACTCGCAACCCTCGTAGTCAATAAACTCCGCGGCACATTCAACGCTGTCGCTGTCAAAGCGCCAGGCTTCGGTGACCGCCGGAAAGCGATGCTCGAAGATATCGCCGCACTGACAGGCGGCGAAGTGATCACAGAAGATCTCGGGCTCGACCTGAAGTCCGCTGATATCTCGCAGCTCGGCCGTGCGGCGAAAGTGGTTGTCACGAAGGAGAACACGACAATCGTTGAAGGCGCCGGCGATTCCGATAAGATTGCAGCGCGCGTCAACCAAATCCGCGGCCAGCTGGAAGACACGACGTCCGAGTTCGACAAAGAGAAACTGCAGGAACGTCTGGCGAAACTTGCTGGCGGTGTCGCCGTTATCAAAGTCGGTGCAGCGACAGAAACCGAATTGAAAGAGCGCAAACTGCGCATCGAAGACGCCCTGAACTCAACGCGTGCAGCGGTTGAGGAAGGTATCGTCTCCGGTGGGGGTACAGCTCTCATCAACATCTACAACAGCGTGAACGAACTGGCGGAAGGTCAGGAAGGCGACGTGGCGACAGGCGTGAAAATCGTCCTGCGCGCACTCGAAGAGCCGGTACGCCAGATTGCGGACAACGCAGGTCTCGAAGGCTCCATCATCGTCGATCGCTTAAAGCGTGAAGACGTCGGCATGGGCTTCAACGCGGCGAATGGTGAATGGGTGAACATGATCGACGCAGGAATCGTCGATCCGACGAAAGTGACGCGTTCCGCACTGCAGAATGCAGCTTCCGTTGCGGCGATGTTCCTCACCACTGAAGCGGTCGTGGCTGACATTCCGGAAGAAAATGCAGGCGGCGGTATGCCTGACATGGGCGGAATGGGCGGCATGATGTAAGGTGAAATGCTGAAACCTTGATACACCAAGGTTTCAGCGTTTTTTTATGGAAAAAACACAGCAGGAGTCGGAGAAATTACCGATGTGAGGAAAACTTCAACAGAGCCTTCTGCCATAACAGCAGGAGGCTTTTAGTGTGTCGAAAATTTAGAGATTTTGTGTATTTACCAGAAATATCAATTATAATTTCCTTCTTGGAAATTACTATGATACGTTTAGGGAGTAATACAAAAAAGAAGGAGGATGACAGCCTTGAAGAAGTTTTTAGCTGTACTTGTCGTATTGCTGGTGTTCAGCGGAACTCTTGCATCAACGTCTTCAGCTGCCGGATTCCCGGATGTAAATGAAGACGACCGGTTCTACGATGAAATCATGTATTTGACGGGCGAATCCATCATCAACGGATTCCCGGATGGGACTTTCCAGCCGAAAGGGGATGTAACCCGCGCCCAGGCAGCCATTATGATCGGCCGGGCCTTAGGTTATGACGGAACTCAGCAGGATACAGCGTTCCCGGACGTTGATGCGGATGTGAGAGCCAGTGGTTATATTGCAGCGCTGACAGAAGCAGGCATCATCAATGGGTATCCGGACGGTACATATCGCCCCGGTGATGTGGTGACCCGCGCTGAAATGGCAATTTTCCTGCACCGTGCATTTGTCTCTGAAGAATACGAAGGGACCGAGGATTTCAGCGATGTCGCACCTGGAATGCGCTCATTCGAAGCAATTGCGGATCTTCAGTCACTTGGCATAGCCGGCGGATACCCGGACGGGACATTCCGACCGGATGTGGAACTTAACCGCGAGCAGTTTGCCGCATTTATGGCACGTGCGGTGAATCCTGATGTATTTGCTCTGGCAGACGTCACAGGCGAACTGGATGTGACGTTCCTGGAAGTCGGTCAGGGCGATGCGATCCTGATCGAGTATCCGAACGGAGAAGTTGCATTGGTGGATGCCGGACGTTACGGCACAGTCATTGATGCAGCGCTTCAAGCAGCAGGGGTGACACAGATTGATACGTTTATCGCGACACACCCTGACGCCGACCATATCGGCGGAGCAGCACACGTTATCGAGAATTACGGCGTAACGCACGTCGTGGATAGCGGACAGGTCCATACGACTGAAGTATTTGCGGATTACCTGGCAGCTGTGGATTCATCCGGCGCCACATTCGAGACTGCGGAAATCGGAGACGATGTATCGGGTGATTCGTCTGTTGAAGCGGAAGTTCTGGCTGTGGATGATGCTGCATCTGATTTTAACGAGGGATCGATCGTAATCATGCTTTCGCATGGCAACAATGATTTCTTGCTGACAGGGGATGCTGAAGCGACAACGGAAGCGGAGCTTGTGGCGAATTATGATCTGGATGCTGAAGTGCTGAAAGTAGGCCATCACGGATCAGATTCCAGCACAACGCAAGCTTTCGTTAATGAAGTGGATCCGGAACTCGCCGTGATTTCTGTCGGTGAAAATTCATACGGACATCCGACCCAGGAAGTCGTGAACCGGCTGCTGAACGCCGGCGCTGAAGTCATCAGCACAATGGATGGTACGGTGGTCGTGGAGAGCGACGGCAATTCGCTTTATGTCGCTCAGCTTGACTCACCGACCGACGGAGGCATTACGCCGCCACCGCCGAAGCCGCCAGTTGACGAGACGACGCACGCACCGCAAATCGTCGGAAAGAACTTAGAGACGGAAACTGTAACCATTCAGAATACAGGTTCTGTCGATGTCGATATGACTGGGTGGACGCTGCTGAGTGTCGAGGGCAATCAGCTCTATACATTCCCGGCAGGCTATATCCTGAGAGCCGGTTACAGCGTGAATATCAATGCCGGCCGGAACTCTGTCCACAATCCGCCGAGCGATCTGGAGTGGTCTGATGCCTACATCTGGAACAACGATGGCGATGAAGCGGAACTGTATGATCCGGCGGGCGTCCTTATTTCTGAACGCCCATAAGGGAGGCTTTTGAATGAAGGACGGGAAGTACACCATCGATTCCATCGAGGATGGCATTGTACGTCTCCTTTACCGGGAGGACGAGTACGACGAGGAGTATCTGAATGTTTCCGAATTCCCGATTGATATCGAGGAGGGATTGATTGTGGAGGTTAAAACAAAGAATGACCGGTACATTATCCAGCCTCTGTATCAGGAGACGGAGCAGCGGAAAAAACAGATGCGCGGCATAATGGAGAAACTGAAGAAACGGAAATGACTAAAGCCCTCTGCCTATGCGGCAGGGGCTTTAGTTGCTTTAAGAAAAGGGGAGGTCAATCAGTTGACTGTATACGGTATGGGGTATATGATTGAGCCAATCTCCGCCATACTGCTTAAGTTAAAGTGGAATTCGGCAGAAAACGCGGGGATATTCCAGCAGTGACTGATGAAGAAGGAAAAGAAAATCTGAAAGGGTGTGCGTACGTTGATTCAAAAACGGACAGATCCAGCCCGAGCCCATGTTTTATTGAGCGAAGAACGGAAAATGTTGCTCCCGCCCGATTCGATTATTGACCAGCTGGCGCTTCTTCCGACGGACCGGGTGCTCGAATTGGGAGCGGGAAACGGCTATTTTACCCTTCCTTTGGCCAGGCGGAATCCGGAAACAGTGATTGCCGCCGACATCCAGCCTGAGATGATTGAGCTGCTGAAGCGGCAGGCGGAAAAAGAAGGGCTGAAGAACATTCAGTATGTAGAGGGCAACTTGGAAGAACTCCCGCTCGGGAACGGCACGGCTGATAAGATTTTCGCCGCTTTTTCCATCCATGAGGCGGATGATCTGAATCGTGCAATTCAGGAAGCGAAACGGATCTTGAAACCTGCGGGTCAACTGATGATCATCGAATGGGAAGCTGCGATGACAGAAAACGGGCCGCCATTTTTGGGGAAAATCCCGATTGAGGAAATTGTTCCGGTTCTGCAGCTGAACGGATTCGATGTGACGGTGAAGCACTTGAATCCCATTCATTATGCGATTCATGCAGTGCCTGCTGAAGAAGGGATTCTCCGGCAGAAACTGTGCAGGGATTCGTTCCGGTCGAAGGAAGCGGACTGCTTTAGAAAGCTTAGTTAGCCTAGCGGGAATCGATTCTGCAGCTGCAACGGATGTTTTTTTAGTCCGCTGACTGGGGAAAGAAATAGTGGTGAATTTATTCAAAACAAGAAAGAAGGGTGACAAATGTTTCATTACACAGTAGAAACAACGAAAAGTAAGGATGTAGCTGTCCGTACGCTTGAAGAGAATTTAAAGGAAGAAAAGTTCGGCGTCCTCTGGAATTTTGACCTGACGGCGAAGCTGCAGGAAAAAGGAGAAGATTTCAATACACCATTCACAGTGCTTGAAGTGTGTAATCCTCAGGAAGCGAATAAAGTGCTGTCTGAAGAACTGCTGGTCGGTTACTTCCTGCCGTGCAAAATCGTCGTGTATGAAGATGGCGATACAACGAAAATCGGAATGCCCAAGCCGACTGCGCTCATCGACATGGTGGAGAATGATAAACTGAAGGTGATTGCGCAAGACATCGAACAGCGATTAAAAGAGTGTATTGACAAGTCGGTATAATTTTTTTGAAACTGAAATACCCCTATAGGTAACAAGGCTGATAGAAATGCTTGGGTTTTATTCTGACGAAGACGCCTGGCAAACGAAGTGAAAAAATGGAGGTTCTCTTTAGCGGAGCAAAATACTTGCTTGCATACCCAAAGGGGTATAATATGGAGGATGTAAGCAAGAGATTCTACTTTAAAAAGGAGAACGATTATAAATGCAGTACGATAAAAAGGTCGAAAACCGGCTGAAACGGATTGAAGGCCAAATTCGCGGCGTGCTCCAGATGATGGAGAAAGAAGGCGATTGCCGTGATGTGGTCATGCAGCTGTCAGCTATCCGAAGTGCGGTGGACCGTACGATCGGCGTCATCGTCAGTGAGAACTTGGAACAGTGTGTGCGTGAAAGTGTGGAAAGCGGGAAAGACACCGATAAAGTTGTGAAGGAAGCTGTGGAACTGCTCGTCCGAAGCAGATGATCGAATCCGTCAGCCATCATCGTTGACGGATTTGGTTTTGCCTGATAGTATACCCCAGTAGGTATGAGTTTGCTGCGGTAAGGCGGATTATTTTTTTTGACTCATAATATACCCCTGGTGGTATAAGTAGAAGGAGAATCGAAATGGAACAAAAAAAGACGACCAATATCATCCTCTTCAGTGGGGATTACGATAAAGCGATGGCTGCGTACATCATCGCGAATGGAGCGGCGGCTTATGATCATGAAGTCACCATCTTCCATACATTCTGGGGACTGAATGCGCTGCGGAAGGACCATCCGCCGGAACTGAAAAAAGGGTTCCTGGAACGGCAATTCGCCAGGATGATGCCGCGAGGCGCGGATAAATTGCCGTTATCGAAACTGAACATGAACGGCATGGGCCCGAAGATGATCAAACAAGTCATCAGGAAGCACAATGCCATGACCTTGCCGCAACTGGTTGAAATGGCGCGGGAGCAGGACATCAACCTGGTGGCGTGCACGATGACGATGGATCTACTCGGTCTCCAGCAGGAGGAATTGCTGGATGACATCACTTATGCAGGTGTCGCGGCATACCTTGCGGATGCGGAAGACGGAAACGTCAACCTGTTTATTTAATAAAAGAAAAGAGGGATTGAATGGAGATCCTAAGCTGGGTAATGATCGGTGCACTCGCTGTCTGGCTGATCTATAAAATGATCGGGCCGGCAAAAGGAATGCCTTCTGTAACGACAGATGAAGTGAAACCGATGCTGAAGACGAAAGGCATACAGTTCATCGACGTACGGACGCCGGGCGAATACCGGGCGAATGGGCTGAAGGCATTCAAAAACATCCCGCTGAACGAACTTCCGAGGCGGCTCGATGAGCTCGATCGCGATAAAGAAACTTATATCATCTGCCAGAGCGGCGCGCGGAGCAGCCGGGCATGCGCTATCTTAAAAAAGAATGGATTCAGCCAAGTGACGAATATCAGAGGCGGCATGGGTACATGGCGCTGATCAGCAACAGGAGGAGAACGGACATGAAAGAAATGACACCGCAGGAAGTACAGGCGTATCTGGAGAAAAATCCGGAAGCATCAGTGATCGATGTCCGGGAAGCGGCGGAAGTCCGGGCCGGCAAGATCCCGCAGGCGGTGAACATCCCGCTCGGTCTGATTGAGTTCCGGAAACAGGAGCTCGATCAATCGAAGGAACATATCCTCGTTTGCCGTTCCGGCAACCGGAGCGGAATGGCAGGACTGTACTTGGAGGGCTATGGCTTTGAGGTTATTAACATGACGGGCGGTATGCTCGAATGGGACGGCCCAACTGAATAAGATATGATGATATTTTTTTAAATCAAAATATACCCGTAGAGGTAAATGGAGGGTTTACGATGATTCAGACAGATAAAGTGCTTGATGCGAAAGGGCTTGCCTGCCCGATGCCGATTGTGCGGACAAAAAAGGCGATGAAGGAACTCGCGCCAGGTCAAGTGATTGAAGTACAGGCGACGGATAAAGGATCGCTTGCGGATATTAAGGCGTGGGCGAAATCAAGCGGTCACCAATACCTTGGCACGACAGAAGAAGGGGATGTGCTGAAGCATTACCTCCGCAAAGCGAGCGAAACGGAAGAACAAGAAGAAAAACAGTTCCCGCATACGGTGACGAATGACGACCTGCAGGATCAGCTGTCCCGGAAAGATGTCCTTGTAGTGGACGTACGGGAGCCGGCGGAATACGCATTCGGCCATATTCCGGGCGCCGTTTCCATTCCGCTCGGCGAACTGGACAGCCGTGCAGGCGAACTGGAAAAGGATAAAGAGATCATTGTTATCTGCCGGACCGGCAACCGAAGCGATTTTGCCGCAAAGCAGCTCGCAGACAGCGGATTCAGCCGCGTCAAAAATGCCGCAGACGGCATGACCCAATGGAATGGCCCGACGGAACAAAACGAAGCGTAAAATCAAGAAACTAAACAATAGCGGGAGGAATTCAGCATGGCAGGAAAAACAGCAATCATTGCATCAAACGGGACGTTATTCGATGCGTACAAGGTATACAATATCGCGACGGCGGCAGCGGCGAGCGATCACGAGGTCGCCATTTTCTTCACATTCGAAGGACTGAACCTCATTAATAAGGAAGCATACAGCCAATTGGCGATGCCTGAAGGCAAAGAAGGGATCGCGGAGGGGTTCAAGAAAGCGAATGTGCCCGCAATTCCGGAACTGGTGGAAATGGCACAGGAGCTGGGTGTGCGGTTCATCGGCTGTCAGATGACGATGGATGTATTGGGACTGGAGCAGGAAGCGTTTGTTGACGGCATTGAAGTCGGCGGTGCAGTGACGTTCCTGGAATTCGCAAAAGATGCGGATGTCACGCTGACGTTTTAAGCAGGATAAAATTTTTTAACGGATAATATACCCGGGGAGGTAATTGAGATATGACAGTAACAGCTTGGACGGCAAAAGAAGTGGCACGGAAGGTGCTGGATCGGTCTCCGTTATTCATTTTGGATGTCCGGAATGAAGACGCTTATGCAGATTGGAAAATCGAAGGCTATACAATCGATTACTTGAACGTTCCGTACTTCGACTTGCTCGACGGTGTGGAAGAAATCATGGATAAACTGCCGAAAGACCGCGAAATTCTTGTGGTCTGTGCGAAAGTCGGCTCATCACAGATGGTGGCGGAAATGCTGTCGGATGAAGGACTGGATGTGGCGTACTTGGAAGGCGGCATGAAAGCGTGGAGTGAATACTTGGAGCCCGTGAAAATCGGCGACTTGAAAGACGGCGGCGAACTGTATCAGTTTGTCCGTCTCGGAAAAGGCTGCCTGTCGTACATGGCGATTTCCGGCGGGGAAGCGGCGATCATTGATGCCACCCGCATGACCGATACATTCTTGGACTTCGCGGAAGAAAAAAATGCGCAGATCAAGCACGTGTTCGACACACACCTCCATGCCGACCACATTTCCGGCGGGCGGGAAATCGCGGAAGCCACAGGGGCGACGTACTATTTACCGCCGGAGGATGCAGAAGAAGTCGTATTCGAATACGCACCGCTGGAAAACGGACTGGAAGTGAAAATCGGTGATACACCGATTGCTGTACAGGCACTCTATTCACCGGGCCACACGATCGGCTCGACGTCGTTCATCGTCGACAACACGTATTTGATGACAGGTGATATTCTGTTCATCGATTCGATCGGGCGTCCCGACCTCGCCGGCCTGGCGGAAGACTGGGTGGGTGATCTGCGGGAAACGCTGTACAGCCGCTACCGTGAACTGTCGGATGAACTGATCGTGCTGCCGGCCCATTTCATGATTATGGATGAACTGAATGAAGATGGTTCAGTCGCGAAAAAACTGGGTGAACTGTTTGAAGACAACCACGGACTGAATGTAGAAGACGAGCAGACGTTCCGGGACATGGTGACGAAGAACCTGCCGCCGCAGCCGAACGCCTATGGTGAAATCCGCCAGACGAACATGGGGAAAATCACACCGGACGAAGAAAGTCAGCGGGAAATGGAAATCGGCCCGAACCGCTGTGCGGTCAGGTAATTAATAAAGAACAAACAATCAATAGACTGCGTTATGTTGAGATAAATATTCCACATAGCGGACGGCCCCGGAAAGAGTAAATGCGAGACGCCTGCGAACAGCAACGGTAAGGCAGTTGCCGCTGCTGTCTGCGGCAAGCCAGCGGGCTTTTACGGTCCGCATGGCGGGTTTGGATATTGTAAATTCTTTATCTCAACGTATAAAACAATAAAAGGAGCGATTCATTAATGAATGCAGATAAAATACTCGACGCCAAAGGGCTCGCTTGCCCAATGCCGATCGTCAAGACACGGAAAGAGATGAAAGACATGGAATCAGGCCAGGTGCTGGAAATCCACGCAACCGACAAAGGAGCGAAAGCGGACCTCGCCGCCTGGTCGAAATCCGGCGGCCACGCGTTGCTTGAGACGCGTGAAGAAGGGGACGTCCTGAAGTTCTGGATCTGCAAAGGCTGATAACAGAGACGGCAGGGCATCGCACGGATGCCCTGCCGTTTTAATTTGAAAGAAGGGGTTTGTTATGTCCATAGATTTTATTGTCGTACTTTTCCTGATCGGTTTCGTAGGTTCTTTCCTGTCAGGAATGGTCGGGATCGGCGGCTCGATCATCAAATATCCCATGCTGTTATACATCCCGCCGCTGCTCGGGTTTGCGGCGTTCGGAGCACATGAAGTGTCCGGCATCAGCGCCGTCCAGGTCTTTTTCGCCACCATCGCCGGCGTTTGGGCGTACCGGAATACCGGCTTGCTGAATAAAACCCTCATCGCGTTCATGGGGACCGCCATCCTGATCGGCAGCTTCATCGGCGGTTATGGCTCGACGCTTCTGTCGGCTTCAGCAATCAATACCGTCTACGCGGTGCTGGCGACGATTGCGGTGGTCATGATGTTCATGCCGCGTAAGGGATTGGATGATATCCCTGCTGATCAAGTATCGTTCAACCGCTGGCTCGCAGCCGGTCTCGCATTCGCAGTCGGCATCGCCGCCGGCATCGTCGGGGCGGCCGGGGCGTTCATCCTGGTGCCGATCATGCTGACGGTACTCAAAATTCCGACCCGGATGACGATCGCCACATCACTTGCCATCACCTTCATCTCATCCATCGGGTCGACAGTCGGGAAAGTGCTGACCGATCAAGTGCTGTACGGACCGGCGGCTGTCATGGTCATCGCCAGTCTGCTCGCAGCTCCGCTTGGCGCAAAAGCCGGCCAGAAAGCGAATACGAAATTCCTGCAATGGCTGCTGGCGCTCCTTATTTTAGCGACAGCAATGAAAATCTGGGTGGATATCCTAGGCTGACATAAGATGGATCGAGGACGCTGCACACTTGGTAATATCAAGTGTGCAGCGCTTTTTTATTGTCAGGAGGCGTGTCCGGCTTTGCTGCATCCGGAGGTTATTCGGCAGCCCGCCTGCTCAGCCGCCTGATGGCGAAATCAATGAAATACCTGCTTGCAATCGGCAGCACTTCTTTGTCCCGATAAGCGATGCTGATCGTCCGGGTCACAGGCGGGGAAGTCGGCCTCGTTTCAATATGATAAGCGCTTCTCTTTAAAACCAATTTCGGTAAAATTGAAACCCCCAGGCCTTGTTCGACCATCGACATAATGGCGTAGTCATCATAGACCCGGAACTGGATGTTCGGTTCAAGTCCGTTTTGCCTGAACATACTAAGCGGTTCACTGAGTTTCCCAACATCCAGGAGAATGTAAGGCTCTGCCGTCAAGTCCTTCAGTAAGACTGTATCGTTCCCGGTTAATGGGTGCTCTTTCGGCAAGACGGCGAGCATTTCGTCTTCCTGCAGCGACACGGTCGTCAGGCCGGTGACTGCGTCGGGATTCACGAAACCGAAGTTCACTGTCCCTTCTTTTATCCAGTCCGCGATACTCGTATATTCCCCTTGGAACAGGCCGAACCGGACATCCGGGTATTGCTCTTTGAACTCTTTCATCAGGCCCGGCAGCCAGTTGCAGGAAACACTTGAAAGGGTTCCGATCCGGATCAAGCCGCTTTGCAGGCCTTCCATTTCTTTTTGCTTTTCCAAAAGTTCCTGATGGGAATTGCACAGTTTGCGGATAAAGGGCAAAAATTCCTCTCCGTCCGGTGTCAGTTTTATTCCTGTCCGGGAACGCAAAATGAGTTTCGTGGCGAGCTCCGTCTCCAGCGAATGCACCATCTGACTCACGGCGGATTGCGTATAGCCGAGCGCCTCGGCGGCTCTCGTAAAACTCCCGGTTTCGATCACTTTGATCAATGCGTAGTAAGGGTTCATTCCGGCAGCTCCCTCGTATAAGAGTAACTTATAAAACTATTATAAACATTCGTTTTACTAATACAACTCCGGCTGGTACGATATGTTGAAGCCATGACGGAATTAAGTAAAAATTCTGATGGAGTGCGGGGGAATTCCCGCGACAAAAACAGCTTGGAGGGACAACCATGTCGGACAGAATTTCTTTTTCTTTTATTGCCATGCTCGGTTTCATGCTTTTCGCCTTGTTTTTCGGAGCGGGGAATTTGATCTTTCCCGCCATGCTCGGCCAGTCGGCAGGAATGAACGTCTGGTCGGCGAATGCCGGATTCGTCGTGACGGGCGTCGGTCTTCCGCTGCTCGGGATCATTGCGCTGGGTATATCCGGAAAAAGCGACCTTCAGTCGCTGGCAAGCCGTGTACATCCTGTTTTCGGTCTCTTGTTCACGGTCGCCCTGTACTTGTCGATCGGACCGCTGTTCGCCATCCCGAGAACGGGTACGGTCGCTTTCGAAATCGGCTTTAAACCGTTTTTGACTGAAGAGATTGCCGTTGTCGGCCTGCTGCTGTTTTCCGCAGTGTTTTTCGGAATCACCATCTATTTTTCATTGAAGTCTTCGAAAATCGTGGATATCGTCGGGAAATTCCTTTCCCCGCTGCTGCTGCTGTTCATCGCCATTCTGATCGCAACCGCTATCCTTCGGCCGATTGGCGCATTCCAGCCGCCGGTTGAGTCATACATGCAGCATGCGTTTTTCAAAGGGTTCCAGGAAGGATACTTGACGATGGATGCGCTGGCCGCGTTCGTTTTCGGAATCATTGTGATCAACGCGGTGAAAAACAGAGGCGCTACGGACAAAAAGGAAATCGTGTCCGCCGTGGCGAAAGCGGGCCTGATTGCAGCTGTCCTGCTGGGTGCCATTTATACATCGCTTTCATTCATCGGTGCGTCGAGCGTCGGGAACCTCGGCCTGTTGGATAACGGGGGAGCTGTCCTTTCGAGCGTTTCCGACTACTATTACGGAACGTATGGCCAGATTTTATTGAGCCTGATCGTGACCGGAGCCTGCCTGACGACGAGCATCGGGCTGATCACTGCCTGCGCTTCCTATTTTTCCAAGCTGGCTCCCACTATTTCGTACAATAAATTCGTCGTCATTTTCTCTGTCTTCAGTGCGGGACTGGCCAATTTCGGCCTGAACGAATTGATCGCCATCTCGGTTCCGGTTCTGGTGGCCATTTATCCGCTGGCGATCCTGTTGATCGCGCTGACGTTCCTGCATCCGCTGTTCAAAGGCAAGACGGAAGTCTACCAGGGAAGCATGGCGCTGACTGCCGTCGTCGCTGTGTTCGACGGACTGAATGCCGCAGGTATTGCAGTCGGACCGGTCAACGACCTGTTCACTTCATTCCTGCCGCTGTATGCAGTCGGATTAGGTTGGATTGTGCCGGCCATCATCGGCGGTGCCTTCGGCTATCTAGTGTCGATGGCGCGCAGACGATCCCTCAGCACTTCCTATGATTCGGCAGGCTGATAAGCAATAAAAAAGGAGAGAACTCCGGACCGCTCCTGTGATACACTATTAGCTGAAACGAACAAGGGGGAGTAGTTGTGAAGTTATTGAACACGTGGAACCGGATCAGCCTGGTGAAACAAATCGCGCTCGGCTTGGCTGTCGGCGTCGCATTGGCGCTCCTGTTTCCGGATGCCGCGGAACCGCTTGCTATATTCGGCGAGCTGTTTGTAGGGGCGCTTAAAGCGATCGCGCCTGTCCTGGTTCTGCTCCTGGTCATGTCTTCGATCGCAAGCCATAAGAGCGGCCAGCAGACGAATATGAAGACGGTCATTTCGCTGTATCTCTTAGGAACCTTTTTGGCTGCATTGGTCGCTGTCATCGCCAGCTTTATTTTTCCTGTTGATATTGTCCTGACGGAAGGGGCTGAAGACCTTACTGCTCCTGGCGGTGTGGCAGAAGTGCTGACGACGTTAGTGCTCAATGTCGTCGATAATCCGTTCAGCGCGCTGTACAATGCAAACTACATCGGGATTCTGGCATGGGCGATCGTGCTGGGGATTGCGCTGAGAAGTGCTTCCGGCACGACCAAGACGCTGCTGGCCAACTTTTCCGATGCGGTCGCTCGGATCGTCGGCTGGGTCATCCGGCTGGCGCCGCTCGGGATTATGGGACTGGTCATCGATGCCATCGCGTCGAATGGATTGGCGGCGCTCCTCGGCTACGGCAAACTGCTGGCGCTGCTGATCGGCTGCATGCTTTTCGTCGCGTTCGTCGTGAATCCGCTCATCGTGTTCGTCAATATCCGGCAGAACCCGTATCCGCTGGTGCTCAGATGCCTGAAAGAAAGCGGCCTGACTGCCTTCTTCACACGGAGCTCAGCCGCCAACATCCCGGTGAATATGACGCTGTGCGAAAAACTGGGACTGGATAAGGATACGTATTCTGTTTCCATTCCGCTTGGCGCCACGATCAACATGACCGGCGCGGCTATTACGATTTCCGTCCTGACGCTGGCCGCAGTGCACACGCTCGGCATTGAAGTGGACTTGGCGACGGCCGTCATCCTCAGTGTCCTGGCCGCTGTGAGCGCATGCGGCGCATCCGGTGTCGCCGGCGGATCGCTTCTGCTGATCCCGCTGGCAAGCAGCCTGTTCGGTATTCCGGCTGACATCGCCATGCAGATCGTCGGCGTCGGTTTCATCATCGGCGTCTTGCAGGATTCATTCGAAACTGCCCTTAACTCGTCGACGGATGTCCTGTTCACCGCGACTGCCGATTACAAGAACGGTTTGAGAGAAGGCAAAAAACTGAATGTCCAGGATGTATTCGAAATCGAAAAGCCATCCAAAGGACTCATGAAAAGCTGAATGATCTGTAAATCCTTGAAATGAAATCAGCGAGCAAAAGGAGTTTTCTCCTTTTGTTCTTTTTTTATGTTCCGGGCGACTGCGGATTATTCGCGGATGATTTGTGCACGGAAGCGGGTGTCTGTTAAAATGCGGGGAAGAAAGGAAGTGGCACCAATGGAAGAACCGAAAAAATACAAGGTGATCTATCATTTAGGCGACGGAATGGAAGCAGTGGAAATCACAGAAGCGCACAGTACGAAAGAGGCTGCAGCCGACCTGGAGAGCGATGACACGATAGCGTTCACCGGAGAGAACGGCGTCTTCTACAAGTTCAGCCTCACGGACGTGAAAATGATCAGTGTGGACGAGTACAAGGAAGAGGGGCCCGGCCACAACCAGGCGGTCCTGTAATGACAGCATGCGAAAAAGACAGATACCCGCGGGTGTCTGTCTTTTTTGGTCATTATTGCGCTTCTGCCGGGATTTTCTGGTCTTCCAGCGAGTCGAACTCGATATGGCAGTAGCCGTCCGGATTCTTTTCCAGGTAATCCTGGTGATACTCCTCCGCAAGCGTATAGCTTTCAAGCGGTTCCACTTCCGTTGCGATCGGCGCATCATAACGCTCCGCTTCTTCCGCGATGACGGATTCGATGACGGGAAGATCCGCTTCATTTACATAATAGACGCCGGTACGGTATTGGATGCCGCGGTCGTTGCCCTGCTGATTCACACTCGTCGGGTCGATGACCGAAAAGAATTGGGACAGCAATTTTTCAAGGCTGACCCGCTCCGGATCATACCGCACATGGACCGTTTCCGCATGACCGCTGCCGCCGAGTACGTCTTGATACGTGGGATTTTCCGTATTGCCGTTCGCATAGCCCGACGTAACGTCATAGACGCCATAGACGCGGGACATGAACGCTTCCACACCCCAGAAACAGCCGCCCGCCAAATAGATCTCTTCAAGGTTTTCCGTATCGAACTCAAGGTCCTTATTCGGATTCTCCGGGAACCGGGACGTCGTCTCTCCGGCGGTTTCGTTCTCCGAAGACACAGTCGGTGCGGCGCTGCCGTCCGCAGCCATGCCGCATCCCGCGAGAACAGGCAACAGGAAAAGCACAAGGAGGATCAGTCGTTTCATCATTCCATCTTCCGCCCCTTCATCAGTAAATGGCATCGAATTCCTCCTTGATCAGGTCGTTGCTCTTATGGCCGGCCGCGGTCTTGACGAGCACGCCGTCCGATCCGATGAATGCCGAAGTCGGAAACCCGATGATTCCATAAGCTTCGGCGATTTCACCGCCCTCGTCGAGCAGGACTTCGATATTTTCCGTATTTTCAAGTCCGCTGTACCATTTCTTGAACGCTTCCGTCCCTTTTTCCCCCTTGGCACCGGGGGAGACGATGGTCAGCACCTTGAAGTCGGTATCCTGGCCGGCCAGCCGATTCAGTTCGTCCATACCGGACAGGCAGATGGTGCACCAGGACGCCCAGTACTTGATATAGACTTTTTCACCTTCATAGTCAGCGAGGCTGTGTACGTCCCCGTCCAAGTCGGCCAGCTCAAAAGTCGGGGCAGGGGCGCCGGCATTCAGGTTGCCGTCCGCCGCCGTCTCCGGCGCGTTCGAACAGGCGGCGAGGAGCAGGAGCCCTGCAAGCAGGGCGCCGAGTTTCGCAAAGAGTTTCATAGGCATCATCCTTCATTAGTTTTGAATGTCCGGCGCAAGCGGCCGCCGTGTTCGGGTTCAGAGGGCCTCCAGCAAGTGCCCGTAGCCTTCCGCCTCCATTTCCGCTTCCGGAACGAATTTCAGAGCCGCGCTGTTGATGCAGTAACGCAGGCCGCCGCGGTCTTCGGGGCCGTCCTCGAACACATGGCCGAGATGGAGATCACCGGCCCGGCTCCGAATTTCCGTCTGGACGCCGAACAGGCCGGGATCCGGCTGCTCTGTCACGACGTCCGGCGCAATCGGCTTCGTAAAACTCGGCCAGCCGGTGCCGGAGTGGAACTTGTCCGCGGAAGAAAACAGCGGTTCGCCGGTCACGATATCCACATAGATGCCGGCGGCTTTATTGTCCCAGTATTCATTTTCGAACGGAGGCTCCGTGCCGTCCAGCATCGTGACGTAATACTGCCGTTCCGTCAGCATTTCTTTAATTTCCGCATCACCGGCCGGGGATAGAGGGCCGGATCGATTTCGATGGCTGATGAAGCGGCGTCCTGTTCCGGTACCGCCGGTTTTGCCGGCAGCGTCGCCGGAACGGATTCCGCTGCCGGAGCCGGTTCATCAGGTCCGGCCGCCACCGTCACAGCGGGCGGGGAATCCTCCGGAACATCAGGTGCCGCTTCCTCTTCAGCACAACCGCTCACTGCCAATAAAAGAAGGAACGGACTAATACGCAGTAAGTTCATCTTATTCTACCGCCTTTTTGATTATTTGAATAACTATATGATTCCCGTCAGAGGTGCCGGCTGAAACAACGGACACAAAAAAGACTGATTGATCGGAAAGGAAAAGATAAACATGGCCGGCAGCCGCTTCGTCCAGCCACGGACAGGAACCTCACAGCGGCTTTGTCGTATTGTATAAGTAAGAGACAGGAAATTGAAGGTGGCGGTTCACTTGGAGATCCTGCTTATCGCTGCGGCGTATTTATGCGGCAGTTTCAACGGGGCGTATTACGTAACGAAAGTGAAGACCGGACAGGATATCCGTACGCTCGGGAGCACAAACGCCGGCGCGAGGAATGCCGGGCGGATTTTCGGTAAGTCCGCATTTTTCTTCACCGTGCTGCTCGACGCGGGAAAAACCATCCTGCCGCTGTGGGCTGCCATGACGTTCGGACAGCCGGATGTCCTGCTTGGACTCATGGCGTTCGCTGTGCTGGCGGGACATATTTGGCCGCTGCAGCTGAGGGGCCGGGGCGGCAAGGGGGTCGTTGTCTATTTGGCCGCGACCTTGATGCTGGCGCCGGCCGCGCTTCCGGTCATTGCTGTGGGTGCGGCAGCAGGCCTGTCCGTAACAAAAAGTTTCACGAAAGGCGGTCTCCCGGCCCTCGGCGCGCTGCCGATCCTTCTGCTTTTACAAGGGGAACTGAAGCTTGCCGGGATTACCGCTGTCATGCTTGGCATTGTTATTCTGAAACACCGGGGAGGAGACGGAAGATGATTCAGACCGATTCGCTGACGGTCAAAATCGCCGATACACCGGATGAAATGGAGCAGATCCACCGGCTGAATTATGAAACGTTCGCAGAGGAAATTCCACAGCACGCGCAAAACGGAGAGCGGCGGCTCGTCGACCGGTTCCATGCGGAAAACACGTATATGATCGTTAAACGGGACGATGAAGTGATTGGAATGGCGGCGATCCGCGGCAGCCGCCCGTTTTCGCTCGATCAGAAGCTCGGCACCGTGGATACGTACTTGCCGCCGGAAGCGAAGCCTTGTGAAATCCGGCTGCTGTCGCTGAAATCCGAATACCGGGGCAGCCGGACGTTTTTCATGCTGTGCGATCAGCTCGTGTCACACTGTCTGCATGAAGGGTTCGACACCGTACTGATCTCCGGGACGGACCGGCAGACGCGGCTCTACCGGCATATGGGATTCCGGCCGTTCGGTCCGGCTGTCGGAACCGACCGTGCCCGGTTCCAGCCGATGCTGCTGACGGAATCCGATTTCACATCCGCCGGCGGTCTGTTCCGCCAGCTCGTTGAAAAAAGAAAGCCGGCGGTCAACGGCCAGTTTCTGCCGGGACCGGTGCCGATCCACGAATCGGTGCGGAAGGCATGGGCGAGCCCTGCCATTTCCCACAGGTCGGCTGCATTTATGGACGAATTAAAAAGCGTGCAGCAAAAAATCGCTTCGCTGACAAAAGTGAACCACGTCCAAGTGGCGGTCGGAACCGGCACGCTGGCAAACGATCTGGTGGCCGGCCAGCTCTCCCGGATAGGAGGAAAAGGGCTGATTCTCGCGAACGGCGAGTTCGGTGAACGGCTCATCCGCCAGGCGGAGCGCTGGCAGCTGCCGTTTTCAGTAATCCGGAAACCATGGGCTGCTGACGTGGCCCTGTCTGAGGTCGAAGCGGCATTGTCCCGGGAACCCGATATCCGCTGGCTCTGGACAGTCCACTGTGAAACGTCTTCGGGGTATTTGTATCTGCTTGATGAACTGAAAGCTGTTTGCCGCCGGCATGACGCCTTGCTGTGCGTGGATGCCTGCAGCAGCGCAGGTGTCGTCCCTGCGGATTATTCCGGCGTTCATTTTGTGAGCACGGGGAGCGGGAAGGGGTTCGGTTCCTATCCAGGACTCGCGATTGTGCTGCACGAGGAACCGGTGCAGCCGGACAGCCGGCTGCCCGCCTACCTCGACCTCGGAACGTATGCGGAAGCGCACAGCGTGCCATTCACCCATTCCGCCAACGGCATCCGCGCGCTGCATGCTGCGCTGGATATCCACACGTTTCCCGATTTCCGAAAAACAGCGGAAGTCCGGGAACAGCTCGCGGCAGCCGGATTCGATGTCATCGGCGGCGCTTCATTTTCTCCGGGTGTCGTGACGTGCGCCTTGCCGGAAGCGGTCAGTTCCAAAGCGTTTGGCGACCGCCTGAAAGCGCGCGGCATTCTCATCAGCTATGAGAGCGGGTACTTGCTCGGACGAAATTGGGTGCAGCTCGCGTTCATGGGGGATCAGGGCCAGAATGACCCGGAACGCGCTGTCGGCGCAATGACGGAACTTTTAAAAAGCGGCGCGGCAAATAAGGATGCGCATCCATAAAAACAGCGCCTGTCTACTCGGACAGGCGCTGTTTTATGGATCTATAATTTATTTCGGCTACCAGAGCGGCTCCTGTTTGTTGGAAAGCCGGACTGTGAAAGGGAACAAGATGATCTGTGCAGTAAGCAAGAGGGCGACGAGTGCAAAGAACACAAAGTCGCTGGCTCCGAACAGCGGCCGGGAGAACAGGATGAGGAACAAGGGAATGAGATAGAGTGCCGCCGTCCCTTTACCGAATTGTGGGACAAGATATTGCCGGTTCCCACAGTTCGGGCAGTTGCGGTGTCCCTTGAATCCGATTCCTGCGGTTTCCCGCCATGTCCACTTGTAATGACAGTGCTGGCATGCAGGCATTGCTTGCTTCACCTCCGCTTCTTTTCCGTGCGGGTAAACCTTCCTGGCTAAAGTGTACAATACAAATAAAGGAAGTTCCACTAAATATCCTGTTCCTAAAAAACCGGAGCCAGCCCCCTGGAAAAAGAAACCGTCCGGGCTTAAATCCGTAAAAAATAGCAGGAGAACCGCATACATTTCCACAACATGCGGACACATTGGAGGGAATTCGAATGTTCGACGCCCCGGAACGACCGAAACTGACTATCCCGAAAACTAAAAGCGAATGGCTGTGGGACGCAGTCGGGTTTTCGCTGTATTTCGGCTCGCTCGTCCTGCTGGCTACTGTGTGGAATCAGCTGCCGGATGAAGTGCCGGTGCATTTCAACTCGCTGGGGGAAGTGGACGAATGGGGGGCGAAGTATCATTTGCTCATTTTTCCGGCTATCGGTGCGTCTTTCATCGTACTGATGGGGTTTTTCGAGCGCCATCCCGAGCTTCACAATTATCCGGCGAGACTGGACGGGTCGAATGCCGGCGAATTTTATTTGATCAGCCGGAAACTGATGAATCAGGTGAAGAATGTTTCGCTCGTCATTTTCGCTGTCATCTTGCTTGAATCGGTTTCCATCGCATTCGGCTGGAGTGAGGGTTTTGGGGTCTGGCTGCTGCCGGCTCTGCTCACCGGCACCTTTCTGCCGATCGTGATCGGCGTCGTGAAAATGCGGAAGATCAAGTAAAAAGACAGCCGCTTTTTTGCGGCTGTCTGTCCGGACAATCAAAATGAAGCGGGTTACTCGAAACCGAGCGCTTCCAGGGCGAGTTCCGCCAAAACTTCCTGGCCTTCTTCGGTCGGATGGATGTCCCCCATGATGACATATTCAGCCTGGTTGTTGCCGAATTCAGAGTAGGCATCCGCAATGTAAACATCCGAGAAAGCTGTCGACAGCTGGGCAATCCGGCCGTTGATGAGCGGAAGCACGCTGTCAGCGACCTGATGGAACGAATCATTTACCTGGAACGGGTTATAGACGTTAAACAGCACGATCGGCGCGTCAGTCAGTGTCCGGATTTCCTGGAGGATGGCAGCCAGACTCGCAAACGCATCGTCTTCGGCCAATTTCGCAGCAAGCAGCTCCTGGAACCGGACGGAATCACCCTCACTCTCGGCGACAGCGGCTCTTAATATCGTCAGCAGGTCATTGCTGATGATCGATACCGTCACATAATCCGCATGCTGGATAGCCTGGCGGTATTTTTGGCTATGCTGCAGCGCATCGAGCAATCCTTCCGTCTGAGCGCCGGGCACCGCCAGATTCCGTACACGCACGTCGGCTTCCTCACCGATTTCGAACGGATAGGCTTCCTTCGATGGATGCTGATTATTCATGCCTAAATTGTAGCCGAACGGAATGGAATCGCCGAGGGCGACGAGGGAATCCCGGGCATTCTCGTTTTTGGCGAAGGCGGCGGGAGACAGCATGGAACCGGCGATGAGCAGGACGGCAAGCAGCTTGAGCGTTTTGTCCACGTATGTACACATCCTTTCTTTTGGTTGATATTAATATAGAATATTCAGTAAATCATGTCCATTTTGAACCCGATATTTCTTTCCAACGCGGCAGGAATTAGTGGTAAATTAAGTGGAGAGCGACAGAGAAACCGGACAAGGGAGAGATGGAAGGATGGATAGAATCGGCATCGTCCGTCACGGGCGGACGGCATGGAACCTGGAGCGGCGGGCGCAGGGAAGCTCGGATATCCCGCTCGATGCGGAAGGGCAGGCAGGCGCCGCACTGCTGGCGGAGCGGCTGAAGGACGGAGATTGGGACATCATTTATTCTAGTGATCTGAGCCGCGCCAATCAGACGGCGGAAGCCGTTGCGGCGGCTTCCGGGCTTGAAGTGCGCATCGATCCGCGCATCCGTGAAGTGAGCGGCGGGCAGATTGAAGGCACGACCGAAGAGGAACGGATCGCCAAATGGGGACCTGACTGGCGCGATGAAGACCGGGGCATCGAAACCCGGGAAAGCGCGACGGCGCGCGGAATGGAATTCATCCATGAACTCATGGAAACGCACAGCGGCGGGAATGTGCTCCTCGTCAGCCACGGCGGACTGATCCGTCACTTACTGCGCGCCATGCTGCCGGAACTTCCGGAAGGGGAGATCGGGAATACGTCGCTGACCGTGCTGAAAAGGCACGGCAATGAATGGAAGTGCGAGCTGTTCAGCTGCACGGAGCACCTGGAACACAGTGTTCGATAAGCCGGTCCGCTTCTATTAAGGCGGGAAGGGTTGGAAAGGAGTCTCGGAAATGATTGAAGTGGCGGATTACTCGCAGTCGTTCGGCAAAAAGGAAGTGCTCCGGGACGTGTCGTTCACGATCCACAAAGGCGAAATCGTCGGACTGCTCGGCCCGAGCGGTTCCGGCAAGACCACGCTCATCAAATCAATCATCGGCATGCAGCGGCCGACGGGCGGGACGATCAGCGTGATGGGCGAAACGCAGCCGACGCTCGCCGTATCCAAAAGCATCGGCTATATGGCGCAGGCGGACGCGCTTTACGGCGACCTCAGCGCCAGAGGCAATCTGCGCTATTTCGGCAAGCTGTACGGGCTGAAGAAAAAGGAACTGGCCGAACGCGTGGAGGAAGTGCTCCGATTTACGGATCTGACTGCGGATGCCAGCCGGCCGGTGCATCTCTTTTCGGGCGGCATGAAACGCCGCCTGAGCCTGGCCATTGCGCTGATCCATGAGCCGCCGCTTCTTTTATTGGATGAACCGACGGTCGGGATCGACCCGAAACTGAAGCGGGTGTTCTGGCAGGAATTCGAGGAACTGCGTGCGAAAGGCGTCACGATCGTTGTGACGACCCATATTATGGACGAAGCGGAACGCTGCGACCGCCTGCTCCTCATCCAGGACGGCAGGCTGCTGGATGGCGGGACGCCACAGGAACTGAAGGATGAATTCGGATCGATCGAAGGCGCGTTCATGCGGAAGGAGGGCGTGTGATGCAGGCGTTCATCGTGGCGGAGCGGGTCATTGCGCAGGTGGTGAAAGACAAGCGGACGATCGGGCTCATGCTGGTCGCGCCGCTGTTCGTCCTGTTCCTCATGTATGTCATCCTCGGGTCGGCATCTGATGAGGCGGCAGTCGGGCTCGTGGAACCGCCCGAAAACTTCGGAGAGGTACTGGCGCGCTCGGCGGAAACCGTGGAGTTCGGTTCATCGGCGGAAGCGGAAGAAGCGCTGAAGGACTTGGAAGTCCACGCAATTGTCGATTTCACTGGGGATTCGCCGGAAATCCTGATCGAAGGCGGGGATGTGTCGAAGAGCGGTCAGGCGCTGCGGGTGATTCGCGGTGCGTTTACGGAGTTTGCGGTGCTGCGGAGCACCGCGGTGAATGAGGAGCTCATGGCGGCCGTCAGCCGGCTGCAGGAGCGGGCTGCACAGCTGACATGGGAAGAAGCGGAAATGGAACTTCCGGAACCGGCCGTCATCGGTGAACCGGAAATCAGTTTTCTGTACGGCGGGGAGGACGCGGAACAGTTCGACCAGCTTGCGCCGGCGCTGATGGGCTTTTTCATTTTCTTTTTCGTGTTCATCATCGCGGGCGTCAGTTTCCTCCGGGAACGGTCGACCGGCACGCTTGAACGGACGCTTGCCACGCCGTTGAAACGCTCAAGCATCGTGTTCGGTTACTTTATCGGCTTTTTCCTATTCGTCACGATCCAGACCGTGCTCATCCAGCTGTTCATCGTCAATGTGCTCGATGTGCCGCAGTCGGGGAATTACTTCCTCCTGCTTGTGGTGAATCTGGTGACGGCCAGTGTCGCGCTCGCGCTCGGTCTGCTCCTGTCGAGCTTTGCGCGGACTGAGTTCCAGCTGTTCCAGTTCATCCCGATCGTCATCGTGCCGCAAGTGTTTTTCAGCGGCATCTTCGACTTGTCGGACGCGCCGGTGTGGGTGGAATTCATCAGCGGAATTATGCCGCTCACTTATGCGGCGCATGCGCTGCAGAACATCATGATTCGCGGCGCAGCGTTCACGGATATTTGGCTCGATGCTGCGGTGCTCGCCGGATTCGTCGGCGCGTTCGTGCTGCTCAATATGCAGGTCCTGAAAAAACAGCGGCCTGTGTGAGGCGGAAGAATTCATTTATCCGAATAAATGACGTATCCTGTTTGGCGGAAGGGGGACACGGACATTGGCGAAAGTCGGCTGGCGGGAGGATGAAACAGTTGAAGCGGTATTCGATGGATCCGGAAAGTACCGGTATTTATTGACATGCAGCTGGGAGCAGGGTGAAGGGGTCGTGACGTTCGTCATGCTCAATCCGAGCATCGGGGATGAGCGGTCCTGTAACCCGACGATGAAGCGGTGCGCCGATTTCGCGAGAAGCTGGGGCTACCGGAGCATGCATGTCGTGAATTTGTTTTCTTATATTTCGGTGAAGCCGCCGGGGCTCCTTGAAACGGAAGACCCCGTCGGTCCGGAAAATGATGCGCATATCCGGCGGGCGGCAGCTGCCTCGGATGCCGTCGTCTTCGCCTGGGGTGCGAAGTACGGCGATCTGCTGGGGCGTGACCGAAAAGTAGCGGATATGCTGGAGGCGTTTCCCCTCCGCTGCATCGGGAAGACGAAACACGGCCATCCGAGACACCCGCTTTATTTGAAGAAGGAACTGAAACCGATCAGTTTTCCGTAAGAGCCTTCCGGTTTTCCGTGGCCGGAAGGGTTTTTTATTGCGCATTTACTGGTATGAATTGGCATATCCCTGTAAAATTGAGAAAAAAGGGGGAGGCTGCATGCTTTTTGAATACGACCGGTACGCCGGTTTCTGGATCCGCGTATTGGCAGCAATCATCGACAGCATTATCCTATACGCGCCTTTCTACATATTGGACGCCGTCCTGTTTTACCAAATCACTGGAATGAGGGAAGGGGAATATCGGGCGGCGCAGCTGAACGCGGGAGTATTCCCGGAAGATATCACCGTTCCCGACGAAGTAGTCATTTACAGTTACATCGGCACGGCAGTTATCGGGATCCTCTACTTCGGCTTACTGACGGCATCCCGCTGGCAGGGGACCTTCGGTAAACTGGCGGTCGGCATCAAGGTCGTCGGAAAAGATGGCGGGAGAATCGGGTTTTTCCGTTCAGTCTTACGCTATTTCGGCTATATACCGGCCGGGCTGCTTCTTGGGTTCGGCTACTTGATGATAGCGCTCGATGAAAGGAAACAAGGGCTCCACGATAAAATTGCCGGTACATACGTGATTCATAAACAGCCGAAGTAACAAGAGTCCCGCAGGCATCAGCGGGACTCTTTTTTATGGATGGAATCAAAGTGCTGGAGCGCCGTGAATACAATTTCTTTACTGAACCCTGTCCGCATGCAGATCCGCTCTGTCCATTCTTCGAGCGAACCGGCGTCAGGTTCGGGCTGCAGCCCTTCATCCGTACTCAGAAAGCTTATCCAGTCATCGAATTCCCAATGGGCGATGCCGCCTTCATGCGGCACCCGGCACTCGACGAGCGGCTGGGGGCGGATGTGGTTCTGGGAATATTCGGCCGCTGCCAGGAAATCGGCCATGTCCACCGGCTGCAGGCTGTATGTCTGGGAAGAAGTTTTGCCGTTCGGACGGTGGTAGCGGACGGTGGCATGTGTTTTATTCGACGTGACCCCCACTCGTGCAGCCGGAAAGAATCCGTCAAGGAGCTCACCGGATGTTTTAAGCAGAACCGGCTTCAGCCACTGATCCCCGAGATCGCACAAGTAACGGTTTCCTTTGTCGTCAAGCGCAATGACAGCTGCGTGCATGTGATCGGGATCGGGGTCATCGCCGATGGGGTACGCTTCGATTCCGTCCTGCCGGAACTCGTCCAGCAGCCAGAGGGCGAGGTCGAAACAGTTGCCGGTGACGCCGAATTGTTCATGGTGTTCCCGCATTAGGGAGACGGAACGCTGCTTCGGGCCGCTTGTTTTATTGAAATGCCACGCTTTCGTCAGTGTTTCCATCGGGAATCGGTCGAATTTTCGCCAAGTGTGGAGGATGGATTCGGGTGGGTTCATGGGAAACGCTCCCTTTCGGGTGTTTTTTTTATTTTACCGGATATCGGCAGAGGATTCGCGTAATTCAGGTGGTGATTTGCGTAATTCAAGAGGGGATTCGCGTAATTCAGGGGATCATTCGTGTAACTCAGGTGGTGATTCGCGTAATTCGATGCACGATTCATGCCGTTGGTGGAAGGTTAGTGGAATTCAGAGGGAGATTAGTGGAACTCGAGGTCAGTTTAGTGGAATTCGGCAAATACGGAATCCCTTCTTTTGGAATCCGGCCTCCGAGAATTTTATAATAAACACCAGGAGGGTGATACCATGAGCAGCGAAATGATGAAAGCCATCGGATTCCGGAAACCGGGCAGCATCGAGGAACCGATGGACCTTGAAATGATCGAAGTGGAACGGCCGAAACCGGAAGGCCGCGATTTGCTCGTCCAGGTGAAGGCGGTGTCCGTCAACCCGACGGATCTGCGCACGCGCGATGCGAAGAAGAAAGAGGATGATTCGTTCACGATTGTCGGACGGGATGCGGCCGGAATCGTGGTGGAGACCGGCGGAGACTGCACGCTGTTCAGACCGGGCGATGAAGTATGGTATGCGGGCACGAGCAACCGGCCGGGTTCGCAGAGCGAATACCACCTGGTCGACGAGCGCATTGTCGGCAGGAAGCCGAAAAACCTGGATTTCGCTCAGGCGGCCGCCTTGCCGCTGACGAGTCTGACCGCGTACGAAGCGTTCTTTGAACGGCTCGGCCTGCCGGAAGATCCGGAAGCGAATAAAGGAAAAACCGTGCTGATCATCGGTGCGGCGGGCGGTGTCGGTTCGATTGCCACGCAAATCGCGAAACTGGCGGGTCTCACAGTCATCGGCACAGCTTCCCGCCTGCAGACGACGGAATGGGCGAATGAGCATGGCGCCGACCACGTCATCAACCACAAAGTCCGGTTCGCGCCGCAGCTCAAGGAAATCGGATTCGATTCCGTCGATTTCATCTTCTGCCTCTCCGCGCCGGATGAACATATGGCGAACATGGCGGAAGTGATTGCACCGCAGGGCAGGATCTGTTCCATCCTTCCGGTGTTCCAGGCGCTCGACCGCCAGCTGTTCATGAAAAGCGTGACGTTCGCTTACGAGCTCATGTATACCCGCTCGGTCTACCAGACGAAGGATATGATCGAGCAGCACAAGTTTCTCGATAAGCTGGCGGACTGGGCGGATGAAGGCAAAATCGAAACGACGAAGACCGAGCATTTCACACCGATCAGCCCGGTCACGCTGAAAGAAGCTTACGCTAACCTGCTGACCGGCCGCACCATTGGAAAACTCGTCGTCGAAGGCCCGTTCGAGGAATAAACGAAGCGGAGCTGCAAGGATTCCTGGCCAACTAGTGAAATTCGCACAACTCCATACGGACACGACGAAAAAGCCGGCTCCCCCAAGAGCCGGCTTTTCCTTATTTCGCAATTCCCCGCCAGAAGAAGTCGATCATCTCTCCGGCCGCGGCTTCGACGGAAGGGAAGATGCCTTCATTCGCTGAATTCCGGTAATTGCCGATGCGGAGCAGCGAGTTGTAGGCGTGCGCGTAGAATTTCGTATTTCCTTCCGCGATTTCGCCGCTTGCCGCAGCCTCTTCGAAGGCCCGTTCCAGCACGCTGAACAGCTGGTTCTCCGCCTCCTGCATCTCCTTCATCTGCTCGGCCGTCAAAATGTTCCGCGTTTCCCGCATGTAGGCGTCCATATCGATATCGACCGTTGCCCGCAAATGGGCGACAGCGACATTTTCCAGCCGCTCCCGGAGCGGCGTGTCTTCCTGCAGCATGGCTTCCATGTATTCCCGGATGCGGACCATCAGCTGCAGCATCGTCTCCGTGAAAAGTTCGGCTTTACTGCCGTAATAGTAGTAAACCGTCGCTTTCGTGACATGGCATTTCGCCGCCACGTCATCGACTGAGACGTTCTTATAGCCATGAGCGAAGAAAAGATCCGCTGCCGCGCGGAGGATCTGTCCCTGTGTCGGTTCTTTCTGTTCATCAGCGCGGGGCCGGCCCGGCGCCCGTTTTTTTCTGGCGCTCACATTCATTCGCTCCTTATCGGTCGATCGATTGTTTTATTCCATAAAGTTCCTGCCGCTGGATTGTCAGGGGTAAGGTAAATAAATTATAGCATACCATCATCGTTTTATTGAATATTAACTGTAGAGTATATATAATTAATTTATTGCTGAACGGTAAAGGAGAATGAATGATGGGGGATTTTTTGACAAAATGGGGCGGCGCGGTCGCCGGCCCGAAAACGCGCTGGCTGACGGTAATCGTCTGGGTGCTCATCGTCGGCATTCTGTCGGCGGTGTGGCCGCAGGTGAATGAAGAAGAGGCGGGGGGAAGCGATCTGCTTCCGGCAAGCGCCATGTCGTCGGAAGCGGCCGCGATCCTGGAAGAGCAGTTCCCGAACACGGCCGGTGTGCCGCTGCTGATCGTCTGGAACCGCGAAGGCGGACTGGAACAGGCGGATTTCACCGCCGTCCAGGAACTGTATGCCGGTCTGTCCGAGGACCCAGTGGCCGAGCAGTCGCTCGTGCCGCCGCTTGCGGAGCTTCCGCCGCCCGCATTGCTTCAGCAGGCATCAGAAGATGCGGAAGCGCTGACGACGCCGGTGTTTTTCAATGAGGAAGCGCTGACGGAAGAATTTCAGCCGGCACTGGAGGAGCTGGAGTCCCGGATTTCGGCACTCACCGGGGAAGCGGCCTTTTCGGAGGCTGTTGGGGAAGAAGGGCTCCGCGTCCGGTTCACCGGACCGGTCGGCATCCAGACGGACGCGACGGAACTGTTCAGCCAGGCGGATGTGACGCTCTTGCTCGCGACGGTCGCGCTCGTCCTCGTCCTGCTCGTCCTGCTGTACCGCTCGCCGATTTTGGCGCTTGTGCCGCTGATCGGTGTCGGGTTCGCGTACGGCGTCATTTCGCCGTTTCTCGGATTCCTCGCCGACAATGGCTGGATTACGGTCGATGCACAGGCCGTTTCGATCATGACGGTGCTCTTGTTCGGGGCCGGGACGGATTACTGCCTGTTCCTCGTGTCGCGCTACCGGGACGAGCTTCAGACGGAACGCGATAAGTTCAGCGCGCTGAAACTGGCCATCGCCAATTCGGGCGGCGCCATCGCGGTCAGCGCGCTGACGACGGCCGCGGGGCTTCTTACGCTCGGACTTGCGTATTATGCGTCCTATGACCGGTTTGCGGTGCCATTCTCGACCGCGATCATCATCATGGGTATCGCCGTGCTGACGCTGCTGCCGGCCCTGCTCGCCATTTTCGGGCGCGCCGCATTCTTCCCGTTCGTTCCGAGGACGGAAGAAATGATCCGCGAAAAAGAGGAAAAGAAAGGGAAGAAGATCCGCCGCCTGAAAACCCGGAGCCGCTTCAGTCTTGCGGCCGGCAAGGCGGTGACGGAGAAGCCGTGGCCGATCATCATTGCGTGCCTCATCCTGCTCGGGGGTCTCGCCTTGATTGCGCCGCGGATCGAAACGACATATGGCCTGCTGGACTCGTTCCCGGAAGAGATGCCGTCACGCGAAGGATTCGCCATTATCGCCGAGCACTACCCCGCCGGAGAAATTGCGCCGGCCGACGTGATTGCAGACACGGAGGGGGAACCGGTTTTATTGGCTGAAACGCTCGCGGAAGCGGGGTACATCGCCAGTGTCAGCGAACCGGTGCCGGGAGAGGGAAATCCGGACATCCAGCGCGTGCAGGTCACGTTCGAAGAAGATCCGTATGCCGATGAAACGGTGGCGCGCATCCCTGAACTGAAAGCGGCCGCCGCGGAAGCCTTGGAAGAAGCGGGCGTCGTGGACGCTTCGGAAAAAGTGTGGATCGGCGGGGAAACAGCGGTGCTGTACGATACCCAGGAAATCACGAGCCGCGACCAGGCCGTCATCATCCCGGTCGTACTCGCCATCATTGCGGTGCTGCTGCTCGTGTACTTGCGCTCCGCCGTGGCGATGACGTATTTACTGGCGACGGTGGTGCTGTCGTACTTCTCGGCGCTCGGCCTCGGCTGGCTCATCATCCATTACGGTTTGGGCGAACCGGCGATGCAGGGGCTCATCCCTTTGTACGCGTTCGTCTTCCTCGTCGCCCTCGGCGGGGATTACAACATCTTCATGATTTCGAGCATCTGGAAAAACCGGGAGAAGATGCCGCTGAAGCAGGCCATCGCGGAAGGGGTGAGCGAGACGAGCAGCGTCATCACATCCGCCGGCCTCATCCTCGCCGGCACGTTCGCGGTGCTCGCCGTCCTGCCGCTGCAGGTGCTCGTCCAGTTCGGAATCGTCACTGCGGTCGGCATTCTGCTCGATACGTTCATCGTCCGGCCGCTTCTCGTGCCGGCGATCACGACGGTCCTCGGCCGCTATGCGTTTTGGCCGGGCCGGCTGTGGAAAAAATAATTTCGGGCCTCCTGTGATACAGGAGGCTTTTTTGGGTACAGGAAAAGTGAAGGGCGGTGGCGGAATGAAGGGGAAGCTTTCATTTACATACGAAACGCCGAAGAAGCGGCGCCTCGTGTTCACATCGGCGGAACTGAGCGCGGAAGACGCGATTCTGTTCGCCGGGGATCTGGATAAGACCGGCCGGGCGAAGGATGTGGAATTCATCGACCGGCACGACAGCTCGTGGACGATGAAAGAACTGAAAGGCTATGTGAAGGGCGTGGAGACCGACCCGCATAACGTCCGCGTCTTTTTCGACGGCGGCTTCAACCGGGAGACGAAGCGGGCGGGGCTAGGCTGTGCGATCTACTATGAGCAGAACGGCAAAAAATACCGATTGCGGCGCAATGCGCCGGCGGACGGCATCGATTCGAACAACGAAGCGGAATACGCGGCGTTCTTTTTCGCGCTGCAGGAGCTGGATCTGCTCGGTGTCCATCATTTGCCGGTCGAATTCATCGGTGACTCCCAAGTCGTCATCAGCCAGCTGGCGGGCGACTGGCCGGTACTGGAACCAGAGCTGAACCGCTGGGCGGACCGCATCGAGCAGAAGATGGAATCCCTCGGCATCGAACCGGAATACGCCCAAGTTTCCCGCAAGAAGAACCTCGAAGCCGACCAGCTGGCCACTCAGGCACTCAACGGCATCGACATCAGCGGCGCCGTCGAAATTAAAGGGGATTGACTGGGGCGGCATTCGGGTATACAGAAGCATGCTTTATCAGGGAGTGTTAAAGGAGTGCCAGGCACCGGTTGTTGCAATTTTCGATCAACTAGTGCCTGGCACCAATTTCATAAATTTTCTGTAAAATTAGCCGGAAACATGGTACAATAGAAAAAAGTGCAGGCGGGTCTTCCGTACTGCATAACTGGAGGAAACAATATGCTTCTTACTGGACAGACAGAGCAAACCGGAAGGCCCGAAGATGTATGGAAATTGTACAGCGAACTGAAGGAAGCCGTACGGCGCTATGTACCGTCACCGGAAGAGATGGAAGAAGACGACCTTTCCTGCCGGCTCATCATGGGCCTCGCCGGCCGTGAACCGGAAAATGAAGCGGAATCCCTTGAAGCGATCAGCCTGATGGCGTTTTTGCTGGAGGAGCACGGGTGGCACGAGGATGCTGAAGAGCAGCTTGTCATCGACGGACTTACAGCACGGGCCGCGCTCGTTTCGCCTTCACCGGGCCGGCTGCGGAAATCGATGCTGGAGCAGATCCACGCATTCTGCGGCTTGGAAGCAGGTCAGGCGGCAGCAGAATAAAACGAAAGAGCGCCGGTCCTTTAGGGGACGGCGCTCTTTCGTTATTTTCGGCAGGATAGGACGAGGAACAGCGGAATGCGCTGCCGGCGCCGGAATTCTTCTTTTGTGGCGAAATGTTCCGGCCGCGGCGCACATTCTTTGAGTGCTTCGACAGTGAAACCAGCTTCTGCCGCCGCGGTAAAGTAGTCTTCGACCGTGCGGTGGTACTTGGTGACCCGCTCGCCGATCCAAGGTTCCTCCCGACTGCCCGTCCGGAAGTAATCATCGACGAGCCAGGAAGTCCGGCCGCCGGCTTCTTTCGCGCTCTCAGGAGAAGACGTTAGCACCGGGTGCTGGACACTGAACACGAACTGGCCGGCTGCAGCCAAAGACGTGTAGACTTCCTGGAACAATCCGCGGATATCCGGCAAGTAATGGAACACCATGCGCGATAAAATCACATCGTACGGCTCATCCGATGCCCGCCACTCCTCAAGGCCGAGATGCTGCACCGAACTTCTCGTGCCGTACAGGGTCCGGACGGCCGCCTCCACCATATTCGCGGAACCGTCGATGCCATCGAAATGCGCGCATCCTTCATCGAGCAGCGACTTTCCGAATCGGGCATCCCCGCAGCCGAGGTCGAGTACCCGCTTATTGCGGACTTGCCCGATCAGTTCGCGGAGCACCGGCTCTTCCATCGCATTATTCGGACTTCCATCCCGATTCCGCCGTTCCAGAAAATTCTCGAAAAACGCCTGCTCATCATAGACTGAAGAGCCATTTTCAGCCATGGGAATCCCTCCTTCATTCGCATTCGACTAATTATACAGGTTTTCTTTCTCAGAGGGACCGATGACACCTCCGGAACACCGCTTTCCAGCAATAAACGATTGAAATTTTCAGCTGTGTATGCTATTCTTTACATCGTCATCGTGGAGATGTACCCAAGAGGCTGAAGGGGGCTGACTCGAAATCAGCTAGGGCGTGCAAGCGCCGCGGGGGTTCAAATCCTCTCATCTCCGCTAGTGAAAAACCGCCAGGCCGGAATTGTTCCGGCCTGACGGTTTTTTTGTATGCGTTTATGCGCGTTCAGCGGAATTTATGCGCGTTCAGCGGAATTTATGCGCGTTCAGCGGGATTTATGCCGCTGTA
>NZ_NHTN01000006.1 GCF_002167005.1 Indiicoccus explosivorum
ATCTTGTCTTTCAAAACACAGGTCCAGTGATGATGGCAGAGAGGCCACACCCGTTCCCATCCCGAACACGGAAGTTAAGCTCTCTAGCGCCGATGGTAGTTGGGGCTTCCCCCTGCGAGAGTAGGACGTCGCTGGGCACACCAGGCAGCCGCCGAAGCAATTTTGCTTCGGCGGCTGCTTTTTTGCAGGATGGCTTCTTCATATCAGTCCGGCTTGAATTTTATAAATATCTCCCCTACGATAAAAATGATAGGCGGTGTCGAGGAAGGAGTGGCGGAATGACGTGGGATAGCGTTGCTATGGTTCTGATCATTTTTGTTATTAATATCGTTTATGTAACATTTCTCACGATGAGAACCATTTTGACCCTGAAGGGTTATCGTTACATCGCTGCAGTTGTCAGCGTGGCGGAAGTGCTCATTTACATTATCGGTCTTGGTCTTGTTCTTGATAACTTGAATGAAATCCAGAACCTCATTGCTTATGCACTCGGTTTTGGTTCAGGTGTGATCATCGGCATGAAAATCGAGGAAAAACTTGCATTAGGCTATATTATGGTCAGCGTCATTGCGCTTGAGGAATCCGAACTTACTCCAGAAAGACTCCGGGATAGCGGGTATGGAGTGACTGATTGGACGGCGAATGGCCGCAATGGCGGACGGCAGGCCATGCAGATTCTGACGCCGCGGAAGTATGAACTGAGGCTTTACAAATTGATTAAAGAACTTGATCCGAAAGCTTTCATCATTTCCTATGAACCGAAAACGATCCATGGCGGATTTTGGGTGAAAGCGATACGGAAAAACAAACTTGCCCCATGACCAGCATCCGGAGACCTTGTCTTCCGGATGTTTTTTGCTGATTTGGGACTTTCTTCAGGAAATTTCACGACATGGTCGGGAATAAGGGAATTTTTGACCTTGCTTTATGTCTCCGGGTCCACTAACATAAATTCTATTGCAGTGAATAGAAAGGATGTACACAGTGGATTTTCATCCAGTAGTCATGGTGCTTGTCATCTTCAGTATAAATATAGTAGTGATTACGTTATTTACGATGCGAATGATCCTTACAATGAAGGCATACCGGTATTCAGCAGCCGCTGTAAGTATCGTGGAAGTCATTATCTACGTAATCGGCCTCGGCCTAGTGCTCAATAATATTGGTGAAATCCAGAATTTGATCGCTTATGCTCTTGGCCAAGGGGCGGGGATCATCGTGGGAATGAAAGTGGAAGAAAAAGTGGCTCTTGGCTACACGATGGTGAATGTCATCACGGCAGACGATTCGGATTATTTGCCGAAGCAGCTGCGGGAGCGGGGATATGGTGTCACCGATTGGGATGCAAATGGCCTGAACGGAGAACGTCAGGCGATGCAGATCTTGACGCCGCGAAAGTACGAGTTGAAGCTTTATGAGGTGATTAAAGAGCTGGACCCTAAAGCTTTCATCATTTCGTACGAGCCCAAAATGATTCATGGCGGATTTTGGGTGAAGGCAATCCGGAAAAATCGGATTGCCTCTTAAAAAGAGAACTTATTCCCTGACTCCATTCTGTGCTGTCAAAAGGCAGACCGGCTTGCTAATGGATGGGACGACCGATCATGAATAATTATCGGTGCTTGCACTTCTTGCATTTCATCAGAAGTTTGACTAAGATAAGTTCTATTGTGGTTTAGAGAAAGTGAGGATATTTACATTGAATTTTGATCCCATTATGATGGTGCTGATCATTTTTACAATCAATATAGTGTATGTAACAATCGCAACCATCCGGATGATTCTTACGCTAAAAGGCTACCGCTATATTGCGGCGGCCGTCAGCATGGTGGAGACGACGATAAATGTCATAGCGCTCGGATTGGTTCTTGAGAATCTCAATGAAATCCAGAATCTGATCGCTTATGCTGTCGGTTTCGGGTCCGGTGTGGTCGTCGGTTCGAAAATCGAGGAAAAACTGGCGCTCGGCTACAGCATGGTGAATGTCATTACGGTCGATGAATCTGCTGCGCTTCCGGGAAAACTGCGTGATAAGGGCTATGGCGTGACCGATTGGCAGGCGAGCGGCCTGGACGGCAGCCGGAAAGCGATGCAGATTTTGACTCCAAGGAAGTACGAATTAAAGCTGTATCAGACGATCAAAGAACTGGATCCGAAAGCGTTCATTTTCGCTTCCGAACCGAAAACGATCCATGGCGGTTTCTGGACAAAATCGATCCGGAAAGGGCCGCTGGCTAAGTGATGAAAAAAACAGTGTGGTTCGAAGTCGGTGAAAATGAAACGGTGGAAAAGTGTCTAGAGCGGATGGACAAGGCGGGGTATATGCCGGCGGGGCGCAAAGAGGAGCCCATTTTCGAAGAGCGGGATGGACAGCCGGTACCAGTCCGCCAGCTAATAAAATTCAAAGGGATTCGAAAGGAATAAACGTAAATTCTTGCCAAAAAACGAACAATAAAACACCAGATCTATTAATCATTCGGTTTTTGTTGACGAAGCTAAGCCGAATTGATATGCTTATAAAGGAAACCCGACATATATGCAAGGGGATTGGCCTTTGCGTTTCTACCCGGACACCGTAATGACCGGACTATGCGGGAAAGCAACTTTTGGATCTGGAATGGAAGAGGCGAAAATGTGATGAATAAACGCACAGACCGCTTCTTGTCTTCCCATGTCCTCGAGTAAACTGCTTTTCACGCGGAGTGAGCAGTTTAGTTGAGGGCATTTTTTATTTTGAAAGGAGAAGTGGCAATGGAACCGAGGATCGGTGTGATCATGGGGAGCACAAGCGACTGGGAAACGATGAAGCATACATGTACAGTGCTCGATGAATTGGGGATTCCGTACGAAAAACAAGTGGTGTCCGCTCATCGGACGCCGGATCTGATGTTTTCTTATGCCGAGGACGCTATGAAGCGGGGCATCGCTGTGATTATTGCCGGGGCTGGGGGAGCGGCGCATTTGCCGGGCATGGTAGCTGCGAAAACGACGCTGCCGGTCATCGGCGTACCGGTCCAGTCAAAAGCTCTGAATGGGCTGGATTCACTCCTTTCCATCGTCCAGATGCCCGGCGGCGTACCGGTGGCGACCGTTGCAATCGGAAGAGCAGGCGCAGTCAACGCCGGCTTGCTCGCAGCCCGGATATTGTCGGTATCGGACAGCCGGATCGCTGAATCACTTGAAAAAAGGCATGAAAAGATAAGCGCGGAAGTGCGAGAAAGTTCAGGTGATCTTTTATGACGAAAATCGTTCTGCCTGGCCAGACGATCGGCATTATCGGCGGCGGCCAGCTCGGCCGCATGATGGCGCTGGCCGCCAGGGAATCCGGATTCCGGATTGCTGTCCTGGACCCGAACCCGGCATCGCCGGCAGGACAGGTCGCAGATATCCGGATTGCCGCTCCTTATGGCGACAAAAAAGCGCTCAGTGAACTGGCTGAGGTAAGTGACGTCATTACGTATGAATTTGAAAACATTGATGCGGACGGCTTGGAAACCGTATGCAGGAACGCATATGTTCCACAAGGAGCAGATTTGATCCGTGTCACGCAAAATCGGATCCTTGAAAAACAGCGAATTCAGGCAGCAGGGGTGTCTGTGGCGGATTACGTCACTGCGGACTCTTTCGGAGAATTCCTAGAGAAAGCGGAGCATCTCGGATTCCCATTCATCATCAAGACAGCGACTGGCGGATATGACGGAAAAGGCCAGCAGCTGATCGCTTCCCGCGAGGACTTTGAATCGGCGAAGCCGCTGTTTGAGCATGGCCCTTGTGTGGCGGAAACTTTCGTTCCGTTCACAAAAGAAATTTCAGTGATCATTCAGCGGAGCACGGTGGGCGAAACGGCACTCCTGCCCGTTGCAGAAAACGTGCATAAAGATCACATTCTCCACGAAACCATTGTGCCGGCCCGTATTTCTGCCGAAACGGCAGCTAAAGCGAGGGAAGCAGCGATCAAAATCGCTGATCACTTGAATCTCGCCGGGACGCTCGCTGTCGAGATGTTCGTATTGGACAACGGGGAGATCCTGGTGAATGAACTGGCGCCGCGTCCCCATAATTCCGGTCACTTTTCAATTGAAGCATGCAGTTCTTCACAATTTCATCAGCATATCCGGGCCATCTGCGGCTGGCAGCTGAAGACGCCCGCCCTGCTGTCGCCGGCAGTCATGGTGAACGTGTTAGGTGAACAGGCGGCATTGATTGCGGAAAAGGGGCCGCGGATTCCGGGCTGGTCGATCCATTTATACGGTAAAGGAGAAGCCAAACCGAAGCGCAAAATGGGTCATGTCACGATTTTAACGGAACACCTTGAGACCGCATTGGACGAAATACAGCAGTCCGGCATCTGGCCGGAATAATTGGAGGCTTTCTGACTGATGATTGAACGATATACACGCCCGGAGATGGGAGCGGTCTGGACAGACGAAAACCGCTATAATGCTTGGCTGGAAGTGGAAATTCTTGCATGTGAAGCTTGGGCGGAACTCGGTGACATTCCGATGGAGGATGTCAAGAAAATACGGGCGAATGCGTCATTTTCGATTCCGCGCATTCTGGAAATCGAAGAACAGACACGCCACGATGTCGTGGCTTTTACAAGGGCTGTATCGGAGACGCTGGGCGAAGAACGGAAGTGGGTCCATTACGGTCTTACCTCGACTGACGTTGTGGATACCGCATTATCTTATCTGATTAAGCAGGCAAACGGAATATTGCGCAATGGCCTCGTCCGCTTCGTCGGCACCCTGGCGGACAAAGCGAGGGAGCATCAGTATACAGTCATGATGGGACGGACGCATGGTGTCCATGCGGAACCGACGACATTCGGTCTTAAACTGGCCCTCTGGCATGAGGAGATGAAGCGGAACCTGGAACGGTTCGATGCGGCTGCAGCTGTGATCGAAACCGGGAAAATGTCCGGTGCTGTCGGCACATACGCCAACATCGATCCCTTTATCGAACAATATGTCTGTGAACGGCTCGGGCTGGCCGCATCGCCGATTTCGACCCAGACATTGCAGCGTGACCGCCATGCCCAATATATGAGCACATTGGCGCTAATTGCGACATCGATCGAGAAATTCGCCACAGAGATCCGGGGCCTTCAAAAATCGGAAACACGCGAAGTGGAAGAGTTTTTTGCAAAGGGTCAGAAGGGCTCTTCTGCTATGCCGCATAAACGGAACCCGATCGGTTCTGAGAACATGACGGGAATGGCCCGCCTGATCCGCGGTTATATGATGACGGCATATGAAAATGTTTCACTTTGGCATGAGCGTGATATTTCGCATTCATCGGCGGAGCGTGTCATTCTGCCGGATGCCACCATTGCACTGGATTACATGCTGAATCGTTTTGGCGGCATTATCGAAAAACTGACAGTGTTCCCTGAGAACATGAAGCGCAACATGGATTCGACGCTCGGCCTCATTTATTCGCAGCGGGTGCTGCTGGCGCTTGTCGATAAGGGGCTGGCACGGGAGGAAGCGTATGATGCTGTCCAGCCATGTGCGATGGAAGCGTGGGAACGGCAAGTGCCGTTCCGTGAAGTCATTGAATCGAATGAGGTCATCACTTCCCGGCTGACACCGGCGGAACTCGATGACTGCTTCGACTATAATTATCATCTTCAGCACGTGGATATGATTTTTAAACGGCTTGGATTAACCGGATCGGAGGAATAATCAATGAGCGAAGGGCAGCTGCTGTACGAAGGAAAAGCGAAACGGCTGTACACTACGGATAAGCCAGGGGAGCTGCGGGTCGAGTACAAAGACTCGGCAACCGCCTTCAATGGGGAAAAGAAAGCGGAAATCGCGGGGAAAGGGATTCTGAATAACCGGATCACCTCACTCTTATTCACGAAACTGTCAGGAGCAGGCGTCCCGTCCCATTTCATCCGCCAGCTGTCCGACCGGGAACAGCTCGTGAGGCAGGTGGCGATCATCCCGATTGAAGTCATCGTGCGCAACCGGGCAGCCGGCAGTCTCGCCAGGCGCCTCGGCATGGAAGAAGGGACGGTGTTCGATGGGCCGGTCGTGGAGTTCTGCCTGAAAGACGATGCGCTTGGCGATCCCCTGATCACAGAAGACCATGTACGGGTGCTTAAGCTCGCCTCTGAAAAGGAAGTGGCAGTCCTCCGGCAACGAGCGCTTGCCATTAATGAGGTGCTGACCGGATTCTTCCGTGAGATCGGTGTGGCGCTGGTCGACTTTAAAGTGGAGTTCGGGCGCGATGAAGCAGGCGGCGTGCTGCTCGCTGATGAAATTTCACCGGATACGTGCCGACTCTGGGATATGGAAACGGACGCAAAGCTCGATAAGGATGTTTTCCGCCGGGATCTCGGAGATCTGACGGCTGTATATGAGGAAATTCTGACTCGTCTGGGAGGGCAACCGACATGAAAAAAGTGAAAATTTACGTAACACTCCGGGAAAGCGTACTGGATCCACAGGGAGCGGCAGTCCAGGGATCTCTCCATAAACTCGGTTACAGCGAAGTGGCGGATGTGCGGATCGGAAAATACATGGAACTGCTGATTGATCCCGATGGGCGCGATCCGGAAACCGCAGTGAAGGAAATGTGCGAGAAACTCCTGACGAATACAGTCATTGAAGATTACCGCTTTGAGGTGGAGGAGGCCGTTGCACAATGAAATTTGCAGTCATCGTGTTTCCGGGATCGAATTGCGATTTGGATCTGTATCACGCAGTGAAAGACGAGCTGGGTGAAGAGGCCGAGTATGTTCGGCATGATTCCGGCGACCTCTCGTCTTTTGACGGCATCCTGCTTCCAGGCGGTTTCTCGTATGGCGATTATCTCCGGTGCGGAGCCATCTCCCGGTTTTCTGCGGTGATGGGAGAGATCAGGAAAGCGGCCGATGCCGGAAAGCCGGTCTTAGGGATCTGCAACGGATTTCAGATCCTTACAGAAGCGGGTCTGCTGCCCGGTGCCCTGCTGCGCAATAAGGAATTGAAATTCATTTGCCGGACGGCAGGGCTTACAGTGACGAATGCGGACACCATGTTTACTTCGGAATACACAGAAGGCGAAACCATCCGGATTCCTGTGGCCCACGGTGAAGGCAACTATTACTGTGACGACCAGACGCTTGAACGGCTGAAATTGAACAGGCAAATCGTATTTACGTACAGCGAAGATTTCAACGGCAGCCGGGAAGGGATCGCCGGTATCGTGAATGAGCGCGGGAACGTCCTTGGGATGATGCCGCATCCGGAGCGTGCCGTCCACGAGCTGATCGGCGGGACGGACGGACTCCGGTTATTCAGATCAATCGTCAAACAGTGGAGGGAAGCACATGTCGCTCATGCTTGAACCGAATCCGGCTCAAATCAAAGAAGAGAAGCTTTATCGGCAGATGGGATTGACGGACGAGGAATACGCGCAAGTGGAACGGATTATTGGCAGGATGCCGAACTACACGGAAACAGGACTGTTTTCCGTAATGTGGTCCGAGCACTGCTCCTACAAGAACTCGAAACCGGTCTTGTCGAAGTTTCCGACAAAGGGTGAACGGGTCCTGCAGGGGCCGGGCGAAGGCGCCGGCATCGTCGATATCGGCGACGGGCAGGCGGTGGTCTTCAAAATGGAATCCCACAATCATCCATCCGCAATTGAGCCGTACCAGGGAGCGGCGACCGGTGTCGGCGGTATTATCCGGGATGTCTTTTCAATGGGGGCCCGCCCGGTTGCGCTGCTTAATTCCTTGCGGTTCGGAGAATTAGAGACGCCGCGGGTCCGTCATTTATTCGAAGAAGTGGTGGCGGGCATCGCCGGATACGGAAACTGCATCGGTATCCCGACTGTCGGCGGAGAAGTCCAATTCGATGCTTCCTACGATGGCAACCCGCTCGTCAATGCGATGTGCGTCGGTCTGATCGATCACCGGGATATCCAGAAAGGTGTGGCGAAAGGGACCGGAAATCCGGTTATGTATGTCGGTGCCAAAACCGGACGTGACGGGATCCATGGTGCGACGTTCGCGTCGGAAGAACTGACGGAAGCTTCTGACGAAAAACGGCCGGCTGTGCAGGTAGGCGATCCATTCATGGAAAAACTGCTCATGGAAGCGTGCCTTGAACTGGTGAAATCGGATGCGCTGATCGGCATCCAGGATATGGGGGCTGCGGGACTCACTTCATCCAGTGCGGAGATGGCGTCGAAAGCCGGTTCGGGTATCGAGATGGATCTTGATCTTATTCCGCAGCGTGAACGCGGGATGACCGCCTACGAGATGATGCTGTCGGAATCGCAGGAACGGATGCTTGTGGTGGTAAAGCAGGGACGGGAACAGGAAGTTACGGACCTCTTCGGCCAATATGGACTCGATGCTGTGACAGTTGGACGGGTCACCGATGACCGCATGCTCCGTCTCCTCCATAAGGGGGAAACAGCAGCGGAAGTGCCGGTCGATGCGCTTGCGGAAGATGCGCCGGTTTATCATAAACCCTCCGCTGTCCCGGCGTACTTTAAAGAGTTCCAGGCAATGGAATGCCCGGAACCGGAAGTGGCGGATTATGAAGAAACGCTTCTGTCGCTGCTGGCGCAGCCGACCATCGCGTCAAAGGAATGGGTATACAATCAGTACGACTATCAGGTGCGCACAAGTACCGTCGTCGCACCGGGATCCGATTCGGCGGTCATCCGCGTGCGCGGAACGAACAAAGGACTGGCCATGACGACGGATTGCAACTCCCGTTATATTTACCTCGACCCGGAGACGGGCGGCAAGATCGCCGTGGCGGAAGCGGCGCGCAACATCGTCTGCTCCGGAGCGGAGCCGCTGGCCATTACGGACTGTCTCAATTTCGGCAATCCGGAAAAGCCGGAAATTTTCTGGCAGCTTGAAAAAGCGGCTGACGGCATGTCGGAAGCATGCAGCCTGCTGAATGCGCCGGTCATCGGCGGCAATGTCTCCCTTTACAACGAGACGAACGGGACAGCTGTCTACCCGACGCCGACAATCGGTATGGTCGGTCTTGTCGAAGATTTATCCCATGTGACGACGCAGTATGCGAAACAAGCAGGCGATGCCGTTTATCTGATCGGTGACACTGCGGCTGAATTCGGCGGCAGCGAACTGCAGAAGCTGACGGCCGGCCGGATCTTCGGCAAAGCGCCTTCCATTGATCTTCAGGTGGAAGCGCGGCGTCAGCAGGAACTTCTCACGGCCATACGCGGCGGTCATGTCGCTTCCGCTCATGATGTAGCGGAAGGCGGCGCGGCTGTCGCCCTTGCCGAAATCACTTTCGGGAATGGACTGGGTCTCGATGTGGCACTTGAAGGATCGCCGGTCTCAGCCCTTTTCAGCGAATCACAATCCCGTTTCATTATCACAGTGGCACAGGAACATACGGCAGCGTTTGAGCAGATGGTGACCGACGCCAGACGAATCGGAACGGTAACGGACGGCAATGTTGTAATCAGAAGCGGAGACGGATCGATCATGATCGACCGTCCTTCTGCTGAACTTCGTTCTGTCTGGAAAGGAGCTATTCCATGCTTGCTGAAATCAGAAGCTTAAATGAAGAGTGCGGCGTATTCGGGGTTTGGGGGCATGAACAGGCATCGCAGATCGCTTACTACGGCCTCCATGCCCTCCAGCACCGGGGGCAGGAAGGCGCCGGGATAGTCGGCACAGACGGGGAAGTACTGAAGGCGCAGAAAGGGGAAGGGCTGGTCAACGAAGTATTCACGCTCGAGAAACTCGCCGCGATGAAAGGAAAGGCCGCCATCGGACATGTCCGATATGCGACAGCGGGCGGAGGCGGACTGGAAAATGTCCAGCCGCTTCTGTTCAATTCGACGAGCGGCAGTCTGGCTGTCGCGCATAACGGCAACCTCGTGAATGCGAACCAGCTGCGCGTCCACTTGGAGAAGCAGGGAAGCATTTTCCAGACAACTTCCGATACGGAAGTGCTTGCCCATCTGATCAAGCGCAGCGGGTACGATGATGTCGAAGAATCCGTCAAAAGCGCGCTGACGCTGCTGAAAGGCGCATATGCGTTCGTGCTGCTGACAGAAGATAAAATGATGGTGGCACTCGACCCGAATGGACTCCGGCCGCTTTCGATCGGTCGGCTCGGAGACGCCTGGGTTGTCGCTTCGGAGACGTGCGCGTTCGACATCATCGGTGCCGAACTCGTCCGGTCTGTGGAACCCGGGGAATTTTTGACGATTTCCGATGAAGGGCTGCAGCTCGACAAGTTTTCTTATGCGGGAAAGCGATCGATCTGCACAATGGAATACGTTTATTTTTCCCGGCCGGATTCCGAGATCGACGGCATCAACATCCACACCGCGCGTAAACGGCTCGGCAAGCAGCTCGCCCGGGAAGTGATGATCGAAGCGGATGTCGTAACCGGCGTGCCGGATTCGAGTATTTCCGCGGCCATCGGCTTCAGCGAAGAAAGCGGCATCCCCTATGAACTGGGTCTGATCAAAAACCGCTATGTCGGAAGGACTTTCATCCAGCCCTCCCAGGATTTGCGGGAACAGGGCGTGAAAATGAAACTTTCCCCTGTCCGGAAAGTGGTGGAAGGCAAACGGGTCGTCATGGTCGATGATTCGATCGTGCGCGGCACGACCTCGAGGCGGATCGTGAAGATGCTGAAAGAAGCGGGCGCAGCGGAAGTCCATGTCGTCATTTCGTCGCCTCCGATCAAAAATCCGTGCTTTTACGGTATCGATACTTCCACATCGGGGGAATTGATTGCGGCAAACCATTCCGCGGAAGAAATGCGGGAACTGATCGGTGCTGATTCATTGACATTCCTTTCGGTCCAAGGGATGGTGGAAAGTATCGGACGCCGTGAAGAAGGGCCGGATTGCGGTCACTGCCTGGCTTGTTTTACGGGCAATTATCCGACAGACATCTACCCCGATACGAAACTGCCGCATGAAAAAGAGTTCGTACAGACAGGAGGTTCCCTCATTGGCAAAGGCGTATGAGCAATCGGGTGTAAACATCGAGGCGGGGTATGAAGCGGTCAGCCGCATGGAAGCGCACGTGGAGCGCACGAAGCGGCTCGGTGTTATGGGGGCATTCGGCGGTTTCGGCGGGATGTTCGACCTGTCGCAGCTGCAGCTGAAAGAGCCTGTCCTTGTGTCAGGAACGGACGGAGTCGGAACGAAACTGAAGCTTGCATTTCTCGCTGATAAACATGACACGATCGGGATCGATTGTGTGGCGATGTGTGTGAATGATATCGCGGCGCAGGGTGCCGAACCGCTTTTCTTCCTGGATTATATTGCGGCAGGCAAGACAATTCCCGAAAAAATCGAGTCGATTGTCAAAGGCGTGACGGACGGCTGCCAGGCAGCCGGTGCTGCGCTCATCGGCGGAGAAACTGCTGAGATGCCGGGCCTTTATGAAGCGGATGAATATGATATTGCCGGGTTCGCAGTCGGTGCGGCCGAAAAATCCGCTATTGTGACAGGCGAAGCGATTGAACCGGGCGATGTGCTCATCGGACTCGCTTCGAGCGGATTCCACTCGAATGGTTACTCGCTTATCCGACGGATCCTGTTCAGTCAGCACGACTATAAGCTGGACGAAACTGTGCCGGGCTATGAAACGATCGGCACGCTCGGCGATGCGCTCCTGAAACCGACGAAAATCTACGCCAAAGCGGTGCGTGCAGCGCTGGAAACCGGCGGTATTCACGGGATGGCCCATGTCACCGGCGGAGGGTTCTTTGAGAACCTCCCCCGGATGATGCCGGAAGGGCTTGGCGCGGATATCGGGCTCGGCAGCTGGCCGGTGCCGGACGAATTCAGGCTGATCCAGGATAAAGGGGCGCTCACGGACCGGGACTGTTACTCGGTTTTCAATATGGGGATCGGCTTTGTAATGGCTGTCCGCGCGGAACAGACTGAAGCGGTGATCCGCGCGCTGGAAGAAGCGGGAGAAACCGCTTATACAATCGGAAAAGTGACCGGTAAAGAAGGTATCACTTTCACGGGGGTCCATGACGGGAGCCTTCCGGATGGCGAATAAAAAAATCGCAATTTTTGCATCCGGGAATGGTTCCAATTTCCAGGCGATTGCGGAAGCGGCGGCGGCCGGCCGCCTGAACGCAGAAGTGGTGCTCGCCGTGACAGATAACCCGGATGCGCACGTTCTGGAACGTGCGGCTTCCATGGGTGTGGACACGCTTGCCCTCCGTCCGAAAGCGTTTAAATCGAAGGCGCTGTACGAAGAAGCGATAATGGAGCAGCTTCAGAGAAGAGAGGTCCAGTGGCTCGTGCTGGCCGGTTATATGCGGCTGGTCGGACCGGTGCTTCTCGATGCGTATCCCGGCCGGATCGTCAATATCCACCCTTCGCTACTGCCTGCATTCCCGGGGAAGGATGCCATCGGTCAGACACTCGCTTCTGGCCGCCGGGAAGCAGGTGTAACGGTGCATACCGTTGATGCCGGCATGGATACAGGGCCAATCATCGCACAGCGGTCGTTCCTCATCGGATCGCGGAATCGTTCGGAAGTGGAAGAGGAGATTCACCGGATCGAGCACGAAATGTATCCGTCGGTCTTACAGAAATTATTCAGCCGGGCCTGAGCCGGCTTTTTTATAGGAGGATCTATGCAGAAAAAACGGGCGCTTCTGAGCGTATCAGATAAGACAGGTATATTTGAATTTGCCAGAGAGTTGGAGAAGCTCGGTTATGAATTGCTGTCGACAGGCGGCACGAAACAGCATTTGGAGGATAATGGGGTGACCGTCACTGCAGTAGGGGACGTGACCGGTTTTCCTGAAATATTGGAGGGGCGCGTGAAAACCCTGCATCCGACGATCCACGGCGGACTGCTTGGGAGACCGGCGGACGCGTCCCACCGGAAGCAGATGGAACAACACGGCATCCGGGCGATCGATATAGTCTGCGTGAATCTGTACCCATTCCGGGAAACAGTCTCAAAAGCGGGTGCCACATACGAAGAAGCTGTCGAAAACATTGATATCGGCGGGCCGGCGATGCTCCGCGCTTCAGCCAAAAACCACGAGTCGGTGACAGTCGTCACGGATGCCGCGGATTACGGAACAGTCCTCGGTGAATTGCAATCGAACGGGGAAACGGCGTTCACCACGAGGAAACGGCTCGCCGCGAAAGCCTTCCGCCACACAGCTGCATATGATGCGCTCATCGCTTCTTATTTGACGGAGCAGTCCGGGGAAGAATTTCCGGAACAGCTGACGATGACCTATGAATTGCAGCAGCCGCTCCGCTATGGAGAAAACCCGCACCAGAAAGCGGCATTCTACGGCAAGCCCCTCGGCTCCGGCTTTTCCCTGGCGCATGCCCGGCAGCTCCACGGGAAAGAACTCTCTTATAACAACATCCAGGATGCCAACGCGGCGCTTCAGATCATCCGGGAATTCGAAGAAGCCGCAGCAGTCGCCGTCAAACATATGAACCCTTGCGGAATCGGTGTCGGAAAGGATGCAGGAGATGCATTCAGCAAAGCCCATGCCGCAGATCCGATGTCGATTTTCGGCGGAATTGTCGCGCTCAACCGGCCGGTCGACCGGCAGACGGCTGAAGCCCTATCAGACATTTTCCTCGAAATCGTCATCGCTCCTTCATTTGAAGAAGAAGCTCTTCGTTTATTGGCCCGGAAGAAAAACATCCGGCTGCTGACCATTCCGTTTGAACAGCAGCGGAAAGACCGCTGGAACACGGTATCTGTCGAAGGGGGGCTCCTCGTCCAAGAGCCGGACGCGCTCGGCTTCCGTGATGCGGAACTCCAGACAGTGACAGATCGCCGGCCGACTGCCGATGAGATCGAGGCGCTGAAGCTGGGCTGGGCTGCAGTCAAGCATGTGAAATCGAATGCGATTGTCGTCGCTTCGAAAGACGCGACGCTCGGAGTCGGAGCGGGGCAGATGAACCGGGTGGGAGCTGCAAAGATCGCCTTAGAACAGGCAGGGGAAAACGCGCGGGGCGCTGTCCTCGCATCGGATGCATTCTTTCCGATGGACGATACGGTCCGGCTTGCCGCTGAATATGGCATTACAGCCATCATTCAGCCGGGCGGTTCCAAGAAAGACCAGGACTCCGTCGATATGGCGAATAAACACGGAATCGCCATGGTATTCACAGGAATCCGACATTTCAAGCATTAAGAAACGGAGGCGGAACCATGAAAGTGCTCGTAATCGGCCGCGGCGGCCGTGAACATGCCATCGTCCGGCAGTTCGCTTCATCCCCTTCAGTCGGGACGGTCTATGCGGCTCCCGGCAGCGATGGAATGACGGAAGCTGAATGCATCGGAATCGGCGAAATGGAATTCGATCGGATTGCGGAATTCTCGAAAGAAAATGGAGTGGATTTCGTTTTTGTCGGGCCGGAACAGCCGCTGAGTGAAGGGCTTTCCGATTATCTTGAAGAAGCGGGCATCCGTGTGTTCGGACCGTCGAAAGCTGCAGCGCGCATCGAAAGCAGCAAGACGTTCGCGAAAGAATTCATGATGCGCCATGGCATTCCGACCGCCAAGTACGCAAGCTTCACCGATGCCGGCGAGGCGGCCGCGTACATCCGGTCACAGGGTGCGCCGATTGTAGTGAAAGCGGACGGTCTCGCGGCGGGAAAAGGCGTGGTCGTCGCGGAAACGGAGGCGGAAGCGATCCAAGCGGCCGAAGACATGCTGAAAGGACAGAAATTCGGGGAGTCCGGTTCGTCGGTCGTCATTGAAGAGTACCTGGAAGGCGAAGAATTCTCTTTCATGTCCTTCGTCCATGGCTCCTGCATTTTTCCGATGCCGCTGTCCCAGGACCATAAGCGCGCTTATGACGGGGACAAAGGGCCGAACACAGGCGGGATGGGCGCCTATTCCCCGGTTCCCTTCATCACCAGTCGTCAAAAGCAGGAAGCTTTCCTGAATGTGGTGAAACCTGCAGCGGACGCTCTGGAAGCGGAAGGGTATCCGTTTACCGGTGTGCTGTACGCCGGGCTGATCCAGACCCGGGAAGGGGCGAAGGTGATCGAATTCAATGCGCGCTTCGGAGATCCGGAGACGCAAGTCGTGCTCCCCCTTCTGGACTCGGATTTCGGAGAGTTCATCGACCGGCTGCTGGCCGGCGAACCGTTCCAACCGGAATGGAAAGAAGAGGCCGTTCTCGGTGTGGTTCTGGCAGCGGAAGGGTATCCGGCTGTGCCGGAAAAGGGGATTCCTCTTCCGCGGATAACCGAAACCGGGCACTTCTCCGTCTATCATTCGGGAACAAAAAAGCAGGCGGATGGTTTCGTTTCGAATGGCGGAAGGGTGCTGATGATTACAGCTTCGCGCGAGACGCTCGAGGAAGCGGCTGATGCCGTTTACCGGGTAATCGGCCGCCATGCCTGGCCTGGCCTCTTCTGGCGTCATGATATTGGATGGCGTGCAAAAAAAAGAACTATATGATATAATGAAAACAGCGTGATTTCAAGGGAAACATGCTGTTTTTATTTGTCTGATCCCCACAAACAGACAAATAGCGGACACATCAGCACCAAGAGGTTACAAAATGCCCACGTTCACCTCAAGTTTTCACCTCATACGACCTCTGTTACAAAATGCCGGGCACCTAAAAAACGGAAGGAGCACGATGCATGAATTGGTATGAAAAATTAAACCAGTATTTTCCTGTAGAAGAAATGAAATCCAAAGAACACATGGAGACACTGCTGAAAGAACGCAGCGACGTCTACTATAAAGACGAAGGGCCGTATCACGTCCTCATGTTTGCGGAATTCCAGGACTTTTCATTCGTGGATTACCTTTTTGTGTCGGCTGAGTCCCGCGGCATGGGAATCGGCAAAAAAGCGCTGCAGATGCTGAAAGATAAGAACAAACCGATCATTTTGGAAGTGGAGCCTGTCGATTACGAGGATTCCGATTCCGAGAAACGGCTCCGTTTCTACGCGCGCGAAGGGTTCAAACATGCGAATTCAATCGGCTATTGCCGCCGCTCGCTGGCTACAGGCGAAGATAACGAGATGGAAATCCTCTATTGGGCGCCGAACGGCGAAAGCGAGGAAGAGATATTCCAGGCAATGCAGCAGATGTATGAAAACATCCATACGTATAAAGATGAACAGTTTTACGGCGAGTCGTACGAGCCGGCCAGCGACGTGCTGACATTCGAAGTAAAAGATAAAGAAGATATATTGGAAGCGGTCGCGAAACCGGTCTGACTGCTGGAACCCCCTCTGAGCTGCCTCAGAGGGGATTTTTAGACTATTGAAAAAGAGATTGAACGGCTCTGTTTCGCTCCGAACCTGCTCCTGCGCAAGCTCGTTGCAATAAAACCACTTGCTCGCTTGCTCCTGCGTAGCTGCGCTGCTCGCAGGCGTCTCACAAGATTCATCCCTCCACATCGGCCGGTGATTTTGCGGCGATTTGGCCTGTGCAGCGGCGCAGGCCCGGCTGTCGCACGGAAGCTGTCTCGGTCTAACGCCGGCTTCTGCTCTGTTCAGCGGCTTCCGGCAAGCATGGAAAAGGAGATGCCACCAGTAATTGCTCGTTCTCTTCAGGAAAAGGCGACGGAAAGAAAAGGGAAGGAATCCCGGCCACTCCTGCAGAATAACGGATGGAAGAGACCCCGGAACGCACGCAGCGCGTGAGGAGGCTCGGCCGTCCGTCTGCGGAAAGGGCCGGGTCCTCACTTTTCTGAATTGGCAGATTTTCTTGAAAATAGGGAAGAAATGAGGATGAAAACCGATTATTACTTCTTTCTCGACAATTTGGGAACCCCCCTCTGAGCTGCCTCAGAGGGGGTTTTTCGGTGAATGGACTGGAGGAGAGAGGCCGGGACGGAGCGGTTCCGAGAGTTTTTTCTCCCTTGCCAGTTCGATGAACCGCCGCATATCCGGAGGAAGGCCGTCTAATACCCGGCTGTCCGCCCATTGGGATGTAAATTGGCTGAAAACGGTATGCCAGCGGTCCTGTTCGTCCGGTTGCCGGCTGCCATCTTCCAGTTGAAGGCTGCGGCCGGTCGTCAATTCCTTTTTTAAATAATTGGCGATGATCCGGGCCTGCTGACCGGGATCTTCCACATGCCGGATGATCATCTTCAGCGATTTTTCAAGCATTCCATAATATTGTTCGGGTTCCACCGGCTGGACAGACGCGTGTTCTTTCCCGGGCCGGTTCACAACATAGTAACAAGGCACATCCGCAACGACTGAAACGGTTTTGGCCAAAAGATATGCCCGGACCATGAACGGCTGATCCTCCGCAGTTCCGACGCCCTCCGGGAAGCGGATACGGTGGTCGAGCAGGAATTGGCGGCGGAACATTTTCGTAGGGCCGATGGCTTCGAACAGGTTTGATTGAAATATATCCGTTTTCGGCCGGTTCTGCCTGAACAGTGAAGTGGCGACTGTCCGTCCGTTCACGCCGACGAATTTACCGATCACGATATCCGCCCCGTTTGCAGCGCCCATTTCAGTCATACGTTCGAGTGCCCGCGGACCGAGGTAGTCATCCGCATCGAGGAAAAAGATGAAATCCCCGCGGGCTTCATCGATGATCCGATTCCGGGGAGCGCCGGGTCCGCCGGTATTAGCCTGGTGGAACACCCGCATATTCGCATGTCTGTCTGCGTAACGGTCAAGAACGGCGGCACTGCCGTCGGTCGATCCGTCGTCGACGGCGATGATTTCGACAGAATCGCTTTGGATGGTCTGCTTCAGCACCGAATTTAACGCATCGCTCAAATAGTGGACGGAATTGAATACCGGGATGCCGATGGTTACGCTCGGATCGCACATTGGTCGTCCCTCCCATACCGTTTTAAAAAAGTTTAGCACAATTTGGACAATTCTATTCAGAATTTTTGTGCAGTATACTGTCTCTGGAGAGGTTGTTATGCTACGATAAGAAACAGAAAAGTACAGGCAAGGGGGCCGGCGCATGAATACACCGACTTGGAAAATCAAAGAATTGCGGGATCACTTGAAAGTCCTTTCAAATGAAGTGCCCCCGGATCTCGTCCTGAAAAATGTGACGTATTTACATAGTATTTTGAAGAAGTGGATACAGGGGAATATCTGGATCAAAGGAGACAGAATCATCTACACCGGTCAGGAACTGCCGGCTGGACATACGGATACCGAAGTGGTGGATCTGACCGGCAAGCGGGTTGTGCCGGGTTATATGGAACCGCATGTCCATCCATTCCAGCTGTACAATCCCCGCTCGTTCGCCGATTATGCTGCGCAATCCGGGACGACCGCATTCATTTCCGACAACATGCCTCTTTTTTTGGCAATGGAAAATGAGAAAGCGTTTTCAATTCTGGACGACCTGAAAGCGCTGCCTTTCTCGTTTTACTGGTGGAGCCGGTTTGATGCACAAACGGAGCTGGCAGAAGAGGACTGGCATTTCACGACAAAAAGTGTCGGCGAGTGGATTGCCAGGAATGACGTTTTGACAGGAGGGGAACTGACGGCATGGCCGCGGCTCCTGGCAGGGGATGACCAGATGCTTTACTGGGTGCAGATGGCGAAACAGCACGGCCAAAAGATTGAAGGTCATTTTCCGGGTGCATCGGAAAAAACGCTTGCCCGGATGAAATTGCTGGGGGCGGACGGAGATCATGAAGCGATGACCGCGGAAGAAGTGGAGCGGCGGCTGCTCCATGGCTATGCTGTAACGCTCAGACAGTCCTCGATCCGTCCGGATTTGCGGGAACTGCTGAAAGGGATACGCGAACGGGGAATCGATGCGTTCGATCATCTGATGATGACGACGGACGGTTCCACTCCAGGCTTCCATGAGGCCGGAGTTATGGATATGTGCATCCGGATCGCCATGGAGGAAGGGGTGCCGCCGATTGACGCTTATTTGATGGCGTCATATAATGTGGCAAGGCACTACGGACTGACAGAGCTGCATGGCATCATAGCGACAGGCCGCTTTGCGGACTTGAACATACTGGAAGATGAGGCGGATCCGGAACCGTCGGGGGTCCTGTCCAAAGGGACATGGCTTAAAAGGGGCGGCGAAAAAACGGCCGCGCTGCCGGAAATCGATTGGTCGCTCATGCCGGAATTCGGCGTCGGCTTCGAGCTCACGGATGAAGATTTCCAGTTTTCGATGCCGTTCGGGATGGAAATGGTCAACGATGTCATCATGAAGCCTTATTCGATCTCCCTTGATCCGCGCGGAGGCGAACTGTCGGATGCGCATGACGAATGCTACCTCGTCCTGATCGATAAAAAAGGGAAATGGCGCGTCAATACCCTGATCAAAGGCTTTGCGGACCGGGTTGAAGGGTTTGCCTCTTCCTATTCCAATACGGGCGATGTGATTCTGATCGGAAAAAGTATCAGCGAAATGCGGCGGGCATTCGAAGAAATGAAGCGGCTCGGAGGGGGTCTCGTCCTGTCGGAACAGGGAGAGACAGTAGCAGCGATTCCGCTCAGCATCGGCGGCGGCATTTCCTCGGAGCCGATGGAGACATTGATCAGTCAAGAGAAACGAATGAAAGAAGCGCTTGCTGACAGAGGATACCAATACGGAGATGCGGTATACACGCTTTTGTTCCTCCAATCCACACATTTGCCGTATGTACGGGTGACGCAAAAAGGGATTTACGATGTGATGAATAAACAGGTGCTGTTTCCGGCATTCATGAGATAACGGGACGGTCAGACAGGGAAGGGGGATGGCGTGTGCAGACAGATAAAATCCGGGGACCGCAGACGGATCAGCTGTTCCGGGCGGTCCTCGAACTGAAGGATATCGATGAGTGCTACCGGTTTTTCGATGATTTGTGCACGATTTCAGAAATCCAGGCAATGGCGCAGCGGCTGGAAGTCGCCCATATGCTGAGGATGAAAAAAACATACGAAGCCATCAAAGAACATACAGGGGCGAGCACGGCGACGATTTCACGCGTCCGCCGCTGCCTGAATTACGGCAATGATGCATACGATGAAATGCTCAGCCGGCTTTACGAGGACGAATCGGCATCGGTGAAGACAGAGGACTGAAAAGAGGGGATTCCTTCTTTTCGGTTTTTTTATGGCTTTCGGCAGGGAATGAACGGGAATCTCGGACAGCGGAGGGTGGGTTTCGGAACGGATTCAATGTATAATGAACTGATGAAAACTGATGGCAAAGACAGGTGAGCGGACATGGATTATCATTCATGGAATCATATTTTCAAGCTGGACCCGGCCAAGTCCATTTCGGACGAGCAGCTGGAACAGATATGTGAATCAGGGACGGATGCGGTGATGGTCGGCGGAACGGATAACGTGACACTGGACGGCGTATTGGATCTTCTGGCCCGAATCCGGCGGTATACGGTGCCGGCTGTACTGGAAGTGTCGACGATGGAAGCCGTGACACCGGGTTTTGATTACTACTTTATCCCGACGGTCCTGAACAGCGATGACCCGAAGTGGATCAAGGGGCTTCATCATGAAGCCATTAAAGAATACGGTGAACTGATGGACTGGAATGAAATTGTGCCGGAAGGCTATTGCGTCCTGAATCCGGACTGTAAAGCTGCCCGCGTTACAAGTGCGGATGCGGCTGTGTCGTCCGAGGATGTACTGGCTTATGCCCGGCTGGCGGATAAACTGTTCCGGCTGCCTGTTTTCTATATGGAATATAGCGGTACATATGGTGATGTTTCACTTGTCCGGCAAGTCGGCGGAATTCTGGAAAATGCCCGTCTGTTTTATGGCGGGGGGATCGATACGGCGGAAAAAGCGAAGGAAATGGCATCCGCAGCAGATGCGGTCATTGTCGGGAATGTCATTTATTCGGACTTGAAGGCGGCTCTCCGGACAGTAAAAGCGGTTGCCGAAGTGAAAGCGGAACAAGTATGATAATAGGAACGAATGTTCGAGGAGGAGAAGGATGAATCAATTGGCGAAAAACTTGCTGAAAGGCATGAATCCTCAGCAGGCGGAAGCGGTGCAGCATACGGAAGGACCGCTTCTGATCATGGCCGGCGCAGGATCCGGGAAGACGCGGGTGCTGACGCACCGGATTGCTTACCTGGTGCTCGAGAAGGATATTTACCCATCTCATATTCTGGCGATCACATTTACAAATAAAGCGGCCCGGGAAATGCGGGAGCGGATTGACGGCCTGCTGGGCCACGGGACAGGTGAACGGATGTGGGTCTCCACATTCCACTCGATGTGCGTGCGCATTCTGCGCAGGGACATTGACCGGATGGGGATTTCGAAAAACTTTTCGATCCTGGACGGATCCGACCAGCTGACAGTGGTCAAAAATGTGCTGAAGGAATTGAACATGGATCCGAAGCGGTATGAGCCGAGGACTATGCTGAACGCGATTTCCTCAGCGAAAAATGAATGCATCAGCGCTAAACAGTTCAAGGAGAACATCACTGCCGGCAATCCGTACGAAAAAGCGGTTTCGGATGTTTACATGTCCTATGAAAAGCGGCTGCGGAAAAACCAGTCGCTCGATTTCGACGATCTTATCATGACCACACTGAATTTATTCGAACAAGTGCCGGAAGTGCTTGAATTTTATCAGAATAAGTTCCACTATATCCACGTCGACGAATATCAGGATACGAACAACGCGCAATACCGCCTCGTTAAGATGCTGGCGAGCAAGTTCAAGAATCTGTGTGTCGTCGGTGATTCCGACCAGTCCATTTATCGCTGGCGCGGGGCGGATATCATGAATATCCTGTCGTTCGAAAAAGATTATCCGAACGCGAAAGCGATCATGCTCGAACAGAACTACCGGTCGACGAAGCGGATCCTTCAAGCGGCGAATGACGTCATTAAGAACAATAAAAGCCGCTACCCGAAAGAGCTCCGGACGGACAACGATGACGGGCAGACGATCACGCTGTTCAAGGCAGGGAATGAACGGGAGGAAGCGCAATTCATCGTGGAGAACATGCAGCGGCTGATGCGGGAAGAAGGCTATAAACCAGCCGATTTTGCAGTGCTGTACCGGACGAATGCTCAATCGCGGATGATTGAGGAAATGCTCGTCAAATCGAATATGAGCTATACGATTGTCGGCGGGACCAAATTCTATGATCGGAAAGAGATCAAAGATCTTCTTGCATATTTGCGGCTTATCGCGAACAACGATGATGACCTATCGCTTGCGCGGGTCATCAATGAACCGAAACGCGGCATCGGCGGCACGAGTTTCGAGAAAATCGTCCGCTTCGCGATGGAGCAGGATACGACGATCATGGACGCGCTGAATGAAGCGGATTTCATGGGTCTCACACCGAAAACGGCAAAAGCGGCCGCTGCATTCCGGGATATGATCCGAGGATTCACACAGATGCAGGAGTACTTGTCTGTGACGGAACTGGTGGAAGAAGTGCTCGTGAAGTCAGGGTACCGACAGATGCTGCAGGCGGAAAAGACGATCGAAGCGGAGAGCCGGCTCGAGAATATCGACGAGTTCCTGTCGGTGACGCATATGTTCGAAGAGCAGAATGACGATAAGTCGCTTGTGGCATTCCTGACGGATCTCGCGCTTGTCGCCGATATCGACTCGCTCGGCAATGAAGGCGCGGACTCCTCCGAAGGGCAGATTGTGCTGATGACCATGCATGCCGCAAAAGGGCTTGAGTTCCCAGTCGTCTTCATCATCGGCCTGGAAGAGAACGTGTTTCCCCATTCCCGGTCCATCCACGACGAAGACGAAATGGAAGAGGAGCGGCGTCTCTGCTATGTCGGCATCACACGCGCCGAACAGCGGCTGTATTTGTCGCATGCAACGAGCCGCACGCTATTCGGCCGCAGCAGTTACAATATGCCGTCACGGTTCCTGAATGAAATCTCGGCCGACCTCCTGGAACCGGCAGGCGCCCAGCGCAGGCCGGCTCCAGGAGTCCGTGCAGCCCAGCAGAGGAGGGCGCCGGTAAGGAAACCGGTACCGGCCGGTTCAGGGAGCGAAAAGCTGAGCTGGCAGCCCGGAGACAAAGCGCAGCATAAGAAGTGGGGTACCGGCACAGTGGTCAGCGTGAAAGGGGAAGGGGACCAGATGGAACTGGACATCGCTTTTCCGAGTCCGACCGGCCTGAAACGGCTGCTTGCCAAGTTCGCCCCTGTTGAAAAAGTTTGATGTGGAGGGTCGCCAATGGACCGATTGCAGGCAGAACAGCGAGTTGAACAGCTGAATACCCAGCTGAGGGAATACGGCCATGCGTACTATGTGCTTGATAAGCCGGCAGTGCCCGATGCTGTCTATGATCAGCTGCTGAATGAACTGATTGAACTTGAAACGCAATATCCGGACCTTGTTTTTCCTGATTCACCGACACAGCGGGTCGGCGGTCAGCCGCTGGAAGGATTCAGCAAGGTGACGCATGCGTACCCGATGCTGAGTCTTTCCAACGTATTCGGCGAAGAAGATCTTCGGGAATTCGACCGGCGCGTCCGAAGCGGCGCATCGGGAGAGATCCGGTATGTATGTGAATTGAAAATCGACGGTCTCGCCGTGTCACTCCTGTATGAAGACGGAAGACTCGTCCGGGGAGCGACCCGCGGCGACGGCCGGATCGGGGAAGACATTACCGCCAATCTCCGGACGATCCGTTCCGTGCCGCTGCGGCTGAATGAACCGGCCACCATCGAAGTGCGCGGGGAAGCTTATATGCCGAAAAAATCATTCCATCAGCTGAACCTTGATCGGGAAGCGCGGGGGGAAGAACTTTTCGCCAATCCGAGAAACGCCGCTGCGGGCTCCCTGCGGCAGCTGGATCCCAAAATCGCCGCAAGCCGGAATCTGAGTGTCTTTGCTTATGGAATCGGCGGAGATGGCAGTGATCTGCCGGTCGTCGGCCATGAAGACACGCTCCGCTACCTTGAAAAGCTCGGACTCAGGATCAATCCTGAACGGGAAGTCTGCAGCAGCGTGGAAGAAGTGCAGGCTTATATAGAAAAATGGACGGAGAAACGGAACGACCTTTCGTACGAAATCGACGGGATCGTCATTAAAGTGGATCTGTATGAACAGCAGGAAGAACTCGGCTTTACAGCCAAAAGTCCGCGTTGGGCGACCGCTTATAAATTTCCGGCGGAAGAAGTGGTCACGAAACTGCTGGATATCGAGCTGAGTGTCGGCCGGACAGGCGCCGTCACGCCGACTGCGATCCTGGAACCGGTCCGGGTGGCCGGCACGACTGTCCAGCGGGCTTCGCTTCATAATGAGGACCTGATCCGTGAGAAAGATGTGCGGATCGGGGACCAAGTGATCATACGGAAAGCGGGTGACATCATTCCGGAAGTGGTCGCCTCGTTGATTGAACAGCGCGAAGGGACGGAAGAGCCGTTCGTGATGCCTTCGGAATGTCCCGCATGCGGCAGTGAACTTGTCCGGATCGAGGGGGAGGTCGTCCTCCGGTGCGTCAATCCGAAGTGTCCGGCGCAGATTACAGAAGGCCTGATCCACTTCGTCTCCCGCAATGCGATGAATATCGAGGGTCTCGGGGAGAAAGTGGTCGAACAGCTCTACCGGGAAGGCCTCGTGAGCGACGTGTCGGATTTGTATGAACTGACGAAAGAACAGCTGATGGGACTTGAGCGGATGGGCGAGAAATCAGCTTCGAACCTGATGGCCGCCATCGATGCTTCCCGATCCAATTCCATGGAACGGCTGCTGTTCGGGCTCGGTATCCGGCATGTCGGGGAAAAAGCGGCCCGTATCCTGTCTGAAGAATTCGGTTCGTTTGACCGGCTGATGACCGCTTCGCTTGAAGAACTGACGGCTGTCCACGAAATCGGCGACAAAATGGCGGATGCGGTCGTCACTTATTTCGATAACGAAGAAGTGCGGGCGCTGATCGGCCGGCTGCAGGAAAGAGGCGTCAACTTGTCGTATACCGGAAAACGTGTCCGCCTGGCGGAAGGGGAAACAGTGTTTGCGGGTAAGACGGTCGTCCTTACAGGCAAGCTGGAAACGCTGAGCCGCGGTGAGGCGAAAGAGCGGATTGAATCGCTCGGCGGCAAAGTCTCCGGCTCCGTCAGCAAAAGGACGGACCTCGTCATCGCTGGTGAAGAAGCAGGCTCGAAGCTTGAAAAGGCCGAATCGCTCGGTATCGAAGTGTGGGATGAACAGCGGTTTATGGAACAATTCAACGATTGAGAGGAACGAATATGAAACGGATCTGGTGCATACCGGCACTTGCGCTGCTGCTTTCAGGGTGCGTCCCGTCAGAAGAAGCGGAAACCGTGGAAAACGAAGAGGCGGAGACGGCGCTCATCCCGAGCATCCAGCTGGATGAACAGTATTACCGGACGCTGCTGCCTTACAAGGAAAGTGCAGCGAGGGGGATGATCGTAAACCGGCTGAATACGCGCTATGATATTGAAGAAGCGGGCACTGGCCTGATGCGTCTTGCGCAGCGGCAGTTTTCACCTGATGATTATTATTTTCAGGAAGGACAGCAGCTGACAGCGGATGAAATCCGTGCTTGGCTCGGCCGGAAGTCCGCCGATAATCCAGAGGGGCTGAATCCGGCGGATGAACGGACTGCTGAGCAGAAAGAGGGAGGCACCGCTCCCCCGCCGGAAGTGCTTGCCCACATCATTGAGCAGAACTACTTGGTGAAGACCGATGAGGACACCATCAGCCTGGGCGGTATCGCCATCGGTCTCGCGCTGAATTCGGTCTATTACAGCAAGGATGGCAGCCGTTCGGCTGAAGAATCGATTCCTGAAAATGAGCTGACGGAAGCGGGGAAGCGCATAGCGGATGAAGTGGCCAAGCGGCTCCGGCAGAAAGAGGGGCTCGCCGATGTGCCGATTGTAGTGGGCCTGTTCCGGCAGAATGAGCGAAATGCGATTGTGCCAGGGTCTTATATCGCCGTCGGCACCGTTCCGCCCGGAAAAACCGAGGCAGGGAATTGGCAGCCGGTCCAGGAAGAGCACATCATCTTCCCGACTTCCAACCCTGCAGAAAAGTATCGGGAGACGGATACCGCATTCCGGAATTTCGAGCAGGATGTCCAAGAGTATTTTTCCGATTTCACGAGCGTGGTCGGCACAGGGTACTATGAAGGGGAAGCTCTCCGGGAACTGAAGATCGAAATTCCAGTCCAGTTCTACAGCGCGACAGAAGTCATCGGCTTCACTCAATATGTCACCGGTCTGTTAGGGGACCATTTCCAGAACAACGCACTTATTGAAATCAGTATCGTTTCCGCTAACGGGCCTGAAGCGCTCGTTGTCCGTGAAGCAGGAGCGGCAGAGCCGGATGTGCATATATACAGGTAAGCATGAGGAACCGCCTGCCAAGGCGGTTCCTGTTCTTTTTGGCGAAAAAATGATATGATAACCGGTATGGTTCAGATACCCGGAGGTGTAGAAAACATGGCGAAAATCACGAAAGAGAAAGTGACGGAAGTGGCGCATCTCGCGCGTCTTGCGATATCAGAAGAGGAAGCGGAGCACTTTGCCGAGCAGCTCGAAGAAATCACGAATGCGATGGAACTTCTGAACGAATTGGACACATCCGAAGTCGAGCCGACGACGCATGTGTATCCGATGGTGAATGTGTTCCGGGAAGACAAAGCGGAGCCGGGAATTCCCCGGGAACTCGCACTGAAAAATGCACGGGAGCATGAAGCGGGACAGATCAAAGTTCCGACCGTGCTCGGCTGACAGGAGGAATGACGGTGAGTTTATTCGATAAAACAGCAGCGGAACTGCAGAAAATGATCGCTGCAGGGAATCTGACGATAGAAGAGCTGACAGCGGAAGCGTTTGCCCGCATTAAAGCGCTCGATCCGGACGTTGACGCGTTTCTGAAGCTGAATGAAGAGCAGGCGGCAGAACGCGCACGGGAACTGGACCGGCAGCCGGCGGAAAACCGGGGCCCGCTGTTCGGCATGCCGATCGGCGTGAAGGACAATATTGTGACAGAAGGCATCGAAACGACGGCTTCAAGCCGGATCCTGGAAGGATTCATGCCGATTTATGATGCAACCGTCGTCCGGAAACTGAAGGATGCCGGGATGGTCATAACCGGCAAACTGAATATGGACGAGTTCGCGATGGGGTCCTCAAATGAGAATTCCCACTACAAAACGACAAAGAATCCCTGGAATTTGAAAACCGTTCCGGGCGGATCTTCCGGCGGCTCGGCTGCAGCAGTGGCTGCCGGAGAAGTCCCGTTCGCACTCGGATCGGACACAGGCGGTTCCATCCGCCAGCCCGCCGCTTTTTGCGGAGTGGTTGGAATGAAGCCGACGTACGGCCGTGTTTCCCGCTTCGGTCTTATCGCTTTCGCGTCCTCACTCGATCAGATCGGCCCGGTCACGCGGACAGTCGAAGACAACGCGCGGCTTTTGCAGGTGATTTCCGGACATGACGAGCATGACTCGACTTCTGCCGATGTGGAAGTCCCGGATTTTTCGGCGGCGCTGACAGGCGACATCAAAGGTCTCCGGATCGGTGTGCCGAAAGAGTATTTTGCTGAAGGGGTCAGCGAAGAGGCGAAAAAAGCTGTAAGGGAAGCTCTGCGTGTGCTCGAAGAAAAAGGGGCGGAATGGGAAGAAGTCTCCATGCCGCATTCCAAATATGCACTCGCGACTTATTATCTGCTCGCTTCTTCGGAAGCTTCATCGAATCTGGCGCGATTTGACGGCATCCGCTACGGTTATCGGACAGAGCAGGCTGAGAATCTTCTGGATTTCTACATGAAAACCCGGGCGGAAGGCTTCGGTGATGAAGTGAAACGGCGGATCATGCTCGGTACCTATGCCCTCAGTTCCGGTTACTATGATGCCTACTACAAAAAAGCGCAAAAGGTCCGCACACTCATCAAGCAGGATTTCGATAAGGTGTTCGAAAGATTCGACGTCATCATCGGGCCGACGACGCCGACGCCTTCATTCAATATCGGGGAAAAGATCGATGATCCACTGACGATGTATGTCAACGACATTTTGACGATTCCGGTTAATCTGGCCGGCGTGCCGGCTATTTCCGTGCCGTGCGGATTTGAAAACGGACTGCCGCTCGGCCTTCAGATCATCGGCCGGCCGTTTGATGAAGAGACTGTCTACCGGACGGCGCACGTATTCGAACAGGCGACGGATTTCCATAAACAAAAGCCCGGGCTCTGGGAGGTTGCTGCGAAATGAATTTTGAAACGATCATCGGTCTTGAAGTACACGTGGAACTGAAAACGGATTCCAAAATGTTTTCACCGTCTCCAGCGCATTTCGGAGCGGAACCGAATACGAATACGAACGTCATCGACCTCGGCTATCCAGGTGTCCTGCCGGTCGTCAATAAACGCGCCGTCGAATTCGGAATGCGCGCCGCGCTGGCGCTGAACTGCGAAATCGCGCGGCATACGAAGTTCGACCGGAAAAATTATTTTTACCCGGATAATCCGAAAGCCTATCAAATTTCACAGTTCGATGAGCCGATCGGTGCAAATGGCTGGCTGGAAATCGAAGTCGGCGGCAAAAAGAAACGGATCGGTATTACCCGGCTCCATCTGGAGGAGGATGCCGGCAAGTTGACACATACAGGGGAAGGCCATTCCCTGGTCGATTTCAACCGCCAGGGAACACCGCTGATTGAAATCGTTTCAGAACCGGACATCCGCACACCTGAAGAAGCTTATGCCTATCTGGAAAAAATCAAATCGATCATCCAGTATACCGGCGTTTCCGACGTCCGGATGGAAGAGGGGTCGCTGCGGTGCGACGCAAACATTTCCCTCCGCCCATACGGACAGGATGAATTTGGCACGAAAACCGAACTGAAGAACTTGAACTCGTTCAACTACGTCCGGAAAGGGCTGGAGCATGAGCAGACGCGCCAGGAAGAAGTCCTGCTGTCCGGCGGTATCATCCGCCAGGAGACCCGGCGCTACGATGAGTCGACAGGAAAAACTGTTCTTATGCGGGTGAAGGAAGGTTCCGACGATTACCGTTACTTCCCGGAGCCGGACCTGCTGGACATCATCATCGACGACGCATGGATCGAAAAAGTCCTTTCTGAGATTCCGGAACTTCCGGATGCCAGGAAAGAACGCTATGTGACGGAACTCGGACTGCCGGCGTATGATGCGGCGGTACTGACGCTCGCGAAATCAATGTCGGACTTCTTCGAAGCGGCGGTCGATGCGGGCGCGGATCCGAAACTTGCGGCCAACTGGCTGATGGGGGACGTTTCGGCGTATCTCAACTCCGAGCAGAAGGAAATCGATGAGACGAAGCTGGAACCGAAAGAGCTGGCTTCCATGATCCGGCTCATCGAAGATGGCACAATTTCTTCAAAGATCGCCAAGAAAGTATTCCGTGAACTGATTGAAAAAGGCGGCAGCGCGGAAGCGATTGTGAAGGAGAAAGGCTTCGTCCAGATTTCGGATGAAGGGGAGCTGCTGAAGATGGTGACAGAGACCCTCGACGCCAACCCGCAGTCGATCGAAGACTTCAAGAACGGCAAGGACCGGGCAATCGGTTTCCTTGTCGGTCAGATCATGAAAGCGACGAAAGGACAGGCGAATCCGCCGCTCCTCAACAAACTCATCCATCAGGAAATCGCAAAACGATGAATCATGCCGGAATCCCGAAGCGGGTTCCGGTATTTTGATTGAGTCCTTTAATCAAAGGGCGTAAACTGGAAGCAAAGGAGTGACGGCCAAGTGAAAACAGAACAGCAGTATTTTGAAGAAGCGCTGCCGCTTGAGAATTACATGGCGCAAATGGAAGTGCACCAGGAAAAATCCTATAAAGTTTATGAAAATTTCAAACTGCCGGAAGATGACGCGTTTTTCGCCCTTCTCCGTGAAAAGCGGCCGCATGTGCTCGCCATCACTGAAGACTGGTGCGGCGACGCCATGGTGAATAATCCGATCCTGCGCAAGGTCGCAGAAAAAGGAGATTTTGAAGTCCGCTGCGTTTACCGCGATCAGAATCTTGAACTGATGGACCGCTATCTTACGAATGGCGGCCGCTCGATTCCGAAATATATATTCCTGTCACCGGAAGGGGAAGTGCTCGGAACGTGGGGGCCGCGCGCGCCTGAAATCCAGCAGTTCGTAACGGAAGAGAGAGCAAAGCTTCCCGGCAAGGAAGATCCGCAGTTCGAAGCGCAGCAAAATATCTTCTACAGCGATCTGACGCAGCGCTTCGCCGAAAGCGAAACGTTCTGGGGATACGTATACCAGGACTTGCGGAATACTTTAATAAAAGCGCTCAAATAAGCGGATTCTGCAACTTTTCAGCTGTCTGAAGAGTCCTAGGAGTCAGAGAAAGCATAGGAAGGCTGAGTTTGTGATGAAACGAGCACGCATTATTTATAATCCCACATCAGGCCGTGAAATCTTCCGGCGGCATCTCCCAGAAGTGCTGGAACGTATGGAACGGGCGGGATATGAGACATCCTGCCATGCAACGACAGGGCCGGGGGACGCCATCCGGGCGGCAAAAATCGCGGTGCAGCGTGAGTTTGATACGGTCATCGCTGTAGGCGGGGACGGGACGCTGAACGAAGTCGTCGCGGGTGTGTCGGAATCCGAACGGCGGCCGAAGATCGGGTTGATTCCGATGGGGACGACGAACGATTTTGCCCGCGCTGTCCACATTCCGCGGGACATCGACAAAGCGATCGACATCATTACGGCCGGAAAGACGATTCCTGTCGATGTCGGCGTCATGAACGGGAACCGGTATTTCATCAACATCGCAGGAGGCGGAAGGCTGACCGAATTGACGTATGAAGTGCCGAGTAAATTGAAAACGGTGCTTGGTCAGATGGCCTATTATTTAAAGGGCATCGAAATGCTGCCATCCATCCGGCCATCGAACGTACGGATCGAATATGATGGAAATGTGATGGAAGGTAGTGTGATGATGTTTCTGGTCGGACTGACGAATTCAGTCGGCGGTTTCGAAAAACTCGCGCCCGATGCGAGTATTAACGATGGCAAATTTACACTGCTGATCCTGCGGGACGTCAACATAGCCGAATTCATACGGCTTGCGACCTTGGCACTGAGAGGGGAGCACTTATCCGACCCGAACGTGCTTTACGTAAAAGCAAGCACCATTGCGATCACTTCCGAAGAACGGGTCGTGCTGAATCTGGACGGCGAGTACGGAGGGGCGCTTCCGGCGGTATTTGAAAACCTTGCCCGGCATATCGATGTTTTCGTTCCGATCGATATGATCAGTGAACAGGACAGAAAATGAAATGGCAGAACACAGAAAACGGCAGCAGCGGAACCATTCCGCTGCTGCCGTTTTTTTCGCAGTCATAGCATGTCCACGGCATCGCCCTGGTCTTTGGCCAGCTTCGGCAAATCCCGGACGCTTTTCCAGCGGTACTGGAAAACCCGTTTGCCGCCGGGTTCTGTATGCTCCCACGCTTCTTCGCTTTCCCCGGTGTATTCAAAATGAAAAATGTTATGCTCGTAAGCCTTTTCAGAGTCTTTCGGGAAAATCATGTGCTTATGGAGTTTTCCGGCAAAGGTCAGGTCCTCCTTGGCAAGACCAGTCTCTTCTGCTACTTTCCGGTAGAGGGCATCAATGACCATTTCATCTTCACCGATTGTTCCGCCGGGCACTTGGACTCCCTGTTCGGGTTCACCTTTGTATTCAAAGATGAGTAATTCCTGGGTTTTATCATTTTCTCTTGTGATGTAAGCGTATACTTTCCGTCGTGTTTCCATAATACCCATCCTTTTTATAGTTATTTTTATAGAATACTAAAAATTTAAATAACAATCAACCATTATTTTCGGCCCTGTCACATCCTATTCATAATTAAGGACCGGACGGATATCTGCCGGAAGTTTTCACGCCGCCCATTGAGGTACAATTAATACAGATGGAAAGTGCCGGTCATGCCAGAGGAAGCTGACCGGCTGCTTCTTGCTTACTGATTCGCAGAGAGGAGATGCATAAATGGGCAACGAAGAGTCACTGTTCTTCAGCCGGCTGCTGACAGAACTGACACTGTCATTCCATATTCTCTATGCCACTATCGGTGTCGGCGTGCCGCTTATGATCATGGTCGCCCAGTGGGTCGGCATCCGGAAAAATGATGAGCACTACACACTGCTCGCCCGGAGGTGGGCGCGCGGATTCGTCATCACAGTCGCAGTCGGTGTTGTAACCGGGACTGCGATCGGGCTCCAGCTGTCGCTGCTCTGGCCGAACTTCATGGAGCTGGCGGGCAACGCCATCGCATTGCCTTTATTCATGGAAACATTCGCCTTTTTCTTTGAAGCGATTTTCTTAGGGATATATCTGTATACGTGGGACCGGTTCGAAGACCAGCGGAAACATTTTCTGCTCCTGATTCCTGTGGCGGTCGGCGCCTCGCTTTCAGCGGTCTTCATCACGATGGTCAACGCATTCATGAACGCGCCGGGCGGTTTCGAACTGGTGAACGGGGAACTGGTGGACATCAACCCGATCCTGGCCATGTTCACACCAGCCATGCCGACAAAAGTGGCACATGTCGTGTCGACTGCCTACATGACCGCAGCGTTCGTCCTGGCATCGATTGCGGCCCTTCGCATGCTGCGGGGATCGGATCATATTTACCATAAAAAAGCACTATTCCTGACCATGAAACTCGGTCTTGTGTTCGCTGTTGCGACTGCCATCATCGGGGATTTTTCCGGTAAATATTTGGCCGCATATCAGCCTGAGAAACTGGCTGCGGCCGAATGGCATTTTGAAACGGAAGGGAATGCTTCCCTCGTCCTGTTCGGTCTCCTGGATGGGGAGGAAGTCAAGTACGGCATCGAGATCCCGTATGCGCTCAGTATTCTGGCCCATGGCAATCCAAGTGCTGAAGTGACCGGATTGGAGGAATTTTCACCGGACGAACTGCCGCCGCTGTATATCCATTATCTGTTCGATCTGATGGTGACCATCGGTATGGGGCTTACTCTCCTGTCGTTCGTCTATGTTGCAGCAAAATGGCGCGGGTGGAAGTTCATTGAATCAAGATGGTTCAGGTGGCTTGTCGTCCTCGGCGGCCCGCTGGCGCTGCTTGCGATCGAATTCGGCTGGTGGTTCACGGAAGTCGGCCGCCAGCCGTGGGTCCTCCGCGGCATCATGAGAACGGAAGAGGCGGCCACGACGAGCGGGCAGGTGGACTTGATGCTGATTTTGTTCGCCGGGCTGTATTTGGTCCTCGGCATCGGCAGTGCGGTTGTGCTGACCCGTATGTTCCGCAGGAATCCGGTGGAAGAGGAACTCGCTGACAGGGCGGCCCATAAAGGAGGTGGCCCGGCATGACGCTTGAAATCGTCGGAATTTCTGTTTTGTGGCTGTTCCTGTTCGGTTATGTCATCATCGCAAGCGTCGATTTCGGAGCCGGGTTCTTTAACGCGTACAGCGCGTTTACTAATAAAGAGCATGTTCTGACGAGCATCATCCAGCGGTATTTGTCGCCTGTCTGGGAAATCACGAATGTTTTTCTCGTGTTTTTCTTTGTCGGCATCATCGGGTTCTTTCCGAAAACCGCCTTCTACTATGGCACAACTCTGCTTGTACCCGCTTCCATCGCAATCGTGCTGCTCGCCGTCCGCGGCTCGTACTATGCGTTTGCGACATACGGTGCGAGGATCAGCCATAGAGGTTACATTTACATGTATGGGCTTTCCGGCCTGCTGATCCCCGCTGCCTGGTCGACCGTTCTGACCATCTCGGAAGGCGGTTTCATCGACCTGGTGGACGGAGCACCGCGTCTGGATTATTGGGCCTTGTTCTTGAGTCCGCTGACTTGGAGCATCGTGGTGCTGGCGATCGCGGCGGTTCTCTACATTTCCGCAGTATTCCTCACCTGGTATGCCTGGAAAGCGGGTGACAGCCAGGCAACGGAGCTTTTGCGGAAATACGCGCTGATCTGGTCGCTGCCGACGATTGTGACGGCGACCGGGATCATCGTGGAACTTCGCGTGCATAACGAAGCCCACTTCGACAGCCTGCTGGATTTGTGGTGGATGTTCGCTTTGTCGTTTCTGCTGTTCCTTGGAACAGTTCTGCTGCTCTGGCGCCGGAAAAGCTACGGCTTCGCGTTTATCCTGCTGGTCGGGCAGTTTTTCCTGGCGTTCTCGGCTTATGGTGTTTCGCATTATCCGTACTTGCTGTATCCGTATTTGACGATTTACGACGGCTTTACGAATGAAGCCATGGCGATCTCGCTCATCATTGCGTTCCTCGCCGGCTTCGCGTTATTGCTGCCATCGCTGTATCTTGTGCTCCGGCTGTTCCTGTTCGACAAAGATTACGTACAGGGGAAATCGGATTATCATGCGTAAGGAGGCCGAAGTATGACAGAATTCCTGATTTTCGTCGCCCCGTTCCTTGTCCTGTTCGGTTCCATGATCGCCGGATTCTGGCTGGCAATGAAGGACGGACCGGTGACAAAAGACAGAAAGTGACGAACCGCCGCGGCAGCGCGGAGCCATGGATGGACTCGATTCCTGGAGAGTCTGTCCATGGCTTTTTTTGTGGTACGATAAGAGGCACGAAATGGAGTGAACAGAATGCATCCAGTAAGAAAAAACGACCAGCTGACTGTGCGGATCGAGGATTTGACCCATGAAGGGGCGGGAGTCGCGAAAGTGGAGGGCTATCCATTATTCATTCAAGGTGCGCTTCCGGGGGAAGAGGCGGAAGTGCATGTAGTGAAGACACTCAAATCCTACGGTTTTGCTAAACTGCTTGAAATAAAACAAGCTTCGCCGGACCGTGTCACAGCCCCTTGCCCGGTTTTTGACATTTGCGGAGGCTGCCAAATTCAGCATTTATCATATGAAGGCCAGCTTGCGTTCAAGAAAAAAGTGGTGAGTGACGCATTGGCCCGTCTGGGGAAACTTCCTGATGTGCCGGTCCTTCCGGTGAAAGGGATGGAAAACCCGTGGCGCTACCGCAATAAATCCCAGATTCCGTTCGGTATGCAAGACGGAGAGGTGGCGGCCGGCTTTTACAGGACCCGGTCGCATGTTATTGCGGATACAGATACATGTATCATCCAAAGCGAAGAAGCGGACCGGATCATGAGGGGACTGAAACACCGGCTGCTCAGTATGGGTATCGAACCATATGACGAAAAGACGCATACCGGTCAGCTGCGCCACGTCGTGGTCCGCAAAGGGCGTGCGACTGGCGAAGTGATGGTCGTCCTTGTCACCCGAAAGAAAAATCTGCCCCAAAAGGAGCGGATCAGCCAATTGATCCGGGAACTGGTCCCTGCAGTGAAGTCCATCGTTCAGAACGTCAACAATGAAAAAACGAACGTCATTTTCGGAAAAGAGACGCTGACGCTCTGGGGCACGGACGCAATCGAGGACCGAATCGGCGATGTCCGTTTTGAAATCTCCGCCCGTTCCTTCTATCAAGTGAATCCCGACCAGACAGAAGTGCTGTACAGGCAGGCACTCGAGTATGCGCAGCTGAAAGGCGATGAAACCGTGATAGACGCCTATTGCGGAATCGGGACGATTTCCCTGTTCCTCGCCCAGCAAGCCAAGGCGGTCATGGGCGTTGAAATCGTCCCGCAGGCGATTGAAGACGCCAAACGCAACGCGCAGCTCAACGGGTTCACGAATACGCTGTTCGAGGCGGGACCGGCGGAAGAAGTCATTCCCCGCTGGTATAAAGAGGGACGGAAAGCGGATGTGCTCGTCGTCGACCCTCCCCGAAAAGGCTGTGACTCCCACTTGCTGAATACCATTCTGGAACAGAGACCGGAACGGGTGGTTTATGTATCTTGTAGTCCTGCAACGCTTGCACGTGATTTACGGATACTTGAAGATGGCGGCTACCGGACGAAAGAAGTGCAGCCGGTCGATATGTTCCCGCAGACGGCCCATGTCGAAGCAGTGGCTTGGCTGCAGCTGGAAGAGTAGTACAACGCCCCGGGTATCTGTAATGGATGCCCGGGGCTGTTTGGTTTATTCCGGCACTGGACAAGAAACATTCGGATTGAACGGGGCAAAAGTGCCGCTTGGATTGTCTTCCCATACCCAAACGTGCAAAGAATATTCAGGTACAGCCCCAGGAGGGTCGAATTGCTGTCCGAACAGCTTTTCATTCGGATCCGCTGATAAGTATTCCACACCGATCAGTTTGAACCCGTTTGCTGTCGGTTCATAAAGCAGTGCTTCAGGATATGCGGGGTCAGCTTCCTCATCAACGAGTCCCGGATTCACAAAGTGGATACCCATACCTCCGAGACCGGGGACGGATACGCATTCCTGTGTGTTGATATATCCGGCTCTTATCGCCTGCTTTACACTATGGAACCGGGCAGTGGCTTTTTTGATCGTTACTTCATCAGCTTTGGAAAATCCCTCTTCATGATCTCCGCCTCCATGTGCTGAAACTGCCATTCCTCCTCCAAGCAACAGTGCAGTGATAGCCGTACTGCTGATCAGCCGATTTTTCCATTTCTTCATTTGAAAACCTCCTTTTTTAAAATTAATTTATCTTAACATTCAGAACATTTTTTGTCACAGTATATCGATTGATTTTTAGGAAATAATTCCATCGTACTGATTCAACTTTAATGAGGGATCTATCTGGTTGAATAGAAGAAAAATCATCCAGTTAAATAATTCGCAATCCTTAAAGAATCAAGGTGAAGCGACTTCAAAAATTTGTATGTTTATTCTTAAGTCCAAACGTCTAAACAAGTAATGTGACAGATATGACAGAAAAATAACAAGAAGGAGCTGAATACAAAATGAGTAAGCGAACGAACAAAATTTTACCTGCAGCATTAGCGACGACGCTGGCATTTGGAGCAGCTCCATTTGCAGTAAGCGCAGAAGTGGACCTGAATGCTCTGGATGAAACTTATCCTTCAACAGTGGACTGGACAGAAGAAGAATGGGATGTTTTCCTGGATGAAAACTTCGGCACAAGCCTGGCTGACTACGAAACCAATGAAGAACTGGCAGCTGACTTGGGAGAGCCGATCAATACAGACGATATCAACGCCTGGATTTCGGGCGACCAATCAAACGGTACACTCATCGAAGTGATGGAAGCGTATGATATCACAGGTGAAGAGCTTGGTGTTTTCCTTTCGGAAATCGATAACCTGGAAGATATCCACTTCGTCGGCCAAATTGAAGGCGCACTTGAAGAAGGCGGATACACTCCGGTAGTTGCTGATGAACCTGAAGCGAGCGAGGAAGAGCCGGAAGAAGATCTTATTGATGACGAATTAGCGGATGCGGAAATTTTCGATCCGGTGGATGGTTACGGAAACATCGATCCGGCTGAACTGGAAACAGTCTATCTTGAACCGCTCGGCTGGACACCGGAAGAGTTCAACGACTATGTATTAGCGGAATATGACATGGCGATCGCCGACTTCGCCGATTTTGCTGAACTTGAAGCGACAGTCGGACCGGCGGACGAGATCCTCACTGAAGAAACGCCCGCTCCGGAAGCGGCGGATGTAGAAGTGGATCTCGGCAACATCGAACTTGCCCAGCTTCAGGAAACTTATCTGACGCCGCTTGGCTGGGACGTTGATCAGTTCGCTGATTATCTGATTGAAGTCCATGATATGACTTTCACCGACTTTGCGGATTTCTATCACC
>NZ_NHTN01000060.1 GCF_002167005.1 Indiicoccus explosivorum
CCCGGCAATTGCCGGGTTTTATCATCTTCCTGCAGCTGCCGCGAGGAGCCTGGGAATATTCTGGCTGAAATCCGGTTCAATGATGCCTTTTTCGGTGATGATGGCCGTGATGTAATCGGAAGGCGTCACGTCGAACGCCGGATTGTAGACGGCTGTCGCTTCAGGCGCGATGGGAGCTTTCCCGAAATGGGTGAGTTCTTCCGCCTTGCGTTCTTCGATCGGGATGTCCTGGCCATTTTCAAGCGACAGGTCGAACGTCGAGACCGGCGCCGCCACATAAAACGGGATGCCGAATGCCTGGGCGAGAATGGCCAGATTCAGTGTGCCGATTTTATTCGCTGTATCGCCGTTCGCCGCAATGCGGTCCGCGCCGACGATGATCGCTTCGATGCCTTTCGCGCCGATCGTATGAGCTGCCATGCTGTCGGTGATGAGCGTCACATCAACGCCCGACTGCTGCAGTTCCCAGACGGTCAGCCGCGAGCCCTGGTAGACCGGACGCGTTTCACAGGCGAACACTTCGAATGCCCTGCCGCGTTCGCTACCCAAGTGGAACGGGGCCAGCGCCGTGCCGTATTTCGCCGTCGCGATCGATCCCGCATTGCAGATTGTCATGATGCGTGTTTTGCCTTCGAGCAGCTCGAGTCCATACTCCCCGATTTTGCGGCAGGCGGCCTCGTCTTCCGCACGGATCGCTTCCGCTTCTGCGACCAGCCGCTCCTTCGCATCCGCAACGGACCGGGCATTCGGCAGCGTGCCGAGCAGCCGTTCGAGCGCCCACGCGAGATTCACTGCCGTCGGGCGTGAACCGGCAAGGTACGCCGCGTCGTTCCGGACAAGCGCTTCGAATGCATCCAGCTCGTCCGTCCCATGACGAGCGGCTGCCAGCGCGAGCCCGTATGCGGCGGTGATGCCGATCGCCGGCGCACCGCGCACGTTCAATGCAAGGATCGCATCGTACACATCTTCAATGGTTTCCAGCTCAATAAATTCCGTGACGTGCGGCAGCTTCTGCTGGTCAAGGATCGTCAGTCTGCCGTCCTGCCATGTAACGGATACCGGAACGTTCATGGACGGTTCGCCTCCACGATCACGAGCACTTCCTGGATCGATGAAAGCTCTCCGCGTTGCAGGATGAATGCTTCTCCTGTCTTGAGCGCCTGGCGCTTCCTGGCGACGCGGACTTCTCCCTCTTTGATTCCGTCCAAGTCCGCGACATGCGCAAGACCGACTGTGCGCCGGATGAGTTCGCAGCCTGCAAAACCGATGGCGTCGCGGAAAATCTTGTTGAGGATGAAGTCCCTGTAGCCGGCTGTGTTCCGGAACGGATCCGTACCGTGCGCGTCCCACAAGTTTTTGAAGCGTTCCTCGAACACCTTCCACGTGTTCCCGATGTGGCGATGGATGGTTTCGCGCCCTTCCCCTTCCCGCGTAATCGACTGGAACACGAGGTTCGCGAGGAACAGGCCGACGTCAAAGCCGATCGGGCCGTAAAAGGCGAACTCCGGGTCGATCACTTTCGTCTCGGTTTCGCTTGCGAAGATGCTGCCGGTGTGGAGGTCGCCGTGGAGCAGCGCTTCCGCTTCGGTCATAAAGCTCTTCTTCAGTTTTGCGGCTTCGAGCTGCACCTGCGGGTTTTGCCATATCGCTTCGATATCGGATCTCAGCGCTTCTTCGAAATCATTCGTGTCGCTGTCGAAAAACGGATCCGTGAAAATCAGGTCTTCTGTAATCTTGCACAGTTCCGGATTCGAAAACGCCGCGGCCAACCGTTTCTTGTCGAACGGGTGGAGCGCGAAGTCTGACGTATGGAACAGCGTCCGGGCCAAGTACTCACCGATATCATCCGACAGTTTCGGATACGCTTCCCCATCGATGAGTCCCGCGCGCGCCACGGTCAGGCGCGACAGGTCTTCCATTACCGTATAAGCGAGCGGCCCGTCGGTTGCGTAAACTTCCGGCACGAGGCCGGGTGCGTATTCACCGTGTTTTTTCAGTGCGTCCGCCTCGATCTGCGCGCGCTTCAATGTGAGCGGCCAGCTCTCCCCGACGACTTTCGCATACGGCAGGGCCTGTTTGATGATGACACCTTTTCCGGATCCGTCGGTGATGTGAAAAACATAATTCAGATTGCCGTCGCCGATTTCCCGGCCGGAGAGTGCGGCACCTTCAGGGAAGAAACGGAGGCGTTCGGCCAGCCGGATTGCCGTTTCCTCCGTCAGCGGTTCATACCCCTTTGTTTCAGTTGCTGGCATCGCTGTTCATCCTTTCACTTAAAAAAATCAAAAATAAAAGCGCCTCTTCGAAAAGAGGCGCAGAAAGTCAGATCCGTCACCTCTTATCTTCCGGAAAAAATCCTTCCGGTGGAATTAGCACCGTGCCTTACGGAATAAAATCATTCCGGCGCAAATTGCTCGCGCCCCGTCTCACAACGGTATTACGGTCGGTTGCTGGGCTTCATCGGGCCAATATCCCTCTGCCTGCTCTTGATAAGAGTGTTAAAAATATGAAATTGATAAAGTCTGAAATGAATGCTATCACGGTTCGAAAAGAAGTGCAATGATTATTTCGAAAATTTATGTAGACATCGATGGCAGAGGAAATTCTGACCGGTTTGAGGGCGAGTTACGCGAATCAGGCTTTGAGTTACGCGAATCGAGCTTTGAATTACGCGAGTTCCACTAACTTGGCTTCGAATTCCACTAAATTGCTGCTGAATTCCACTAAACTCCGGCTGAGTTCCACAAAGTTCCCCTTGAATTCCACTAAACCCTTCCGGTTCCATCAGTTCCTGCTTAAGTTTCACTAGTTTGGTATTGAATTTCACTAGTCGGGCTCCGAGTTTCACTAGTTTGCCCTTGAATTACACTAGTTCTGGATTTCGGCACACACGCGGCCGTTACTGGCCATCAAAGCTTTCACATTTTTAATTGACAGAACCTGCACCGCATGAAATAATCAGTCTTAATTTCCCGAAAAATTAAATACGCGATTCTTATTCAGAGCAGGTGGAGGGACAAGCCCTACGAAGCCCGGCAACCGGTCGATGATGACACGGTGCTAATTCTTGCAGCCTACAAGCGAAGGCTGGGAAATAAGAAGATGGTAACTGACGGCCTCTTCTTGTGAAGAGGTTTTTTATTTGCCCGAGAATTGGAGTGTGAAGAAATGAGTGAACTGACAGCCCGCTATCAGCTGTACGGGCGGCCCGGCTCGTTTGAAAAGAAAGCGGAAGGGATTGCGCTCGGTCTCACGGTGGGGTCCTGGACCGATCTGCCGCGGCTTGAGCAGGAGCAGCTGAAAAAACATAAAGGGACCGTCGCGGCGATCCGGGAATTCGATGACGTGCGGCATCCGGAAAAACCGGATCAGGTCCGTGCCGAAGTCGACATCCGCTATCCGGCGGCGAATTTTTCAGCGGACCTTCCGGCGATTTTGACGACAGCGTTCGGCAAGCTGTCGCTCGACGGTGAAGTGAAACTGCTGGGTCTCGAATTCGACGAAAAGCTGCTCGGACACTTCCCGGGACCCCGTTTCGGCATCGACAGCATCCGAAATAAACTCGGTGTCCATGACCGGCCGCTCGTCATGAGCATTTTCAAAGGCGTCATCGGCCGCGATCTCGATTACATGAAAGACCAGCTCCGCGAGCAGGCACTCGGCGGCGTCGATCTTGTGAAAGATGACGAGATTTTATTCGACAACCCGCTGACACCGTTCGAAAAGCGGATCACCGCCGGCAAGGAAGTGCTGGAGCAAGTATATGCCGAAACCGGCCATCGCACGCTTTACGCAGTGAACTTGACCGGCCGCACGTCAAGTCTTCGCGACAAAGCACGGCGGGCGCTTGAACTCGGCGCCGATGCGCTTTTGTTCAATGTCCATACGTATGGACTCGATGTGCTGCAGGAGCTCGCGGAAGACGACGAAATCGCGCTCCCGCTCATGGCGCATCCGGCGTTCAGCGGCGCGTTCACGTCCTCCCCGTTCTATGGCGTGGCGACGGAACTGGCGCTCGGTAAACTGGTCCGTATCGCCGGCGCGGACTTCTCGCTGTTCCCTTCCCCATACGGCAGTGTGGCGCTTGAGAAACAGGCGGCGGTCGCGCTCGGGAAAGAACTGACAGCTGAAAGTTTGGTGAATAAAACATGGCCTGTCCCATCCGCCGGCATCCATCCGGGACTTGTCCCGCTTCTGATTGAAGACTTCGGCACCGACAGCATCATCAACGCGGGCGGCGGTGTCCACGGGCATCCGGGTGGCGCGGCAGGCGGCGGGAAAGCGTTCCGCCAGGCGGTCGACGCCGTCCTTGCCGGCACTTCCCTTGAGGAAGCGGCAAAATCACACAGCGAATTAAAGGCGGCACTCGAGCTATGGGGGTGAGTAATGTGAAAAAACCGGTCATTTTCTGCGATTTCGACGGCACGGTGACAGACCGCGACAACATCATGAACATCATGAAGGAATTCGCGCCGCCGGAATGGGAGCCGATCAAAGATGCGATCCTCGACCAAAGGATTACGATACGTGAAGGTGTGGCGGAGATGTTCTCGCTCCTCCCGTCATCGAAGAAGGACGAGATCATTTCATATGTACTCGATGCGGCGGAAATCCGTGAAGGCTTCGCCGATTTCGTCGCGTTTGCCGACCGGACAGATATTCCGCTGTATATCACGAGCGGCGGAATCGACTTTTTCGTCCGGCCGCTCCTTGAACCGTACAGACCGCTCGCCGGGATTTATTGCAATGAAGCGGATTTCTCGGAAGACCGCATTCAGATCCGTTTCCCGCACGGCTGTGACGAGCAGTGCGAAAGCCAAGGCTGCGGCATGTGTAAGCCGACGGTCATCCGGCAGCTGTCGGACGAGGACACGTTCAGCATCGTCATCGGCGACTCGATCACGGATCTCCAGGCGGCCAAAGGCGCGGACCTCGTCATTGCCCGCGATTTCCTGGTCGAGAAATGTGAGGAGCTCGGCATCCCGTACGAGCCGTTCGAAACATTCCATGACGTGACGGCTATTCTCGAACGGAAGCTGGAGGTCCGGGTATGAGCATCCTCGACGAACGCTGGACGGAGCTTGCGGACATTAAGGATGAACTCGCCGCCCGCGACTGGTTCACGGGCACAAGCGGCAACCTCGCCATCAAGGTGCATGACGAGCCGCTCCAGTTTCTGGTCACCGCCAGCGGCAAGGATAAAAAGAAACGGACGCCGGAGGATTTTTTACTGGTGGATGCGGAGGGCAAACCGGTCGATGAGACGCATCTGAAACCATCGGCGGAAACGCTCCTTCATTGCGCCGTATACGGACAAACGGATGCCGGCTGCAGCCTCCACGTCCATACGGTGGCGAACAATGTCATTTCCGAACTGTACGGCGATGCCGGCAAGATTGAATTCAAAGGCCAGGAGCTCATTAAGGCGTTCGGGCTATGGGGAGACGATGATGTGCTCACCATCCCGATCATCCCGAACCCGGCGCACATCCCGGCGCTGGCTGAAGAATTCAAAAAGCACGTGAACGCTGATGCCGGCGCTGTCCTCATCCGCAATCACGGCATCACCGTCTGGGGACTCAGCGGATTCGAAGCGACGAAACTGCTGGAAGCAAGCGAGTTTTTATTCCAATACCAATTGGCTTTACATCAACTAAACCGATAAAAGAAAGGAAGATTTCACTTGGCCATCATCAAAATCCAGGACACAAACGAAACAATCGAAGAACAGCACAACGTCGCGACGTTCCTCGCACAGCAGGAAGTCATCTACGAGCATTGGGACATCAACAAACTGCCGGAGAATCTCCGTGAGAAGTTCGACCTGACCGATGAAGAGAAAGAACAGATCTTAGAGGCGTTCCGTCCGGAAATCGATGACATCTCCGAGCGCCGCGGCTATAAAGCGGCCGACGTCATCTCGCTGTCGGACTCGAATCCGAACTTGGATGAACTGCTGAAAAATTTCCAGCGCAAGCACATCCACACCGATGACGAAGTGCGCTACATCGTGAGCGGCCATGGCGTGTTCATCATCCAGGGCAAAGACGACAAGTTCTTTGAAGTCCACCTGGATCCGGGCGATCTCATTTCTGTGCCGCCGAACATCACGCACTACTTCACGCTCGCCGATGACCGCAAAGTCGTCGCCGTCCGCATTTTCGTGACGACGGAAGGCTGGGTGCCGGTCTATCAGGATGAAGAGGAAAGCGTTCAAGGGTAATAAAAAAAGGGACTTGGCTTAAATGGGCCGAGTCCTTTTTCGTATAGAAAGGATTTCAATTTACCAGCTGAAATTCAGCAAATGGTTCCTCCTGTATGCCCTTCTGCCTTAACTTCCACAAAAAAATGAAACTTCTGGAAAAGGATTCCGTAAATTAAGACAGATCTTCAATTCAAGAAACAGAAAACCCATCACAAAGGAGAGAAAAAAATGGCTCGATCCGATGAATCCAGAAAAAAAGACCGTTTGGGCAGCGGGGCGTTCTCCGAATTGGCTGTCGCAGCCGCCCCGGAATTGCTGCTTCTGCCCTTCCGCATCGCTTGGTGGCTGCTGCAGGGAGCGGCGAGAATTGTCCGCGCAGTCATGAGCAGTTCGTGATGATGCAAGAGGAGGTTATCATATTGAAGAGATACTTTGCAGCAGCGTCGATGATATTCCTGCTTGCCGGCTGTTCAGGGGAAGCTGCCGAAACAGCGGAACCGGTTGAAGCGGCAGCCAAGAACGTACAGACCGGAACGGAGGAACAGCCTGTCACTTTTGAACAGAACGGACAAAAGTTCGAGGTTTACACGTACTTCAGTGCCTATGAGGATTACATACAGCAGGCGAAGGAGCAGCCGGACAAGCTGGCTGAAGTATATGCCGCCACAGTTGAAAAGCAGTATAATAACAACTCCCAATCTGCCGGCGACGGTGTCGGTTACCTCGCCTACTGGATGATTGCGCCGTCCGAAGAACTCCTTGCCCTGCAAGGAGCTGTTGCATCACTGGAAGAACGGGAGCACGAACTCATCCAATCGATTGAAGAGGCATTGCGGGAATCGGCCGAAATGCTGACAGGCGGTGAAAAAACTGTTCACCTCTTTCCCGCCGATCCAGTCCTTTCACGCGAACTCTCGGCTATGAACCATGCGACCGGTGTGGTGTTCAATGAGCATTCACTGGTCATCTTCGTCACTCCGTCTGTAAAAGCGAAACATTTGAAACATACAGTGGCGCATGAATATGCTCATACAGTGGATTCGGAGGATGCTTTAGAAAGCGAAGACACGGTGCTTGATGCCGTCTTAAAAGAAGGAAAAGCGGATTCGTTCGCAAATCTCCTTTATCCAAAAATCGAAACGCCTTGGACACAGCCGTTTACGGAAACGAATAAAGAAATCGCTTGGAAGGCATTCGAAGCGAATAAAGAGGCGGCAAACTCTGCAGCTGTCCAGGAAATACTTTACGGCAATCCTCGGGAAGAGATTCCGATCTGGACCGGCTACACAATCGGCTACACAGTGATGCAGGCATTTCTTGAACATCATCCCGATATGCCCGTCGAAGAATGGATGGCGCTCGATGCCGAGGAAATCCTGGCAGGAAGCGGCCTTGGGAATTAGCACTTGCGAATGAATCCGGTATACTGAAGAGGGATGGAATATTCAGAAATAGTGAAAGGGGATGTGAATCATGGAATGGATCCTGTTTGCAGCACTCGTTGTCGGAGGAATTTTCGTCCTCCGCAATCTACCCGGAAACGCGGAGCGGCGTCGGCTGCAGGAAACGGAAGAACGGCGGCGGCAGCGGGAAAAGCTTCTGCACGACGAAACGTCTTTCATTCAGCGGCAGAAGGAATCGGGGCTCGATTTCGTCGGAACCACCGCTCCGTTCGCCCGTCCGTTTGCAGAAAAACTGGAGAATGCGTTTCCTGTCAGTTATCAGGTCAACGTCTACAACCGGATGGTGAAGGAAACAACTTTCAGCGAAGAGGAACTGCTGGAGCTGCTTTTCGAACAGAAACGGTTCCTCCTCATGGCGGCCTTTCTGAAACGGGTGCCGATGTTCTCGCACAAAGTGGATGAAGTTTGGCACACACTCCTGATGTTCACCCAGGATTATGAATGTTTTACGAAAGGCTTCGCCGGGCAGTTCATTCACCACGAACCAAATGTGGCCGGGACAGATCCGGAAGACAGCCGGTTTTTATTCGACATGTTCTATAAAGAGCTGTTCGAGGAAATGCCGTTCTCCGCGGCAGCCTGGGGCGCGCGTTTTTTCAGCAAACGTCCGAGCGGCGCATTGCTGGAAGAATGGAAGACGGCCAGTGCGGAGGAGCTCGAATCCCGCTATTTCTTTAATACGGAGCCGGCGCACGACATGGCGCTCGCCCTCATTCCCCGCATCCGGCAATCGCTTCAGGAAGCCGTGTCGCCGTCTCATGCGGACAAGTTCCGGACGCTCCGGGATGAACTCAGAAGTCCCGGAAACCGCCGAACGCAGGAGGACTATACGATGCTCGCGCTTTCCTACGTCTTTTGGCTCGCTTTGCACGAACCGGATGATTATGGGCGCTCGCTCGGTCACGATGACGAGGATGACATGGCGGCAGCGGGAGCCGGCGCGGGCGTTGTCGCAGGGGATGCCGGCGGGGCGGATTCCGATGGATCGTCCTGCGGCTCGTCATGCGGTTCATCCTGCGGAAGCGGCTGCGGAGCTGCATAGCCAAGGAAGTGGCAGTAAAGAGGGTGCATCCGGTAGTAAACGTCAAAATCCACACCAAAAAAGGCCAAGAATATCACTTCTTGGCCTCTTCGTCAGAAGTTGTGATTGATTTGTTGGATTGCCCCGAGCAGCATGCCGATCGTTCTGCCTTTGAATGCATCCGGTACGGATTCCCCCGTCGGATTCGAGTAAAAGTAGCGGTCCGTTGCCGCGTCATACACAAAGCCGCTGCTGAGGAGGCTGTCCTTCAGGGATTCAGGCATTTCGTCCGTGCCTGTCACTTGCTCATAATAATCCGTCGTCTCCACGTAAACCCCCACATCATCCAGCGTCGAAGTGATCAGGAACAGATCGGTTTCACTGCGGACGATCCACTGTCCTTTGGAAGAAATGCCGAGCTGGGCATGTTCCAGTTTTGAAATGCCGTCCAGGTTCACGCCGAAGATCTGATTGATGAGAATCCGGCTTTCCGCGCCCGTCAAGTCGTATCCGTGTACACCGATATACCGGTCCATGACTTCGGATTTCGGCAGGTCCATGATGAAATCATCCCGGCTTGCATCATCCGGCTCCAGCCTCAGCGACACGCGCAGCGCTTCCATCACGTCAGGCGCATAAGCCGACAGCTTGCTGCCGTAGTTTTGTTCAGAAATGAGGTCCAAGTCGATGTCGAACACATCCTGGACGGCTTCCCGCACTTCTTTCCCCTTCACCTTTTTACCGAATGAACCAAGATAAGCATCCATTACGTCGACCTGCGGCATCGCTTCGATCTGCCCGTCCAAGTGCGTCGCGTGTTTGCTGATCCCGAAGCTCTCCCGGAGACTGCGCATCACATGCTTGTCATACTTTGTGTCCTGCGCTTCCTGGACATTTACTGAAGATGCGCCGCCGTCCGCGCTTACCGCAAGGGCTCCTGGAGAGAAGAACGCTCCGGTGAAAAGAACACTCAAAATCATTTTTTGTAACACTGCTCCCATTTTCCTCAAACTTTCAACTCCTCTTTTTACGTTTTTATGAATTCGAGCAGTTCAATGCTCATATTACTTTTAACTCATTCTACAGAAAAAAGCAAAACCGCCCGGTATGCCGAAACTGGGCGGTTGCACCGAAATCATAGTCATTAAGAGAAAACGAAAGGCAATACCGGCAGTACTTTCCGCCATCCAGTTTCTCCCAATTCTTTCTGCATTCATTGTACCGGTTAATTAACACCGTCCGCAGAAGTGTTAAGATTCCCTTGCTCCGGCGCTGCGTACCGCCGCAATAATCATTGTGGCCGAAACAGCAAGCACAATCCATAGCCTCCGATTTATGTCTTCTGCAGGGTCGGCTGCAGTCGCGATCAGCAATTGGATAATGATGAACAGCAAAGCGAACAGCCCCGCACTGACGGCCATACCGAAGACAAGCTGGCCCTTTGTCTCCCTGTAAGTCAACAGACTTCCTGCAGCAAAAGGAGCGGCACATATAACAGCAAGAATCGCTAAATTCGGGTCTCTTAAAGCCGACGGATAGCTGCTGAACAGCAGCTGCAGCATGACTGCCGTGCCATAGACCAGGACGAACGCTCCCGCTGCGCCGCATACAGCCAATACCCCTTTCACTTTACCCATCTCCCCACACCCCTTCCTGCCGCTCTCATTGTGACAAAAACTGCTGCCGAAATCAGAACAGTCCTTAAAAACGCCTGTCTCCTGGCTGTTCTGATGGTGTTCCTCCAAGCACTTCTATTGCCCATTTCATTCATCCTCCCTGTCCATCTTCCATTCTAAAACGGTTAAAAAACACGTTAGTAAACAAAAAAAGAGCTCATCTCTGAACTCTTCCTATTCATCATTACGGTGCTGCGGCAGACAAGGAGAAAACGAATTCAATACTGATCAGCGGTAGCGCCCAGCACAGCCGCCCGAATTTCTGGAATGTCGGTGAGTTCCGCCAGTTCTGAAGGCGTTCCGGTCACGACAACGCCGGCGATTCCTTCTGAATCCGCAAAACGCTCATACCGTGCTGCCGCTTCTTCCCGGCGCTCCGAATCATTCTCAGATAACCATTTGAGCTGCTGAAGAAAGATTTCTGCACTTTCTTCTGAGGTTTCTGTATCACGGAAACCGAAGGCGAAGCGACCGGGTATCGGAAAGGCGCCGGTCCTGTCTGTCTCTCGAAGTGTGTCCGCCCAATACCAGTCGACGGATTCACCGAGCAGACTCTGAACTTCCTCCATGGTATAGACGGCATCAAAAGACAGCGCCATCTCCACGTATTTATCTTCCGAAATCTCGGGCAAGAGGGTACGGTCATCCGGCAATGATGCATAAGACAACTCCGGATGATATAACTCAATCACCCGTTCCCCATTGAAATAGAGTGGGGCTCTTTCCATTCCGGTGCTCCCTGAACTGATTCCAAAATTTCTCGGCGCCTCATGGGAAGTTCCAAAAACAGTGAATGTTTTTTCCAGCTCTCCCCAAGGTATTTGGACACTGCCGACCGGTTTGATCAGCTGCGTGTCAGCAGAAGCGGAAAAAGGTGTGTAACTGTAACCGGTCCCTACCGCTTCAATGTTCGCGCCTTGGACAGCCGACCATGCAAAATCAAGCGTACTTTCCCTTTCTACCCGGTCGTGCATCAGCCATGTGCCAAGGGCGTACAGGCAGGCGAGCAGCACCGCACTGACAATGAATGATATGGACACCGTCCGTAAAAGCACTTTTCGCTTCGCCCGTCTGATTGTCTTTGTGAAGTCTGTATCTGCAGAATAAGGTGTATGTTCTTCAGTCATCACTATCCCTCCTATACTGGCTGATAAAGGCCTGACGCGCCCGATACAGTGTCGTTTTCACGGAATCTTCCTTCATGCCGTAAAGCTCAGCAATTTCCCGGACCGATAATTCAAAACTGTATTTAAGGAGCAGCAGGTCCTGGAACTTCGGTCTCAGACCATCCAGCACTTCCCGTATACGGCTGTTTTGTTCGCGTATGAGCACTTCTCCTTCCGGTGTATGGTCGTCATACAGACGCCGGAAATTGAACCGCACAATTTCATCCCGCCGGACCCGCTTCCGGTAAAGGTTGTAATAGCCGTTTACCGCCACCCGGAACAGCCAGCTCTCCGCTTTTTCCGGGTCAATCGCTTCCACATATAAAATGAACTTATAAGCCGTGTCCTGAGCGATATCCTCAGCGTCTTCCCGCGAAGCGCCCATTTTCGTCAGCACTGATTTTATTCGCTCCAGCCTTCCAGCAAGCTGCCGCTCCATCTGTGAACCGCCCATCTGCCACCCTCCCCCCTTCTTACAACGAATAATCAGCCGGAAAGTAAACAGCCTTTATTGGGTTAATTTCTTATGTAAGTAATACCGGCTGCTGCCTTCAGTCGGATATCTTCGATAATGCCCGCGATTCCATAGCCGTTTTCAAGTAAAACCAGGGCACCGGAAGCAATCTGTATCAAGCTGAATAAGCCTGCACCTGTATTCTAGCGCCGTGTGTCTTCACGCTTTTCAATTTACTTAATGACATTAACTTTAACATGCACTTTTTAGAATTTTCAGCTATACTGTGAGTAATCTAGAAAAAACTGGATAAATGAAGCCATTTAAGAAGGGGACACCAACCGATTAAAGCTGAATAAAAATTCTGTACCGGAAGGATGGCTGCCATGCGATTCCTGAGTCGGTTTTCGTTTTGGTTCATCGTCTTTTCATCCGCTGTCATGTGGATCGAACTTGCTGCCAATCCCATCAAAGATATATTTTTCATCGATCCGCTGTTCCACAGACTTGTAATGCTAATTGATCCCTTTCTGAATGTCTATGAGGCTGTAAGCTACCAATTGAATATTATTGGGGCACTATTGTACATTTTGCTTTATGCCACTTACGGAGCGCTTTTGGACAGTGGCATTCAAAAAGCAGTGAAATACTGGCGGCGCATGGCTTGAGCTGCGAGGGAACCAAGCTGGCGAAGCCGTTTTACAAGGAGTGTCCATAAGGTTGAAATCATGGATTTTTACGGTCCTCGGTGTGTTGACCGCCTGGTTCGCAATCGGCTTTTTTAGGGAGATTTTGAGGACACACTGCTTATCGGTATTCTGAGTGGTCTATTTTTAGGATACACTCTCCGGGCGAATAAAGAGAAAGTAATCAAGAATAAGTGATTTGACTGATAGGAGCCCATCGAAATGACTGACTCGTCAGCTCAGCACACGGAAAGAGGGGGAAAACGAATTGAAAAGACGCATGGAATCAGCTGATCGGAATAAGGTGATTGTGATCACAATTGCAGCAGGCATATTCCTGGAATCAGTTACGGGAAATGAACTTTTCTTTTATCTGATGCTGGCGGCCCTGTTTGCAGAGTATGGATTTTTCACAAGAACTAACTGGAACATCGCTGGCCTCGCCGCAGTATTCGGCGCTTTGCTTCTGGTCATCTATCTAAATGAACAGTTGTCATTCTGGCCGCTCCTTGCAGTGTATGCACTATTGGGCGGGCTTCTTTATTTGGCAGATAAAACGGTGCTATCCCGCACCGGATGAACGGTATCGATTCTCTGAAAAAAGAGTGACAGACTGCGAATTCAGGTGCAGAAATCTCAAGAAATGACGGTTGCCCCTGCTTTGCGTTTACTGATTAAAGTGACAGTCCCACATCATTCAGTTGAGAGGCTGTGAAAAATGAATACATCCGTATTCACTCTGATTGCTGCCGTTTTTTCAGTTGCCGGCATCTTGTGGATTGCCAAGCAGCGTACTAAACGGTTCCACCTTTATTTACCGGCCATGCTGGCGGCTGTCGGCATTCTCGTTGTACTCGCCAAATATGTGTTTATCTCTAAAGGCAATGACGTGATTTTCGATATTGTTCTCATCATGCTGTTTTCCGTCATTCTCGGTATGTTCCTGTTACTGGCTGTTTCGGTGGACGCTTGGAACTATTGGCTGGGCAAAAGAAATACATAAGGGAGTGCGAGGTTTTGAATACCAACAAAGGAAACGATATTTTATCATTTTCCCGCAAAAGACTCCCACCTCAGTTTCTTTCAGAATGAAAATTCAAACTCAACCGGGAGGAATAAATGACGACAGCCGTAAACTTATATAGTTTCGCAACTCCTGAAAATTAATTGAAAGGATTCTGTACAGCCTGCTCGTTGAAAAGTGGCAAAAGGTTCGAGACCAACTCTTCCGGCACTTTCTCCTGCCCGTGAAGCAAGAATTACCCTCGCAAAAAACCCTATTTCTTCCCTCGTTTAAGCCGGACCGCTTCGAGTGGTTGGTACATTTCTGTCCATCCGTGTAAAATCAAGGCAGAGCGCACAGAAAGGGGAGACCAGCCGAAAGTGACTGCTGCCAGAGGATTTACTGCCTCCGTATCCATCTACGCACTGCTCCATTTTGTTACATACTTTTTCGAAGCGGAACTGCTGATTTTCCTGCTGTCGATAACCGGCATCGCGACGCTGCTCTTCGCCGGCCTGCTGTTGCCGTTCAATAAATTCCAGCTGCAGTTTTTCCTGATTGCCGCCGCGCTGCTTGTGCTGCTGTTCACGAGCGATTCGCTCTGGAATGATCTGCTGGAAGGCATGCGGCTGATGCGCAGCCTGATCGGTCTCCTCCTTGTGGTGCCGATGATCAGCTGGGTGCTGAGGGAAGAGCCGTACATCGAAGAGATCATGAGTGCCGCCCATAACTTGCTGAATCAGAGCCAGAAATTCTATTTCGGCCTGATGGCGATGACACAGGTCATCACCCATTTCCTGCTGTTCGGATCGGTTCCGATGATGTACCGGTTCATCGATACATTCCTGCACGAGCATAACGACGAAGCTTGGGAGAACTTCAAAGGCACCGCGATCCTCCGGAGCTTCGCTTTATCGACGATGTGGGTCATCAGCATTCCGAGTTTCGTATTCGCGGTGGAAGCGCTCGGCTCCGAACTGTGGAAATCGATGCTGCTCGGCTTCACGTTCGCATTCGCCGGCACGCTTCTCGCTGTCCTGTTCTCACGCGTCCAGGAAAAGAAGTACCATGCGGACTTTTCGGCGACGCTGCAGCGGGAAATCGACGAAGCGATGAAGAATTCGCGCAATGACAGGCCGTGGAACCGGGATACGATCGAATTCATTGTTTTATTCGCATCGCTGTTCGGCACCATTTTCCTTGTCCACGAATGGACCGGGCTGGAATTTTTGCTGACGATTCCGCTCGTCATCATCGGCTGGACGTTCCTTTATTTCCTCATTAAAGGGCGGCTGAATCATTTCGCCGAGAATACCCGGGTTTATTTTTCCGAAGGGATTCCGAGGCAGGGCAGGCAGTTCAGCATCCTGCTGGCGGCGGGTCTCCTGATCCTCGCCTTGAACCAGTCGGGGGCGGGCGTCTATGTCATCGGATGGATGAACAGCCTGACGAATGTGGTGCCTGTCCTCAACATCCTGTTCCTGCTCCCGTTCATCATGATCGCTCTCGGCTTCGTCGGTCTCGGCCCGCTTGCGGTCATCGTGCTCGTCACAGGAATTCTGCAGGACGTCGCCTTGCCCTATCCGCCGGAACTCGTGGTGCTGTCCATCACATCCGGAAGCGTTATTTCGATCATCTTGTCGCCTGTCGTCATGCCGCTCATCATCCTGAGCAGCATCAACGGCCTGAGCGGTGTCCAGAACGGGATCCGCTTCAACTTGGCGTACGCGGCGGCATTCTACCTCCTCGTCCAGGTTTTCATCCAGGCCGCTGTTCTGTTCAGCGGCTGAGCGGCCAAACCGGCACGGGAAATCAATCGTTAACGTAAAAAAACAGGATGCCGCCCGCAGCGGATCCTGTTTTTTCTGTATTCTGTCCGTCAGACCGCCACTTCTTCACGTGCCCAAAGGCGGTCCGGGTGGTTCGATGTGAATTTCACGTGGCCGCCGAATGCGGCCAGCCGGTCCGCTTCTTCGGGGTCGTCCACTGTCCAGACGATGATTTCCGTGCCGTTCCTGACGAGACTGTCGACCATCAGCTGATCGACATAGTCCGATTTCATCGACACCGCCGCCGCCCCGATTTCATTCACTTGTTCAGTCAATAAAAGCGGCGATCCGACCATGACGAGTGTCCGGCGGATTTCCGGCGCGATTTTCATGCAGGTCTGCAGGCTTCTGTGATCGAAGGAGATGAGGCTGCAGCGGTCCTCTAAGCCGAACTTTTTGATGAGTTCGATGGTCTTCAGCTCCAGGCCCCAATACAGATCGCCGAGCTGTTTCAGCTCGATGTACAGGTGCTTTTCACCCTGCACGAGCGCCAGCACTTCTTCCAGTGTCGGAACCCGCTCCCCTGCAAATTCAGGACCGAACCAGCTTCCCGCGTCCAGCGTCTTCAGTTCAGCGAGCGTCAAGTCCTTCACAGCGCCCGTGCCGTTTGTCGTCCGGTCGACGTCTTTATCATGAAAGACGACCGGAATCCCGTCTTTCGTCATATTTATATCAATTTCAATCGCTTTGATTTTCGGTTCTTCCAAGGCCAGTCTGATGGCGCTCAATGTATTCTCCGGCGCAATCCCTGACCATCCGCGGTGCGCAATCAGCGTCTCCACATTAGTTCCCCTTTCTTGTTTCGCCTTATATTATAAATCGGCATTGTTAAGCGTGTGTTGAGAGAATGTTAATTTTTTTTGACGAAAAAAGAGCCCGCTCCGTGAGCGGACTCCATCCTTTATTTCAATGTGAATTGGCTGTTGAGCCGGTCGAGCGTTTCCGACATTTCGTGCAGCTCCCGGACTTGGTCCTGGGTCAGATACGACAGGGAATTCATCTGCTGTGAAGACGCCGTCACCTGTTCGATGCCGGCCGCGTTCTCTTCGGATACAGCCGCGATTTCCGACAGCGCCGCTTTCATGTGGTCCTGCTTTCCGAGCACGTGCTGCAGCTGATCGGACATGGAGGCGATCAGTCCGTTCATCGATCCGATCTCGGACGAGATATCGCCGAACGCTTCCCCCGTATCCCGGAGGCTGTCTTTCCCTTTCACGACATCCTCAAGGCCGTTTTCCAGGAACTCGGCCATTTCAGCGGATGTCAGTTTGACGTTGCTGACGATCCGGTTGATGTCCTGGACAGATGTCGAGACCTGCTCCGCCAGCTTCCGGACCTCATCGGCCACGACTGCGAACCCCTTGCCCGCTTCTCCCGCCCGCGCCGCTTCGATCGCCGCGTTCAGTGCGAGGAGGTTCGTCTGGCTCGCCACGTCGCTGATGAATGAAACAAGCGACGTCACTTCTCCGGTCTTCGTTTCCAGCTCGCGGACTTTCGCCACGCCGCCTTCCACCATCTCGTAGATGCCGTCCATGTTCCGCCGGGAATGCGCCATCAGCTCCGTTCCTTTATGCGTGCGTTCGTTGATGACGGCAGCCGATTCCGCCGCTGTCCGGCCCTGTTCCGCCGTTTTGGCGATCAGTTCCGAGAAGCCGGTCATATCCTCCGATATATCGACCGCCGAGCCCGCCTGCAGTTCGATAGCCGCCGCCATTTCCTCCATCGTAGCGGAAATCTGTTCGGCCGCTTCCTTCACTTGTGCAGAAGTCTCATGGAGGCTGCCGCTCTGCGTCCGCACGGATGCCGAGCTGTCCTGGATGCCCGTGATCATGCCTTCGAGTGTCGACACCATTTTCAGCACCGATTCATTCAGGACGCCGATTTCATCCTGCGTCTTCACGTCGAGGCCGGCGATGTGCGCTTTCGCTTCCTTCAGGTTGCCGCCGGCAATGGATTTTGTCGCTTCGTTGATGCGGGTCAGCGGGTTCAGTTTCCGGCCGAGGAAATAGTAGACCGCCGAAAGGATCAGCGCAAAGACGACGAGCGCGCCGGCAATCAGAATGGGCAGTGAACTTTCCAGCACATCCGCCGAGATTTTGCTGACGATATCCGCGCCCATATCGATGCCGACGATGCCGATGACAGTGCCGCTGTCATCCGTGATCGGCGCGAAGGCGGACATGTAATTGCCGAACTCGGGGTCTTCCACGATATCCGTGCTCGATGTGCCGCCGGCCAGCGCCCCTTCGACGTCCTCGAATTTCGTTGCCGTCGTCGGTTCGCCGACCGCTACCGCTTCTTCCGCTGTCGGCATGCCGTCAACGATGATTTCCAGCCCATCGCCGTCCGTCACTTGCAATGTATAGACGTACATCGCGCCGATTTTTTCACGGTAATCGTTCAGCGCGATGCGCATTTCTTCATATGTCTCATTTTTCGTCGGATTTTCCATGAATTCCGCATACAGCGCCGGATCGATGCTGTCCGCCACGCGCTGTGCATGCAGGATCGCCGTTTCCTTGATCGTGTTGTCGATCGCCATCTTCGAATTGAAAAACATGAACGCACCGACGAACACGAACAGGCCCGTGATCAAAATGAAAATCAAAAAGGTCAATGATTTTTTGAGTGACTGTTTCCTCTGTCTCAATGTCTGGTTCCCCCTAAATAGTCTCAGGGGTTACATCGGCTGATCCGCCGGAATATTTAGCGGGGCAGTTGATGATTGGAGGGGATTTCATCGGGGTACTTCCAAAATAAAAAACGCCATGAGCAAAGCAATCATGGCACAACGGAGTTATACGTTTTCCCTTTCTTTCAAAAAGCCTTTCCATTCCGGGCAGCGGCTCTGTCAAGAGTTCGCTTTTTAGCGACCGGCGAGTCTTCAATAAGCTTGATTACGTCACTAAGACTTTTCTCTCCCATTGAGTTCAGCCGTAACGCATAGTCTTCAAAGGGCAATCCCGCTGTAACGGTACTCGGCACAATGACACATTGGAGACCAGCCGCCACCGCTGCCCGGCAGCCGTTTAAGGAGTCCTCGAACGCTACCGCCTGTTCCGGACGGACATCCAGCGCTTCAACCGCTTTTACATACAAATCCGGTGCCGGTTTTACTCTGTGGACATCCTCTTTTGTAACGATTGCCTCAAAATATGAAATCAACTCGAGTTCAGCCAGATAGCGGGTCACCCAACCCCGTGAAGAACTTGTTGCCAGTGCAATCCGATATCCGAGCCGCTTCGCTTCCGCCAAATACCCAGTCACCCCTTCACGTGCGAGAGGCTCTTTCATCTTTTTATCAACAATTTGGGCGGCCTGCGCTTCAATCTCTTCAAACCTGCACAGTCCACCGGTCAGTTCCCGGAAGATCTTCCTGAGCACGTCATCACTTGTACCGACACATTCTGCAAACCGGGCGAGCGGCAGATCCGCTCCGTATGAAGCAAGTGTTTCCCGGTATGCTTCATACCACGCCACTTCCGTATCGATGATCAGTCCATCAAAATCGAATACCACTGCTTCTATCATTTGCCACCCACTCTCCTATCCCTGATGAAAGACGCGCATCGGCAAATGGAAGTTGCATCATCCGCGCAGGAGTCAGCTCTCTTCATCGACATCTCGTAACATGCGGTACCAGCTTAGTCCATCCCCACTAGCTTTGATGGAAGCAACCGTTTTTTCATCTTTTGGACTGACTTCATTGCGTCCCCTTGTTTTACAACGATTTGAAGACCGATCTTTTCATCATTGGATCTGAACAAAACATCAGGAACGTGTGGCTCAACCCATAACGGCATTATATACTTTCGTCAGCCTTAAAAAGAGGGTCGGCTCTGCCGCCCTCTTCATAAAAACCGCTTCACTTATCTTCTTCCTCCATCATTTCCCGGATTCCGCCTGAAACGCCGGTCCCTTCCACCATCGGCTCATGCAGCGCACCGGAAGTCGGACCGGCAGGCGGCGCCCGTTCGATCAGCTGCTGGATGTATTTCGCGTTCAGTGTTTCTGTCGATTTCGGCAGGAACCGGTGTGACAGGATCGCCCCTTCCACTTTCGTCTCCACTTCCACGCTCTTCTGCGGCTTATCGATGAGTCCGATCAAGGCGTCGACCACCACTTCCGGCCCGTCCATCGGCTTCAGCTGTGCCCGGTGGCCCGTATAGTTGCCGGTATGAATAAACCACGGCGTATCGGTCGCCCACGGATGGATCGTGCATACATGGATGTCGTCATAGCCTTCAAGCGCGACCTCTTCATGCAGCGCTTCCGTCAGTCCGGTCACCGCGAATTTTGTCGCGCTGTATGGCATATAATACGGAAACGGGATTTTGCTGGCGATCGATCCGGTGTTGATCAGCGTTCCGTATCCCTGTTCCTTGAACTGCCGGAGAGCGAAATGGCTGCCGATCACCATACCGAACACATTGATTTCAACGACCCGGCGCATATCTTCTGCCGGCACTTCGGTGTAAGGGCCGATCAGCCCGATTGCCGCGTTGTTGATCCAGACGTCGATTTTGCCGAACTTGTCCATGGCCGTGTCATAAAGCCGCTGCACGTCTTCTTCCCGGCTGACGTCCGCTGTCACGGCAACTGCATCCGGACCGAGCGCGGCCGCCATCTCTTCGATCACTTCCGTCCGCCGGGCGGCGAAGACAACGTTTGCCCCTACTTGTGCCAGCTGTTCCGTCACTCCCCGGCCGATACCGCTCGAAGCGCCGGCGATGACGACGGTCAGCCCCTCGCGAGATTTTTTGTCTGCCATCCTGCTGCCTCCTTCTATTCGTTCTTCTTGCCCGCGTCATCCTTCCGCTTCTTGTCCCGGCTGTCGCCGTAAACGCCTGTGCCTTCTGCAGAAGGCTCATGAAGGCTGCCGGATGTGTGTTCCGCAGGCGGCGCCGCCTGGATCATGTCCCAAAGGATCCGGCCGGTCATTCTGTCGGTGAAACCCGGAATAAGACTGTGGCCGGCGACCGCCCCTTTCGATTTGATTCCGACTTCCACGTCCCCCTCCGGGCCGTCAATAAACCCGATCACAGCATCGATCACAGACTTCGGGTCGTCCATCGGCCATACATCGATCTCATGTCCGGTGTAATTCCCCGTGTGCACGGTCCACGGCGTATCCGCAGCCCATGGGTGGACCAGACCGATATGGATTCCGTCGTACCCTTCCAGTTTCATCTCCTGCCGGAGTCCCGCAGTCAGCCCGTCGATTCCGCGTTTCGTCGCGCTGTAGACAGCGCCGAACGGCAGCGGCACCCGGCTGACGAAGGAAGACATGTTGATGAGCGTGCCGCTTCCCTTCTCTTTAAAATGGCGAAGCGCGCAGCGGCTTCCGATCATCATGCCAATGAGGTTCGTCTCCACCATCCGGGTCTGATCGCGGAGCGGGATGTCAGTGAATGACCCGAGCGCGCCAAGGCCGGCATTATTGACCCACACATCAACCCGTCCGAATTCGGCGGCAGCCGCTTCCATCAGATGCTCCACTTCCTTTTCCTGACTGACATCGGTCGTCACGGCCAGCGCGGTCGGCCCGATTTCCGCGGCCATTTTCCCAATCAGCTGCGTCCGCCTCGCAGCCAGCACGACGTTCGCCCCTTCTTCCGCGAGCTGCAAAGCGATTCCTTTCCCGAATCCGCTCGACGCACCGGTGATGACGGCTGTCAGTCCGGTCCGAAAACTGCTGTTTGACATGACGTGCCCCTCCAGTCTTATTCCTGCCGCTTTTCCCGGTTCATCCGTTCCCGATTGCCGCCGGAAACCCCTGTCCCTTCCGCCACCGGTTCATGCAGGTTGCCGGACGTGTGGGCTGCCGGCGGGGCGTCCTGCTCCATTTCCAGCATGTTTTTACCGGTGAGTTTTGCGGTCAGACCCGGCATCAGGCTGCCGCCCACGGTAACGCCTTCCACTTTTGTGCCGACTTCCACGCTTTCTTCCGGGTCATCGATCAGCCCGATGATCGCTTCAACGACTTTTTCCGGATCATCCATCGGTCCCATGCTGATTTCATGTCCGGTATAGTTGGCGGCATGCGCGGTCCACGGCGTATCCGTGAGCCACGGGTGCACCATGCAGATGCGGATGCCTTCTTGCTTTTCCAGTTTCATTTCCTGAAACAGTCCGGCTGTCAGCCCGGCGATCGCCTGCTTCGATCCGGTGTAAGCGGCCGCGAACGGGATGGCGGTCTTGCTGGCGAACGAGACGACGTTGATGAGCGTGCCGTACCCCTGTTCCTTGAACTGCCGGAGCGCGAGGCGGCTTCCGTACATTTCTCCCAAGAGATTCGTTTCAAACGTGCGGAGGTGATCGCGCAGCGGCGCTTCCGTGAAGGAGCCGAACACGCCGGCTCCGGCGTTGTTGATCCACACATCGATCTTCCCGAAGGCGGCGATGGTTTTATTGAACAAATCCTCCATGTCCTGTTCTTTGCTGACATCTGTGGTGACGGCAAGCGCGTTCGGCCCGAACCTTTGCGCCAGCTTGTCGATCACATCCGTCCGGCGTGCCGCGAGGACGACGTTCGCCCCTTGCGCCGCCAGCATTTCTGCAGTGCCCCGGCCGATGCCGCTCGATGCTCCGGTGATGACGGCGGTCAGGCCGCTTCGTGGCAGATCATTTCCCATAAGTGCGAAGCCCCTTTCATGCAGGTAAGTTATACTTTATGTACCCGAATCCGCCGCCGATATCCCGGAATAAAAAATGAAAAAAGCCGCCTTCATCAGGCAGCCGCTTCCGTGAACCTATACTTTTCGTTTTCAGTCATTCCCGATTTTTTTCAGGGCGTTTTCGTAAACCAGATAGTCCTTTTCCGAGAACAGTGTCATCACTACGTTGCCGAAATCGCGGGTTTCCAGAAAAGCGCTGATCGTCCGGAGAGCGGTGTCAGCCGCCAGCTCGATCGGAAAACGGTAAATGCCGGTCGAGATGGACGGGAATGAAATGCTGCGGATTCCGCGGTCGGACGCCAGCTGCAGCGAGTTGCGGTAGCAGTCGGCAAGCTGCTCCTTCTTCCCCTCTTTTCCGCTCCAGACGGGCCCGACCGTGTGGATCACAAAATTCGCCGGCAGCCGGTATCCTTCCGTGATGACCGCTTTTCCGGTCGGCAGCTTTTCGCCTCCGAGCTGCTCCCGGCGGATGTTTTTGCATTCTTCAAGCAGTCCGGGGCCCGCAGCCCGGTGAATGGCGCCATCGACGCCGCCTCCGCCGAGCAGCGTGCCGTTCGCGGCATTGACAATCGCTTCCGTCTCCTGCTTCGTAATGTCACCGGTCATCAGTTCGAGTGTGTTGCCGCTGATTTCCTTTTTCATATTGCCGCCTCCCTGTCCTGTTTGCAGGAAATGCCTCCGCATTTGCTTATTTTTCCCCGAAAGCGATGCTAAGGCCGATCAGTGTGAAAAGCGCCCCCTGTACGACGTTCAGTTTCCGGGAAATGGCCGGACTTTTCCGGAGGAAGCGCCCCACTTCTCCCGCAAATACGCTGATCAGCGAGAAAATGATCAGTGCCTGGATGAGGAAAATGAATCCATAGCCGAGCATCTGGCCGCTCACACTGCCGGCACCGTAGTCGATGAACTGCGGGAACAAGGCAAGAAAGAACAGTGAAACTTTCGGATTCAGGAGATTCATGATGATGCCCCGTCTGTACAGCGTCCGGTAGTCAAGCATGCGGTCCGTCTTCAATTCGAAACCGCCCCCGCGCGCCCGGAACGACTGGTAAGCCAGATAAAGCAGATAAGCGGCACCGGCATACTTCACAATCATGAAAGCGGCCGCCGATTGATAGACGAGGGCGGAAATGCCCGCCGCCGCGGCTGCGATGTGGACCAGGAGACCGGTGCAGAGACCGAACGCCGTCGCGATTCCCGCCAGTTTATTCTGCGCGATACTTTGGCCGAGGACGAACAAGTTGTCCGGACCTGGCATGAGCGTCAGCACCACTGCCGCACCCAAAAACGATAAAGCTGAAACGACCTCCATCTTACCGCTCCCTTCTCCCTTGATTTTTCCAACATTATAGCAGAAGAATCCCGGAAAAGGTGCCAGCTTCCGAAAAAAGCCGGTCTGGACTGAATGTCTTTGAAGTGGGCGTCTTCTCGCCGAAAATGATAAAAAACAGGTACTGCCTTAATGGGAACAGGTACCTGCTTTGCTTATCCATAAATATCTTTCCGATGTCCGATATCAATTATGGTGATAATGATTTTTTCGTCTTCGATCAGAGCCAGGATGCGGTAATCACCGACACGGTAACGCCATTTGCCCTTGTGATTCGCCACCAGAGCTTTTCCAAACGTCCGCGGATCGCTGGAACCTTGCAGGTTTTTCTCGATCCAGCCAATCAGGAGAGACGACTGGTACCGGTCCATCTTTTTTAATTTCTTCAAAGCAACATCTGAAAAATGAACATCGTACATTTCTCGTTATAAGCCCAATTCTTTTTTTACATCATCCAAAGAATGGGTTCTTTCCATACTGGCAAGTGCGCGATCGAAATTTTCCAGATCAATCTCGTCTTCGATTTTTTCAATGGTGGCGTTCCGCATTAAATCGGAGACGGAGGTCTTCTTCATTTTAGCGTAATCACGGATGAGTTTGCTGTCACGGTCATTTACACGCAAGGAAATAGTAGCCATGGTAAAACCTCCTTCAGTTCTTCGTAATACATTGTATTACGAAATTATTTCTTTGTAAAGTAACCTCTGTCATAGTTGAGTGTTATTGAATGTTTCGGTGTGGGCGACCAAACCGACTTTTCTCAGGCATTGATGCTTTCAAAAAGCCACTTCCCCCTTAACAGCAAAAAGCCTCCCGCTCCGGAAGGCTTCACTTCTTCGGGCACGTCCCGCAGTAAGAACCGCAGCCCGCCCCTTCATAATAAAAACAGCATGTTTTTCGTGTGCGCACTTCCCCTTCCGGTTTTTCCCGGTAAAAGGTCTTCAGCGGGTTTCGCCGTTCCCCGAACGCTTCACCCGGCAGCCCGTGGAGCAGCCACTGGAAGTCGGCGGCTGCCTGGCTGCAGTCCGCCAGTTTCTTTTCATACAGCCAGTAGACGTAAATCGCGATATTCTCCCATAGCACCGGCCGCGGCACGTTCGCCGCTTCCGAGACAGCCCGGACAATCGGCGCGAGCCCCGCGAACAAATCCCACGTGTAGGCGCGGAATTGGTCGTCGTTGATCCGGTCAGCCGCTGCCGGTTCAGGCAAGAGCAGCTTCGGAAGCCACTTGCCGTCCTCCTCGGCCGGCACAAGAAAGCCGGTCCGGACCGGAATCAGTTTGTCCGCCGATGCGGCAGCGAACAATGCCGGCAACGTCAGTAAATACCCGAGCCGTTTTACAAGCTGCGAACCGGCCACCCGCGCTTCGTCCGTCTGGAGCGCCGGACCGACCGTTTCGAGGAATGACCCGAGAAAATCCGGATCCGAAAACCGGCCGAGGGAGATCCGTTCCCCTTCCGCCGCCTCCACGACCCGGAAATCCCGGAGCAGGACGGACAGGTCCTCAGCCGCTTGCAGCTTCCGCACGCCGCAGTCCGCCTTTCATCCGCTTCCCTTTGCTGAACGGGATGCACATCGGGGTTCCCGAAAACGGGTCGCATGCCACCTGGCAGCGGAGCCCGAACACCGAATGGACCAGTTCCGGCGTGATGATCGTCTCCGGGTCGCCCTGCCGGAACACTTTCTTGTCATGGATGGCAACAATATGATCGGCGTAGCGGCACGCGAGGTTCAAGTCATGGAGCACCATGACGATCGTGCGCTGCTCCGTCTGATTCAGCTCGTACAGCAGATCGAGGATGTCGATCTGATGGGTCATATCGAGATACGTCGTCGGTTCATCGAGGAGGATGATGTCCGTATCCTGGGCGAGCGTCATGGCGATCCACGCGCGCTGGCGCTGGCCGCCTGAAAGGGAATCGACTTTGCGGTCGGCATACGGCTTCATCCCGGTCGCCTCGAGCGCATCGTCCACTGCTTTTTCGTCCGCTTTCGACCACTGCTGCAGCCAGCTCTGGTGCGGGTAGCGGCCCTGCTTGACGAGCTGCAGGACGGTCAGCCCTTCCGGTGCGGTCGAGGACTGCGGCAAAATCGCCAGCTTCCGCGCGATTTTCTTCGTCGCCATTTTCGAAATGTCCTGGCCGTCCAGGACGACTGCGCCGCCCTCCGGCTTCAGGAGGCGGGCCATGGAACGGAGCAGTGTCGATTTTCCGCAGCCGTTGCTGCCGATGAATACCGTAATTTCCCCTTTCGGTATTTTCAGGTCCAGTCCTTCGATGATCGTCCCTTCCCCGTAGCCCAGCGTCAGTTCCCGTGCCGATAATGCTTCCATGCGAGATTCCCCTTTCGGTCCGTCTTTATCGTCTTTCCATCATTTATTCCTTGAACGGTACAGCAGGTAAATAAAATACGGTGCCCCGATTGCGGCGGTGAACACGCCGGCCGGAATTTCCAGCGGCGCGAATGCCGTACGTGCGATGAGATCCGCGACGAGTACGATCATGCCGCCGATGAGCGCCGACACCGGAATGAGCGCGCCGAACGAGGAACCGACCAGCTGACGGGCGATATGCGGCGCCATCAGCCCGACAAATCCGATGCCGCCGGCGAAAGCGACCGCGCCTCCCGCAAGCGCACTGCTGAGGAACAGGAGCACGAAGCGGTCTTTCTGCACGAGAGCGCCGGCGTTCACCGCCAGGTCTTCCCCGAGTTCCTGCACATTGAGGCGCCTCGCATAAAAGAACAGGATGGCGGTCAGTCCGAAAATCCACGGAATGACGGTCAGCACTTCCGTCCAGTTCGTCCCGTTGACACTGCCTGTAATCCAGACATTCGCCCGTGAGGCGGTGAAGATCGGCCCGAGCACCATCATCATCGTCGTCATCGCCTGCATGGCGGCCGACAGCCCGACGCCGATCAGCACGAGCCGGACTGGGGCGATCCCGCCCCGCTTCCACGACAGGAAGTAGACGAGAAAGCCCATGGCGACGGCGCCGATGAACGAGGCGAGCGGCATCCAGTGGATACTGACCGTCAGCGTGTTGCTCCGGTCGCTGAACAAGGCCAGGAACGCCACCGTCGTGAACGACGCGCCCGCCGTGATGCCGATGATATCGGGTGACGCGAGCGGGTTGCGGATGATGCCCTGCAGAATGGCACCCGACATCGCCAGTCCCGCACCCGCAAAGACAGCCAGCAGGATCCGCGGCATCCGGAACGACCGGACGACGAGATTTTCCATGTCCGTGCCGGCACCGAACACTGCCTGCACCACGTTGACCGGTGAAATCGCGAGCTGGCCGATCCCAAGGCTCACGATGATGAGCGCAACGGTGAGGAGCGTCAGCCCGGTAAGGATCCAGATCGATTTTTTATTCATGAGGAACGAGGCTTTGCCCGCTCTTATGACGACATGGCGGCTCATTCGCTGATCCCCCTTCTGGCGATCCAGACAAAGAACGGGGCACCGATGGCGGCCGTCATGACGCCGACCGGCACTTCCGCCGGCATGATGATGTAGCGGGCGCTGATGTCAGCCGCCAGCAGCAGCATGGCGCCGAGCAGCGCGCTGTACGGAATGACCCACCGGTAGTCGATGCCGACAAGCCAGCGGGCGATGTGCGGGATGATGATGCCGATGAAGCCGATCGGCCCGGCAATCGCTACGGAGCTGCCGGCCAGCAGCACGACGACGGCCGCTCCGGTCAGTTTGACAAGGATCGTCTTCTGCCCGAGACCGGTCGCGAGGTCTTCCCCCATCTGCAGCACGTTCATCTGCTTGCCCATGAATAGGGCGAATACGAGGCCGCCCAGCAAATACGGCAGGACAGCGATGAGCAGTTCGAGTTCCCGCCCCTGGACCGAACCGGCGAGCCAGAACAGCACCTGATCCAGTGCCCGTTCGTCCAGCGTGAGAATCCCCTGGGTCATCGATGAGAACAGCGCGGCGATGGCCGCCCCGGCAAGCGTCAGCTTCACCGGCGTCAGGCCGTCGCGGCCCATGGAGCCGCATGTGTAGACGATGACCGCGGCGAGCGCTGCTCCTGTGAAGGCGAGCCAAGTAAAGGCATTCAAGGAAGCCGTGCCGAAAAACGAAATGCCGAGAACGACGAAGAAACTCGCGCCGGCGTTGATGCCGAAAATGCTCGGTGACGCCAACGGGTTTTTCGTAAGCCCCTGCATGATCGCCCCGGCCACCGCCAGGCTCGCGCCGACAGCGGCGGCAATGAGCGCGCGCGGGATGCGGGCATCCCGGATGATGATATGTTCATTGGACGAATCGAACCGGTACACCGAATCGACCACCATACGGGTCGTGATGTCAGTCAGCCCGAACACGATGCTCGCCCATACGAGCAGAAGCATGAGCAAAAGACCGGCCGCAAGTCCGCCTATTCTGAGAGGAGTTGTCTGGATCATGGTACCTGCCTTCCCTGTCCGAAAACTTCATTTTCTACTGTCCACATTAATGCAACTGATAATCATTGTCAATAAAACCGGGGGCATCTGTCATGTTAAGTCGACTTTTTTCCGAATGTTGTTGACTTCCGTATTGAGAGCCATTATCATTCTACTTGTGAATGAAAATCATTATCAATCATCTTAAGGAGGCACCACCCCATGTTGAAACAGCCGATCTACCTGCTCGTCCTGCTGGCCGCACTCGTCCTCGCACTCGCCGGATGCGGCGCCGAAGAAGAAGCCGCCGCTACGCCTGCTGACACGAAGAGCGAATCTTCGTATACCGTTGAACACGCCATGGGCTCCACAACCATCGAAGGGACACCCGAAAAAATCGTCATCCTGACGAACCATGGAACGGAAGCTCTGCTGTCACTCGGCATCACGCCGGTCGGAGCGGTCCAGTCGTGGACAGGCGACCCTTGGTATGACCACATTGCGGAAGAAATGGAAGGTGTCGAAGTCGTCGGCACGGAAAGCGAAATCTCGCTTGAAGCGATCGCCGCCCTCGAACCCGATTTGATCATCGGCAACAAAATGCGTCAGGAAGAGCATTACGAAGCGCTCAGCGCCATCGCTCCGACTGTATTCGAAGAAACGCTCCGCGGCGACTGGAAAGTGAACTACGAACTGATCGCGGAAGCAGTCAATAAGAAAGAAGAAGGCGCAGAAGTGCTTGCCGCCTATGAAGAGCGCGTCGCTGAACTGAGCGCACAGCTCGAAGAAGCCGGCAAACTGGACACGAAAGTCTCCATGGTACGCTTCATGCCGGATGACGTCCGGATTTACCATAAAGATTCCTTCTCCGGCATCATTCTCGATGAAATCGGCCTCGCCCGTCCCGCATCGCAGGACGTGAATGACTTCGCGGCAAAAGGCGTAACGAAAGAACGCGTACCTGAAATGGACGGCGACGTCATCTTCTACTTCACGTACGAACCTGCTGAAGGCGGCGGCCAGGAAGTCGAAGACGAATGGATCAACGACCCGCTCTGGCAGAACCTCGAAGCGGTCAAAGCCGGCAATGCGTACGAAGTGAGCGACACGATCTGGAACACAGCTGGCGGCGTCAAAGCGGCCAACCTGATGCTCGATGACCTCGAAGCGAAACTGCTCGGCGAATAATGGAATAAATTTGAAAAAACCTCCGGGATGTCCGGAGGTTTTTGCTGTTTATCCGCGTTATTTTAGATTTATCCGCGTTATTTCGGATTTATCCGCGTTATTTTGGATTTATCCGCGATATTCTGGATTTATCCGCGTTATTTTGGATTTATCCGCGATAATCCGTTTTTATATCCGCTAAATCAAAACGTTACCATCTGGCCGGCGGCACTGTATGCCATTTATTGAGCTGCAGCCAGCCGTCACGATTTGACCCTCAAGACGATTTTGCCTTTTGCATGGTGCGTTTCGCTCAGCGCGTGCGCTTCTCTGACGCCCTGTTCACTCAGTTCGAACGTCTCGCCGATCACCGGTTCCAGTTCGCCGGCTTCGTACAGATCCGCCAGTTTCTGCAGCTGTTTCCCGTCCGGTTCAAGCCACACAAAGCCTGCTTTCACGCCGTGTTTCTGTGCGTCTTCCTCCGACGGCTGCCCGGCAACCGATACGAGCCGTCCGCCCTTCTTCAGCACACGATAGCTCTTATCGAGCACGTCACCGCCGATGGTATCGAGGACGATATCATAGTCTTCCAGAACCTCTTCGAACGCTTCGTTCTGGTAATCAATGAAGCGGTCGGCTCCGAGGGATTTCACAAATTCCTCATTTTCCTTGCTCGCTGTCGTGGCGACATATGCGCCGAAACTTTTAGCCAGCTGAATGGCAAAGTTTCCGACCCCGCCGGCTCCGGCATGGATCAGCACCTTATCCCCTTCTTGGATAGCCGCGAATTCGACAAGGCATTGCCAGGCCGTCAGACCTGTCAGCGGAATGGCTGCCGCTTCTTCAAACGTCATCTTTTCCGGCATGCGCGCCAGCAAATCCGCATCGACTGCCGTGTACTCGGCATACGTCCCCTGGCGGGTGGTGGCCGGTCTCGCGAATACCCGGTCCCCCGCTTTGAAGCCGGTCACATCCGCACCGGTTTCTGCGATGATGCCGGCCGCATCCCATCCGAGGACAATCGGGAATTCGAACGGGAGCTTTTCCTGCAAGTAGCCTTCCCGCAGCTTCCAGTCGATCGGATTGACCGATGTCGCATATACTTCCAGCAGGACCTGATCCGCTTTGATTTTCGGGCGGTCGATCTGCCGTTCTTTCAGTTCTTCTTTTCCTCCGTATCGATCTATCACAACTGCTTTCATGAATAGAACGCTCCTTTCACGGACTGGCGCAGCCGCCCGTATTATCTTCCTTTGTGTTATTTCCCGCCGCCTGATCCGCTTAAACGGAACAGCCGGCGGCGCGCCTGCCGGATTTTTCTTCCTCCCCCCACCGTCTTCTGCTAAACTGAATTGACTTCTGTGCCAATAAAACAAACGAAACGGGTGATGCCGGTGCTGATCGGGAAACAATCGTTTATTGAAAAAGACCTGCGTTATGTAATCCGTTCTGCCGCGCCTGAAGACGCCGCGGAATTGTCGGCGCTGCGTCTCAGAATAGACGGCGAAACGGAGAACCTGGACCGGGTGCCGGGAGAAGCCCATTTGGATCCGGCCGCTTTTCGCGAAGTCATCGAACGGGACAGCGCGCTGCCGACGAATCTGTTCCTCGTGGCGGAAGCGGAAACCGGCCTGCTCGGTTTCGCGCGCTGCGAAGGCTCGGAACTGCAGCGGCTCGCCCACCGGGTGACGTTCGGGGTCGGCGTGCTGAGGGAAGCTTGGGGATACGGCATCGGCAAAAACCTGCTCGCTGAATCCATCGCCTGGGCGGATTCGAACGGCATCCATAAAATCGCATTATCCGTCCTCGCCACGAACGAGAAGGCTATCCGGCTCTACGAACGGTATGGCTTCGAGACGGAAGGCGTTTTGAAAGACAATAAGCGGCTGGCCGACGGGGACTATTACGATACGGTCATGATGGGCCGGCTAAAAAAATGAAAGTCAGAACCGTCTACACTTATCCGCCTTTCCTGTTGAATTGCACGGCTACGCTCGCAGGCGCAGTATGCAAAATAGGATGCTGCAAAACTCCAGCACTCCGATTCCGGAAGAACCGGTTTAAATGTTTGCCTGAATAACGGTCATTTATTTTACGAAACAGGTGATTAGTCTATGATTGGAATTAGTATAGCGACGAAGTGGGAATTCGAAGCGTCACTGGATTACTTCCGTGTGAAAGCTAACGAACGCTTCACTTATCCTTACGGGGAATATTTTATGAAGACAATCAACGGTCGTGAGCTGATTTTTTATAGCACCGGCGTCAGAAAAGTAAATGGCGTCGGCGGCAATCAGTATATGATTTCCAAGTTTCATTTAACGAAAGTCATTGTTGCCGGAACATGCGCCGGAATAGATGACCGATTCAATCTGCTGGATATTTTGGTGCCTGATCGAGCCGTTCAGTATGATTGCACCGTAAAAGAGATAGAGCCTTTCATCAAGCAGTCTTTTGTAGTCGATATTGATCTATCGAAGTATGAAAATGATTTCCATACCGGCACAATCGGCACCGCTGATAAAGCGGTCGTTATGTGGAAAGACTATTTAGAACTCAAAGAAAACGAAATAATAATAGCCGATACTGAAGCCGGTGCCATCGCGTATATCTGTAAGAAGAACGATGTGGAGTGCATCATCGTAAAAGGGATATCCGATTTTCCAAAAGAAGAAAGTAATTCGGATAAGTTCGAATCGAACCATGAGCAAATAGACATTTACTTAGAAAACACTCCTAAAGTGATGCACAAAATTTTCGACGACTATTTAAAGAAATTTATATGATTTCTCCATGAATAGGGAGACGGCAAAAAACCGCCCTTGCCATCGGGTATCCCGGTGAACCCACCTTCATTCAGAATCAAAAAGAGGCTGCCTCAATTGTTGGGCAGCCTTCTCTCTTTCCATTTTCGTATTACGGTTTGTATTCCGTTAAGTGCCCGTTTCGCCTTTCTCACGCTTCCTGTTTCCGCCGGTTCCTGACTTCTTCCATTTTCGAATAAAAGCTCTCTTCCAAATCAATATCAAAAAAGTTGGCGAATTTCGTGATATAGGCAAGACAATCCGCCAGCTCTTTTCCAAGATCCATTTTGACTTCCGCCATCGCCCGGCGGAACGCTTCTTCCTGCCCGCATCCTTTGGAAACGTGGCCGTCGACCAACGTGAACAGCCGCCGGAACTCTTCTCCCACTTCTCCGATTTCAGTCATCAGCAGCATATAGGTGCCGAGAATCGACGTCCGGCTCTTATCAAAATTTTCTTCGTTTATTTCCCAGCCGAGCTCCCGCATCAGCCGGTCGGAAAACCCCTGCAGTTCTTTCATCGCGCACCTCTTTTTCCTTTCCATCATATCAGAAACAAATGTGGTAAAATGAATTTTCTTACAGAACAGGAGGAGTCGAACATGGACGCAGTCTTCAAAATGGAACATGCGGTCTTTAACTACCGGGTCGTCGGAATTTGGATACATAACGGGCACATCCTTGTCCATCGCGATGTGAACGACCAAGAACAGTGGTCGCTTCCGGGCGGCCGGGTGCAGATCGGCGAGGATTCCGCTGCCAGTCTTGTACGCGAATTTCAGGAAGAGCTCGGGACGGACATCCGGGCATCACGTCTTCTCTTCTCCACGGAGAACTTTTTTACATTCGACGGAAAGAAGTTCCATGAAATCGGGTTTTATTACGAAGTGGAAAATGACGATACGTCATTGTTTGGCGGCGAACCTTTTCACGGACCGGAAGGCGAGCGGCTCATTTACCAGTGGGTGCCTGTCCATGAGCTGGCCGATTTCCCGCTGAAACCGGATTTTCTCCGGGAAGCGCTGCAACTGCCTGCTGACCAGCCACGGCATGTCGTGGTCCGGGACAGCTGACCCGCTGAAGGGAAGTTCTTATATTTTGCCGATTACACACCCTATCCCGCTCTGCCGTGCAGAGGCGGAAGCAGGGGTTTTGTTTATGATTCCGCGGATGGGTTACCCTAGTAATAGAGCCTTTAACGAAAAGGGGGTCCTGCCATGGAAAAGAAAAAGCGCATGAAACCGGGAAAAGTGTTTTACATTTCTCTTCTCATTATCGCGACTGTCGTTCTATGGGGCGTTTTTGCTACGGATCAGTTCAGCCGGGTCACGACAGCCGGGCTCCATTGGATAACGGAAGAACTCGGCTGGTTTTATGTAATGACGACGGCGCTCTTTGTCATTCTATGCCTGTACCTCGCATTTGGAAAATACCGGCATATCAAACTGGGAGACGATGACAGCAAACCGGAGTATTCGTTCATCTCCTGGATCGGCATGCTGTTTGCAGCGGCCATGGGTGTCGGACTCGTCTTTTGGGGAACGGCGGAACCGATCGATCATTACGTTAATCCGCCGCCCGGCGTGGAACCGCGGACTGCGGAAGCGGCTCAGGCCGCGCTGAAGTACAGCTTTTTCCATTGGGGCATCACACCTTGGGCTATCTATGCGATTGTCGGCATGGCGATCGCCTATTTCGAATTCCGCAAAGATCGCCCGAGCCAAATCAGCTCGGCTTTTTACCCGCTGATCGGTAAACGGGCAGGCGGCACCAGCGGCATGGCCATCAACATAATCGCCACTGTGGCGACCGCCATCGGAATCGCGACGACATTCGGATTCAGCGCCATGCAACTGAGCGGCGGCCTAAGCCGGGTGTTCGGTACTCCGAACAACGTCACAGTGCAGCTGATCATCGCCGGTACGGTCGGCGTGCTCTTCCTCGGCGTCGTATTCGCCGGAATCGACAAAGGAATGCGCGTTTTGAGCAACGTCAATCTCGGTCTTGCCGCGCTTCTCATGCTTGCTGTATTCATCCTCGGTCCGACGGTGTCGCTGATCGAGGACTTCTTCGTGGCACTGGGCAGCTATATCGAAGACTTCGCTTATATGAGCCTAGAGATGTATCCGTTCCGCAATACCGACTGGCAAGCGGAATGGACACTGTTTTACTGGGGCTGGCTCATCTCTTGGGCTCCGTTCGTCGGTATGTTCATTGCCCGCGTCTCCAAAGGCCGGACGATCCGGGAATACATTTTCGGCGCATTGATTTTGCCGGCGCTTCTCGGCGGCCTGTGGTTCGTCGTGTTCGGCGGAACCGCCATCCGGCTTGAAAAGAGCGGCGCTGCAGACATCGCCAGCCTGACTGAAGGGCATCCGGAGTTGGCCTTGTTCGCGCTTCTGGAGCACTTGCCGCTTGGCTTTGTGCTCAGTCTGCTGTCGCTCGTGCTAATCGGTATATTCTTTATCACATCCGCTGTCAGTGCCACATACGTACTCGGCGTGCTGTCGGCAAAAGGGACGCTGCATCCGGCCAAAAAAATCCAGGCAATCTGGGGAGTGGCGATTATCGGCATCGCGGCCACCCTGCTGTTAAGCGGAGGACTGAACGCCTTGCAGGCTGCCGCTGTCATCGTGGCGCTTCCGTTCGCCGTTATCTTGCTATTTATGGCTTGGTCGCTCGTTAAAGCACTGCGGAGTGAACCAACGGAAAGCCGGCAGCCCTAAAGGTGCACTGTCTGGATTTTGTCTTAACTGGATTTTTCTTTCCAGAGTGCCTCTAAGGACGATACAAAGAATAGAAAGACGGCGGAACTTACCGGTCCCGCCGTCTTTTTTCTATTTCCTTGAATACTTTCCCATCTTCACGGGATCCAATCGCAGCAATTTCAATGATTTCCACTGCTCCTCCGGCCACTGGTTTGAAGATGAGCCGAATACCCAGCTTATGATTTTTAAGTTCTTTGAACCCGGACAGCTTCGAATAAGAATTATTCCGCAGCGGCTTTCCGATTTCCGAACCGCGCAATTGCAATCTTTCGACAGCCGCATCTGTCCACTGCTGCAGACTGCCGTCCAGCTGGCGGTAATCTTTTTCAGCTTCCCGCCAAAAAACAACTTCCGCCATCAGTCGAACAGTTCCTCGTCTGTCAGTTGCCGGAAGGGATTGTGCTGACTGCCTGTCACCTGTTCCGCGGGGATCAATTCGCCCGGCCCTTCTTCGACCCGGAGGTTTAACCGGCTGTAGAAAAGTTCTTCTTCCATCGCTTCGTACTTCCTTACCATTGTCTCATAGGCATCGTTGCTCAGAATCACAGCTTCCGGCCTGTTATGGTTGAAAATAAAAGTAGGTTCTCCTGTGTCACCTGCTTCTTTTACCAGTTTCGAGAACTTCCGTTTTGCTTCAGAAATAGAGCACATTTTAACATTTACAGTTCGATACACGATGATCAGCTCCTTATTAAGATTATAATTCAGAGCTTATTTAAGTTCAATCAAGGAATGACATCCTGTCGTTTTTCCATACCGGGGAACCTTTCTCTACTCCTCCATTTCTTCACTCAGCAGTCCCAGGTCCATCAGAACCTTCAAGTGATGCGGCAGCTTGGACTGCGTCATATCCATCACTTCCATCAAGCCCCCGACGGAATCCCGCTTCACAATTTCATGCGTGACTCGGAGCCGCTGACGGTCTGCAAGCGCCTTGGATTTCTTCTCATACCGTTCGGACGCTTTTTCAAACGACATATTCTCCACAACGATTTCGTCCATCTGTTTCACCCGTTCCCGGCGAAGGGTAAGGTTAGTTAACAGCTATTGCGGGAGGGGACGGAATGACAGAAAAATTGACGAACGACTACTTGGAAACACTCGTCTTGAAATGCAAGCCTTTCTCCGCCGACGGCCGCATCCGGGAAACGGTGCCCGGCGTCAACAAGTCGGTCGAAGGGAGTTTCGGCGTCGCCATCTGCACAGCTGATGGCAAAGAATATCAGGCAGGGGCCGCGGAACACCGGTTCACACTGCAGAGCATTTCCAAACTGGTTAATCTGATGATGGCCCTCGATGACGCCGGGGCGGATGCCGTTTTCAAGCAGGTCGGCATGGAACCGACAAGCCGGATGTACGATGCGGTCCATGGCCTGATGGAGACGGACGGGCGCAAACCATATAATCCGTTCATCGATGAAGGCGCGATCGCGGTGACCGCCATGATTTCCGGCACGAGCGGAAAGGAGCGGTTCAGCCGGACGCTGGATCTTCTTAAACGGATCACCGGCAATCCGAAACTCGCCATGAGCGAAGCGGCTTATGAAGAAGCGAAACGGGACGGATCGAAATCCCGGGCGCTCGCTTATTTTCTGGAAAGCATGAGCGTCATCGAATATGGCAAAGTGGAAGAATCGCTGGATCTGTATTTTCGGGGGCTGTCGATCGAGATCAACGCGGTCGAACTTGCGCGGCTCGGCGCCTTTTTCGCGCGGGACGGCAGGCTGAAACCCGACAGTGAACCTTTGATCGATCCGGAACAGGTCAGTATGATGAAAGCGGTGATGCTGACGTCCGGTTTATACAATGATTCCGGAAAGATGGCCGTCCAGGCGGGCATTCCGGCGAAAAGCGGCATCGGAGGCGGGATTCTCGGCACAGCGACCGGCAGCATGGGCATCGGCCTGTTCGGCCCCGCCCTGAACAGCGGCGGCAACAGCACAGCCGGCATGGAAGCGCTGAAGCATCTGTCGCGGGATTTCGGTTTAAACCTGTTCCGGCAAAATGCGGTCCGCCCCACTTGAGAAAAAGGATTCGGCTGCCGGGTCCCGCCGTCTTTAGGGCGATACTTGCAAATGCTTGGTTGTTACTTGCGAAACCGGCATAAATACTTGCGGATCCTATTGATCGGGACGGCCAGCCACGGCATGTCGTGGTCCGGGACAGCTGACGGAATGCTGCAACAGGGATTCCGGTTTTATACGGCAGCTATCTGCAAAAGAAGCCATCCTCAGTGAAATCAAATGATTTCGAGGATGGCTTCTATAATGTTTGGAAGGGATTTTAGCTATACGCCACAAATGAAGCTGTGCGGGGAAGCGCTGCCTGTCTGATTAAGTGGTCTGCAGAGTCCCCCCAGTTTTCGCATTCTCCCGTCGGCACAGCCAGACGAGAAAATAGACGAGCGGCGTATCGGCAGCCGCGGCCAGCCATTTGAACGCGTACTGGCTGACGATCATCATCAGCAGGACACTCAGCGGCAAAGTGCCGTAAAAAGCGATCGTGATGAACAGCGCGGTATCCACGAGCTGGCTGACCATCGTGGAGGCGTTGTTCCGGAGCCACAGCTTGGAGCCGCCGTGCCGGTTCTTAAGGGCATGGAAAATCGTGACGTCCAAGTTCTGGCTGATAAAGTAGGAAACGATACTGGCAAGTGTCACCCGGAATCCGGCTGAAAAAATCGTTTCGAACGACGCCTGTTCCGTGAAAAACGGAGCGGACGGCAGCTGGATCGCCGCATAGATGAACCCGAGCGCGCAAAGCTGGGCGATGAAACCGGCCGTGACCGTACGGCGGGCCGCTTCCTTTCCATATACTTCTGCGATTGTATCGGTGATCGGAAAGGTGAAAATGTAGACGATGACGGCAGCCGGCAGCACCAGCCATTCATTGACCGCAAAAAGTTTGACCGCCAGGATGTTCGCCAGCAGCAAAAAGCCGACGAACGCGCCGTTCAGATAAAGCAACATGTGTTTTCCTCCTTATCGGTTGTCGATCGTTTCCGGATACATGTCGTGGTTCATCATCCGGTGCGTCGCCATTTCTTCGTATTTTGTGCCGGGTTTTCCGTAATTCGTGTACGGGTCGATCGACAGGCCGCCGCGCGGGGTGAACTTGCCCCACACTTCGATATACCGGGGATCCAGCAGACGGATCAAGTCATCCATGATGATGTTGACGACGTCCTCATGGAAATCGCCGTGGTTCCGGAAGCTGAATAAATACAGCTTCAGCGATTTGCTTTCCACCAGTTTCCGATCGGGAATAAAGGAAATGTACATCGTCGCAAAATCGGGCTGCCCCGTCATCGGACAGAGCGATGTGAATTCCGGGCAATTGAACTTCACGAAAAAGTCGCGGGATGTGTGCAGATTGTCCACCGCTTCCAGAATGTCCGGATCGTATTCGAATGAGTAAGCTGTATTTTGATTGCCCAACAGTGACAAGTGACCGAGCGACTGTTCTTCTCTTCCAGCCAATAAAAAAACCTCCTGAATGCCGGCAGCACAGGAGAGGGTTAAAAAACGGGATTAGAAAAGCCGAATCGCAACGGATTCGGCTGAATTTCAGTCATCCATAGTTTTTTATAGAGGGTATGCGCTATGAACCTCTCCCGGAAACCGGATATATGTGATTGCTTCATTTATTGTAGAAGCAGACCGGGACCCTGTCAACAAAACATTTTGCTGTTCCGCCAATCCGCCGCTGTTTAATAAAAAAAATCATTTTAAAACGAAACGAAGCAGTTCCCCGGCTGCGAACCGCCGTGGTATAGTAGTCTCAGGAAATCCGGAACAACTCATACCGACTCGATGATGCGGCTCAGTAAATAAGAATCGTGATCCAGAGAATATAGCCTCGGCTGAAAGCTATATCACCCCTTCTTATTGAACCCTCCCGCGGAGATGCCAGACGAAAGACTGGCCGGCCCGTCCCGTTATCGGCGGTTTGGAGGACAGGATCGCCGCTTGATCCTGTTGAACGAAGGTGGTACCGCGTCTTACGCATAAAGACGTCCTTTTGGACGCTTTATGCTTTTTTTATTCCCAAAAACAGGAGGAGAAGACCATGTCTCAAAAGACGAATGATTTCACGAAATGGTACATCGAAACGATTCAAAAGGCGGACCTGATGGATTATACGGCGGTCCGCGGCTGCATCGCGTTCAAGCCGGACGGCTACGAATTGTGGGAGCACATCCAGGCGGCGATGGATAAACGGTTCAAGGAAACCGGCCACCGCAACGCGTACTTCCCGATGCTGATTCCGGAGTCGTTCTTCCAGAAGGAAAAAGAGCACATTGAAGGCTTTTCACCGGAACTGCCGTGGGTCACGGAGGCTGCGGGCGAAAAACTGGAGGAGCGGCTAGCGCTGCGCCCGACGTCGGAGACGATGGTCGGCCAGCTGTATTCCGACTGGATCAAGAGCTACCGGGACTTGCCGGTACTGATCAACCAGTGGGCGAACGTGTTCCGCTGGGAAAAGAAGACGCTGCCGTTCATACGCACATCCGAATTCCTTTGGCAGGAAGGCCATACGGCGCATGCAGATGAGGAAGAAGCGCGCACGGAAACGATGCAGATGCTCGACATCTACAAAGAAGTCGTGGAAAACTTGCTCGCGATTCCGGTTTACGACGGGCAGAAGACACCGCTTGAGCGTTTCGCCGGTGCGGTCGATACGTTCTCCATCGAAGCGATGATGCAGGACGGCAAAGCGGTGCAGGCCGGCACGTCGCATTACCTCGGCACGAAATTCGCCGAAGGGTTCAATATCCGCTACTTGAATAAAGAAAACAAGCATGAATATGTGCACACGACGTCATGGGGCACCTCGACCCGGCTGATCGGTTCGGTCATCATGGTCCACGGCGACGACCAGGGACTTGTGCTGCCACCGAAAATCGCGCCGACGCAAGTCGTGCTCATCCCGGTCGGCCCGTGGAAAAAGAATCCGGCTATCATTGAAAAGCTGGATGAAGTCTTCGCGGCACTGAAAGCGAAAGGCTACCGCGTGCGGCTGGATGATTCCGACCAGTCGCCGGGCTTCAAGTTCAACGAATGGGAACTGAAAGGCGTGCCAGTGCGCATCGAACTCGGGCCGCGCGACCTGGACAACAGCCAGGCGCTCATGAAAGCGCGCGACGGGGACGAGAAAATTGCGGTGCCGCTCGATGCGGTTGTCGAACACGTCGAAAAGGAACTCGAAATGATGCAGAAGCGCCTGTACGACAAGGCGAAAGCGTTCCGCGACGACAATTCGCATACGCATCTCAATTCGCTGGATGATCTGAAGCAGCACATCGCGGAAGCCGAGAAAAACGGAACGGTCGCCGGCTGGATTCTCGCCGGCTGGTGCGGCAGCGACGCCTGCGAAGAGCAAGTGAAAGAGGAAACGAAATTCACGACGCGGAACATTCCATTCAACCCGCCGGCAGAGAAAAACACGTGCATCTGCTGCGGCGAAGAAGCGAAACATGCCGTGTGGTTTGCCCGGGCTTACTGAGGAATGTGAACAGCAAAAAGAGCCGGCTGGTACTGCAGCCGGCTCTTTTTTTGCTTTTTATCTCTGTTGATGCAATCAGCGGAACTCCTGAAAAGGCGCTTGTATCATAGGAGCGGAATTTGTGTTGTTCCTATGTCAGGCCGGTCGTGTTTTCTTGCTGTTTCCTCAGGAGAACCGGCTGCCTTCCGCTGTCCATCGCTCTCTCTGCTGCCAGTAATGGCCTTTTACAACGTTCGGCATTCACCCCTTTTTCGAGCAGGATATCCACTATCTGTTCGACAGAACTTTTCTTTTTACTCTGCAATTTAATGATTCTCATTTTTCCGTCACTCCTTACGGGCATTTTCAGCTGGCGGAACAGCTTTGGTCTATATGTACAGGATTATGCCGGCCCCTTATTTCCGGGATAATTCAATTATGGAGTACAATTGTTTATAAACTGTGAACAAACTGTTTGAAAATTGTTAATCCCAAAGCAGACGGCAGAATTTCTTCTGCAAAAGCTGCGGAAATACCTTCCGTTAGAAATTCAAGGAACCTAAATTGTTCAGAATGCTGTTGTGAAAACATAGTGCAAATCCACTCAGGAGGACCTTCAATGAAAGAGATACTGAATAAAGAAGAAGTGCTGGCGTTTTATGACAAAGGGATGGAACTGTTAAAGCAGAATTATGTTTACCCGGAAGCTGCGGACAGTATCTGTCGCCAGCTGGCTGAGCAAGTGAAACAGCTGGATCTCAGCAAAGGAATCAGCCGGACTGAATTCAAACAGACCGTGGAACAAGCGATGCAAAGCGTCAATCACGATAAACATTTGCATATCTTCTACCAGACAGAGACCCATACGGAAATCTCACCGGATACTGTGCTGGATGATCACCAGCTGAAGGCCCGGAAGACCAATTACGGCTTCCACCGCATCGAACGGCTGCCCGGAAATATCGGGTATTTGGATCTCCGTGTATTTTATGAGAACGAAATCGCCTCCGAAACCGCCGCACATGCGATGAATGCGCTGGCTCATACGGATGCCCTGATCATCGATCTGAGGAAGAACCTCGGCGGGACTCCTTACATGGTGGCGTTTCTCGCCAGTTACTTTGTCAGCGAACCCACCCATATCGATACATTTTACCGCCGTGACGAAGACAGCCATTCACAGATCTGGACACTCCCTTACGTTCCAGGCATTCTGTATGGGGATAAACCGCTCTATATCCTGACGAGCAGGCAGACGTTTTCTGCCGGGGAACTGTTCAGTTACGCGCTGAAGCATTTGAACCGGGCAGAAATCATCGGAGAACGGACTGGCGGCGGAGCGAACGCGGGAAATTACCATCAAGTGACCGAGAACATTCGGCTGTTTATCCCAAGCGGCATGCCGGTCAGTCCGTTCACAGGCTCGAATTGGGATGGAACCGGTGTGGAGCCCGATGTAGAAATACCGGCTGATGAAGCGTTTGGTGCCGCCTACACTAAAGCGCTGACAGCCGTGGAAAAGACGTATGCGGCGCAGGCAGACTATGCCTTCTTAATCGAGGAAATAAAAAAAGAAAAAGAGACGAATCCCCTTCTGCATAAGAACGGCTCCTGACGGCCAGCTCTTCCGGCAATGAAACAGCGATCGATTGCGAAACAGCGCCGATCGCTGTTTTACATCATGGAAGGAAGCAGGACACAGCTAAAAAGGCGGTCCGCTCTTCAAAACGCCTGAACCTGCAGGTTTGCCGTCTTAGAAAACGCCGAGTACCCGCTTTAAGATAATGAACATATATTTTCAGTCGATTTCCCCGGCCAATCGTGTATAATAGAACAAACGTTCTTATTCGGAAAGGCGGGAATCGCGATGCAGCGGATTAAAATCATCAAGAAGTCGAACAGGAAGTCGACCGTCGATTTTCAGTCGAATCTCCACTATTGGAAACAGAACAAATCGAACGAACTGGTCTATAAAGGGAGCATCCGCATATCGATCACAGAACACGGCGACCGCACTCAGTTCCTCCAGTCGAATATCCCGAAAGCGAAAATAAAGGTGTGGATGCATCAAGTGCGCAACGGCCAAGTGACGAAGCAATGGCTGAGGCAGGGAGAGCAGTGGTCCGTCGAAAACTATGGGCAGCGGATAACCGATGGCGCTATTTTTTCTGTGAAAACGACACTCGATTTCAAAATCTATAACGGAAAACCCCAGTTCACGTTCACCATTGCCATGGGACCGGGAGAGAAAACGCCGACCGGTGCCGTCACGATGGTCACTTCCGACCGTTCGAAAATCCAGACAGTGAAAAAAATGCTTGGAATGGATGAAATGAATGAAATTGCGCAGGAACTGACGAGTTTCATTGAACAAGCTGAAGTGGCAGCGATGATTGCCGGACGGCCGCTCAACGATCTCATGCCCGGACCGGCGGATGCCGCCCCGATCGTTCGGCAGCAGCCGGTGCCTTATGAAGAAATGACGCGTGAGGAATTCGGGGAAATCTACGTTGCTGTCATGAAAGAAGCAGACCGGCGACGGCAACTGAAAAATGCAAAATAAACAGGCGTATCCCGAATGCCCCTTTTGCACGCCCAGCCTCTCCCCTCTTGACCGCAAGCGGAGCTTTCTTTGCGGCAGGAGGTTTTTTCGCATGTTCGGCTGTCCTATTTTTGCGGCTGCAGCGCCAATTGTCATTCTCCCCCCCTTCCCCATACCCCTTAACACGTGCCCGTTTTCAATAAATTCAAAAAAACCTACCATTCAGTCCCGCCATGTACTATACTGAATATTGAATCGTTTAGTTTTTATTAAACGTATTAAATAAAATAAACGAAGGAGGTTTTCGCATGGACAGCTACAGGAGAAAGAAGCATCTCGGCAATATGATCCGCGCTTCCCGCCATCATCCTTCATAATCCATTATCGATCCATCCCCACCGCCGGTTCTCCGGCAGACCTTTCATCAATGTCCGACTCGTTTTTGGCCCGGCCTCCCGTTTTCCGGCAGGCACTACATGACCACTAGGAGTGAACGAACAATGAGAAAAAGGAAATCCCCTCTCTTACTTGCAGCGGTTTCAGTTTCAGCACTTGCGCTCGGCGCCTGTGCAGGCGAAGAAGCGGAAGGCGAAGCGACTGCAGCGGCTGCACAGGAAACCTTCATCTTCGCCCGGGGCGGCGACGCCGTCTCCCTCGATCCGTCGGAAGTGACCGACAGCGAATCGGAAAACGTATCGCAAAGCATTTTGGAAACGCTCACAACTTTTGAAGAAGGCTCGACGAAAGTCGCACCGATGCTCGCCACGGAATGGACCGAGTCGGAAGACGGCCTGACATACACGTTTGAACTGCGAGAAGACGTCGTGTTCCATGACGGGACGGAATTTACGGCAGAAGACGTCGTTTATAATTTCGAACGCTGGGCGAATGGCTCCGCGGAAGACTTTCCGATGTATGGCAACGTGTTCGGCGGATATGCAGGGGACGAGGAGCACGATTTCGCGTCCGTTGAAGCCCTCGACGCCAACACCGTCGAATTCACCCTCACGAAAACGCAGCCGACGTTCCTGAAGGACCTTGCGCTGACTCCGTTCTCCATTTCGAGCCCGGAAGCGATCGAAGAACACGGCGAGGAGTACGGCAGCAACCCGGTCGGCACCGGTCCGTTCATCTTCGAAGAATGGAAACGCAACGACCGTATCGTCCTGACGAAAAACGAAGATTACTGGCTGGACGGCCACCCGAAAGTCGAGCAAGTCATTTTCCGGACCATCCCGGAAAACTCCGCCCGCCTGAACGCGCTGTTGAGCGGCGAAGTGGACATGATTGACGGCGTCGACCCGGAAAATATCCAGCAGATCAAGGACAACCCGGAACTGAAACTGTACTCCCGTCCTCCGCTCAACATCGGTTACCTCGGCATGACGGTGACACGGGAACCGTTCGATGATCCGCTCGTGCGGCGCGCGCTCAGCCATGCTGTCGACAAGGAAGCGATGATCGACGCGTTCTTCGGCGGTCAGGCAATTCCGGCGAAAAATCCGATTCCGCCGGCAGTCGAAGGGTATAATGACGATATCGATCCGTACCCGTACGACCCGGAAAAAGCGAAGGAACTGCTTGCGGAAGCGGGCTACCCGGACGGCTTCGAGATGGAACTGTTTGCCATGCCGGTCGCCCGTCCCTACATGCCGGATGCCGCACGCGTTGCGGAATACCTGCAGTCGAGCTTCGCTGATATCGGCGTCACCGCCGAAATCGTCACATTCGAATGGGCGACCTATCTCGAAAAAGCGAAGAACGGTGAGGCGGATGCATTCCTGCTTGGCTGGACCGGCACGAACGGGGATGCGGATGACTTCATTTATTCGCTGTGGCACGGTGACAACATCGGCTCCCTGAACTCGACGCATTACGACAACCCGGAACTGAATGCGATCCTCGAGGAAGCACGGACGATCACGGACCAGGAGCGGCGCAATGAACTGTACCGCCAGGCGCAGGAGATCATGCATGAGGACGCGCCGATCATTCCGCTCGTCCACACATCTCCGGCCCTTGCGGCGAAAAAGTCCGTCACCGGCTTCGATCCGCACCCGACCGGCCGCGTCATCACTACGAACATCGATTTCGAATAAACCAGGAAAACCGGGCGGCCAGCGCCCGGTTTGTTGAATCAGGAGGCGTTCCGCATTGACAAAAATGACAGAGAAAAACGCATTGCAGCAGGCATTCGAGGAACTCGACGGCCTGTATGACGAAATGGTGGAGATCCGCCGCGATCTGCATATGCATCCCGAACTTTCGTTCCAGGAAAAACGGACACCCGCCTTTATTGCCGGCTACCTGAAAGAACTCGGCATCGAAGTCCGCACGGGCGTCGGCGGCGGAGGTGTCGTCGGGACGCTCAAGGGCGGCAAACCCGGCAGGACCGTGGCGCTCCGGGCCGACTTTGACGCGCTGCCGATCGAAGACGAGAAAGACGTTCCGTACAAGTCGACAGTTCCCGGCGTCATGCACGCGTGCGGCCACGACATCCATACCGCCTCCCTGCTGGCGGCGGCGAAAGTGCTGAGCGGCATGCGGGAGGAAGTGCCGGGGACGGTCGTCTTCCTCCACCAGCATGCGGAAGAACTCGCTCCGGGCGGCGCAAAAGCGATGGTGGAAGACGGCTGCCTCGACGGTGTCGATGAAGTGTACGGTGTGCATGTCGAAGTGAACTTCCCCGTCGGCCAGGTCGCTGTCGGAACAGGTTATGTGCAGGCTTCCTCCGACGCGTTCGACATCACGATCCGCGGCAAGGGGGGCCACGGGGCCGAACCCCACCGCAGTGTCGACCCGCTCGTCGTCGGCAGCCATCTCGTGGTGAACCTGCAGAATATCGTGAGCCGCCGGATCGATCCGCTCCATCCGGCGCTCGTGACAGTCGGCGCTTTCCAGAGCGGCGATGCGCACAACGTCATTCCGGACAAAGCGTTTTTGAAAGGCACGATCCGTACGTACGACCAGGACGTACGGCGCCAGGCCGAACAGGAACTGAAACTGATTTGCCGGACGACCGGCGAACAGTTCGGCGCGCAGATCGATGTCGATTTCCAGCACGGCTACATTTCGCTCTACAACCATCCGGAAGAGACCGCGAAAATCAAGCGGCTCGCCGAGGACATTGTGGGAAAAGATCAGGTCGTCGTGAAGCCGCCGGATATGGGCGGCGAAGATTTCGCCTACTACGTCGATAAAGTGCCGGGCTCGTTCTTCTGGGTCGGCGGCGGCAATCCGGATATCGATGCCATCTATGCGCACCATCACCCGAAATTCGATGTCGATGAAAAATCGATGCCGCTCGCCGGCAAAGTGTTCGTCTCCGCGGTGCTGGATAACAGCTGAACCGGTTTAAACGCCACTTCCTGCCGCTATTGAGGTAGAATGAAAGAAGCAGACACAGAGAAAAAGGTGGAGTGGACGTGAACGACAAATTCGAGGAAGCGCGCGGGAAGATCATCGACCAGAATTCGGAAAGCCAGACGCTGTTCGGCATGTCCCCGACTGTCCGGCGGCTGATGTCGGTGATGTACTACAACGAAAAACCGATGACGCTCGATGAGATGACGGAACTGCTCGGCATGAGCAAAGCGAGCATGAGCAATGCGGTGCGGGAGCTGGATGAAATGGGCCTCGTCGAGAAGGTATGGCGCAAAGGCGAACGGAAGGACCTGTACCGCGTGGAGATGGACAACTACGAGAGCTTCTTCAAATACTTCGGCTACCATTGGCGGAAAGTGATCGGGCCGAAGAAAGTCGCCCTCCGCAAGTCGATCGATGAGCTGAATGCCCTCAAAGCACATGGTGAAACGGACCGGGAGACGCTCGAGCAGATCGATAAGGACCTCTCGAAGCTTGAAGACGGCCTGGAGTACTATGACTGGCTCGGCCGGCTCATCGATGCGTTCGATACGCACGAGATCTTCGACTTTATTCCGAAGAGGCCCATTTCCGAAAAAGCAGCAGAAAAGTGACGCAGGGGAAGCTTCCGGTTCGACACCGGAAGCTTTTTTCTTTGCGGCTGCGGACGTTCATTCCCTGGTACTTTACTTCCTGTCCCTCTTCTGATTCCGTGCCGGGATTCCTGTCTTGCCAGCCTTCAGTCCCACCCGTCCCCTCCTCTTTCCGGTACCTATTAACTGAAATTTTAAAAAGTATTTACCATTCTGTCTCTTCCTGCTATTCTTTATGGCAACAGTCTATTTCGGCTGCCGAACAATTTGGATAAAGAGGAGTGGATGAATGATGATCAGAAAAAAGTTCTTTACGACACTCGGTGTTCTCGGAATGTGCACAGCGCTTGTCATGCCGGTTTACGCCGCGGACAATACGGCACAGCCTGAAACGCACCATCACGACCAGGCGATTTCCGGTTTCCTCAGTTATGAGGAAATGCAGAAGCAGCTGTTCCAGATCGAGAAGACGAGCAAGGGCGTTGTGGAAGTCGACGTGGCCGGCCAGTCGTTTGAAGGCCGCGACATCTACACCGCTCGCGTCGGAACGGGTGACAAAGTCATCCTCATCCAGAGCGAGATCCACGGCAATGAGAAGACCGGGACGATCGCGCTCCTCAACCTGCTGAAGGAACTGTCGAACAATTCACCGGAATCCCGCGCCATCCGTGAAGAAATCACACTCGTCGCCATGCCGATGATGAATCCGGATGCCACAGCAGGCGACAAGCGGGCCAACAGCATGACATGGGCCGACGTCGTGGCGGACTTCCCGCAGCTCGCCGGCGCGGAACCGTCGTGGAATTACTATACCCGGACACTTCAGCAGTATGATTACAGCGAAAACCCGGGCTTCGACGTGAACCGCGATTTCAACCCGGATCTCGACTACGTGCCGCAGGCGGAAGACTTCCCTGGCCAGTCGAGCGACCCGGGCTGGTTCATCACCCGTGAAGCGCAGACATCCCGCGATGTCTACACCGGCCTCCAGGAAGAATTCGGCAATGTCGACGTGTTCATCGACCTGCACCACCAGGGGCTCTATTATGTCGAAGGCACCGATGATCCGGTGACACTGTCGCTGTCCGGTCAGTTCGTGCCGGATCCGAGCACGGCGGAAGGCGAAGAATATGCGGAATTCGCGGACACGTACAACTACGACTTCTCGCGTCAGCTGAATGTGGCCGCATACGAGTCGCTGCAGTCGCATGGCAATTCCGTGTTCTCGAACATCACGCTGTACCAGCAGGACCTTGACCTCCCGGGCACAGCGCTTGCCACCTATGCGCTGAACGGCAGCGGCACCGTACTCTTTGAAGTGCGCGGACAGACGCACACGCTCGGCCACCGTGAAAAAGGAAAACTTGTCAAAGCGGTCGAACGCGGCCTGACCGGCATCATCGAGAGCGTGGCGGACGGCTCGGTCTACGAGCTTGACCCGGAAGTGTACGAAACGATTCCGGAAACGTCCTACAGTCCAGCCGAATAAACCCGGCATCATCGAAAAGCCTTTCCCGTCTCTGCCGGGAAAGGCTTTTCTGCGTTCCATCCTGCCGCTTCTTCCGGGAATCCAGACGGAATCAAGCGTCAGGCACCAACACCGCCTGAAAAATCTGTGATTTGTGAACAACTTCGTAATAAACGGCCGCATCCCCCGCCGCATCACAGGCGTCTGTTTCGGATTTCAGCCCGTTAACTCCTATAATAAAGATAACAGTAACCGAGGGGGAAAACCGGTAATGGATAACCTGAAACAGCTGGCATTCGCAAAGAAAGGCATGGTGCGCCTGCTGATGGCCGCATCCGTCCTGAAAGGGCTCGCAATGGTCGGACAAGCCTTGTTTTTCGTCATGGTCGCAGACCGCGTGTTTTTAAACGGGGCGTCTTTCAGGGACATCATCCCGCTGCTCGGCGGCCTGCTCGCAGCCATCCTTCTCCGGGTGTCCAGCGGTTATGCGATCGGCCGCACCGGACGCAATCTGGCGGCAGCTGTGAAGAAGGAGCTGCGTTCGGAACTCATCGCTTCGTTCGCGGACAGTCCGCTGCTTGCTTCCGCACGGGGGCAGTCGGGCCGGAAAGTGAGCCTGCTGCTGGATGCGGTCGATGAGACGGATGGGTTTTTCAGCCTGTATATTCCGCAGCTGATGCAGACCTACATCATTCCGTTCATCCTGCTCGCGGTCATCTTCTTCCTCCACTGGCCGACGGGCGTCATCATCCTGCTGACGGCGCCGTTCATTCCCCTGTTCATGGCGATCGTCGGCAAACGCACGAAAACGAAAGCGGACCGCCAGATGGAGGAACTCGGCCACTTCTCGGGCAATTTCCTTGATGTGCTGCAGGGACTCACGACACTCAAGCTCTATGGCCGGGTCCGCGGACAGGCGGAAGTGATCCGGACGAACAGCCTGAACTTCCGGGATGCCACGATGGACGTCCTGAAGTCCGCCTTCCTGTCTTCGTTCGCGCTCGAATACATCTCCATGCTCAGCATCGGCATCATCGCACTTGAAATCGGGATGAGCCTGATCGCGTTCGAGAGCATCTCGTTTTTCACAGCCTTTTTCGTCATGGTGCTCGTCCCTGAGTTCTTCGCGCTTCTGAAGGACTTCGGCAGCGCGTTCCACAGCGGCAGAGGCGGCGTGGCCGCTTCCGAGCAGCTGGCCGGCCAGCTCCGGGAAGAACGGCAGCCGGTGGTATGGGGCCGGGAGACCCTGTCCGCCGTCCCGCCCCATCTTTCACTCAACGGGGTCGGTTTCCGGTACGGAGACGGCTTCGCGCTCGGGCCGGTACAGGCGGAAATCCCGCCGTACAGCCGCGCCGCCATCATCGGCGCTAGCGGTTCGGGCAAAACGACACTGCTGCATCTGATTGCCGGCCTCCTGCCCGCTTCACGGGGCAATGTGACCGTCAACAGCGTACCGAGGGAGATGATCAGCGAAAAATCGTGGTTCGGCCAGCTCGGCTACATTTCGCAGGATCCTTATTTATTCGCGGGGACCATCGAAGAGAACATCGCGATCGGCGCGGATCGGGAAACGTCCCGCAAGGAAGTGCGCGAGGCGGCGGAAAAAGCCGGCATCGCGGATATGGTGCTGTCGCTGGAGCACGGATTCGATACACGGATCGGGGAAGGCGGCCGTGGCCTGTCCGGCGGCGAAAAGCAGCGCATCGCCCTCGCCCGGGCGTTCCTGAAAAAACCGTCCGTCATCCTGTTCGATGAGCCGACGACGGGACTGGACTTGAAAACGGAACGGATTTTGCAGGCGTCCCTTGATGAGCTCGGGAAATCCGCCACCATCATTACGGTGGCGCACCGGCTGCATACGATCCGGCAGTCGGACGTCATTCTGTACCTCGACAGCGGCACGCTGCTCGCTGCCGGCAGCCACGCGTCATTAATGGACACGTTCAAGCCCTACCGGGAAGCGATCGCGGTCCAGCAGGGAGATGAGGCACTGTGAGTGAGCTGAAAACTATGATTTCCATGACGCTGCGGGAACGGCGGGACATCACCTTGGCGATCCTCTGCGGATTCCTTGCAGGGCTTGCGGGCGTCGCCCTGCTCGCCTCGAGCGGCTACCTGATTTCGCAGGCGGCGCTGGCCGCCCAGATGGTCATCCTCGTCGCGCTCGGTGCCTGCCTGAAGCTGTTCGGGCTCGCCGCAGCTGTGAGCCGGTACGGAGAGCGGCTATTCTCGCACCGGGCGACGTTCACGATGCTCGGCAATCTGCGGGTCTCGTTCTTCGGCAAGCTGTCGCCCCTCGCGCCCCGGATCTTTCATGAATACCGGAGCGGGGATCTGCTGTCGCGGATCGTCGGCGATGTTGAAAGCTTACAAAACTTGCTGCTGCGGGTCCTGTACCCACCTGTCGTGCTGCTGCTCGTTTTCACGAGTACGATTTTCTTCACGTCCTTCTTTTCGGCCGCCATCGCTTTCGTCTTGCTGGCCGGTCTGCTTCTGACAGTCGTGGCGGTTCCGGGTTTATTCGCCTGGCGCAAACGGAAGACGAAGCCCGCCGTCCGGGACAGCCGGGCTGACCTGTCGGCGGAAGCCGCGGAGTTCCTGTATGGCTTCCGTGATTTGAAAATATATCAGCAGGCGGATGCAAGAAAGCGGCAGCTCCAGTCATTCGCTGAATCATACGAGGAAGAAAAGCGGAAAGAGGGGTTGCAGAACACCTTCATGCAGTCGGTCAATTCGTTCATCGCAATCCTCACTACGTGGACTGTACTCGCCCTCGGCGCCTATTTCGTCGCGGCAGGCGAACTCGACGGGCTGTATTTGGCAATGCTCGTCATGATTTCACTCGCCCTGTTCGAAAATATCGCGCCGATGGCCGTGTTCCCTTCCCACTATGAGGAAAGCCGGCAGGCGGCGGCCCGACTGAATCAAATCACGGAACGGCCGGTCCCTGAAACAGGGTCTGGCCAGCTGCCGGAAGGCGCCTGGGGACTGGAGGCCGAGACGCTGGCATACACGTATCCCGGAGAGGAACGGCCGGCGCTCCGGGACGTCTCTTTCCGCATTTCACCGGGCACGAAGACAGCGGTCGTTGGTCCGAGCGGCTCCGGCAAATCGACGCTGCTCCAGGTGCTGCTCGGCATCCTCCCTGCGGACAGCGGAACAGCATCAATCGGCGGCAGGAAACTCAATTCACTCGATCCGGAATCACTGTGGAGCCGGATGAACACAGTTTTACAGCATAACCACTTCTTCTACGGCACCATCCGCAGCAACTTGCTGATCGCCGACGAAGATGCGCCGGATGAAGCCTTGCAGGAAGCGCTGGAAACTGTCGGACTCGGCGCCTTCTCTCTTTCCCAGGAAGTCGGGGAGAAAGGCGGGAACCTGTCCGGCGGCGAAAAGCAGCGGCTCGCCATCGCGCGCGCCATGCTGAAAGGCGCCCGCCTCTGGCTGCTCGATGAGCCGGTGTCATCCGTCAATGCCGCCACCGCCCGCTCCATTTATGCCCGACTGTTCCGGATGCGGCCGGATGACACGTTCGTCATTGTCAGCCACGACCTCACCGGGCTGGAGCACATGGACCAGATCATCGTCATGGAAAACGGGCGCATCGCGGAGAACGGTTCATACGCGGAATTGATGGAAGCACACGGTTACTTTTATGAATTAAAGCAGATTGAGAAAAGCGTCTTCGCCTCATGAAGGCCAGCCACCCGCTTTGGCGGGTGGCTTTTTTGCGCTCATTTTGCCGTCGGGAACGGGAAAGTGCGAGAGGTATAAGGATTGGGAGGGGTTTATTTGGGGCTTGGAGGCGTTTATCTCGGGCTTGACGGCGCTTATCTCGGTCTTGCCCCCGCTTATCTCGGTCTCGGGGTGCTTTATCTCGGTCTCGCCCCCGCTTATCCCGGTCTCGGGGTGCTTTATCTCGG
>NZ_NHTN01000061.1 GCF_002167005.1 Indiicoccus explosivorum
ACGGCCACATCTTCATCTCCATGCTTTCGGATAAGAATACCGGGGAAGATATCGGCAAGGCACTGGAATATGGAGCGGATGATCATCTTCTCAAGCCGTTCACTGCGGAAGAACTCCTGCTCCGGATCAGCCGTCTCATGGCGCGCTGAGAAAACGCCGCATTGAACTAAAAACCGCAGCCGGCCGGCTGCGGTTTTTCTGTTATGCATGCTGTTTTTCTGCATGAAGCTGCTGCATTGTTTCGTCGAATTCCCTTTCGATTTCAGGATTCGGTTTATACGTAGCCAGGCTGACAAGCCAAGCGGCCAGTAAACACAGGATAAATCCAGGAATGATTTCGTAAATGCTGTCTGTGAAAGTTGTATCGATCCCTTCCCAGATGATGACGGTCGCCGCACCGATAATCATGCCCGTCAGCGCACCCCAATTCGTCAGTTTGCGCCAGAACAGCGCCAGCAGGATGATCGGCCCGAACGCCGCACCGAAACCTGCCCAAGCGTATGCGACCAGATCCAGAATCGTGGCATTCTGGCTCCATGCCAAGATTGCCGCGATGATGGAAACGAGAAGGACCGCGAGGCGCCCTAAATTGACGTACTGAGCGTCCGATGATTCCTTTTTGAAGACGATTTTGTACAAATCTTCAACAAGAGCCGAGGACGATACGAGCAGCTGTGAAGAGATGGTGCTCATGATCGCCGCAAGAATCGCCGACAGGATGAACCCGGCGATCAACGGATGGAACAGCAGCTGCCCCATGCCGAGAAACACCGCTTCCGGATCGGTCAGCACATTCTCAGGGTTCTGCTTAAAGAATGCAATACCGGCGAGTGCTGTCCCGATTGCCCCTAAGAGACAAAGGATCATCCACCCCATGCCGATGCCCCGCGCTGTCTTGACTTCCTTCAATGTCTTGATCGCCATGAAGCGCACGATGATATGCGGCTGGCCGAAATAGCCGAGTCCCCAGGCAGCTGCGGAAATGATTCCGATCGCTGTCACGCTTGCTGGGAAGAGTTCAAGAAGCTCTGGATTGATTTCATTGACTTCCCCAGTGATTCCGCCGAATCCGCCGGTCACAATGAGTCCGACAATCGGCACTGCGAGCAGGGCAAGGAACATGATCGTCCCTTGGACGAAGTCGGTGTAACTGACGGCCAGGAATCCGCCGAATAAGGTATAAGCGACAACAACCGCAGAAATGATGATCAGCCCCAAATGGTAGCCGAGACCGAACGATTCCTGGAAGAATACGCCGCCTGCCACCATTCCCGATGATACGTAGAATGTGAAGAAAATCAAGATGATGATTCCGGACACGATGCGGATCAGCCGGGAACGGTCACGGAGACGGTTCTCCAGGAAGCTCGGAATCGTAATGGAATCCTCGGAGACATTTGAGTAGACGCGGAGGCGCGGCGCGACAAAAAGCCAATTCAAGTAGGCACCGATGACCAAACCGATGGCAATCCATACCTCGACGAGCCCTCCGACGTAGATAGCGCCCGGCAAGCCCATCAAGAGCCATCCGGACATATCCGATGCACCGGCACTGAGTGCGGCTACAGCGGGTCCAAGACCTCGACCGCCCAGCATGTAGTCTGACAGATCGGAGGTTTTCTTGTAGGCATACCAGCCTATGTAGAGCATTGCAGCAAAATAAATGATTAAAGCAATGATCTGATACGTGTATTCTGACATATTTTCTCCCCCTTCCATGTTAGCTTAACACATACTTGTGTCAAATTGGTGACAAATGTTGTTTTAAAGCGAATTTCTCGGGGAAAAGCCTTTGTTAAGGAGGAGATTAGTATGCCATGGAGTAAGAACGATTACCCCGATTCATTCAAAAATCTGAATGAGGATGTACGGAATAAAGCGATCGAAATCGGGAATGCCCTTCTCCGGGATGGGTACGATGAGGACCGGGCCATTCCGATCGCGCTGGATAACGCCAAGGATTACATCAAGAAACAGGATGACCAGCCCGTTTATGAAATCCGGAGCCATGATGACGGATGGCAGCTGAAGAAGAAAGGCAGTGACAGAGCCATTTTAATTGAAGAGACAAAGGAAGATCTTCTCGGTGAAGCAAAGCGCTATGTGACGAAGAATAATGGGGAACTTCATATTTATAAGGGCGACGGCACGCTCGAAGATACACTTTATGAATAATTTGCGGCATTTGCGCTTTCCTCGCACGGGAAAGCGTTTTCTTTTTCTGCTTGCGCTCTTAATTTTTTGACGCCATAAACAGGAATAAGATAAAATGGCTAATGCCAACAAAAACTATAGGAATTAAAGGAGATAAAAGGCATGAAAAATTTTAGTGTTTTATTCGCCCTGCTGCTCGGCGCAGTCTTGTTCCTTGCAGCCTGCGGTGCGGAAGAAGAAGCGGCCGAACCGGCTGAAGGCGGCGCAGAAGAAGAAAACCTTCTTGCAGCCATCGAAGAAGAAGGCGTGCTGCGGATCGGCACAGAAGGCACTTACCCGCCGTTCACATTCCATGATGATTCGGGCGAGCTGACCGGTTTTGACGTGGAAATCGCACGGGAAGTCGCAGAGCGTCTCGGCGTGGAAGCGGAATTCATGGAAACCCAGTGGGATGCCATGTTCGCAGGACTTAATGCAGAAAGGTTCGATATGATTGCGAACCAGGTCGGTATCCGTGAGGACCGGCTGGAGAAATATGACTTTTCCGATCCGTATATCACTTCTGCAGCTGTCCTCGTGACACGCGCGGACGATACGGAAATCACGGAATTCGAAGACTTGGAAGGCAAGACGACGGCCCAGTCCCTGACTAGTAATTTTGCAGAAATCGCAAAAAGCTATGGCGCTGAAATCGAAGGCGTGGAAGGATTCAGCCAGTCGGTCGAACTGCTGAACTCTGGCCGGGTGGATGCGCTTGTCAATGACCGCATCGCGGTTCTCGACTACCTGAACCAGCGGCCGGATGCGGAAATCCAGATCGCCGCGATCCACGAAGATGCTTCGCAGAGCGGGCTCATGTTCCGGCAAGGCAACGAAGAATTGGTCGAAGCGGTGAATGAAGCGCTGGCCGCCATGATCGAAGATGGCACATATGAAGAAATTTCGACGAAATGGTTTGGCGAGAATGTTCTTGAGTAGTCTGTTTACAGATCCTGAACGAGCGGAACGCCTGATCGATATCGCTCAATCCTCCCTCCTGCCTTTGCTGGAGGGAGTCATTTTATATACGATTCCGCTCACGCTGATTTCGTTCGCCTTCGGTCTTGCGCTTGCGGTGCTCACAGCACTTGCCCGGATTTCGACGGTCAAACCGCTCCAGATCATCGCACGCATCTATGTATCCGCCATCCGCGGGACACCGCTCATCGTCCAGCTGTTCATCCTGTTTTATGGACTTCCGACGCTGGAGATCGAAATCGATCCGTTCCCGGCAGCTGTCATCGGATTTTCCTTGAATGTCGGCGCTTACGCATCGGAAGTGATCCGGGCGGCCATCCTTTCCATCCCGAAAGGCCAGTGGGAAGCAGCGGATACGATCGGCATGTCCTACAGTCAGTCTCTCAAGCGGATCATCTTGCCGCAAGCTGCGCGCGTCTCGGTGCCGCCGCTGTCGAATACATTCATCAGTCTGGTGAAGGATACGTCTCTCGCATCCCTGATCCTCGTCACTGAGATGTTCAGACGGGCACAGGAAATCGCGGCGCGGACGTATGAATTTTTGCTTCTCTATATGGAAGCGGCGGTCATTTACTGGATCCTCTGTTTCCTGCTGTCGCTCGTACAGGGACGGCTGGAGAACCGGTTTGACCGCTATGTATCCAGATGACCATAACCCATTAAGTAAACGGGGGAATTTGATGATTTCAGTCCGTAATCTCCATAAACGATTCGGTGACCTTGAAGTGCTGAAAGGGATCGACCTTGATGTCCAGCAGGGCGGAACGGTGGTTGTCATCGGCCCATCCGGCTCCGGCAAGACGACGTTCCTCCGCTGCCTGAATATCCTTGAAGCGCCTTCTGCCGGTTCCGTAAAGATCGGCGATCAGACCGTGGATTTTTCAAGACCGCTATCCAAACGGGAGATCGCCTCTTTCCGAAAGCAGTCGGCGATGGTATTCCAGCACTATAATTTATTCCCTCATATGACAGCTCTTGAAAATGTCATGGAGGGGCCAGTGACCGTCCAGAAAGTGCCGAAACAAAAAGCCCGGGAACGGGCGGAGGCGCTGCTGACGAAAGTCGGCCTTGGTGAAAAGCTGCATGAGTATCCCTTCCAGCTTTCAGGCGGCCAGCAGCAGCGGGTCGGGATCGCCCGGGCGCTTGCGCTCGACCCGAAAGTGATGCTGTTCGATGAGCCGACTTCCGCACTCGATCCGGAACTTGTCGGCGAAGTGCTCCAAGTCATGAAGGACCTCGCTTCTGAAGGAATGACGATGGTCGTGGTCACGCACGAGATGCGCTTTGCCCGGGAAGTCGCGGATGAAGTGATTTTCATGGATGGCGGACATGTCATCGAACGCGGCAAACCAGAGGACGTATTTACACGGCCGTCACAGGAACGGACTCAGCGCTTTTTGAATCTGATCCAGAACACGGATGTCCTTTAAGTCTGCGCACACTCGAAAAACCCGCTCCATCTTCTGATGGGGCGGGTTTTATACTGCCTGCACTTCTGACTTCTTTTCCTTTTCCAGCTGGAAAAACGCCAGTGAAATCGCCTGGGCGGTTTTTCCGCCATTCTCAGGACAAGTGACAGCCTCGTACTGCCCAGCACCATATGTTCCATATATCCGCTCACATTGACGTTGCCCAAAATCCGCCAGTCACCGGTCTCCGGAAGTTCCGCATTGAACGCACCCGGTTTCAGCGGCTTGTTTTCTATGCAGATCGTTTCAACGCTTCCGATGCTGCAAAGGCAGGAGTCGACTGCAACAAGCAGGGCGTCCGGATGATTTCCCTTGATTTCTGCAAGCACCTCATGGAAGTTGAGCGCATGGACAGGTTCGTGCAGACAGCCATAAACGTGGATGTCTTCTCTTTTCCAAAGCTTCTTCATTTTCTTCAGTTCCAACCCGACAAATGGTCCGTACGCATCGCCGGTCGACCGATCGGTCCCGATACAGACAAAGACAATTTCGCGCTCATGCCGGAATATCTCCTTGAATTGCTCTTTCATGAGACGCATCGCATTCTCTTCTTCCATGTGGACGCGCATCGCTTTCACCTGCCTTCCATCCCTTTATCCCCATCGCGGGTCACTACTTTTTGGATGATTTGATCCGGTAATGCTTCCCTTCTTCACGCTTCGGAAAAATTTCAATCATTTCTTCTTTTAATCCGGGAATACCCGGCGTTTCCTCGCCCGCCAGTTTTTCAGGCGGCACGTCCCCTTCCTGGGGTTCCAGCAGCCTGGAATCATACTTATCCATCAGTTCCTGAAGTTCATCAAGATCTCTAATGTTCTTATCGCCTCTGACTTCTTTCAGCAGGCGTTCGGTCTCTTCTTCCGTCAGCTCTACATAACCGACTTTCACACGTTCCGTCGCCACACCGACACCTCCAGCTCGATTGTCTCTATGCTTTTGTTATACCCTTGACCTCTCTGTCAATAAACCTGGGTGAAAACCGCAGCAAAAAGAAAAAGCCTGCCATCCGGCAGACCGTCGTCCTGTTGTGCGGGTGTCACTTCTTGAACCACCCTTTTTCCTTGAACCGGGAAATCGCCTCGATCCGGTTCCCGACATCCAGCTTATCCAATATCGTGGAAATGTAATTCCGGACGGTCCCGGTCGTCAAATACAGTTCTTCCGCGATCTCTTTCGTATTCTTTCCTTCCGCGATCAGTTCCAGTACCTGGCTCTCCCGGTCCGTCAGCGGATTATCGGTGCTGCTGTACGCGAGATCGATCAGTTCAGGCGCGTAAGCACGCCGGCCGTCCATCACCGCACGGATTGAACTCGCCAGTTCATCGCTCGGACTGTCTTTCAGCAAGTACCCGCCGACACCCGCTTTCCGGGCCCGTTCAAAATATCCCGGCCGCGCGAATGTGGTCAGGATGATCACTTTCACCGGCCATTCCTTCATCGCTTCTGCCGCATCAAGACCGCTCATGATCGGCATTTCAATATCCATGATACAGATGTCGGGTTTCTTCTCCTCTACAAGCGCTACCGCCTCTTCCCCGTTGCGTGCCTGCCCGACCACTTCCATATCCTCTTCCATGCCCAGAAGCGTCCCGAGCGCCCCGAGCATCAGCCGCTGATCTTCCGCGATTACGATCCGGATCATGCCGTCCCCTCCTCAGCCGTATGCAGAATTACACTCGGCACCCGGATTTTGAGGACCGTGCCGCTGACGGACTCAATTTCCAGACTGCCGTTAATAAAATCGAGCCTCTCTTTCATACCGGAAATACCGTTTCCCCGGAGCACAGCCCGCCGTTCTTCAAAACCGCTCCCATCATCCTGTATGGTGAGCAGCAGCTCCTTTTGGGTCTGCCGGATGAATACGATACACGTTTCCGCACCGCTATGCCGCACGACGTTATTGACCGCTTCTTTCAGGCACATGCTGAGCACATTTTCGACGAGCAGCGGAATCCGGATGGCTTCCAGGTTCCCTTTGAACAGGAAATGGATGCCCGCGGCTTCCAGAAGCTGTTCCACGTGCGCCAATTCTTCCGGCAGCTTCGTCCCGCGCATTTCCGATACCAGTTCCCGGACTTCCTTCAGCGCCGTCCGGGCGGTCTGCTGAATATCGGCCAGTTCCTTTTTCGCCGACTCATCGTTTTTCCCGACAAGTTTTCCGGCCAAGTCACTTTTCAACCCAATGAGTGACAGTTTTTGCCCAAGCGTATCATGGAGATCCCGGGCTATCCGCTGGCGTTCCTCCATCACCACCAGCTCGGAAATCCGTTTATTGGCGTCTTCGAGCTGACCTTCCAGCTTCCGCTGTTTTTGACGGTTGTAGGAATTGAAAGGCACCAGCACGACTCCGATTACGGAGACCACCAAAAACGGCAGCTGCGAAATGAAAAGTTCGTAATGCAGGAAGAACCCGAAAGTGATGGCGATCACAGTGGTGCCTACATGTATGCCATACATGATGAAGAAACCGGAATTGCTGCGGAACCTCCCGATGACAAAAGACAGGAACAGCGCAAAATACACATAACCGAACACTAGCGTCATCCCGACGTTGATGACCATTTCGACACTAACCCAAAAATAGATGCGCCAGTCTCCCAGCAAGAACGACAGCCGGTAGGCCATAAAGAACAGGAAGAGCATGGCTAAGCCGTACAGGATTTCAACTGCCGATACTTTCCGGAAAATGAAAAAAAAGGGCAAAATACAGAAAGCTACCCAGGCGTATATGCTCAGCCAAGGATTTTTAGGAAATATTTGATACCAGCTCTGCATGCCACCCCTCCTCACGATTGCCGTTTTCCTTTAGTATACCTGCTGGCAAGCAAAAGAAAAAACCATCCGCCGGATGGTTTTTTCAACTGCTGCTGTTATTTTTGAAGATCGGATTTCAGACGCTTGGATGATTGAGTCGTTCCAAGCTGGTCCTGGATATCCTTGAATGTGACGAATGACTTGTTCTTCACGTCGTAAAGTTTATAACGCAGCGACTCGAGGCTCGACGCCAGCGTGATCGTCGTCGCTTTCTGGAGCGGCGGAACCGATGTGTGCGCTTTTTCAAGGTTGTAGTTCGGAACCCGCGGGCTCAAGTGGTGCACGTGGTGGAAGCCGATGTTGCCCGTCACCCACTGGAGCACTTTCGGCAGCTGGTAATAAGAACTTCCTTCGACCGCCGCTTTGACATAATCCCATTCGCTTTCGTCTTCGAAATACGAATCTTCGAATGTGTGCTGAATATAGAACAGCCAAATGCCGAGCGCGCCGGCTGTGAACATCATGACGCCCTGGATCAGCAGGAATGCCTGCCAGCCGATCAGCAAAATCAGCAATGTATAAATGACGACAAGCGATGCATTGATCAGATACGTGTTATTGCGTTCTTTCTTGCGGGCGTCCTTCCGGTTGAAGCGGCCCGAAATCAGCACGAGAAACAGCGGTCCGAGTCCGAACATGACGAGCGGGTTGCGGTACAGGCGGTATTTCAGGCGCTCCAGCTTTGAAGCTGCCAGGTATTCTTCGATCGTCATCACCCAAATATCACCAACACCGCGCTTATCGAGGTTGCTGCTCGTCGCATGGTGGATCGCATGCTCGCGTTTCCATTTTTCGTACGGGAACAATGTCAGGATACCGGTGATCGTGCCGACAACCGCGTTCAGTTTTTTATTCTTGAAAAAAGATCCGTGCGTACAGTCATGGAAAATGATGAACATCCGGACAACGAAGCCTGCGTTGACAACCGCCAGCGCAACGGTGAGCCAGACGGATACGGAAAGGCTGAGATAAGCCAATACCCAAAGTGCGATGAACGGCACAAGCGTGTTGACCATCTGACGGACACTCGCCCGCATATCTGCTTTTTCGAATGGGGATACGGATTTTCTGAGCTGCATTGTTTTCTCTTTGCTCATGGTTCTCCTCCTCTGCCGGTAATGGATTTCGCCGGTCTGCTTGTATATCCCCCATTCTAAAGAAGATGGCTGTCTTCGGATAGAAGCAAACGTCATTTTGGTATATGACACTTGTCATGTCTTTCGCTTTCCGGATTGGAGGTGTATACTGAATACCAACTCAGAAGATTCAGAAAGGAGCATCTGCATGGAAGGGCTGATTGCGCTGATTCCCGCTGTCATGGCGTTGTCCATCCCGATTGTCGCGATTGTGACCGCTCACAAAAGGAGCCTTGAGAAAATAAAGCACGAACGGATCCGGGATGAAATCGAGCTCGAAAAAATGAAGCAGATCAATTATGTAACGGAAACCGAAAAACTTCGGCTGGAACTCGAACAGATGAAAATCGGTGACGTGAAGAAAGAACAAAACCTGCTGCTGAAGTAAAAAGCTCTGAAGTCCGCCGACTCAGAGCTTTTCTTCATGTGTCCAATGCCTCTTTGCCGGCATCCATCCATGATCCGATCATTTATTGGCTGCCAGTTTCACTGTCTCCGCCAGCACTTTCGCCCCGTCCGTAAGAGCGGAAGGACTGAAGGTCATATCCGGATGATGGAGACCCGGTCCGAGATCCGCTCCGACACCGACCATGGCCGCTTTGATGCCGGGATGTCGGATGGTATAGAAATGGAAGTCATCCCCGCCCGGCGTAACCACTTCATCAGCCAAGCTTTTTTCACCCATTGTCCCGATGATCGCTTCCCGGACGAGCGCTGCGGCTTCTCCGCTCACTTCCGCAGCCGGAATGTAATCATCGAATGCAAATGAAACGTGCACGCGATAGAGCTTCCCCGTCTCTTCCAGCCCTTCTGCAATCCGATCCTTCAGCTGTTCAAGCACTTCGTTGGACTGCGCCCGTATATCGATGGCGAACGAGGCACTGCCCGGAATGATGTTCACACTGTCGCCCCCTGCCTGGAGCTTCGTCAGCTTTGCGGAATACGGCTCATAAGGGGAAAAGTAAAGGGACTTGATGAACTGATGGATGCCGAACAGGGCATCCACTGCATTTCTTCCCTGGTGGGGACGCGCTCCGTGCGCATCTTCGCCCGTGATTTTCCCTTTCAGGAACAGGCCGGCTCCGTGATGGATGGCCGGCGCGACTTTCCCGAGAGGCAGTTCTTCCTGCGGACGCAGATGCACGCCGAACAAATAAATGACATCATCGGCCGCTCCCCGGTCAATAGCGGCCAGCGCGCCGTTCCCCTGTTCTTCAGCCGGCTGGAAAATGAACCGCACTTTCCGGTTCAGCGTTTCCCGGTGAAGAAGCTCGAGAGCGCCAAGCACCATGGTCATGTTGGCATCGTGACCGCAGGAATGGTTCGCCCGGAACACACCGTCCACTTCCTGCCAAAGCGCATCCATATCCGCCCGGAGTGCGATCACTTCTTCCCCTTGCCCGATTTCCGCAATCAGTCCGGGGACATCGCCGAACAGTCTATACGGGATGTTGTATTCCTCCATAATGGATGCCAGTTTTTTGGTCGTGTCCCATTCCTTGAAGCTGACTTCGGGATGTTCGTGGAAGTGGGTGAACCAGGCGTTCAGTTTCTGTTCCAGCATTCCGCTCACTTTGCTGCACCTCCGATCTCCATACGGGCGACGGTCAGCTTTTCAAGCTGGGATTCATCGATTTCAATACCGAGACCAGGCTGACCGGACAGCCGGACGAATGGCAGTTCATAGTGAAGATTCCCGATTTCTTCTGTGAACAGCAGCGGTCCGGTCAATTCGGTGCTGCCGATGTTCGTCCTCGCCAACGCCACGTGGTAACCGGCTGCCGAACCGACAGAGGACTCCACCATCGAACCGATCTGGCAGGTGATGCCGGCCGCTTCTGCCGTCTTTGCCATCGCTGCAGCCGGGTAAATCCCTCCGCACTTCATCAGTTTGATATTCACAGCATCAGCCGCCCGCTGCCGGATGATTTCAAGAAGATCATCCATGGAATGGAGCGTTTCATCCGCCATGACCGGTACCGCTGTCTTCGTCCGGATTTCCGCAAGTCCGGCAATGTCTCCAATCCGGATCGGCTGTTCCACCCAGGAAATGGCGAGAGGTTCGAGCTGCCGGATGAGGGAAGCAGCCATTCCGGGAGATTTCCAGCCTTGATTGACGTCCACCCGGATCTGTACGTCCTTTCCGACTGCCTGCCGGACAGCCGCAATCCGTTCGACGTCAAGCTGGGGATGGCCTTGGCCGACTTTCAGTTTTAAGGAAACATAGCCTTCAGCAAGCGCCCGTTCCGCTTTTTCGGCCATCACCCGGGGCTCTTCGATGCTGAGGACTTTCGGATAAGTGAGCGCTTCCTTCGCTTTTCCGCCGATCAGGTTATAAACGGGCTGTCCCGCCGCTTTCCCCATCAAATCATAGCAGGCGATGTCGACCGCCGCTTTGGCAGCCGGATTCCGGATCAGGACTGAATCCATTTTCTGATGGATCGCTTCGATATTGAACGGATCCATACCGATGACCGCCGGCAGAAGCACATCTTTCAAGACCGCCGCCGCGGCTGCCGCGCTCTCACCGGTCACATGTTCATCCGGCACCGCTTCCCCATAACCTATGAGCCCTGTGTCGGTCTCCAGCTCGAGGATGACTGCCGGCATTTCCGGGTATGTCGCATACGAAATGATGAAAGGCTCCTTCAGTGGAAATTCAACTGATCGGATCACCGCTTTTTTGATTTTCATCTAAACGCCCCTTTTCTAAGGATTTATAGCGCTGCTCTGCCTGATCAGGTGCTCTGAAAGTGCTCCTTCGAATTTTCTCCGGATCGCCGATTCATCGCCGAATACCATCACTTTGTCACCTGCCCGCAGTTTTTCTTCCCACAGGGATTTCCGCACGACGTGATCCCCCCGTTCAATAAACAGCAGATTCATGTACTCTTCCCCCTCGATCAGCTTCCGGCATGGAAATCCTTCGTATTTCGACCCCTCTTCGATATCCACGACCATGACAGCATCCCCCTCTCCAAGCGCCAGGATTTCCTTGAGGGGCCAATCCTCCAGATTGAACTGGGCATCCATGTCATGTTCGAACCGCTTTTGCAGGACCCTCATCATCCGTTTGCTTCTGAATACGATCAGAATGGTGAATAAAACCGCGATCCCCACGGACAGCGCGCCGATCCGCATATCGTTCGACAGAAGGGACGCAATCGACGAAATGATGACCGCGAGGGAAAAGTACCCGAACAGAATCATCACGGCGCTGATTCTTCTGCGGATCGGATGATCGATGACCAGAGCCGATTCATCTGTCGTGTATCCGGTGCCGGTCAGCATGGAGATGGCTTGGAAACGGGCCACTTCCTTCTCAAGCCCCGTCGCCCGGAACAGAAGGACGGCAATCTCGATGACAAGTCCCATAATGGTCGCGTACAGCACAATAAACAGTAAATTGATCATGCGCATTCCTCCCGAAGGCCAGAATACTTCCTGAAGTTGCAGAGTCCCTGAACTATTCATTACAATTAACTATAGTACCAGAAAATTAAGGAGGCTGGCAGATTGGAAACCATATCAATGCACAAAGGCAGCTGGCGCTGGGCTCGGATCGACCTTGAAGCCGGGGAGCACGGCTCCGATGTGCCGGGCCTGCCTGATCCGTGTATCGACTGGCTGTCTTCAGTCTCGGCCGGTGACAATCAGAACTTGGAGATGGAGACGACCGAAGAAGGAAAGGAAGCCGTATGGGGCTCTGTCATTTATTATCAGGACGTGGAGAAAAGAGAGAACAAGAAAGTGTTCCAGTATATCCTCACACATGATCTCCTGGTTACGGATCCCATCGATTTCGACCGGCTTTACCGGCTGAAGGGTTCAGAAGTGATGCAGAAACTGGATCACGCGGAAACGGCGATCGAAGGGTTCATGATCTTACTTGGCGAGACGGTCGCTTCCTTCCTTAAAGATATCGACGGGTTTGAAAACCGGATGCACGACCTGCTCTGGCAGATCAAAGAGCAAAACAACGAGAACGTGCTGGAACGGATCATGGAGAACCGCCATGAGATTCTGGTGTGGAAAAATCTGATCATTCCGATTATTGAAGTGAAAGATGCCATGCTGGAAGCGTTCGGCGATGAAGTGTCAGACGGCAGGAATTACACCCGGACATGCCGGCGCATCAACCGCTGCCTGGAAATCATCGAGCAATACGATGACGAAATCCGGCAGATGACCGACCTCGAAACGGTCCTCTCTTCATACCGCGGAAACGAGATCGTCAAAACCTTGACCGTCATCACCCTCCTGTTCACTCCACTTGCCGCCTGGGGAGCGTTATGGGGAATGAACTTCGAGGTGATGCCGGAGCTGAAGTGGCAATTCGGATACCTTTTCGCCATCTTAATTATAATCGCCACAACTGCCTGGCTGTACGTTTATCTCAAACAGAAAAACTGGATCGGCGACGTGCTCCGCAGTCCGAAAGGCAGGAAATTTTAAAAACAGGCCGCCCATTGACGGGCGGCCTGTTTTAAAATTTCAAAGTAAAAATAACAGAATGGAATAACCTGCAAGTCCTGAGAAAAACGCACCGAAGCTGCTCGCCCGTTCGTCCGGCAGTTCTTCCTTCATGACGTTCAACACAACACTCCCCGCAATGAAGGCGGTCAGGAACGAAATGATTAAATCATGAACTTCCGTCACAGTGCCGGTAAGCCAGCCGATGAAGATGGCCGCCGTAAGCAAGTATCTTCCGAATCGATCGTAATCTTCTTTGTGGGTCGCCCGGAGTCCCCGGTCATTTGAAATGAAGTGGACACCCATCGCAATGAAAAAGAACATCATGCTCCATCCGTCGGTGAATTCTTCACGGATGAGCAAGTAGCCGATCAGTGCATTATAGACAGCGAACGAAGAGATGTGGATCCAAAAAACCCCACTCTCCGACTTGCGTTCATCCGCTTCTTCATTGTGGCGCTTTGACCGTTTGACCAGCTGCTCCAATCCATAAAATATCGCGAGTCCGAGCATGGCGATGAGGTAAATGTGATGTTCAAAAAAGCTCAGGAATCCGTTCTCGATTTCACCCCGCAACGCTTCCTGGAACTCGCTGAGTTCAGGCAATAAATGCAGAAAAACATATGCCACCGCGATTCCGCCGCCAATCGATAAAAACCGGCTCCTCGGGACCACACTGAGAAAGGTCATTTTTTTTGCCAACAAGTGGATTGCCATCAGGCCAATTACAAAAACCAGGCTCAGCCAGAAAAACATAGACTTTCCCCTTCCTCTATGAGAACTAAAAAGCAGGTGAGGAGCCGGAGCTGCCCACCTGCCCTGTCTTTTCTGTTATCCGTTAAGCCCTTTTTTCACCCAGCCGGCGACTTCGAGCGTGCGGCGGGTCTGGACACCGACCGCTTCCTTCACTTCCGGTGCGCCGACCATTTCACCTTCCTGCGTGACGCTTGCGCTCGTGCCGTACGGATTACCGCCGGCCGCGAACAGTTTCGGATCCGTATAGCCAGGTGAAGCCACGATGGCACCCCAGTGGTACATCGTCGTATAAAGCGACAGAATGGTCGCTTCCTGACCGCCGTGCGGGTTTTGAGCTGATGACATGGCGCTGACCACTTTGTTGGCAAGCTTGCCCTGAGCCCATGCGCCGCCAGCCGTATCGAAGAACTGCTTCATTTGGGCGGCCATGTTTCCGAAACGGGTCGGAACACTGAAAATGATGGCATCCGCTTCGACCATATCATCCACTGTCGCAGTCGGAACATCCGTCGTCGCTTTATAATGCGCATGCCAAGCCGGATTGGACTCGATCGCCGACAGCGGGGCAAGTTCCGGCACCTTCAGCAATTTCACTTCAGCGCCGGCAGCTTCAGCGGCTTCCCGCGCCCACTGCGCAAATTGATAGTTCGTACCTGTCGAACTGTAATAAATAATCGCCAGTTTCACTTTGTCTCCCATACGATCGCTCCTTTTCTGATTAGCATTTTGTCCTGAATTCAAGATGTACGATTGTCATTATCCGGTATTCCCTTCCGGTTCCAGAGATAAACCCGGAAAAAAGCTTTTATGAATTGCCTGCCAGTTCAGCGGATTGCTCCCGCAGCTTGAATTTCTGGATTTTCCCCGACGCCGTCATCGGGTACTCATCAGTGAATTCCACGTATTTCGGAATTTTGTGGTGAGAGATTTTCCCTCTGCAATAGTCTTTCAATTCTTCAGAAGTCAATTCCTCCCCATTTTTCAGGATGACCCAGGCCATCAGTTCCTCGCCGTATTTTTCGTCCGGCACCCCGACCACCTGGACGTCCTGGACTGCCGGGTGCTGGTACAGGAATTCCTCGACTTCCCGCGGATAAATGTTCTCGCCTCCGCGGATGACCATATCCTTGATCCGTCCTGTCACCGCAATGTACCCGTCTTCATCTTCCACTGCGATATCGCCGGTGTGCAGCCAGCCGTCCGGATCGATGGCTTCCCGTGTCGCTTCTTCGTTTTTATAGTAGCCTTTCATAATCAAATAACCGCGCGTGCACAGCTCACCCGGTGTGCCAGCCGGCACTTCCTCTCCTGATGCCGGGTCGATGATCTTTACTTCGACATCCGGATGCGGTTTGCCGACCGTCGACACCCGTTTCTCGATCGGGTCATCCGCTGTCGTCTGCGTGATGACCGGCGACGATTCCGTCTGGCCGTACGCGATGGTGATTTCAGTTGCGCCCATGTCATTGATGACTTTTTTCATTACTTCAATCGGACACGGCGAACCCGCCATAATGCCCGTGCGGAGTGTCGACGTATCGAATGATTCGTACTCCGGGTGGTTCAATTCGGCGATGAACATCGTCGGCACACCGTGGAGACCGGTGCATTTTTCGTCCTGCACCATCTGCAGCACTTTCTTCGGCTCGAACTGCTCGGTCAGCACCATCGTTGTGCTGTGGGTCACAGCCGCCATCGTGCCGAGAACACAGCCGAAACAGTGGAAAAACGGCACCGGGATGCACAGCCGGTCATGTTCCGTCAGCCGCATATAATCCCCGTTGCGCTGCCCATTATTGACGACGTTGATGTGCGTCAGCATGACCCCTTTCGGAAACCCCGTCGTGCCGGATGTATACTGGATATTGATGACATCGTCCGGGTCCATCGAACGGTATCGCTCTTCCAGCACTTCTTCAGTCACTTGTTCAGCGAATGCTTCGAACTCGCTCCACGTATAAATGCCCGGATAACTGTTGTCACTCATGACGATGACCCGCTTGAGATGAGGCAATTTCCCGCTCGACACTGCGCCTTTTTCAGCCGATGCCAATTCCGGCACGACTTCATTCAGCACGTCGATATAGTTCGTTCCTTTGAACTCTTCCCCGAGGATGAGCGTCGTCGCATCCGACTGCTTCAGCAAATACTCCAGCTCGGCCGCTTGGTAATTCGTATTGACCGTTACGAGCACACCGCCCATCTTGCCGGTCGCGAACTGGCTCAGCAGCCACTCCCGTTTGTTATCGGACCAAATGGCGACATGTTCCCCTTTTTCAATTCCGATCCCCATGAAAGCCCGGGCCAGCCGGTCCGTCTCTTCATCGAATTCCTTGTACGTTTTCCGGATGCCGTGTTCCGGATACACATATGCTTCCGTCTCCGGATGCTTCGCTGCCTGGTCCCGCAGCACTTCCCCCACTGTCTGGCGCACTATTGCCATGTCCAATCCCCCATTTCTTGAAATCGCTTCCACTCCATATTATCACAGTATTCTGAACAGAAAAATAGACTGCCGGATTTCCCGGCAGTCAAGGTCGGTTTCTGTTCGGTTCGGTTTCCGCTTCTTTTTTGAACGCTTCACGCACGTAGCGTTTAGCCGGATCGAGCGTGAATTCGAATCCGCTCGTGTCCAAATTGTTCTCGAGGTAATAAAGCTGGCTTTCTTCTGCGGAGTCGGACGTGATTTCAAAAAGCGTATTGATCGCTAGAATCCCGCTGTTCGTGGCCATTGGGACAGGAGTGCCTTCCTCATGTTTTTGGCGGACGGCTGACATCCCGTTAATATACTCTTTTTCTTCCAGCTCCCGCATGATGCGGCCGTATTTCTCTTCGCCGATCTCCTTTTCCAGCCGGCTGTCGAGCGCTTCAATTTCTTCTTTTGATGCCCCTAAATAGTATTGGGCATAATAAGCGAGCAGGACCTGTTCCGTCTCCTCCAGTTTTTTCATCTCTACCCCTCCATTCTGTATATCCTTTTCCCGCGCTGCGCCCCGTTATTCCTTCTTCAAATAAAATAAGTGAAACTTTCACGGCGCTGTTCCGTTATGTTTAACAAGAGTAACCAATGGAAAGCGGGTGGCATCAGTATGGCGGGAGAGCCTCTTGTGCAATTGAAGAATCTATCAAAGACAATCGGCGATAAGAACATCATCAAGGAACTGGACCTGACACTGAATACCGGGGAGATCACCGGTTTCCTCGGCCCGAATGGCGCCGGTAAAACGACGACCATCCGCATGATGACAGGCCTGATGCGGCCGTCGGCAGGTGATGTGGTCATCGGCGGCAAATCCATTCAAGCGGATTATGAAGAAGCGATCGCGCAAGTCGGTGTCATCGTCGAAAATCCGGAAATGTATAAATACATGACCGGCTACAAAAACCTCCTGCATTTTTCACGCATGCACCCCGGCGTCAGGAAGGAACGGATCGATGAAGTGGTCCGGCAAGTCGGACTGCAGAACCGCATCCAAGAAAAGGTGAAATCATATTCGCTCGGTATGCGGCAGCGCCTCGGCCTGGCGCAGGCACTGCTGCATAACCCGAAGTTTCTGATCCTAGACGAGCCGACGAACGGCTTAGACCCCGCCGGCATCCGTGAATTCCGGCTCTACTTGCGGAAAATCGCAGCCGAGAACAATGTGGCGGTCTTTGTCTCCAGCCACTTGCTGTCCGAAATCGAATTGCTGTGCGACCGCATAGCAGTCATTCAGAATGGAGAGCTCATTGACATTAAGGACATGCACAGCCTGCAGAAATCCCAGTATTTGATTGTCGCAGAGCCGGCTGAACAGGCGGGGGAAGTGCTGAAGGGCATCGGCTTCCCGGTGGAAGCTCACGAAAAAGGCTGGATCATCACGACTGAAGCGGAACACATTCCGGGAGCCGCCAAGCTGCTCGTCGGTGCCGGGCTATCGCTTTATACGATCCAGCCATACCGTACGACGCTTGAAGATCAGTTCCTTGAAATGACAGGAGGCGGCCAAATTGCTGAAGCTCGTGCAAAATGAATGGATGAAACTGTGGAGCAAACGGTCAACGTGGATCATGGTGCTCCTGCTCGTGCTGATCATATCCGCCGGAATCGGAATCATGAAATGGACCCACAAGACACAGAACATCGGAATCGAAGAGGATTGGGAACAGATAGTCATGAACGAACTGCAGTTCAATGAGTCGCAGCTGCTGAACCCTGAGCTGAGCGAAGTACAGCTGGCGTACTACGAAGGACTGGTCGAAATCGGCCGCTACCGGCTGGCGGAAGATGTGCCGCCATTTGAACCGGACAGCATGCAGCAGCAGATCCTCAATAGCTATACCATGCTGTCACTCGTCACACTTTTCACTGTCATTGCCGCTGCCGGAATCGTGGCGGCCGAGTTTTCACAAGGAACTATTAAAATGCTGTTGACGCGGCCGGTCAGCCGCTGGAAGATTCTCACTTCCAAATACTTGGCAGTTCTTCTGTTCGGGCTCTTGCTAATCGTCATTACGGTTGCTGCATCGGCTGCTGCCGGCTTCTTCTTTTTAGGGATCGGGGAAGGTCAATTCCTTGCCTGGAACGGATCGGAAGTCGTGGAAGCTTCTTTTTGGAGCGAGTCATTAAGAATGGTGGGCCTCAGTTCTGTCAGTGTGCTGATGATCACCACGTTCGCATTCATGATCGGGACTGTTTTCCGCTCCAGTTCCTTGGCGATCGGCTTGTCGATCTTCCTGCTGTTCGCCGGCACACAGGTCGTTTTCCTGTTGGCCGATTTTGAGATCGTGAAGTACTATTTGTTCACGCATATCGATCTGACGCAGTTCTATACAGGATTCATGCCCGTGCCGGATATTACATTGGCTTTGTCTGTCACCGTCCTGATCGCCTACTTCCTGGTTTTCTTGATTATCAGTTACTGGACGTTTTCACGGCGGGACACCACGGCATAGTGAGCCGTGCGGAAAGCCGGATGATTGGTTTTCCGGTGGATTTTTCAATCACAATGGTCCATTCGCGTAACTCGGCCCTCCATTCGCGTAACTCGGCCCTCCATTCGCGTAACTCGGCCCTCCATTCGCGTAATTCACTGTTCCATTAGACAATGAAAGCGAAAGGAAGATTCACCGCCTGTGTCCCGACACAAAAAAAGAAGCCCGCTAAGGCTTCCTCAATATGCAATTCCTGCGCGGCTTTTATTGTACCGTGCATCGAAAAGTTCCCGGTATGCGAATGCGGCCGTGTCGTCCGTCGTGATTTCCGAACCGCCTTCGGGCAGGAAGTCCTTTTCGGTCCGGTAGCCGCCGCGGGCCTCGCCATCAGGCAGGAACGTCGGGCAGACGACTGTCCAGTCAAGATCGGATGCCTCCAGCATCCGGTACACGCTTTCATGTTCTTCCGCCGCGAATGTCGAGCGACGCTTCGAATCGCCGCCCTGAAAGCGGAGTGCGCCGGGCGTCAGACGGCTATTCAGGATACCGGCAGTCCCGATCGTCACGATCCGGCGGATGCCTTCCGCTTCCATCGCTCCGATGATGAGCGGCATCGCTTCTGTCAGGGTCGTCGACCGGTCTGTTCCGAGCGCGCTGATGACGGCATCCGCTCCGGTGATCGCCGCCTTCACATCATCCCGGTTCCGGGCGTCCCCAATCACCACTTTCAAGTTCGGATGGCCGCTCACCTGCCGGCGGGCCAGCACTGTGACATGATGTCCGTCCTTCAGGGCACGTTTCATAATTTCACTGCCTGTCCGCCCTGTCGAGCCGAATAGCGCAATTCTCATTCAAGCCCCTCCTCCGTCAGCGTCATGCTCATTACGTAAAAGTGTTCGAACTCACGGATCCCTTCCAAGTTCAATTCGCCTGCAGGCGTGAGGTAATTGCCCGACCGGATCCCGTTCCCGCTCTCTTTCGCATAATAGGCGGTATAGAGCGGCTTTTCCAATTCCAGCTCCGTTTCTCCAGTCAGCAGTCCTCCCCACGTGGCTTGCATCCCGTCACTTTCCGTCTCCGTGTATGATTCACTTTTCCCGCTCGGCGTGCCGATCACAAATGCCTCTGCGCCTCCGATCACCGTTGATTTCCCGAAACTGAACAGCGCTTCATCCAGCGTTTCCTCAAGAAAAGCACCGACGGCAAATAAATCATTCGCCGGTTCACCGTTTACGTAATGTTCTGCTTTTATCACAAGGTCAGCGCCTTCGGGAATCGTCCCGTCCACTTCATAAAGATGAAAGGTCTCCATTGCGGTCTTATTGATGAGCGCCTGCTCTTCCTCTTCCAATTCGACGGGTTCAATCGTCAGTCCTTCCTGGCTGCAGCCGGTCAGCACCAAAAGCAGCCCCGCCCAGATCCATTTCTTCATCCGTCCATCCCCCCTTTTAATCATTATACGTTTACAGGAGGGGGACTGTTCCTTTATTTGAATAAAAATCCTTTTTTCTCAAGAAACTCACGGAGATGCGGACGCTTCGGCTTGCTCAGGAATTCCGCCATCTGACCGGTCCATGTAGCGGATTTTTGATTGCTCCCTCTGCTGCCGTAATAGGCCTGCACGGTTTCATCGTATTCCGGCAAAATCATTTTGTATTTCTGTTCATCATACGCATTTTCGTGCAGCACCGCTTCTACCGGAAGACGCGGCTTCACTTCATTCCGTTTCTCCGGGACGCCTACTGTCAGTCCGTAGACCGGAAATACGCCATGAGGCAGCCCGGCCAGCTCGCTGATCGCTTCGATTTCATTCCGGACACCGCCGATGTAACAGATACCGTAGCCTTTCGACTCCGCCGCCAAGGCGAGATTTTGCGCGAACAGACCGGCATCCGTCGTTCCGACGATCAAGTTTTCCGCCTGATCGAAGACGATTTCCGTACCGTGCATCGCACCCGCGTGATGAAGCCGGTTGTAGTCGACGCAGATCAGAAAGACTGCCCCCGCACCGAGCATCTGCTTCCGATTATTCGACAGTTCCGCAAGCTGTTCACGCTTTTCCCGGTCCGTCACCCACACGACCGAATAGGCCTGCACGAAATGTGAACTCGCGGCGTGCTGCGCCGCTTCCACAAGTTCCTCCACTTCTTTGCGCGTCAGCTGTTCTTCCGTATAATCCCGCACAGAAGCGTGCGATTTCATCAGTTCCAATACCATCTTATCCGCTCCTTCCGTCCTCTATTGTAATGAAAAACAGCCAGCGACGCTCATCAGGCGATTTCTGGTACACTGGTTCCGCGAGGTGAGAGCCGATGAAGCGGCTATTTTGGGCAATTGCAATAATTGCCGCTGTCCTTGTTTTATTCGTCTGGGTGCAGCGGGAGCTGGAATTCCGCGCCGAACGGCTGGCCCGGCCGCTGCCCGTTGAACTGCATCCCATCGTTGCGGAAAAAAGCCAGGAACTGATCCGACGGGCGGAAGCGATCGGCATTGACGCTGCCGTAACGGAAGGGTTCCGGAGCATTGAACGGCAAAACGAGCTGTACGCCCAGGGACGGACAGCACCGGGCGGCATCGTGACGTATGCGGAAGGCGGGGAATCCTATCACAATTACGGCCTCGCCATCGATTTCGCTTTGCTCGACGAAAACGGAGATGCTGTGTGGGATATCGAACGGGACGGAAATGACAACGGCGAACGGGACTGGTTCGAAGTAGCGGCGATCGGCAAAGAGCTCGGATTCGAATGGGGCGGCGACTGGGAACGGTTCCGGGATTACCCGCACCTACAGCTGACGTTCGGCCTGTCCATGCGGGAACTGAAGAACGGCTGGCGGCCGGAAGACACGATGGAATAGCAAAAGAGCGCCGATGCGGCGCTCTTCTGCTGTTTATCTTATTCCGTCTCGCGCCAGTTCTGTTCAGCAAGTGTATCCCAGAAAGAGATATCCGCCTGTTCGATTGAACCGTCTGAAATTGACCGCACGGCGGCATCCAGCGTTGTTACTGTCTGTTTGATCAGATAACCATTACTTTTTTGACCAAGTACGTACGGCTCGTAATAATGGTCGGACATGCCGCGCATTTCGAACAGTAATGTCGAAATGCCATACTCTACCGCAATGCCATTGCGGCTGATCGTTTCAGCATTCCCACCTCCGTATTTGCCCAGATGTCCCCAGCCAGTGGAATCCACTGCGCTGAATACGACGCTTCCTAATTGTTTCGATCTCAAAAGTACATCCGGATCTACATTTGGCGTAGTCGGATAAAGAATCGATCCCGAAACCAGTTCTCCGTCCCGCTCGCTCCAAGCTCCCTGGTGATGCAGGTCAATCATATAGTCGATATCGTATTTACCGAGCACATTCTCATGGAGCGCCTTTGTCTCCGGCTGCAATCTATTCACATGATCCCTGTTCAAATCAAACCCGTCCGCATTGTAACGTGTTAAATTGCGATCACCTTTCGCGATGTAGTCATCAAGCGAAAAGTTCACGTCTCCCATTGCACCATCGGCATTCAGCATCGGCACAATCAGCACATTGACGTTGTCGAGAACGTTTTTTGTTTTACTTGTGCCTAAATGTTTAATGAATTCGAGTGCGCCTTCTGTCGTCAGCTGTTCGTTGCCGTGCTGCTGAGTCAGAAAAAGGATGGTTGGGTTGGCCGGATCGCTTATGTATTTAGCAAGATACAGATCGCGTCCTTTTACACTTTGACCAATGACTTCGAGCTCCATATGGGCTTGCTTGGCATCCTGTTTTTGCAGGAAGTCCGCCATTTCTTCATATGTCGTTAAAATCGAAGTATTAATCGTTTCATTCCCGCCATAACCCGGACCGTTCCCTACCGCTGATGCAGCGGGCACCGCACTAAACATAAGGGCACCTGCAACCGATAATGTCAGCATCGTCTTTTTCATTTCCCATCCTCCTCTTCAAGTGAACTGCAGTTTTATTTTGCCGGTAAATGAAAACGTTTCCAAGAGGTTTAAAGACTATATTTCCGGAAAAGTATCGAGGTCTTTTTTCGCGTCACGAAACGATTCTTCTAGGCAGCATTCTGCCATAATTTTCACGCTGCCCCTCTCACTTAAGCGGATAGTCACAAAAAACCAAACCTCTGCCGCTTCTGACAAAGAAGGCGGCACAGGTCTGGTATTCTTACAGTTCTTGCCGAAGTGCTTGGATGACGTCGATTTCCGTCGCTTTGCGTGCCGGCCGCCAGCCTGAGACCATAGCGACGCCGATGGAAATGAATGAAGCAATAACGACAAGCTGCCACGGAATATCGGAAACAATAATATTCATGCCTTCAGCTCCCGCTCCGTCTTCCGCAAGTATATTGAGTACGATATTGGGAATGAGCTGATTGACGAGAGCGCTCACCGCAAAGGAAATTACGACTGCCAGCATGGTTCCGACGATACCGATCCAAGCGCTTTCCATCAAAAACAGCCGCTGGATGAGTTTCGGCTGGGCACCAATCGCTTTCATGACACCGATTTCACGCGTCCGTTCGGTCACGGCCATTGTCATCGTATTGAAAATACCGATCGATGCAATCAATACGGCAATCGTACCAACAAAGATAAGCCCTGCTTTCAGCACATTAAAAAATAAGTTCATCGTCGTCATTTCTTCTGTAACCGAATAAACGTAGTAACCTTCCGTCTTCAAAGACTCCGTCACAGCTTCCACTGCTGCCAAGTCTTCCGCATAGGCATTTATTTCAAAATAAGGAGCGACTTCCTCCCCTTCTGGCGCTGTAAATACAGGGAATTCTTCCCGAAAAGATTCATCGACCAATACAAGGTTATCGACCCGCCAGTCTTTTGCAGGTTCTTCAGCAATACCGGCAATCGTAAATTCCCATGTTTCCGGTCCTGGCTCCTCTGACTCGCTCGACATAACTTCCAACCGGATCGTCTCACCGATCAGGTCACCTCGATACCCGGCCGGTGATTCACCTTTTTCAGATGCGATAAGTTCCTGCTCCGTCAGCAGGTTTTCCGCAAAGTGATAGCCGACGATCACTTCATTCCGGGATGACGGCAGTGCACCGGCAGACAGATCCAATTCCGCTTTCGCTTCCTGCTCCGCGTCCGTCAGAATAATTTGTGCGCGATTCAATCGGTCATCAAGCAGCACCCGGGACGGACTTTCAAGATACGACCGCGCCACGACGGCATCCACACCCGGCAGCTGCCGGATCAGTTCCTGTTCTTCCGCTGTAATCGGCTCTCCGCTGTCTTCTTTGCCGTGAATCTGAATCTCCGTCACGGTTTGATTGCTTAAAAGTTCGTCCATCAGCGTCTTGTGGAGCCCGAAACCGACGGACGCCAGCACAATAAGGAATGCGCAGCCCATCGTCGCGGCCAGCACTGTCATGGCAGTACGGAGCCGGTTCCGTTTCATATGCTGCCGGATGAACCCGATCTGGTCTTTAAACAGCATGGCGCTTCCCCCCTTTGACGAGTTCACCGTCGTGCAGCCGATACTGTCTGTCGGCAATCGCCGCTACTTCTTCGTCGTGTGTGATGATGACAAAGGTTGTGCCGCGGTTCTCGTTCAGCGAACGGATCAGTTGCAGCACGTCCTGCTCTGTCTCCGAATCCAGGCTTCCCGTCGGTTCATCTGCCAGAATAATCGGCGGTTCGGTGATCAGTGCACGAGCAATGGAAACGCGCTGCTGCTGACCGCCGGATAACTCGTTCGGATAATGATCCGCCACCTCCTGCAGACCGACTTCTTTCAGAAGCTGCAGCACATTCAGCTCCCGCTGTCCTCTCGGCACACCTTTGATTTTCAGTGGCAGCGCAATATTGTCGAACGCCGTGAGGCCCGGCATGAGCTGGAAGTTCTGAAAAATAAAGCCGAAATGCTCTAGCCGGAATTCAGCATACTCCGCCGCACTCAGTCCGGTGGTTTCCTGACCGGCAATGCGGACAGTCGCGCTGTCAGGTTTCATGAAGCCCGCCAGCACGTGAAGGAGCGTCGATTTTCCAGAACCGCTCTTACCGAGGATCGCAGTAACCTCTCCTTTCCTCACTTCCAGCGTGACTCCCTTCAGTACCGGAATATTCCGCTCACCGCCTTTCTTCCCCACCTTAAACGAATGAACTAAGTGATTCACCGCAATCATAATTTCCGCTCCTTTCTTTTCCTGTTCAAAGTGTAGCGGACAAATCTTAAGGGAAAGGCAGCAGGAAAATGAAGAAATTCTTAAGATCCGGCAAACCGGCGAGCGTAACACCCCCTCTTTTGCCAATCTCCCGTTTTGACTTCTTTTCCGCTCTGTGTGATGCTGAAAGTATCATTCAAAACGGTCACCGTGAGTAGAAAGCAGGGTTGCCATGGAACAAATTGCCATAATCATACCGTCTTATCGGCCGGACGAGAAATGCGGCCGGACTGTCCGTGGATTGGCGGACGCCGGGTTCAGCCGGATTATCGTCATCGATGACGGAAGCGGGCCGGAGTACGAGGAAATCTTCAGCTCGATCCGGGAGCTCCCGGAAGTGACGCTGCTCCGTCACGCAGTGAATCAGGGGAAAGGCCGCGCACTGAAGACCGCCTTTCATTACATATTAAACGGACAGCTCCCGCTGAAAGCTGTCATTACAGCGGATGCGGACGGACAGCACCTCGTTCCGGATATTATGGAAATCGCCCGCCAACTGACTGAAACGGAGGACCGGCTCATCCTCGGCGCCAGGGATTTTTCGCAAAAGCATGTCCCTTTCCGCAGCCGGTTCGGCAATGTGCTGACGCGCCTTCTGTTCCGTTATACATCAGGCACATGGCTGACAGATACCCAGACGGGACTGCGGGGAATCCCTGTGCAGCACCTTCCGTTCATGCTCGCCGTTCCCGGCGAACGGTTCGAGTACGAAATGAACGTGCTGGCTGCTTTAGGGGAGACCGGCATACACGTAAGGGAAATCAAAATCGAAACGGTTTATCACGAAAAGAATAAGTCTTCTCATTTTCGCCCGCTGCACGATTCCTACCATGTATACAAAGTGTTTTTGAAGTACGGCCTTTCGGCTCTGGTATCATTCGGTCTTGATATTGTCCTGTTCTGGCTGTTCACCGAAGTTTGGCGCGATGACGCGCCGGAACTGTTCATCGTGTTCGCCGCGGTCTCTGCGCGGGTGCTGTCGTCACTGTTCAACTATTTCCTGAATCGCTATAAAGTGTTCCGGAAAGGCTCGCACTACTCGCTCATCCGTTATTTCGTGCTGGCAGGTGCATTCGCACTCATATCCGGCGGGATTGTGCAGGCCCTTTATACCGAAGTGTTCCGGGATGGGGAAGTCGCGCTGAAGATCATTGTGGATACAGCCCTGTTCCTGCTTGGCTTCATCATCCAGCGGATGTGGGTCTTTAAAGAAGAATAGCGGCTCCGCCAAGTGTGGCGGGCCGCTATTTTCATTTCCCTGCTTTCAATGTCACATCCAGCATTTTGTGCCGGCCGACGTCGATTACGTCACCGAACTCCAGCGGTACGCGTTCCACGAAAATGGGGCCGTCCGCGATGACGGTGTGGAATTCCCCTTCCTCTCCGCACGCGTCGATGCCAAGGGCCTCCAGTTCGTCCATCAGTTCCGCCGTCAGCGTGCGCCCGAGAAACCGTTCACTCATCCGCTCCGTGTCCACGACGGTGATCACCGCTTGGAACTCCTCTTCGATCAGCTGCCGCAACAGCGCTTTCCGCGGCTCCTGCCAGAGCGGATGATACGCTTCCATCCCTGCGGCTGCCGTCACCTTTTCCGCCCATTCTTTATGGCCTTCGAGGTCGATGTCGCCATAAACGCATAATTCGATTCCCTGGCTGCTGAACGTCTGCAGCCTGTCCTTGAATTCCGCTTCGTACGTCTCCCAGCCGGCGCGGCCGATCGTAAGCGGCATGCCCATGCGCTCCGCCTGCGCCTGCAGCACTTCTTCCGGCAGACCGTGCGATCGTGAACGGTCGCCGCCCTCTTCGAACATCGTCAGCAGTCCGAACGGCGCATGTCCTGCCCGGACGGCCCGAAAATATGCGAGCGCTGAATCCTTGCCGCCGCTCCAGCTTATAATAAAAGATTTCGTCATCATTCCACCTCAGTTTTCTTAATTCGTCTCGCATCTAAATATGTTAGGCCAATGATTCTCATCTGTCGATATTCCGCAATACAGCTCCGCTTTTCTGCGGGCTCGCGACGAGCTTGCGCAGCAGTAAATGAGCATTCGAGCAGCAAACTCCAGCTATTATAGCAGCTGAATTCCTTAGTTCAAGTTATATACAAAAACGGCCCCGTTTCCGGAGCCGCCAATCTGTCACTTTTTGCCGACCATATTTTCAGGACGGACCCACTCATCGAACTGGTCTTCTGTCAGGAAGCCCGATTTGACCGCCGACTCTTTCAGTGTCGTCCCTTCTTCATGCGCCTGTTTGGCGATTTTCGCCGCTTTTTCATATCCGATGTGCGGATTCAGCGCCGTCACGAGCATGAGCGAGTTGCGGACATGGCTTTCAATCACATCCAGGTTCGCTTCGAGGCCGACCGCACAGTTATCATTGAAGCTGATGAGGCTGTCCGCCAGCAGACGGACCGACTGCAGGAAATTGTACGCGATGACCGGCTTGAACACATTCAGCTCAAAGTTCCCCTGGCTCGCTGCAAAGCCGATCGCCGCATCGTTGCCCATCACTTGGACCGCGACCATCGTCAGCGCTTCACTCTGCGTCGGGTTCACTTTCCCCGGCATGATTGAGCTGCCCGGTTCATTGGCCGGGATGGTGATCTCCCCGATGCCCGACCGCGGTCCGCTCGCCAGCCAGCGCACATCGTTGGCGATTTTCATCGCATCCGCCGCCAGCGCCTTGACCGCACCATGTGTGTAGACCATTTCGTCATGGCTTGTCAGCGCATGGAATTTATTTTCAGCGGATGAGAATTCGGTCCCGACCGCTTCAGCAATAAAGTCGGCGACGAGGCCCCCGAATTTCGGGTCCGCATTGATACCCGTGCCGACCGCCGTTCCGCCGATCGCCAGTTCACGCATTTCCTCGACGCTCGAACGGATCATCCGCTCGGATTTGACGAGCATCTGTTTCCAGCCGCTGATTTCCTGGCCGAGCGTCAGCGGAGTCGCGTCCTGCAGGTGCGTACGGCCGATTTTGATGATCTCATCAAACTTCGCCTGCTTCTCTTCCAGCGTCTGCCGCAGTTTTTCAACCGCCGGCAATAGCTGTTCCGTCACTGCAAGGACACCGGCTACGTGCATCGCGGTCGGATATGTATCATTCGAACTCTGCGACATGTTGACATCATCGTTTGGATGGAGCCGATCTTCGGACCCCTTTTCTTCCAAAAGCTCATTGCCGCGGCGCGCCAGGACTTCGTTCATGTTCATGTTGGACTGCGTGCCGCTGCCGGTCTGCCAGACGACGAGCGGGAAATGGTCGTTCCATTTTCCTGCAATCACTTCGTCAGCCGCTGCCGCGATCGCTTCCATCTTCGCATCCGACAGTTTTCCGAGTTTATGGTTCGCTTTTGCCGTCGCCTTCTTCAGCTGTGCGAATGCCATGACGACTTCATGCGGCATGCGTTCCGTGCCGATCGCGAAGTTCTGTTTGCTGCGCTGCGTCTGCGCGCCCCACATCTTATCGGCCGGGACTTGAATTTCACCAATCGTGTCTCTTTCCGTACGGAATTCCATCTTGTTCCCTCCAAGTAAAGTCTTTTCCAACATCCTCTTTCATTATACCGAAATTCCTTCAGCTTTGTGACAGAAAGAATTCCTCAATGATTTCCTCGTCGGAATGCGGAACATATTCGCCTTTGACGATCTGCGCGCCGTTGATGCAGCCGCTCGTCAGGAGGATGAGATCGTTCGGCCCGCTTTCCCGGAGCGCTGTTTCCACCGCTTCCCTGCGTGTCATCGCTTTTCTCACTTCCTGTTTATAGGGGAACGTAAACCCTTTCATCACTTCTTCGACGACAGCGGACGGGTCATGGTCCCCCGGATGATCGACCGTCACGACGAGCATATCCGCCTTCCCTTCAGCCGCTTTCGCCATTTTCGGCATTTTACCGAAGTCCCGGATGCCGATACCGGCAATGAGCGCAATCAGCCGGTTATGCGGCAGCTTGTTCGCCGCTTCCAGCACTTTATCGAGCGCAATGGGCGTATGCGCGTAATCAATGATGATTTTCCGGCCATCCGGCCCTTCGATCCGCTGGAACCGTCCTTCCACCTGATCCACGTCCGGCAGCACCGGCTTGATACGGCTGAATGGGATACCCGCCTGCAGGAGAGCCCCGATCGCCAATGCCATATTGCCGACATTGTATTCCGCGAAAAGCGGCATGGTGACCGAGTGGCGGATGCCTTGCCAAATCAGATCGAATGCCATGCCGTCCTCCTCACCTTCACAGTTCGTCCAGACGAGGTCGGCCCCGCTGGAAGGCTGCTGACTGACAGTCAGGATCGGGCATGCCGCCTCGGCAAGGATTTCCCCTGCCATCCCTTCATCGTCCAGATTCACGACCGCCGCCTTCGCCTGGCGGAACAGCTCGAGCTTCGCATTCCGGTAATGGTCGATGGTTCCGTGGTATTCCAAGTGCTCTTCGGATAAATTGGTATGGACAGCCACATCGAATTCGATTCCGGCCACCCGTCGCTGATCGATGGCAATTGAAGTCACTTCCATCGATACCGCTTTATTCCCCTGTTCGTCCAGCATCGAGAAGATCCGGTGGAGATCAGCGGAAAGCGGCGTCGTAGGGGTGGTTTTCCGGAATGTCATTTTACTGCCGGAAGTCCATACCCCATTAGTTCCGATGAATCCGCACGGGATTCCGGTGAGATTCAGCAAATTGCGTATGTATGAGGCGACAGTCGTTTTGCCGTTCGTACCGGTCACGCCCACTTTCAGAAGCCGCTCCTGTGCACCGCCGGACAGCATGATCGCTGCCTGGGCCATCGCTTCGCGCACGTCCTCCACAAGGGCGAATGTAACTTCCGGATAGCGCGGTGCGAACGCGTCCATTGCCGATTCATCTGAACCGATGACCGCCTTTGCCCCGTGATCCAGCGCTTCCTGGATATAGAGATGCCCGTCCGTCTTTTCGCCATGGATGCAAAAAAATGCGGCGCCAGGCACAGCGTCCGCTGAATTATAAACGGCCGACACGATGTTCTGCCGGTCCGGCCCTTGCAGGACGATTGGTTTGATCGGGGAACCCGAATCGAATTGAATGTTCACGGCAGCTGCTCCTTTGCCCGTAATTTCCCTTCCTGCCCAGTATGGCGTTTCCTGTTTTATTTATCGAGGTCTGTTTCTCCGTCCCCATGAAATTCGTGCTTATTTAACAGGAAGCCGCCGGCTGGGGCAGGCAAAAGTGCCCAGAACCACCCGCCTGTTCAGCGTTCGAAGCGGATGAACCAGCCGTCGCGGTATTCCAGAGCGGTGCCGCTGTAGCCGGATTTGAGGTAGCTTTTCTGCTGGGTGACATTCTCCGCCGGAATCATGACGGATTCGCCCGATTCCGTCCCCTCCATTCCTAAGTCTTTCACGAAAATATACCGGAGGAGCCCTTCGTACTTTTCTTTCAGCGCAGCGATGCGCATGCCTTGTGAAAATTTGTCTTTCATGCTCGGGATGTTCATCGGTGCCACCGTGCAGGCGATATAGCGGAAATTCCGTTGGAGTTCCGGAATTCTTTCCATGATGGCATCCGCCATTTGCCGCTGGAGCCGGTTCCCTCTGTATACGGGCAATACTGCAGAGATTTCCTGGTACAGCATGGAAGACAGGTCTTCTTCCGGAAGGCCGATGTCAAAACCGAGGTGCTCTTCATCGATGGGTGGAATCAGGAGCGCCCGGAATCCGATCAGCCGCCCGTCGGCGAACACGCCGATCATCAGTCCGTTTCCGTCAAGGATGAACTTGAATTCTTCCGTTGTCAGTGGCTGAAGCGTGTTTTTCTCGTCCGCTGCCCGGATGACCTCCTGCTGCATCCGCTCGATCTCATTCAAATCCTCCATCTGCAGTTTGCGCATGAAAAATGTATGCATCTCACCTGTTTGCTGGTTTCTGACAGTTCCGTTGTGTAAGTTATCCAATTGATTCATCCTTTACTTTATGGAAAGTTTCCAAAAACCCGTTGATCTGGCGCTGTCCGACCAGTATGATGGATCGGTTTCCCGGCCTGGCCGCTTCAAATTCCCGGAGCCTTCCCCGCATTTTCACTTTCCTGTCGGCATAAGTCCGGATAATGAACGACAGAAACGCCCATTCCATTTTATCTTCACAATCCGGCGCCAAATCGATACGTGTCCTGCCCTTGTTTTTCCGCCAGCGGTTCAGCACCCGATACAGGCAGACACGCAGAGGCAGCTCGATATAAATCAGCGTATCCGCTTCGGCCGCCCGAAGTTCGTAAGTGGTGCTGTAATTCCCTTCGATAATCCAGCGGTTCCTTTCCACGAGGCCCGCCGTTTTTTCTGTAAACTCCTCGACTGTCGATTCCCGCCAGCCCGGATTCCAGAAGTATGCATCCAAATGGTGGACCGGCAGCCCCGTCTTTTCACCAAGCCGGCGGGCAAACGTCGATTTCCCGGCTCCTGCCGAGACACCCACAACCATGACCTTATTCATTGTTAGTTCCCCATTCCCCTTTTTCCCTCAGTATACGCAAATCCTCAAGAAAAATAATTTAGGAAGTCTTAAGCTTTTGAGTTGCTTTTCCAGAACTTAGATGTTAATCTAAGGAAGAATTATTTTTGTTCGGAGCAATCAAGCGTTGAGCAAGGATAGTAACACAATGTGTACATGGATTTGTGCACGAGGAGGAAACACACATGGAACAAGGTAAAGTAAAATGGTTTAACTCAGAAAAAGGCTTCGGATTCATCGAGCGCGACGGCGGAGACGACGTATTCGTACACTTCTCAGCTATCCAGGGCGAAGGATTCAAGACGTTGGACGAAGGACAGGACGTATCTTTCGACATCGAGCAAGGCCAGCGCGGCCTGCAGGCTTCTAACGTTAACAAACTGTAATTTGACCTTAACCTTTCATAAGTCCTTTCCCTTTTAGGGAGAGGGCTTATTTTTGTGGATTTTGTAATGCTTTTTTCCCTTTTTTCTTTAATATTCAAAATTATCCCTTATTTTGATTTACAAAACTTTATAAATCGGATAAATTGTGGGTGTACTACATATCACGCAAAAGGAGAGGAGAAAACGATGAAGAACAAGTTGTCGACTTTGCTTGCTGTTCCGTTTTTGGCTCTGGGGTTCGCGTCTGGTGTAAGTGCTGATGAACACATCGAGGACACACGGAATTGCGGAGATTTTGCGGATGATCCACAGGCACTGATGACATTCTGGTACGAGAATGACTTCAGTGCCGAGAATGACCCACATGACTTAGATGGTGATGAAGACGGTTATCCATGCGAGATTCAGCAAAGTGATTATAATGCTTTTGTAGCTGATTTGGAAGCGGATTCCGAAGAACCCGCTACTCCCGCTACTGGTGAAAACACGGAAGATGGCGTGGCAAACGACAGGGACTGCGATTACTTTGCCACACACGAAGAGGCACTGACATTCTGGTTCACGAATGGCTACAGCGCCGATAATGATCCGCACCGGCTGGATGGCGATGGTGATGGCATTCCTTGTGAAGTGACACAAGCTGAATTCGATGCGTTTGTTGCTGACTGGAACAGTGATGATTCACCTTCCTCCGATGACAACACCGGCAGTGATGAAGGTGAACCGCTCCCGGATACAGCTACGAATAATCCTCTTATGATACTGATCGGAGCCGGGCTTGCAGGAGCAGGGGTGCTCTTACTGAACTTCCGGAAGAAAAAAGAAATAAACGCTTAATATGGAGCGGCAGAGGATCCGGCCGTTTCTTTGCGAGGTGAATCAGAGATGAGGCGATGGGTCGGCTGGCTTCTGATTATGACAGGCTTTATAATCGGTTCAGTCAATTTCGTCGATTGGAGTACCGGAAAAATGGCGGCCGAGGAAATGACGGAGCAGGATTTCCAGGAAATAAGAGCCGGCCGAGAGCCCATTCCGATCGATTCTGCTGACGCCGCACCTGTACGGATGCCAATTTCCGAACGTAAGATTCCGTCTCCTCCATCGGCTGTCCCCCTTGCGACTTCCGCGGTCGAACACGAACCGGGAGAGCAGGCGGCGACTTTATATATTCCTAAGCTCGCACAAAAATTCGATGTATTTTGGGGCACGAGCGACGATGTACTGAGCCAAGGGGTCGGCCTTTATGTGAGTGACGTAACGGTGGTGCCCGGAAGCCGCGGCCATACCGTTATGAGCGGCCACCGCGATACCGTCTTCACGGAACTCGGCGACCTGAAGACCGGGGACCGGCTCCATGTGGCGTACGGGGGAGAATTGTTCGAATATGAAATCTTTAAAATCTGGATTACACATAAAGAAGATTTAACGGTCATCACCGATAAAAGTGAACCTATTCTGACGCTCACGACATGCTATCCATTCGAATTTTTCGGTGATGCGCCGGACCGGTATATTATCCAGGCGAAATTAACGGGACCTCTATAAAAGAGGCTGTCCAAAAAGCCCCTTCAGATTCGGAATGATTGCAGAACTTCGCTGGAAGGGACCGGCATTCGCTGCGCAAACGCTGGCTTGCTCCTGCGGTTACTCGTCGCATTAAAACACTTGCTCCTGCGCTTACTCGTCGCATTAAAACACTTGCTCCTGCGGTTACTCGTCGCATTAAAACACTTGCTCCTGCGCTTACTCGTCGCATTAAAACACTTGCTCCTGCGCTTACTCGTCGCAGTTAGAACCGTTTGCCGCGGGTCCGCAGGATGCGGGTCAGAGGACCCGAGCGGCACGATGCCGCGCTCTCGGGTCCTCCTCTTTCAAGCCTCCTCTGCCGGTTTCTCCGGCATGCGGGGTCTTGAGCCGCCCGTTTTTCCGCAGGGCAAGCTGCAGGCCGCGTGCGAGCCGGTCTGCGGCTTTGCGACGAGCTTGCGCAGGAGCAGAAGGTTTTTCGCATTTCCGCTGGCTTCTGCCGGCCCTGTCTCTCAGAAGCAAACTGCCAATGAAAAGGCGGCAAGAGGAACTTAAGCCCTCTTGCCGCCTTTTTTGCGTTCGCGTCGGTTTTTTTCTGTGAATTGAGATAGGGGCTGTCGGCAGATCGCCTGCCTGTCCGGTCAGAAGATGGACAGGAAACCGGCGACTCCTGCGGAAGAACGGATGGCCGAGACCCCCGCCGCGAAGCATGAGCGGCGGCGGCTCGGCCGTCCGTCCGGGCAGCCAGCACCGCGACGTCCTGTCGCGCTGGCTGCATTTCCCACATCGTGTGGGTCAAAAAGCGTCCGGTTTCCCCATCCCGGACCGGGCGGTTCGGAAAACAGGTATTTTGACCTTTTCAGACAGCCCCTTTTATAAGTTGGCGGCGATGAACAGCTGGAACACAGCATAAATTAACGCTACCAGAATCAATGTCCCCACTATGACTCCGATTGCGAGCTTCTTTCCGTCCACTCCCTCACCACCCTGTCTCTCATTCCCTTGATGACCTGTTCCAAATAATGATCGCTGTGCGGCACGACATCCGTTTTTGAAACAGACCGTCCATTCGCTAGGCGCACAACAGAACCTCCGACGAGCGACGCGAACTGATCAAGTGTCAGTCTTTCCACTGCTTCCACTTCTTCTTTCTGGAGGATGAACCGAACCCTTTCCGGAACCGGCAGCAGGAAAACATGCGCCCATTCCCGATCGATGAAACCCGGAAGTTCAATATCATCCCTGATTACGCCAAGCGGAATGAGGTCAGCCGGACGGACTTTGAGGCCCAGTTCTTCGTGAAGCTCCCGAATGCCGTCTTCCGGCTGCTCGTTTGCCAGTAAATGGCCGGCAGCCGTAACATCCAGCAATCCGGGGAAATCCTTTTTACCGGCACTGCGGATCTGGACGAATACCTCTCCCCTCCTGACAAGCCAGCAGTGGAACGTTTCATGCAGGAATCCTTGCCTGTGGATCTCCGCGCGGGGAAAAATTCCGATCGGGCGACGGTTTCCGTCAACCGCCTGGATCAGTTCATGCTCCATCAGCAGAAGAGCCTTCTGTAAAAACAGTTACATTTCCTTCAGCCGATACATCCGCTTTCTTCCCGTCGGTGAATAAAATCGAAAGCGGACGGACGGCACTCGTTTTATCTGAAAAATACCACGTCCTGCCCGGCGGCACAAGCAGGACATAGGCATTTTCTTTCCCGAAAAAGTTCAGCCCCTCCGGATTCAGCGTATCTCCAGTCCGCTGGGGAATGCCGTTTGCCAAGAGTGCTTCTGCAGCTGTTTTCACATGATCCGTGGTGATGCTGACTTCGCTGATATCCTGCAGCTCCGCCGGATTGAACTCTGTCCCGCCTCTCACCTGCCGGCGGGCAATCAATTCCACCACATTGCCTGACGGATCATCAAAGTAAAACGCATCTGCATCGAAGCGTTCGTAATATACCTCATCGGATTCGCCTTCCCGATTCAGTCTGACGCGCTGCGCTGCCCATTCTTTCGCAGATGAATAACTGTCACCCGGTATATTGAAAGCGAAATGATAAATGGACGGCGTGCCGGACTCCAGAAAAACAAGCTCTGACGACCCGATGGCTACTGAAAACCGATCCGCGGAAGCTTCACGCACAGGAAAGCCGAGTAGATCCGTATAGAACTTTTTCATGTCTTCCAGTTTGCTGGTATAGAGTTCCACTTTTTTGAACATCTCCCTCACCTCTTCATCCAGCTTACCTGATGTCTTCCTGATTTTCCCGCAAAAAGACCGGAAAGCCCGCAGGCCCTCCGGTCTTCATTTCATTTTCATCACTGGCAGCAGCATGATCAGGCTCCGCAGCGCCGGTCTTTTCCGCCATCCGCCTTTTCGGCAGCGGTGGATCGATACCCGGATTTCTTCCGCCCGTTCCCTGATTTCTTCCCGGTCTGAACAGAACATGACTGACTCCTCCCGAATTGAGAATGGAAAATCCACTGGACGGTACTGTGCTTATGACAGCGCGCCGGTGAATTTCAGGTCTTCTGTGCTTTTTCTGTCAGTCTGGCCATTCAAAATGGCTTCCACGTCCGTCAGCACTTTAGTCAGCGGCACTGAAACCCCGGCCATTTCCGTGAACTCCTCCGCAGTATAAAAAGGCTGTGTGAAATAGGCTTCCAGGTGCTCACCGCGCCGGTAAATCTCTTTTTCCGCTTCCGGAACGCTTTCTTCTCCCCTGACCTGGACCATCGCACGCAGCTCACGATACCGCCGCATCACTTTTTGCACTTTAAGCCGCAGCTGGAAGTGCCGCTCATCCATGTTCATTTCTTCAAGAATCGAAGAAGTGGAATAAAGTGGACTCACTGCCGGATACAGCTGCCGTGCAGCCAGCTCTGCATCGAGCTGCCACACCGTTTCCAGCGGTCCGAACGGAAAATCTTCATCGACGGCGCTGCCAGTCAGATCAACAAGCACTGCAGTGACCGGTTCCGGACCGGTTTCCTCCTGTACCCGGAAAAATTCCCCTGAATCGACGCGTCCTTTATCTGCGAATAATACAGCGGAAGTACCGGATGTCCTTAACGCCTCAATGGTCTCTTCTGCCGTTCCCGTCACGGCATCCGCCAGCTGGATGGATTCTTCCAGTACAGCCGGAGTCTGTTCAGGCGCGAAGAAGACTGTTTTCATCCCTTTTTCCCTGAAACGATGGATAAGTTCTGCGACAATGACAAGCTGGCCCATGCCCGGCCTTGCCACAATACCGGCGATTCCCCCTCTTACGACTGGCGCAAAAAAACAAGCACTTTGATTTCCGTCTCGATCATGTCCATCTTCTCCCCCCGCAGAATC